>PAUN01000047.1 GCA_002712885.1 Acidobacteriota bacterium
GGCCAGCGACGGCGCCCGCTTTACCTACGAGAACGTCACCGTCCAGATCACACCCTAGGTTTTCTGGCGAGGCGCCTGTCTGGACGGCGTTGCTTCGTCGGTCACAGCCCGCCTGGCTGGATCATCCTTCAGACGGGGCTGAGTCCCGAACCCCACGCGACGGCTCCGCGGGGACCCCGAGTGCCCCACTCCGCCGACGCGGGGCACGCATTGTCGCGCGCCTTCGGTCCTGCCAGCCCTGCCACGCAGCCGAACCCAGTTCGCCATCCTGGCCTTGGTCCGGATTCAGCCGATGTCGGGCTATGACATTCGCTTCGTCTGGCGACGCTCGCTGATCTCGGTGGTGATTGCCCATGCCCTCATCAACACGCTCGTGTTGACGCTGTCGCACAAGGACGGGGTGGCGCATTCCCCCGCGACGCGTGCGCCATTCCCTACCCCGCGTCCGCCGGCACGAACGCGACGGCTCGGAGCGGCCCGCCGCTGCCGTCTTCGATTTTCATCGGCAATCCCATGACGAAACTACCGGTGGCCGGCAGCGCCGACAGGTCGGCCAGGTTCTCGAAGCCGACAATGTTCTCGCGATAGAGGGTCACGTGGGCACGGAAGTCGGCCGACTGGCCGCGGTCGATACTGGGCGTATCGATGCCGACGGCGACGACATCGCGGTTGGCGACAAGCCACGCGGCCGCGTCCTCGCTGATTCCTGGAAAGTGCAGCTCGGCCACGGCCGGCTCCCCCACCAGGTCGGTACCGAGATACGCGGTGCGGTCACCCCAGCGGCTGGACCAGCCAGTGCGCACCAACACCACGGCGCCCCTCGGGATGTCGCCATGAGCCGCCTCCCACGCGGTCAGGTCGCCCACCGACACCAGATAGTCGGGTGTCACCCGAGACGTCACATCCACCACCACCGCCGGCCCCATCAGTGCCGACAGCGGAATCTGGTCATTGGTCCAGCGCCCCTCGGCGAAGTGAATCGGCGCGTCCAGATGCGTGCCGCCATGCTCGGCCGAGGCGAACTGATACGACGCGTAGAACCAGCCCCCCTCCGTGGGACCGAACGCCAGCTCTTCGAGTTGGAACCCCGCGGTGTCGGTGGGCCAGTAGATGGTCGACTCCGAAAACGCGTGGGTCAGGTCGATCCAACGGCCTCCCGTGCCGTCGAACACCGCCCGGTGGTCCGACGCGACCGGGCCGGGGACGGCCGGCGCGCAGGCCAGCGATGTGGTCACAACCGCAAGCACGATCAGGCGACGCATGGTGATGCCCTCCGAGATCCTTGTATGGTAGGCCGGACGCACACTCGTGGACAGCGAGCGAGGAGACCCTATGACCGAGTTCGACATCAGACCCGCGACGCGTGACGACGCGGCGACCCTCGCCGACTTCAATCTACGTATCGCGGCCGAGACTGAGGATACGTCACTCGACCTGGACCTGGTGACCCGCGGCGTGCGGGCGCTCCTCGACGACGAGTCTCGCGGTCGGTACTACGTCGCGTGCGCCGACGGCAGGATCGTCGGTCAGATCATGCACACGCGGGAGTGGAGCGACTGGCGCAACGGCGACATCTGGTGGATTCAAAGTGTGTATGTTCGCCAGGACCACCGTCGCCGGGGAGTGTTCAAGAAGTTGCACGAACACGTCAAATCGCTGGCCGGATCTGACCCGGGCGTCGTCGGGTTACGGCTGTATGTCGACGCGGACAACCGGGGAGCCCAGGNCACCTACCAACGGCTGGGAATGACGACCGGCAGATACCAGCTCATGGAGGACCTGTTCCCTCTCGAGAAGACATCGTAGCCGACGGCGCCGAGACCGGTTCTGTCCGAGGCTTCCCGTTGCCCAGGTCGCTCTGCAGCGGTAGGATGACCCATTGCAAGAGGCTCAACCCCGTCAGCGATGCCGACTCCTCGAACAGTTGGCCTCCCTTGAGTGGACCCTGAATATGCAGCCAACACACCGTGTCGTCCACCTCGCGCTCGTCGCGCTTCTGGCGGTGACCGCCTCCGCCGTCCCCACGCTCTCAGCCAAGGACTGGCCGCAGTGGCGTGGCGCCGAGCGGCTCGGACTTTGGACCGAGACCGGCATTCTGGAGGAGTTTCCCGAGGAGGGACTCACGGTGAAGTGGCGGGTTCCTGTCAATGGCGGGTATTCGGGGCCAGCCGTCGCCGACGGGCGCGTGTTCGTGCTCGACTACCTGGAGACCGAACCCCGCACGATGGATGGCACCGAACGACTCATCGCGCTTGATGAGGAGACCGGAGAGATTCTGTGGACCCACGAGTGGCACACCACCTACCGGATGCTGATGTTCACCTACGCGACCGGGCCACGGGCCAGCCCCACGGTGGATGGAGACCGCGTCTATGTCACCGGATCCACAGGACTGGTCCTGTGTCTGAACGTCGAGACCGGCGCCGTGGTCTGGGAAAAGGACACCGTCGCCGAATACGACACCAACATTCCGGTCTGGGGTACCTCGAGCGCCCCGCTGATCGATGGCGACCGCGTGATCATGCTGGTCGGCGGCGAGCCGNACGCGCTGGTCATGGCATTCGACAAGCACACCGGTGAGGAAGTCTGGCGCGCGATCGAGAGCCGCACCGAGATGGGGTATCACCAGCCGAGCATCATCGAGGCCGGTGGCGCCCGACAGCTCATCGTCTGGCATCCGCGTGCACTCTCCTCACTCAATCCCGAAACCGGGGAGCTCTATTGGGAGGAAGAGTTCCGGGGACGCGCCAACATGACCGTGGCGGACGCGGTGCACAGCGGCCCGTATCTGTTCGTCTCCGGGTTCTACAGCGGCTCNCTGATGATGCGGCTCGACCAGGACCGTCCGGCCGCNACCGCCATCTGGCACGGCGAAAACAACCGNATCACGGAGGGCGACATCGAGGTGGCCGAGAGTACCGGACTCCACTCGGTNATGACAACCCCGTTGATCGTCGGCGACTACATTTACGGCATCGGCAGCCACGGACAGGTACGCGGGCTACTGGCCGAAACAGGCGAACGTATCTGGGAAGCGGAAGGGTTGACCACCAGGAACCGCTGGGGCTCGGCATACTTCATTCAGCACGAGGACCGCTATTTCGTGTACAACGAGAACGGCGACCTCATCATCGCGCAGTTCAACCCGGACGGCTACGTCGAGCTGGACCGGACGCATCTGCTGAATCCGACCTCGCGGTCGGGCTACGGCGGCGCCCGACCGGGCTCGCGCGGACGGGCCACCCATGGTCAGAGCGACCGCCTGGTCGTCTGGTCGCATCCGGCCTTCGCCAACCGCCACCTGGTGCTCCGCAACGACGAGGAGATCATCCGGGTGTCNATGGACCNAGACGATTACTAGCCGGATCGCCTCTATAATGCTGAGATTCGTGCTCGCACATCGATCATCCTGCTTGGAGGTTTACATGAAAGCTCGATACGCCAGTGTCCCGGTCGCGCTCCTGGTCGTCCTCGCCCTCGTCGCGCCCGCAACCGCNCAGACCNGAGCGACCAACCCAGACCGGTGGGAAGAGGCCATTCAGGCGTTCGACGACGACGTTGCCAATCGCCCGACGGGAGCCATCGTGCTCACCGGCAGCTCCAGCTTCGCTCGCTGGCGAACGATGGAGGCCGATCTCGCGCCGCTGACGGTCATTCCCCGGGGATTCGGCGGCAGCAAGATGTCGGACGTGCTCCAGTACGTCGACCGACTAGTTCTCCCGTACAAGCCACGCGCGGTGGCCATCTACGAGGGAGACAACGACTCGTTTGGCGGGGTGCCGGCGGAGACGGTCGCCAGCGAACTGAAACAGATCATCGCGAAGATTCACGCGGCACTGCCTGACACCCGCGTGTACGTGCTCTCCGTCAAGCCGAGCTTGGCTCGTGTATCGGTCTGGGACAAGGCGCAGAAAACCACCGCGCTGTACGAGAAAATCGTCGCCAATGACGAACGGCTGCACTTCATCGATGTCGCGACGCCGTTCCTGAAATCGGACGGGAAGGTGATGGACGACGTCTTTGTCGACGACGGCCTGCACCTCAACGACAAGGGGAACGCCATCTGGGCCGCCGCGATCAAAGCGGCCCTGATGCCGATCGAGGCGCAGTACGAGTCGACGAACGAGGAATAGGATGCTCGGGGCCGGGGGGCGGTGCCCCCGGCCCGATTTTCTGGGCATCGGGCTACAGGCTTCAGAAAAAAACTGGCGCGGGCCGGTAGGACAACGGGGTCAGGATGCCTGACGGCCGTTGCGCTCCGAGCTGTAACAGATGGTTCGTCCTGAAGCCTGAAAGCCTGACGCCCNNANNCCCAGGGACGCGCTCTCAAGGGTGTGTCCCGCCGATCAGTTCGGCCACGAACCCGGCCGGAATCCCTACCACGAGCAAGGCCATGCTGATCAGCAAGAATCGCGAATAGATGGGCACCTTCACGGCGCGGTGCGACAGCTGCACCTGCACCGTCTCCGCCTCATCAATCGCCTCATAGGCACGTTGGAGCCCGTCGGCGTCCGTCACGTCGAAATAATCGCCCCCGAACTCCCGGATCGTATCGATCAGTCCCTGGGTGTTCCCCACCGGTGGACTGGCCTGACGTTGGGCGCCCAATCTCGAATCGTCCGCGTTGATGAAAATCATGTACGGCACGATGTTCCGTCGGCTGAGTTCGGCGAACTCCGCTTCCGGAATTTCATCGACATCCGCATCGGTCACAATGAGCACAGCACGATGAGGCGTGGCGCCGCTCCCCAGGGTGGCGACGTCGCGATCGAAGTGGCGCACGACCGACTGCAGCGCACGGACGATGTTGGTGTTGCCCTCGCTGTCGATGATGCGCACCTTGTCTTCCGGCACGAACATCTGATCGATCGGCGTCCCTGATTGCGCGGCCAGAATCCGAACAATGGCATACGGGGCATCCATGACCTGAAAGAAGTACAGCTCGTCGTCTATGACGAAATCATCGACCATGTAAGGGAACGACGAAAACAGCCACAGCGCCACTCGATCGTTCTTGTCGCGCCGCATCTCCAGAAATTCGAGATGCGCCTCGCGGGCCACCTGACCCCGTGACTTTCCGCTGCCGGGGAATTCCCACGCCATCGACAGCGAGGTATCGACGAGGTCGATACGAATCCGCGAGTCCATGTCGCCGGCCACCTCTTCGGTCGCCGTTAGGTAGGGGTCTGCCATCGCCACCAGCAACACCGCCACGGCGAGCCCAAGGAGCAGTTTCGGCAGGTTGTAGAGCGCTCCCTTCCAGACACCACGCCGGAACCGCGGCTCGATCACATGACCGGAATGCTGCCGGTGGTGCCGGCGCGAGGTGAGCCAGAGACGGAGCACCGACAGCACGACAACCACCGTCACTGCCATCGACAGCAGATACGCCATGCCGATGTCGGTGAATCGGATCTGGTTAAGATCGGTCCCCAACAGTTCTTGAGCGCGCGTGCCAAGAAAGTCCGTGAACGCGGACATGAGGGATGGTTAGCGAGTGCCTACGACAGCGTGCGCTACGAGTTTTCGGGCAGCTTCGAATCCCGCGGCCGTCTCGGCCGTGGACATTTCCCCGCCCTCAAGGCCGGACCGCACCCTGCTGGTGCTTCCTGCCCGCACTGATCAGTTGATCCTACAACCCCGGCGATGTCGGTTCAATGCCAGTGTCCTCTTTCCGTGATTCGAAACATAGGTCGGTGGCGCGGCGCACGTCTGAAAAGCCGTGACAACGGAGCAAATTTGGTGTTTGTGATCGCGGAACAACGCATTCAGACGTGCGCCGCGCCGCGGGTGTGGCTATCCGGGTACCGGGCGTCGATCGATGCGTGTCAGCGCCAGAGCGACCAGGACCAACGACGCTCCAATCAGCTTGACGGCCCCGATCGACTCGTGCAGACCGAGGGCGGCGACAATCATCGCCACCACCGGCACGAGATTCGAGTACACCGAGGTGCGAGCGCTTCCCAGGCGCTGCACGCCGGTATACCAGAGCACGTACGACAGCGACAATGCCAGGACCCCGGACGCAACGACCGCAGCCCAGGCCCACCCGCTGACCCCGTGCCAATCGAGCGAGACCAGGGACGGCACGGCGAACGGCACGAACGCGATGGAGCCGATGACCGTGCTCCAGGTCGTCACCTGCAACGGCGTGTACACCTGCAGGAGTGGACGTGACCCGACGGTGTACCAGCCCCAGCACCAGACCGAGAGCATGATCGTCAGATCTCCCTGCAGCGTGTCACGGGCGACCTGTGCCCCCACGCCCACGACGAGGTAGACGCCGACCACCGCCAGGAGGACTCCGACCCACTGCCATCGACCGACCCGCTCCCGCCGGAGGCTCACAGTGTTGAGCAGCAGGACGGTGACGGGCAAGCAGCCGAGGATCAGCGAACTGTTCGTGACACTAGTCCGCGCCAGCCCCTGAATGAAGGACAACTGGTACCCGCAGTGGCCAACCAGGCCCAATGCGACCAGCCGTGGCCAGTCGGCGCGCAGGGGCAGCCCGGCCCCGGACAGCCGCGCCGCCCCCACCAGGACCACGCAGGCAATCCCGAGTCGAAGCGCGTTGAACCCGAGCGGGGGGAGCTGCTCGAGGGCGGCTTTGACAATCGTGAAGTTGCTGCCCCAGATAGAGACGACCAGGATCAGCAGGGCGTCAGTCGGAGTGAACCGGGAGCGCATGAAGGACACAAACCGCCGCCTCACCCCGCCGGGGTGGAGGACTGGCCTCTTTCCGTGTGCAGAAAAAAGGCGCCCGGGGACACGTGCGCCGGCCCCTCAGACCACAGGAGCAGACGGCGCCGTTACTCGGGCTCCGTGGCGTCGCGGCCGTCGCGCGGGGCGCCGGTCCCCGACGACCCCATGAAAAATTTTCTACCGTCCTCGAACGTCACGTCACGTCCATTGGCGCGGGCGCTGCGGTCCTTACTCTGGTAGCCATCGACCACCAGCATCGAGCCGATCGAGAATCGAATCGCGAGACAGGCCGCGCCGCAGGAGCGTATTCGGGGTGCCCCCCTCAACCATCCACACCTGCTTGGACCCGTCATCGCCAGTTACTTCCACGTGGATCCAGGTGTGAGGATTCACCCACTCGACCCTGACCACCGGACCGCGCAGCACGACCGGGCGATTCGGATCGAACTCGGCGCCAAACGCGTGGTGAGCCTCGGCCGGCACACCAGCCACCACCATGAGACCCGCGAGGGCGATTGCCGCCACACCGGCCTTGAGTATCATCGAGGTCTGCTGTCGCATCGTGACTTCTCCTAAGAAAGTGGTGCCAGAACTCTTCTCCGCCTGCCGCCTATCGGGTGGGATTGGCGACACCCTCCGGGCTTTCACCACGGAAATCGGCTTCAAGCAATCGCGCGCCCTTCATGATGCCCTCGAGCGCGTAGTTCGCCTCATGGCAGGCATACTCGAACACCTTGTTCGTGCTGCGCGGCCAGGCATACTCGCCGGTGAACGGCGCCTGCCACACGGTGTCATCTTCGACGGTGAACGTGTAGACCAGCTTGTTCGCGCTCTCCATCCGGAAGCGCTCGGTCACCTTCATATTATTCGAGCCCCGCGAATACGCCGGCGTGTCACGGAAGTTCGTGGTCTCGACCACCAGGGTATCGCCCTCCCACCACCCGATGGAATCACCTAGCCATTTCTGGATCTCGGGCGGGTCGTGCTCGGCATTCATCCTGACCACCCGCGCATCATGCACCATCTCGACGAGAATCACGACGGTGTCCTCGGTCTGCACGATCCGTTTGTGGTTGTTGTAGAGCGCCGGCATCATCGGCGGACCGGCCGTAGAGCTGAATGACAAGATGCAGCGTTCGGCGAAGGGCCGCTGCTCCATGTTGTCGTACGGCCCGCGCGCGTCCAGTCCCGCCTCGAGCCAATAGGCGGTGCCGTCGTTTTGAAATCGTCGAACGATCGGCGTTTCGCCAGCTCCAAGCGCAGCGCGCCGCGCCGCGCGGGCGGCATTCTGCGCTTCGCTCGCCGGGGGGAATCGGCCGTCCGACGGGTCAATCAGAATCGACGTCCGCCACTGACCATCGATCTGAAACGCACCCGTGCCACGGTCGATCCAGAAGCTGTTGTAGCCCCCGACGTTGCCGGCCGCACCGGCCGACCCGTCACCGCCCTGCGGCGGCGCGCCCCGGTCGGGAGCGCTGTCACGCTGGCGCTCGATGTTCCGCTGCAGCTCCTGCGCGGCGATCTCGGCCGCCTCTTCGTCTGTGAGGAATTGCTTCCCCGCCAGGTCGGTCGGGCGTTGCATCGGGGTCAGCGTCGACACGTCATAGGTGCCGGACAAGTCTGGACGACCGCTGGGCGTCCGCGGGATATCACCGCCTTGTGCCGCGGCCATCGGCGCCAGCGCCAGACACACAGCGGCCAGCCCGCCGCAACAGAACGTGATTCGACTGCGCATCTCAACCTCCTTCGAACTTCCCGTCCTTGGACTACCGTGGCAGCGGCGTGCGGCGCCACTCGCCGAACAGCAACTCTTCGACGAACTCGACGCACCGAAAATCCATAATCCGAGCGTTCTCTTCCATCCGACGATACAACGGCATCTTGATCGTGAACGGTTCCGTTAGAACCTGTGGGTCCTCGATGGTCGCCTCGTAGTCAATGTGGTTCGGTCCCGTCATCGTGTAGCGTTCGACCACGTGCATCTGGTAGCTGTGATGGCTGCCCGACCGGTCGAGCCAGGTACCGTCGAGCAGACCGGTCACATCGACAACCAGGGTGTCGCCCTCCCACGTCCCAACCGACCATCCCATCCATGAGTCGACCTGGGACGGGCCCGGATTGTCCATGTAGATGTCCCGCACCGCGCCGGCGAACTGGTAGGCGATGAAGACGTCTTTCTCGCTCTGGATGACCTGGAACGGCATCGGAATGTAGGTCGCCCGGGGCACGCCGGGCATGTTGCACCTGACCTCCGGGTCACGGTCAACCCAATTCGCCGCGTTCTCTTCCTTGAGCGCGCGTGCCTCCGGGGTGTACGGAATCTTGCCTCCCCCGACGATGACGCCGAGACTCCCGGGCACCGCGCCGACCGCTCCTAACCGAAGCGTCGGAATGGCAGGCACGGGGTTCACCGGCCCTTCGCGCATCTGCATGGAATGTCGGGCGATGTGCGGTTCAAGGTCGTAGTTCGCCTCGTTCAGCACCTGCCAGATACCATTCATATCGGGACGACCATCCGAGAGCCGCGGAATCTCCTGAGCCGACGCGGGCTGCGCCGCCAGCGCAAGGATCAGGGCAAGAACACCGACCGATGCCTTCATTCGATACTCCATAAGCACGTAGATACACGCGGGACTCAGATTATGTGCGCACAACCGCGACCGCAAACGAATCCATTGTAGAACGGTCCCGACCTCAGCACCAACCGATGACCTGGCATCAGACCGCACCCGGGCGTGGACGTCACCGCGGAGACGCCGCTGGGGCGTCAGCGCCGGGCGCCGGGGACGGTCAACGTCTGGCCGGGATGAATCCGCGATGAAGACAAGCGATTGGCCCGACGCAACATGCTCGGCAACGTGCCATGTCGACGTGCGATCTCCCACAGGGTGTCGCCCCGGCGCACGGTATACACGCTCGGGACAGGGGGCGGGTCGGCGGTCACGCGCGCGTCGAGCCTATCGACGTAGGCCGCATACTGCTCGGGGAAGACCGCCACATGATAGTGCGGCGGCCGCCGTTCCGCGGTCGCCTCGATGACCGACTGTGACTCCAACGATAGCAGCGTCGCTTCGAGCCAGCTGCGGCAATGTCCGGACGGGCGACGCAGATCGAGAGCCATACCGGTGGGATGGACCGAACGCTCGGATGCGTTGTGGGGTTGGCGTGACCGCGGGCGGGTCAAGCTNGTGACCACCAGTTGTTCGCCGCAGGCGCGACGATACTGGCCGGCCAGCCGCTCGATGAACAGCTTCACCGCCGGTCGCGCGTACGGAAAGGAGACATCTTTGAGCCGGTAGTTGCGCGTGCCCTCGACTGGCACCAGGACTCCGTCGACCACGAACTGCCGTATCTCGGCCGGCTCGACTACATAGGAAAAATCGTGCNCCGCCGCCTCCGCCGCTTGCAGATCCAGCGAGGACCGACTGCCTCGCAGACTCTGCGCCGACGCCTGTCCCGCNAGCGACACCGCCGCCAGCGCGAGCCACAGGCAGAGACTCGCGNGGCTCCGCGCTTCCTCCTGAACCCGTCGTATCGATCGCATACCAGTCCGATGTCTGCTGTTGATGACCACGCCGCGCCGGCGGCGGGCTGTCTACCGTGTATCGTTTCGGTCGCGACGTCTCCTCACAACACCCCCGGCTCCGAACCGGTGTTCAAGTTGGNACGGCTGGCGTTCACCCAACGACCGGCGACCGGGCTCAACCGGCAGACGATCGGTGCCTCCCGGGGCGTCGACCACCGACCGGTGTGGCTCCGGCTCAGGACGCGAAGTAGCGACCGACGACGACCAGTCCCGCCACGCTGGCCACGGTAAGCACGGCTCGTCGGGTGTACCCCCGGTCGAGCCGCGACGCGATTCGCCTCGAGACGAGGAAACCGATCGCGGCACCGGGTAGCAGCGCGAGACTCAGAAGCAACTCGTCACGGCCGAACCGTCCTACGAGCATCAGTGCCGCCAGCGACAGGNCCGTCCCCACCAAGAACACGCTCGAGAGCGTGCCGCGCACCCGGGCGCCGGACGCATGCTGGTACAGCAGGGCGATCGGGGGTCCGCCGACCGCCGCGATGGTCCCCATCAGACCGGACAACGCCCCCCCGGCGAGCAGGGTCGCCGGGCGTGGCTCGACGTGGAGACCAGACACGCTGATGACGACTGCCAGCAGGACCATCGCGCCGAAGAGCAAANTCAGCTGCTCCGCCGGGACCAGCGCCAGCACCGCGGCCGCCGGAAGNGTGCCGACGAACCGACCCGCCATCGCCCATCGCACCCCCCCGAAGTCGATCGCGCGCCGCTCTCTCAGCGTGAGCAGACCCGTAAATACCATCGTCGACGCCAAGATCGGCCCCGGGATGAACCGGCTATCGATCAGCAGCAGGAGCGGCGAACCCAGCATCCCCATCCCAAACCCGACGGCACCCTGCAAGGTAAACCCCGCCACGCTGCAGAGGACGACGAGGACCGCGTCGGACGGAGACATGAGTTGGCGGCTGGTCTTAGAGCAGTGGCTGCGCTGGCCGGGCGGCGCGCGCAAGATTGATGGGGCTAGCGTACCATGGGGTTATGGCATCGATAGCGAACGCGCCGTCAGGGATCGTAGAACCGCAGCCGGCCGCGTCCGTGGTGCTGCTGCGAGACGGCGAGGCGGGTCTAGAAATTCTCTTCCTGCGCCGGAGCCCGGACCTGAAGTTCATGGGCGGCTACTGGGTTTTCCCNGGCGGTCGGATCGACGCCGGCGACCATNTGGACGGAGACACCGACGANCTGGAGGTGGCACGACGCGCCGCGGTGCGAGAGGCACACGAAGAGGCGGGCGTCACGGTCGACCCGATGTCGCTGCACCTGGTGTGCCAATGGACGACGCCAACCGCCAGTCCGATCCGATTCGCGACCTGGTTCTTCGCCGCGGCGGCCGACCGGACACCGGTCAGGGTCGACGGGGTCGAGATCCACGCACATCAGTGGCGCCGGCCGGAGGAGGCGCTCGTGGCCCATCGCAACGGCGACCTTCAGTTCGCCAACCCGACCTTCGCCCTCACCACCAGACTGGCCGAGCACACGACNGTCGATGACGCNCTGGCCGCGGTGGATACNTGGCCAGTGGAACAGATGCTGGGTCGGATTNTTCCGGTCGAGGGTGGTCAGGTCGCGCTCTACGCGGAAGACTGCGGGTATGCGTCGCGCACGGTTGCCTGCGCCGGACCTCACCACCGTGTCTGGATGCTCGACGGCGGATGGCGCTACGAACGCTCCTTCTAGGTTTCCGACCTGGATGTCGCCTCGGCGCGCACGTGCGCGCCTCNCGGAGNCGNAGTGGGGCNCTCGGGGTCCCCGCNGAGCGNTCCCGCCTCAGCCCGCNTCTGANNCGTNCGGGGANCTCTTCTGCAGCTTGCGCATTCCTCGGAGCCAGCGNTCATAGTCGGCCGTCTTTCGACGCATGTACTCAAGCACTTCGGGGTGGGGCAGGATCAAGAATCGTTCGTCCTCGAGCCCGGCGACAACGGCATCAGCCACTTGTCCGGGCTCGAGTATGCCGTCGATAGCAGCGGCCGAGCCGACTGCCAACCCGTCCGTCATGCGGGTGCGGACCGCCTGAGGGCAGAGTACCGATACCCCGATGCCCTGGTCGCCGTAGGTGATCGAGAGCCACTCGGCAAACCCAACCGCCGCGTGCTTGGTCACGGCGTAGGGAGCTGATCCGATCTGGCTCAGCACACCGGCCGCCGACGCCGTCTGCAGCAAGTAACCTCGTCCCCGGGCCAGCATGGGCGGCAGGACNGCCCGCGCNGCATGGACGTGGNCGAGCACNTTGACCCCCCAGATCGCCTCCCAGCGGTCGTCGCTGAGGTCGACCCCACCCGGCACAAAGACCCCGGCATTGGAACAGAAGAGGTCGATCGGACCGACACGTAATTCCGTCTCCTCTACGACGCGCGCGACGTCGGCACTCCGTGACACGTCCGCGACCATCGCGGTGCCCCCTACTTCCGCCGCNACCTCCCGGGCACCGTCCGCATCGATATCGACNACCACGACACATCGCGCGCCTTCGGTGTTGAATCGCCAGGCGAGCGCCCGCCCAATACCGCTCGCTCCACCGGTCACCACCGCAATCGAATCCTTGAGCCGCATGACGTTGTCTGCTGAAATGTCCTAGTTCGCACTATTCACGAACACGCGAAGCGAAACGGCAAAGGTNCGAAAANAGTCGATCACCGCCCGTCGCGAGCAGCTCGCGTGTCCCGATCGAGAGAGAGTATGTTGTCTGACGAGCCCCCGCAAATCCGGTGCACAGTCGAAGCCCTTCCCGCAGGCGGACGTCTTGCCCGGGTCACGATCGACCACCGCCGGAGGGTCAACACCCTGAACACGGAATTGATCGCCCAGTTAGCATCACTCTGCGAGCGCCTGCAGACGGACGACGAGCTGCGCTGCGTCGTGCTGACGGGCGCCGGCGACCGGGCATTCGTCGGCGGTGCGGACATTCGCGAAATGGTCNACCTCGACCCCGAGAGCGCGCGTGCATTCATCTCACACCTGCATGTCGCCTGCGCGTCCATCCGGGCGCTGCCGGTGCCGGTGATCGCCCGTATCCAGGGATATTGCCTGGGCGCCGGTCTCGAAATCGCCGCGTCGTGTGACCTCCGGGTAGCCAGCGACACGGCGACGTTTGGCATGCCGGAGGTGAACGTCGGTATCCCGTCGGTCATCGAGGCGGCCCTGCTGCCGCGGCTGATCGGTGCGGGCAAAGCGCGAGAGCTGGTGTATACCGGCCGGTCGATGACGGCGTCCGAAGCGGCGCAGTGCGGCTTGGTAGACCGGGTTGTCCGCGCGGCGGACCTCGATGTCGCGGCCCTGGAATGGATCCAAGCCATCGGCACGGCCGGACCCCGAGCCATCCGCCTGCAAAAGCAGCTGGTCCATCTGTGGGACACGGTCCCGCTCGACGAGGCCATCGAGCGCAGCGTGCAGACGTTCGCCGACGCCTATCAGACCGACGAGCCTCGTCGTCTGATGCGGGCGTTTCTCAANCGCCGGTAGCGTTGCCGTCCCGGCCGAACCCGAGCACTCTGGAGACANTCGGCCGTACGTCAGTCCGCGTCCATCGGTTCGATCGCCCCGTACATGAGNCCGCCATACTGGCCGTGCTGCCACGACCCGGCATACCGGTCGTCGTAGAAGAAGACTCTCGCCGTGAACGTGCCCAGCGTGGGAATGGAAAAGTCCGTGATGGTGACCATCGGCGTATCGCCCGCCCAGACGATAGGCACCACCACCGGCAGCGTGACATCGACGCTGCCGTACACCATGTGCACGTCGAACCGCCATTGGGCGTCATCGACCTTCGCAACACGGCTGAGCTCGTAGCGCTCCGGGCTACCGCCACGGGTCTCGCGACCCTCGATGGTGAAATTCCCGACCAACACCACGTCCTGCATCCGCTCCGTGAATTGCCGTTCCAGGTCGGTCAGAGACTCGGTCGGTACCGCCTGGCCGGCCCCGGTCTTGGCCACGACCCATCCCAACCCGAACATGACCGCCAGCGCGACCACACTCACAACGACCCTTGCAGAACGTCCTCGAGCCATCTCGATCCTCCTACTCGCCCCACCGCCCGGGCGCCGGCGAGCCGCCCCGCGTCACCGTGTCGCCCCGCGGTCTGCCGACGATGACACGTCAGCGGGATGCTCGTCTGTCTTCGTTCGTTCCGACGGACCCCCGCCCCGACGACCCGGCGTGGCCCAGTAACGATGAAAATGGTACTGACAGCGATAGGGACGCAGCCGACCTGTGTCGACCATTACCCACTCGTACCATCGCACATTGGACCGACGGACCTCCATCCAGCAATTGGGGTATCGCCGCATCAGTTGCCGCCTCGAGTCCGCTGGTTACGGCAGGGCGTCCTCTTCCACGAACGGCGGCTCGATGAGCTGCTCCGACGTGGCGTCAGCCTTCGGCACCAGCTTCTGGAGACGCCCATGCTGGTTGTCAGCGCCGTAGAGATTACCGTCGGTATCAATCGAGAACGAGTGCATCTCCCGGAACATGCCAGACCCTTCTGTGGGCAGCATGGCCCGCACCTTCGGATTCCCGTTCAGGTCGAGTTGGACGATGCTGGCGCCGGTGGACGACACATCGGTAACAAAGACGTCATACTGGTTGACGATGATATCGAGCGGCAAGTCGAACCCGGGCCAGGTGGCGATCGGCGAAATGTTCGGGTGATACCACGCTGAGCGGGTCGTCTCGTTGAAGACCTGGACCCGTCGATTGTCGCGATCGGCGACGAAGATTCGGCCATTCGGTCCTAGGGCGAGACTGTGCGGACGATTAAACCGTCCGCGCCCATCCCCGGACTCTCCACCGAACTCGGTGATGTAGTTCAGGTCCGCATCGAGAATCATCACCCGCCCGTTGATGATCCCATCGGCCACCATCACACGACCGTCAGGGAAGAACGCGACATCCTGCGGCCCCCCGAGATGGGTCTCGTCATTCCCGGGAACGTCCTTCTCCCCGAGGGTCGCCAATAACTCGCTGCCATCGTTCGAGAACACGAAGATCTGATGTCCCGTCTCGTGCACGACCCACACCCGCTTCTCAGGATCATAGGGACTGATTCGAATACGGTGCGGTCCCGGGCCGTCCGACCCCTCGAACAGGTGGTCCCACTGGTCCCACACCTCGACCAGGTTCCCGTCGCTATCGACGATATAGATACAGTTCTGCCAGGTACGGCGGTCCGTATCGGTCAATGCGTTGATCCCGATGGAGCCAATGAACCCAGCGAATCCAGGCGGCACCGGATCCGGCAACCGGGTTTCGCCCCGCTGCACGACGAAAATTCGGTTGAGCGACTCGACATGCACACCTGAGTTGCCACCGAACGTGAATCCGGCGCCAGCGAACGGCTTCAACCAGCCTTCCACCGCGTCGTAGGGACTCGGGCCTTGGGGGCCGAGGTCTTGGAGCGAGGCGGGACCGGCCAGCAGGCCTGCCGCCATGACAGTCACGAGGATGAGGACGAATTTACGCATGATTAGATTGCCTCCTGTGCGGACCCCCGAGGCCACGCGACGCACTGACGCGACCATCGAGCAAAAGGGCGTTTCATTACACCCACGGTCGCCCACGCCAGTCGAGGCGAGGCCGTTTGCGGGCACCTCAGAACGTTTAGTAATACCACGCCCGGCGGGCCGCGTCGTCACCGACTCGCGACCCGCTCAAGAATTATGCGGGCTTCGCTGACAATGGGCCATCCGAGCCAGAACCCAATCGGATGGGCCGACCGGCGTGCAGGATGCACCGCCGCGGCCCGCAGCCGTCTCATGCCCCGGGGCCTCTGGCACCGGACGCGATGCGCTGGAGCCAGCGATGTACATCCAGATTTTCGACACGCTCTATGTGATTTCGAACCTGCACATGGGGGTAGAGACAGGCTCTCAGATCTTCAATCAGGGTTGACCGGCTTCGGAAGTTCATCGGATCCCTTGCCGACGATTCAGGCAGGGTCGGCCTGGTCGTCAATGGCGACATCGTCGATTTCCTCGCCGAAAGCCCGCCGCGCTATCTGGACGCCGACGGCGCCATCGTGAAGATGTTCCCCGAAGCCTGACCAGGTCTCACCGCGGTGTCGACCGACCGGACGCCCGCCACCGTAGCCAGTGGTCGGCCAGCACGATCGCCACCATCGCCTCGGCCATCGGCACGAACCTGGGCAGGAGACACGGATCGTGACGGCCCTTGGTGCTGATGGAGGTCGGTTCGCCGCTCCGGGTGACGGTCTCCTGCTCACGTGGCAGACTGCTGGTGGGCTTCACCACGGCACGCAGCACGATCGGCATCCCACTCGAAATCCCGCCGAGCATGCCGCCGTGTCGATTCGACCGGGTCGCGACACGTGGCGCCGCCCCCACCTGAGCCGTCGAATAGAAGAGATCGTTGTTCTCGCTCCCACGTAGCGTCGCCGCCCCGAACCCAACGCCGTATTCCACGCCGAGCACCGCCGGCAGACTGAAGAGGGCCTTCGCCAGATCCGCTTTCAACTTGTCGAACACCGGCTCGCCGAGCCCGGCCGGCACCCCGGTGGCGACGACCTCCGCCACCCCGCCGATCGAGTCGCGCTGTTCGCGTACCTGTTCGATCAGGGCCACCATCTCAGCCGCGCGGCCCGCGTCCGGACAGCGGACAATGTTCGGCTCTCCGGTAGGCAACCGCTCTACCTGGTCGAGCGTCACGGCCGCCGGATCGGCAATCTCGGCCACAATGCCGCCGATCTGGCGCACGTAGCCGACCACCCGACCCCCGAACGCCGAGGCGATGATCCGCTTGGCCACGACACCGGCCGCCACGCGCACGCTGGTTTCGCGAGCGCTGGAGCGCCCACCGCCACGATAGTCGCGGCCCCCATACTTCGCGTCGTAGGTGTAGTCCGCATGTCCGGGCCGGTATTTGTCCTTGATATCCGCATAGTCGCGACCGCGCTGGTCCGTATTCCGGATCAGAATCGCGATGGCGGTGCCGGTCGTCTGCCCGTCGAAGACGCCCGCGAGAATCTCGGGCTGGTCGGGCTCGTCGCGCGGCGTGACGATGTGGCTCTGCCCGGGACGCCGCCGGGCCAGATCTTCGGCCAGATCGGCCTCGGTGAGCGCCAACCCGGGCGGACACCCCTCGATGATGACGACATTTCCAGGACCATGCGACTCGCCCGCCGTGCTAATACGGAAGGCATGACCGAAAGAGTCGCCTGGCATCCTTAGATCTTACACGCGTGGGCAGCTGCTGGTGGGGACCAACCGCCTGATAAGATGACGCCCCCACGGCGGACGTCCCCGCCGGCTCCAGGCGTTGAGGCGAGGAACCTGCAATGAAAGCGATGCTGTGCACCAAGTACGGTCCCCCGAACAGCCTGGTGCTGAGTGAGGTGCAGCGCGCGCCGCTCGGCCCGCATGACGTGCGGATCGGCGTACACGCCGCGGGGGTCAATTTTCCCGATCTGCTGATCATTCAGGGGCTCTACCAGTTCAAGCCGGAGCTGCCGTTCGCCCCCGGCGGTGAGGTAGCTGGTGAAGTGATCGAGACTGGAAGCGAGGTCACCGACTTCGCGCCCGGTGACCGCGTGATCGGAATGACGCGCTGGAACGGCTACGCGGAGGAGGCGGTCGCGGCCGCGCACCGCTGTGTCGCCATACCGGCATCCGTGGGTATGCGGGTGGCCGCCGGGCTATCACTCACCTACGGCACCAGCTACCACGCATTGGTGCAGCGAGCCGCCCTGCGGCCGGACGAGACGCTGCTCGTCCACGGCGCGGCCGGCGGAATCGGCACGGCCGCCATCGACATCGGGCAGTGCCTGGGCGCGCGCATCGTCGCCACCGGGGGCAACGACGTGAAGCTGCAGGCCGTGGCGGCGCACTACAGGGTCGAACACCTGATCAACTACGACACCGACCCCGACTGGAAAGACCAAGTGAAGGCAGTGACCGACGGACGGGGCGCAGATGTGATCTGCGACCCGGTCGGCGGAGACGTCTTCGAAAAATCACTCCGATGCATCAACTGGGAAGGCCGATTGCTCGTGGTCGGATTCACCAGCGGCACCATACCCAGCGCCCGAGCGAACCTCATCCTGCTGAAGGGCTGCTCGGTGGTCGGGGTGTTCTGGGGCGCCTACGCCAATAAGGATCCGGCGGGGAATCGCGTCAACTTCCAACAGCTGTTCAGATGGCTCGAACAGGGTCGGCTCCGACCGCTCATCGCGCGCACGCTGCCGCTACCGGAGGCCGCCGCCGCGCTCACCATGTTGGAGCGCCGCGAAGTGGTCGGGAAGGTCATCCTGACTACCGACCGCTACGAGGGCGGGGATGGCTAGCGACCCTGCACGCGCGGTCATTTTTGATCTCGGTGGGGTGGTACTCGAATCGCCGCTGCCGGCCATCGCAGCATTCGAGGCGCACACCGGACTGCCTTCGCGGTTTATCGCGCGACTCGTGATCGAAGGCGGAGGCCATGGTCCGTGGGCCCAGTTCGAGCGGGGTGAACTCAATCCGACCCAGTTTGCCTATGCGTTCTCGACACAAAGTGAAGCGGCGGGCCATCCGATCGACGCGATGGAACTCCTTCGTGTGATCGCGACGACGGCGGTGCCGCGCGAGGCGATGGTGACCGCCATCGCCCGGCTACGCGCGGCCCGTGTCCGTGTCGGCGCGCTCACCAACATCTGGCCGATGCCCGATCGAGACGCGGATCTGAAAGCGCTCAAGCGTGGATTCGATCAGGTGGTGGAATCATTTCGAGTGGGGATGCGCAAGCCGGAATCACGGATCTACGAACTGGCCTGCCGGAAGCTGGACGTCTCACCCGTGGACGCCATCTTCCTCGATGATCTGGGCACCAATCTCAAGACGGCTCGGGCGCTGGGGATGGCCACGATCAAGGTCGGCGACCCGACCACGGCACTGGACGAACTCGAACGCCTGACCGGGGTCGCTCTGCAAGCACCGACTGGCCGCTAACCGGACGCAGCGCCCACGGACGTAGCCGCGACCTACTCGCGCCGTCGCCTCCAGCGTGCGAGCAGCAGCGTGGTTAACGCCAGCATGACCTCGTCGACGAACGGGATCGGGTCCGGGATGAGCAGATCGGCAACGAACAGCGCCGCGGCCATCAGGAAGAGTTGCCACGAGCGCATCCGCGCCAGCCACCCGGGCAACCAGCTATCGGACATGCTCCCGGTAGAAAGTCAGCATGCGCGACCAGCAGGTGGCCGCATGCGCCTCGTCGTAAACCTCGACACGCGTATCGTTGAAAAAGGCGTGGTCGGCCCCTTCGAAGATCGTGATCTCCACGGACCGGCCGGCCGCCTGGAGGTCCGCCTCGAGTTGACGGGCGGCGGCTGGCGGGACAAAGCCGTCCTTTTCCGCGAAGAACCCGAGCACGGGCGCCTGCAGCGTCGACAGATTCGGAGACACGTTCGGGTGAATACCGTAGAAGACCACGCAGGCGCCGACCGCGGAATTCTCGCACGCCGCATACAGCGATAACTGCCCTCCCATGCAGAACCCGACGGTGCCCACATGCTTAGTCGTCACCTCGTCGCGCGAGAGCAGATAGCCGACTGCTCCCCGCAGGTCTTTCTCGACGCGACCGATATCGAGTGCCATCATCAGTTTGCCGGCGTCATCGGGACTGTTCGTACTTTCGCCGTGATACATGTCTGGCGCCAGCGCGACAAACCCTTCAGCTGCGAGCCGATCTGCCACATCCTTGATGTGGTCGACCAGCCCCCACCACTCCTGCAGCACGACCAGGCCTGGGCCGCCGCCTGACGCCGGCACCGCCAGATACCCGCTCCCCGCTTTCCCGTTACTGGGAAATTCAATCATCGTGCCAGCCATACAACCTCCGTCTGCCGTCTCGATCACTCCTCGGTGTGGGTGACTCCCGCCCGTTCGATCTCCACGACCGACAGGCTCTGAGCCCGGTTCTCGGTCGCCATGGCCGACGAACCACTTAACGACGCATACACCTCCAGGCTGGCCTGCACCAGCGTGCCGTCATACAGTGCCGCCGCCTCATCGGCGTTGAGACCGGCACGGTGAATCATCCACTCTTTGAAGTCGGCCTGCTGGGGAGCCTCGTCGGCCGCCCGACCCCCACCACCCAGCACGAACCGCTCCGGCTGCAGCCGTTCGGAGACCGCGCCGGCGCGAGCGCCGTCGACGAACAGCACCGTCTCGCCTCTGGCCGCATAGTGACTCAGGACAACGTGGTGCCACTCTCCGTCGGTCGCCGTCGCGCTCGATCGCACGATCTCGCCGGATGACGCGGTGTAGGTCAAGCGCCCGCCGCTCACGCTCACGGCCACACGGATCTGGCCGCTCGGCGACAGGTTGTAGATGTCGATCGGCTGACGTTGCCGACCATACGCCGACGTCGTCACCCGGTTGCCGAGTGTCTGGCCCGATACGCCGGCCACCGTGCCGTCACCGGTCGCGCGGACCAGAAAACTCACGGCGAAGGAGCGCATGGGATGCTCTGGCGAAAACGATAGCGGCGTCGGCGACCCGCCAGACACGCGGATGAATCCGGGGTTGGTGGAGCGCGTCGGAGTCGGCTTCCCGGCCGCCAACGCATCGAACAAGGTCGGCACAAAGGCATGGGCCATCTCCGTGTGCCCGGCCGAATTCGGGTGCAGGGGATCAGCCACGAAACCATCTGCCCACCGGCCGCCCCCATCGTCGATGGCGCCCAGCAGATTGACGCTGGGGACGTCCCACGAATTGATGAGCAGGTTCATCCGTCGGGTGTATGCGTACTCCCGCTCGGCGAAGTCGCTCCGCGCGTACGCCAACGTGACGATGGGCACGATACCCTCCGCCCGAGTCCGCTCCACGAGGTTCCATAGACCGGTGGCGAACTGCTCGTAGATGCGATCGGCCTCGTCCCGGGTCTTCGTACACCGCCTGGACTGGCCAGGCGCACATTCCATGATGCCCTCGTTGCCCAACGAGAGTGCCAGTACGGCGTAGCCCGCATCGGCCGTCATCAGGTATGGGGTGTTCGGATCCGGTGTCCCCTCAGGCTCGAACCGCAACGCGATGGTCACTGTGTTGTCGCCGCCCCGCGACCGGTTCACGACGTCCCACCCGGCCGGTTCGAGCAACTGCCGCACTCGACCCGTGTAACCCTCTTGACGCGTCTCGTCACCGGTGCCGTTGGGCACCGACGAACCGAAAAAGACGATGCGGGTGTCACGCCCCCTGGTGTCTCCGGTCGGTTGAGCGCTGGCAACGGGCCCGACTCCACCAACACCAAGAAGCAGCAGAGCCAGGACGAGCGAGTGGATACGCCGAGTGATGAACATGATGAGCCTCCTCACACACTGATCGTCTCAATCACGTCATGGTGACGGTTCCGCTCCTTCGAGGCGGACCAGCGTCCCCTCGGCGTCGTAGAACCCGAGAGTCCCCTCTCCCTGGTCGGTCACCCCGAGCACGAGCCTGGGCCGGGTGCCGTCACCCAGGTTCATGACGGCCGTCCCTTGAACCGCGCCCATTACCAACCGCGGCGCTCCGCTCGGATCGTAGAGCGAAAGAAACGGCGCGCCGTCCGCGTCCACGGACAGACCAATGGCCCGTTGACCGGGCGCGCCGAGCAGGTTGAGGGTCGGCTCGCCCTGAAGGTTGAGGCTGGGCTGACCGCCCGTGCCGAGTTCGAGTTGCAGCCGGGCTCGCCCGTCATGAGACAGGCCGAGCACCGGTGTGCCGCCGAGTGAACCGAACACGGCGCTCCGCGCCGCCTCGTCTCCGACGGTCACGCTCGCGTCACTTCCGCGGACCGTGGCCGAGAGTTGTACCGCACCAGCGGGGTCAGCAAACCGCAACGCCGGGGTGCCGTCCGATTCGACCCCGAGCACCGCACGCACGGAACGGTCCGGGCCATAGAACGTCAGCGCCGTCAATCCTCGCTCGTCCGAGCCAGAGAGCACCGCGGTCAGGCGTCCGCTGCCGTCGACTAGGTTGACTTGTGAGGCGGTCACCACGTCGCCCCCCTGGGCAGCGAGGCGCGTCGTCAACAGGACATTGGACGCCGCGCCGCCCACCAGCGACGCCCCGAGCATCGCCCCGATCATCCATCCACGTTGCCCGTCCATGCGACTTCTCCTCAGAATTCAACGCTCATGACGAGTCGACGCGACTCGACCTCTGGTCCGTTTGACGCGGGACGGTGGGTTTTAGCCGCGGTCGGCCTCATCATCGTCCAGCGCGGAAAAATGGCGGCCCCGCGTCTCCGGACCGAGCCAGATCATACCCACGACCAGGAGACCGGACCCCGCGATGCACCACGACATGGCGCGGCCAATCGTCATGCCGCCATCCTGGAGCTGCCCCAACACGAACGGCGTGGCCGAACCGACCGCAGCGCCGATGTGATACGACAGGCCGGGCCCGACACCCCGCACGGCGGTTGGAAACCGTTCCGTCAGGTACGCTGGTGCCATACCCCAGATGCCTCCGCCGGTGGCGCCCATCAGCACGGCCCCCAGAAAAAGAAGCGACACGCTCGATGTCATTAAAAACACCGGGAGGGTCGCCACCCCGGTCAGCGCCGCCAGCGTGACCGCGCCCCGACGGCCGAGCACGCCCTCCGACGCCCGCCCCCACAGCCCGATGCCAACAATCGCGCCGGCATTGAATCCAATGACATAGCGCACCGGATCGACCCCAAGGTCTCGGAGGAACGTGGGGTACCAGAACGAAATCGAGTAGTAGGAGAACATGAACGCCGACAGCAGCAGCGAACTCTGGATGGTGACCCAGAGCAGGTCTGGCTGAAACAGGCGCAGCACCGACACCCGGTCGGTCAATTCCCCCGCGCTCGTCTCCTTCAGATGCCGCTGCCGTGCGAGCCAGACCGGGCTCTCGCTGACACCGGTCCGTATCCAGAGCACCAGGAGCGCCGGGATGACTCCGGTCCAGAACATGACGCGCCAGCCCAGCGTCGAGTCAGGCGACGGACTGAACGGGTCGGGCATCGCCGCGAAGATCGGGTAGATGTAGGAAAAGGTCAGCGCGGAAAGGATGTAGCCCCAGTACCAGCCGCCCTGCAGCAACCCGGACGCCAGCCCGCGCAGCCTCGTCGGCCAGTGCTCGAGCGCCAGCGGCATACCTGCCGCCCACTCACCGCCCATCCCTATCCCGAACAGCGCCCGAAAGGCGAACAGCATGGCGTAGGAGGTCGAGAACCCGCTGAGAAACGCGAACAGCGAGAACCAGAGGATCGACAACATCAGCGGGAGCTTCCGCCCATACCGATCCGCCATCATGCCGGCGCCGAGCCCGCCGACCAGCCGGAACAAGAGAGTGACCGTTCCCAATGCCCCCGCCAGTGCCGCGTCCACCGTGAAGCTCTCCTGGATGTCGACCAGGATGAACGTCATGATGGTGAAGTCGAACCCGTCGAGCAGCCAGCCGAGAAAGGTGGCGAAAAACGCCCGCCACTGTTCGCGGTTCACCTGGCGATACCAGGGAGACTCGGACGTACGGACCACTTTGCTCATGAGGCTCGTAGGGGCGCTCGATTATAGCGTCCGCCTAGAGACGGCCTGACCCGAAGTCCCAGTCGACTCGGCGATTCCTCGACGCCGGCGATAAGACTCAGTTGTCCGGACTCTTTGGCCGCGCGCTGCTGGTGGGGGGGCGGACGGTGACTTTACGGTGAGCCTGGGACCGGCCGGCGAGCAAGTGCGGTCCCCGCGACCATCATGTCGACGATTGACTCGCTGCTCGTGGTGGCCTCGAGCGCGGTCACTTGAGACATCTATCAGCAAATGCTGCATCCCGAGCGGGCCGGCACGACCCTCGCCATCGCGATGTTGGTCTCGACCCTCGTCCCCGGTCGGACAATTTTCTGGTCCAACATCTTCGGATGGTCCGGCATTGCGGCCACCTTCTGCCCGATGATGGTGTTGTCGCTCTGCTGGAAGCGGCCGGCCCCTTCGGGATAGACGCGGAGTCTCAATGCACGTCGCGCCACCGGGCACGTGGAAGCCCCGCTGCGATTTCCTCGCGCGACGTCAGCGACGGTCTCTACGACTCCGCGACGGTGAACAGCAGGTCATGCATCAATTCGGATGAGCGCTCGTTGTCTGTCACCTTGATCTGTAGCCGATAGTCACCGGCGGGAAATCCTCCGAGTGGGATATTCTGCCCATCTACGAGAGTGGCCTCCGCCACGTCGAAGCCGGGTGGCAGCCTCTCGCTGCTCAGTGCCACCGGCGCGGTCCGGTTGAAGAATGTCTCGCCCCCGTCGTTCTGCGTATAGAACTCGTAGTCGATGGTGATATCGGGCATCCCGTTGTCGTGCCCGGGGTTGTAAATCTGGAATACCCACCCCAGCGTGTCAGCCTTGGTGAATCGGTTGTCGAGCCGGGGAACGATGCGGGCGCCGCCGAGCGTGTAGGGAAACTTGGCCAGGTCTTCTGCCGTGGGCGCTTCGGATAGCATCTCCACGCTCTCGTTCAGAAACACGGTGCTGAGTGCCAGCTCGCCGGCCCAGAGGTCAGGAATCGTGACCCGCTCGCGGAGGATCGTGATGGGCGGCACAACGGTGGTCCGGACCGGCTGCCCCGTCGTCGGGTTGATGGCACTGTCGATGGGGGCCTCCCCATCGAAACTGTCCCTGATCGCGATATACACGTCATACTCACCGCCAGCCGATTGCAGCGCACCGGTGACCCGGACCTGCCCTGAATCAACCTCGTTCGCCTCGGCGTAGAAGCTATTCTCGAACACCACGGTATCGGCCGGGACACCGGCAGCAGGCGCGTCGTTGGGGACTGTCAACGTGACAAAGACGGCGAAGTTCGGCGTGGTGATCGCGGACGGATCGATCAGTAGCGTAAACGGCACAAAAGCGATACCTTCGGCGCCCTGCATATAGCTGGGCAAGTACTCAATGACACCCTCATCGGGAGCCCGGCTCTCGCTTCGGGCGTCCCCAACCGCAAGCAAGAGTGTGCGGATCTCCTCTCCCTGCCATTCCTCAAGCTCCTGTGCGCCAATCGGGGCGGAAGCCAAGAGCCCCACGGCGACGCATCCCGCCACGACCCAGGCGCTTCGGGCAATGTCCTTCATTGCAGTTCGTCTCCTCACGAGAAATATTCTGCCGAAATTAGCCGGCCGATCATAGGCGACGGCTTGGGCCAAGTCAAATGGAACGCCTGCAAACCATTCACTAAGAATTCTTTGGAAGATCCCTTTCGGGATGCGTTGATCGCAGAGGCTGGCACGGTCTGAGCGGACCACCCGAGTTCGTGACCCCCCAAGCGGCGCACCGGGGTCGCGTGCCTAGTTCGACGTGCGAGCGCCGAGATGAATCCCGAACCAGTCGACCAGCGCCGTCATCGCTAGCTCAGCATCGGCGCCGCGAAATCCGTGGCCGGCACCGGGAATGATGATCACCTTCGATTCGACGCCCCGCTCTTGCAGGGCGGCATACATGTCATGGCTGTTGCTGACCGGCACCAGACCGTCCGCGTCACCGTGAATCAGCAGCGTCGGCGGGTCGTCACCCGACACATGGACGATAGGCGAAATGGACGACGCTTCGGACGGGTCGAAATTCAGAGCCGGAAAGCGCGTGTTCGCATTCTCGGTGGTAATCCCACGCGCCAGGGGCCTGAGATCAACCGGCGGGTAGTACGCGACGACGGCCGCCACACGGTTGCCGGACCTGAGCACCGCATCTTCCGCCGAAGGGTCCCCACGGTCAGCCCCCAGACCGAGCATCAACGAGAGATGCCCACCGGCGCTCCCGCCCCAGACTCCGAGCCGTTCCGGGTCTACGCCGAGTCGGCGCGCGTTGAGCCGAATATAACGGACGGCCCGTCGGACGTCCGGCACGATTTCAGGAAGCACGTACTTCGGGCTGCTGCCGTGGCGCACGGCGAACACGGTGAACCCCGCGTCGAGCAGGGCCTGATAGCGAGCTTGAGACACGTCGTGCGGCCGCCACGCGGAGCGCCATCCTCCACTCACGACATTCAGGACGCCGGCGCCGTTCGCGTTGGCCGGCTCGAACACGTCGAAGGTGAGCGCCATGCCGTACTTGTGGCCGTACACCACATCCGGCGTCACGGTCACGTCCTGGGCCCACCCCGAACCAGGCGCCAACAGACTAAGCAGCGCCACGACAAGGATCATTCTCGGCATACGCTGACTCCTCCCGGCGGGTCTGAAGACCCGCGGCTACGACCACGGAAGAGAGTCTCCCGACTCGCGCGACGCGACGACGATGCGTGGCTCCCCACCGAGGCGTTCCCCGAACGCGTGGGTCACATGCTCATTGCTATCGTGGCATCTTGACCTGGAACAACTCGTACATCCGAAGAACGGCGCGCGGATCGGTATTCCTCACACGGTTGCCGTAATGCGTCGCGTGGGCGGTCAGGTCGACGCGCGCGGTGGCATCCTCCGCCGACAGACCCTGGGCATGCAGCGCCGAGACCTGTCCATGAAAATCACGCAGGTAGGCCTGCAGATGATCGATCTGCTCCCGCTCACGGAACGGCGCCCCGTGGCCGGGCACTATGACATCGAACTGCAGCGCCCTCAGGCGGTCGAGCGACGCCGGCCACTCCTCAACATAGCCGTCACCCATATAGGGGAGACCACCGGAACCGGGGCTTCCGACAAAGAAGTCGCCGGTGAACACGATGCGCTCTTCCGGCAGAAATACCAGCGAGTCGCCGCCGGTGTGACCACGCCCCGGAAAGTGCAACTGCACCTCGCGTCCCCCCTTCACCAGGGTCAGCGAATCACGGTAGGTCACGTTGGGCGGCGTCGGTCGGGTCTCCTGGACCGCGGCTCCGTGGGCCTCTTGAATCACCAACTGCGCCTCGAGCCGCTGTCGCTCGGCGACATCGCTGGTCCCCGCGACGCGCGCGCGCAACGCTTCCACCTGCGCTGGAATACCGGCGGTAAACGACCGATTGGTTCGCTGGTCGAGCACGTCCGTCAGTAGCATCGAGCGCACGAACTCGTGCCCGATGATCTCCACGTCGTCACCAAAAATCTGGTTCCCGTGCGCGTGATCGAAGTGGTAGTGCGTGTTGAAGACGTACTTGATCGGTTTGTCGGTCAGCGTCTTGACACCTTCGACCAGACCGCGAGCCGCCGCGGGTGACACCGACGAGTCGACCAGCATCACGTGGTCGTCATTGATGATGACCAGGTTGTTGCTCATGGTGGTCATTGCGCCAGTGCCGGTAGCGAAATAGACGCTGTCGGCGAGCTCGTCGAACCGGTGACTCGGGCTGCCNTCTGGGCTTTGCACCNCNGCNCCCGACACAGCGGCGCCNCGGGTTTGCCATTGCGCGGTCATGACCACGATGACGCANGTCGCCNCGGTCAGGAGNNATCGATTCATCTAGGTGCNTCCTTTCTNANACGGGGCTGCGCCCCGAACCCTACGCGGCCGCTCTACGGGCACCCCGAGTGCCCCACGCCGAGACCGCGGGGCGCGCATGGTCGCGCACCCTGGAGCTCATTCGTTGCNCGTGTCGGCGGTCGGCACTCGGACTCACCAGAGGTTGCCCAAGTAGAGCATACCGTGCCAGCCGTGTGCACTGGACCCAATTCCGCGACAACGCCGCGCGGCTCCGGGTGATGGTGCTCGAGATAGAGATAGCCGCTGTAGACACCGGTCCGGTCGCGGCGCTGNTCGCTGTCTCGGATGTGGACACTCAGCGTCCGCGGCACTTCGGCCTCGTAGCAATTGTCGCGCGCCGCGGTCCGCAGGTGGCGGTAGACCATCCGCTGCTCCGGCGCCTGACGATACCGTGGCCGGTCGGCGGAACCGACGTCCGTGTAGGCGCCGCCACGCATGCCGTCGATTGGTGAGGGCAGATGGCGGGCCAGNCGCCTGGCCCGCGCCTCCCCAACNTCGACCAATCGAGTCGTGATCGCATCGGTGAGGCGAGCGATGTCGACACACCCGGAGAGTCGGCATTCGGGATGCTCATCAGCAGACTCGACTCGATGCGCCAGCGGTTCGCCAAGCTCGCGCTGCAACTCGATCACGTCAGGCAAGGGGTCTCCGAAGTACACCATGCCGTCGACCCGCTGGATAACGTAGCAGTCGCCCGGGTGGAGGTCGACCACCGTGACCTCACGATGTTGCGCGGGCAGAACCCAGTGAAAGGTCTCCGGCGGCGGCTGCCGGGTCGTCTGCCCGGTGCGCCCGGCACGACCTTCCAGGGGCACCGCGGTCAGCACGACGAGCCCCCCACCGACGGCGAGCACGCAGACCGCCAACCTCACTGTGCGGGCGGCACCCCGGGATAACCTGGTCATCGCGGTCACAGTGCCGCCATTCTATCTCGTCGCCCCGCTGTCGAAGAAGAAGGCCGCCCGTGGTCATCAGCCATCATCACGGTCGGGTATCATGGGCGCCTCATCGATGTAGTGCCGTCTGCGACACGAGGCACCTTCCACGAGGAGTGACCAGATGACCCGACGGGCTCGTCTCATTTGCGGAATCACGGCCACCGTGGGTCTCACCGCCGCAACCCCGACGGCCGCGCAACACGGCGCGCCGGACAGCGGCGAATGGCGGACGTACGGCGGTGATCTCGGCAGCACCAAGTACTCGCCGCTCGATCAAATTGACGCGTCCAACTTCGCCGACCTCGAGATTGCCTGGCGCTGGCAATCGTCCGACGCCGTCATGAGTATGACCACGCCCAACGGCGGCGAGTGGTCGGCCCGGTCGGACGTGATCTTCGAGGCACTGAACCAAGAAGACCCGGACCGCTGGCGAGACGGCCAGCCACCCTACCTGAACAACCTCAAGGCCACACCCCTGATGGCGGCCGGCCGGATGTATATCAACATGCCCACGTCGGCGGGNGCCGCCATCGACGCCGCCACCGGAGAGACGCTCTGGGTCTACAACCCGAAGACCTACGAAGCTGGCACCACCACGATGAGCGCGCGCTGGAACCAACGAGGCGTGGCCTACTGGAGTGACGGTGAGGCCGAGCGCGTCTACTGGGGCACCGGGAACGGGTACCTGATCTGTGTCGATGCGGTGACCGGTCGACCCTGTCTGAACTTTGGGGANAANGGCCGGCTCGACCTGGTGCGCGACCTNCCTCGTGCCGACCGGGACAATCGCGATTGGCTCAACGCNCTGCTCTACTCGGTGCAATCACCGCCGATCGTCGTGGGCGACACGGTGATCACCCCGAGCTCCATCTCGTCGTACAACATCACCCGCGAGGCCCCGCCGGGATGGATGCGCGGGTTCGATGTGCAGACCGGGCGTACCAACTGGACGTTTCACACGATTCCGCAGGGTGATGAGTTCGGTAACGACACGTGGGGCGGTGACTCGTGGCGCGTCACCGGCAAGGTCGGGGTCTGGTCGATGATGAGCGCCGACGAAGAGCTCGGGCTCCTCTATCTCCCCACCAACACGCCGGCCCCCGACTACTACGGCGGGCATCGNCCCGGCGCCAACCTGTTCGCCGAAAGCGTGATCGCGCTGAACATCGAAACCGGAGAGCGGGAGTGGCACTTCCAGGCGGTGCACCANGGCCTCTGGGACTACGATTTTCCGGCCGCGCCGAATCTGGTCGACATCGAGGTCGACGGACGTTCCATTAAGGCACTGGCCCAAATCAGCAAACAGGGCTTTCTGTATGTCTTCGACCGCGTGACCGGCGAACCGGTCTGGCCGATCGAGGAACGCCCGGTGCCGACCGACACGGATATTCCGGGGGAACAGGTGTGGCCGACCCAGCCNTTTCCCACGCGGCCCGCNCCTTTCGAGTATCAGGGCGCCACCATCGATGACCTGGTCGACTTCACGCCCGAGATTCGACAGATGGCGATCGAGGCGGTCGAGGGCTTCCGTCTGGGCCCGCTCTTCACGCCNCAAAGTCTGAGCGGTACGATCCAACGTCCCAGCTCAGGGGGTGGCGCCAACTGGTCCGGCGCGGGCGTCGATCCGGAAACCGGCATGCTCTACGTGCCGTCGTCCAACGCGTTCAGCCTGCGCCGCTACCGGGAGCCGCAGCCCGACGAAGGCGCGACGCTGGCGGTCATCGAAGGACGGGGAGAGTTCGCCCGACGGGTAACCATGCCGCAGGGGCTTCCATTGTTCAAGCCGCCCTACTCGCGGATGACGGCGATCGACCTCAACACCGGCGACCACGCCTGGATGCGGCCATTGGGTGACGGCGACCGCGTACGCAATCACCCGATGCTTCGCGACCTCAATCTGCCACCATTGGGGGGCGACGGCAGCCGCAGCGGGCCACTGGTGACCAAGACGCTGCTCATCTATGCCCTGACGACGGGCGGCAGCGACGGCGGCTCACGGCTGCTCGCAGTCGAGAAGTCCACCGGCGAGCCGCTCGCATCGGTCGACCTGCCGCGAGGGGCCATTGGCACCCCGATGACCTATCTGCTCGACGGCAAACAGTATGTGGCGTTGACCGTCGGCGGCTCGCCGGTGCCGGAGCTCATCGCGCTAGCGCTGCCGTAGTGTCCTACAGTGACCGCTCACCGCATCATTTTCGACACCGACTCGGCGGTGTTCAACGACGACGCAGCCGCGTTGGCGATGCTCGCCGGGCGGCCCGACGTGGTGGACATCCTTGGCGTCACGGTGGTCGCTGGGAACTACCCGGTCCCGCAGGGCGCCGAGCACATGCTGCACCTGCTGGAGCTGATCGGGGCCGACGACATCCCGTTGTATCTCGGGGCCGAATCGCCGCTCGTGAATTCGCCGGCTCACGCGGCGCGCCAGGAGGCGCGGTGGGGCCCCGTCTCGTTCAAGGGCGCGTTCGACGCCACCGACCGGGTCGTCCCGCCGCAGGGCGGACGCTTCGCCGCGGCCCGGCCGCGCACGACCGGTGCCGTCCCGTTCATCATCGACACCATCGACCGATACCCGCACGAGGTCACCCTGGTGGCCGTCGGTCCGATGACCAACCTCGCGCGCGCGTTCCAGCGACGACCGGACCTGGCGGCCCTCGTCAAGGGCCTCGTGTTCATGGGTGGCAACGCGCGCGTGCCAGGCAACGTAACGCCCGCGGCCGAGTTCAATTTCTGGTTCGACCCAGAAGCGGCGCACGCCGTGCTGGCGATGCCGATCCCGGACGTGGTGATGTTTGGGCTGGACATCACGAATCATGCCCCCTTGCGCAAGTCGCTCTTTGACCGCATCGTGGCCACCGACACGCCGCTGACCCGGTTAATGCGGCACGACATGGCACCACGGTTCGAGGCGGACGCCGCGGCCACCTATCACGTCTGGGATTGCATCACCGCAGCCTGGCTGATTGATCCCTCTGTCGTGACCGCGTCGGAGCGCCTGCCAATCGCCGTCGAGACCTCGTTCGGCGCCACCTACGGCGGCTCGAGCGTCGCGACCGCGCCGAGGCCGGGCACCCGAACCCTCGAGGTCATGCTGGACCTTGACCTGGAGAAGTTCTTCCGGATCTATGAAGAACTACTCGCCACCCCCCCCACCGACCCCGCGGCGTGACCGCCCTGCACCCCCACGTTCCCGCAGATCTTCGGCACGGGGAGACCGGCGCGCATCGCGAAGGCCCCCTCAGTTGACCACCTCCGTGTCGCACTGCACGCGATAGGATAGAATCGCGCAACGTGGCATCGCCGACCTGCGCACAGCCAATGTGAAACATGGGTGCGCTCGAAGTCGTATGAAAGCAACAAGATGAGAAGACATCACACTACGCCTAGTCATCCACTGTCGCGACTCCTGAGTCTCCTCATGGTGGCCCTGGTCGCCGCACCGGCCGCGTTCGCGCAGAGCCAGGGCCAACTGTTTGCCTCCATCACGGACCAGGCCGGCGCACCGGTCGAGGGCTTGACAGCTGAGAGCTTCCAGGTTCAGGAAGACGGCGCGATCATGAAGATTCTCTCGGCCAATCCCGGGACCACGCCGATGAAAGTGGCCCTGCTCGTGGACAACAGCGAGGCCATCATGCTCTCGAACGGGCTGAGCGCGTTGCGCAACGGCCTCGCTGGGTTCTTCGAGACGCTGCCGCTGCAGCACGAGGTTGGCCTGTTCACGGTCGCTGGACGCGTCGCGCCGGTCGTGGACTTCACGACCGACCGGGATGAACTGCTGGCTGGCGCGGACGGCCTCTTCTCCGGCTCCGGCGGAACCAAGATGATTGACGGCATGCGGGAGACCTGGGATCGGCGGTTCTCATCCGAGGACGCGTGGCCGGTCATCGTGATGGTGATGACGGATGGCCCGGAGACCAGCGGGAACATGAACGAGGACCAGTTCACCGCGTACACCCTCGACCTCCTCGGCGGCGGCGCCATGGTCCACGTCGTGGTGTTGGAAACCCGGGGCGGGGGGATGCAGAGCCAGATCGGGCAAAATCTCACGCAGAACACCGGTGGGTTCTACCGTTCGATGAACTCACCGACAGCGCTGCAGGACACGCTCGAAGAGTTGGCGACCACGATGGGCGATCATTTCGACGAAATGTCACCGCGCTACCGCCTGGTGTACGAGCGACCGGGCGATACGCCCGGCGAACAGATGGGCGCCGGCGTCGTGGGGCCGAATTACAAGATGCAGCTGTTTGCCGACCGGCGTCTGCCGCCACAGTAGCCCGGGACGCGTGGACGTGGTGTGAGCCTGGCTTTGACCCTACAAGACCCAGGCAGGTTCCGTTCCACGCTCGGGTTATTGGCGCTCGCCATACGAAGCTGCCACAATTCCGGACCATGTCCGACCTGCCTGGCCCCGGCGCGATGGCGCCAACGTTTTCTCTGACCACCCCCGCGGGCTTGCCTATTGTCTTCGGCGATGAGCCGGTCGCGTCGACCCTGCTGGTCTTCTTCAAACACGATTGCGACACCTGCCATCTGACGCTCCCCTTGGTAGAGCGGCTGCAGAGTGCGCTCTCACCCACGGGGCTGCGCGTGGTCGGCATCTCCCAGGACGGGGCCAACGACACGGCCAGCGTCGCGACCCGCCACAGCCTGACGTTCACGGTGGTGCTGGATGACCACCTCGAGGTGTCGGCCGCCTACGGGTTCGACGCCGTCCCCGCCCTGGTCCTCGCCGGTCCAGACCGAGCCATTCTCGCCAGCTTCGAGGGCTTCACGCGGCCGGACCTCCGGAACCTAACCGAGGCAGCCGCGGCCGCCTGCGACACGCAGCCACCCCATCTCGTCCATGACGGCGACGGTCTACCTGAACATCGACCGGGCTGCGGCTCCAAGGTGCATGACCCGGATGTGGCCCGGCGGTTGGCGGTGCGTCGGGGCGCCTCGACGCTCGGCGCCCGACGTGTCCAAGTCCCGGTCGACGACGACCCGTTCGAGTTCATGTCGTCGCAGGGCCTCGACGACGGTCTGCCGGTCGTGCCACCAACCGAGACGCGGGTGCTCCGCATGCTCGAGGGCACGCGACGCGCCGCCTCGAACATCGTGGCCCACGTCCCACCCAACCTCGCACCGGCCACAGTCGAGAAAATCGCGGTCAACGCCGTCATGGCCGGGTGCCGTCCGGAGTACCTGCCGGTCGTGATTGCCGCGACCGAGGCCGCCTGTACCGACGAGTTCAATCTACACGGGGTGCTGGCCACGACCTACTTCGTAGCCCCGGTCATTGTGGTCAACGGCCCGATCCGGCGGGCGATCGAGCTCAACTGCGGCCGCAACCTCTTTGGGCAGGGTTTCCGCGCCAATGCCACCATCGGACGGGCGTTGCAGCTCGTGGTGCGTAACATCGGTGGCGGCCAACCGGGCGGCGTCGACATGTCAACCCTTGGACAACCGGGCAAGTTCACGTGTTGCGTGGGCGAGCTCGAAGAGGACAGCGGCTGGGAACCACTCCATGTCGAACGTGGCTTCGCGGCCGACACCAGCACCGTGACCGTGTTCGCGGGCGAGGCACCCCGGGCAATTCGCGACCAGCTGTCGCGCACCGCGCACTCGCTCGGCGCCAGCATGGGGATGTGTCTGCAGACGATGGCGCATCCCAAGCTGGCCCATGTGGGCGAGGCGCTGTTAGTGGTCTGTCCGGAACACCTCCGGATCTTCGCGCGTGACGGCTACACCAAGGCGGACCTGCGCGCCAGAATCCAGGAGGCGACGGCGCGACCGCTTCGCGAGTTGCTCCCCGACGCCGACTGTCAGAAGGGTATGGCCCTGCGTGCCGTGCCACCGGCGCTCCTCGGTCCTGACGGACGCCCGACCGCCGACGGCCTGGAAACACCTCTGTCGAAATTCCAACAGGACAGCGACATCCTGGTGATGGTCGCCGGGGGCACCGCCGGCAAGTTCTCCGCCTTCCTCGGCGGCTGGGCCAACGGCGCCGCCGGGTCCATGGCCGTCACCCGCGAGATCCAGCCCTAGTTTTTCCGACGGGGCATCCCATCTAGCGTTGTTGCTTCCTCGGTCACAGCCCGCCTGGCCGCGTTGGAGTGATACAGTCAGAGGCATTCCGATTCGAGATGGAGAATATGGCATGAATGAGCCGCTCGCCATTCTGGATCCGACCGACGAACGCGTCGCTATCGGTCGACAGCTGG
>PAUN01000048.1 GCA_002712885.1 Acidobacteriota bacterium
TCTGCGGCTGGCCATCCTCGAAGATCTCGAAGTCGTCCCGGTCCAGATCGCCGACCAGCCGACCCTCTGCGTCGACCACCGTCGCCGAGACCTGGACCAGTTCGACCCCGGAACGAAAGATCTCGACGCCGTCGTCGGGACGCTGGGCACCCGGCGCGGCCGTCAGCACGGCGACACCCAACGCGAGCGATACGAGCGTGACCGACGAGTGGGCCCGGATGATGATCATGACCATTGCGACGCGTCGTCCCTTCTTACGCCCCGGCCGACAATTCGGCGACGACCGCACCTCGCGAGGAGCCACCGCGACTACACGCCGGCTGAGCCGAACACAAAAAAGGACCTGGACGCTTTCGCATCCAGGCCCTCTTCATGACACGTCTCGTCGCCGACGAAACGGCGATCGAACTATTCAGGTTCAGTCGCGTCTCGACCGTCAGCCGGTGCGCCGGTACCGGACGAACCCATGAACAGCTTCCGGCCGTCCTTGAACGTCAGGTCGCGACCGTTGCCCTTGTCAGATCCGTCCTTCGCCTGATAACCATCCACGATGATCTCGGTGCCTGGCAGCAGCGAGTTCTTCGTGAAGCCACGGCGCAGGAGCGTGTTGGGAGTGCCTCCCTCGACCATCCACACGGTCCCGTCTTCGATCTCCAGATGGACCCATGCGTGCGGGTTNATCCACTCCATCTTCACCACCGTGCCTTCGAGGTGGATNGGACGGTTGGCGTCAAATTCNGCCGAGAACGCATGATGCGCGACCACCGGCACGGTGGCCAGCGCCATGACAACCCCAGCCAAGACGATGGCAATGTTTCTTCGCATCTAATTCGCCTCCAAGTTGTGGAAATAAGAACGTTNCGTCATTATCGACGCTTCACACGTTTTCGTCAACACCCGATTACTTTGATACCGCCTTCTGCCTGCCCAGAGCCGGTTGTGCCACTGCCGACAAGATCGGCAACCGGCACAACACGGCGACGACGACACGCTTCCTGACTATTGCGGTGGCTCGAGCACGACCTGACGATCGGAGCCGTACCCGCTGGCTCGGAACGACGGGGTCAGATCCGGGTCCTTACGGAGGTGCCCGTACATCAACTCCTCAGCGAACTCAACGCATTTGAACTCGAGCAACTGCATGTTCTCGTCGATCCGTCGATACAGCGGAAGGCTGATTGTCCACGGCCGCGTGTAGGTCTCCGGGTCGGTGATGGTCGCTTCATACATGATGTGGTTTTCGCTAAGCGCGGTGTAGCGCTCCTCCACATGGATCGAATTGCTGTGGTGGTTGCCGGATTGGTCCAGCCACGTATCCGGCATCTGGGCCGTCACATCGATCACCAGGGTCTCGCCTTCCCACCGGCCGATGTTGTGCCCCATCCAGGCGTCGACCGGCGCTTCGAAATCGGGTCGGTCCATGTAGACAATGCGGCTGGCGCTGGCGAACTCGTACGCGAGCAGCACATATTCTGGCGTCTGCACCAGCTGGAACGGATACGGCATGTAGGTGGCACGCGGCACACCCGGCATGTAGCACTTGATGGCCGGGTCACGCTCCATCCAGTACTGGAGGTTCTCCTGCTGTGTCGCCCGCGCTTCGGGACGATACGGAATCTCGCCNCCTTCGACGATACCCAGACCGCCTGGAATTGCACCGTGGGCGGCCATCTCGACCACAGGACCAAACCGCGCGGCATGCGGCTCGATGTCGTAGTGGGCGCTGCTCACTGCTTGCCAGATGCCGTTCAGGTCCGGCATCCCGTCAGCCGTTCGTGGCGCCTGATACCCCTGCTGCCCTTCGACGGGCTGCACCGAGAACGACAGGCCNACCGCCACGACGGCGGCAGCCACCCCGGCGATAATCGTAGTTCTGAGCCGATTTCGCATCTTGCTATGTCTCCTTCACGCACCGCGCGTGTCTGACTGGCGTGACCCCTCGGGCCACCACAGCGTCACTACCCCTACGAGAGCAACCCGATCAAACGAGCCCCGATCGTCACGCTCGTCCAAAGCGCGATCGAGGTGATACCCACCACTTTGGGCCAGACAGGCCCNAAGTGTCCTTCTTCCTTGGACGCGATTACTTTACGCACGACGAACGTAACGATGAGACCCAATCCTACCATCTCCATCTTCCACCAGAAGAACGGGCTGTAGTACTGCTTCAGCGCCGTCGACATCATCTGTGGCATACCGCTCAAGACTAGAACCACGAAACTCCCGANGAGCCACGGCTGGGCCGCGCCGGCCAGCTTCGGGATCGACGAGGAGGTCAGACCGCGACCAAGCAAGCGCAAGTCCACAATCAAGAGGGCTCCCGCGAACACCGACACGGCGATGAGGTGTATGCACTGGATGATGGGAGTCGGCCAGACAGTTTCTAGAAAGAACGCACTGAAGGGCAACCCGCCCATCCANTGAAAAAACGGTTGCANCATNNCTAATTACTCAGGCCNAGATCNATCCACCACTGGGGNACCAATCCGCTATAGGCCGTCATTCGCCCGGTCACGATCACGCCGGCCCAGAANGCCAACGACACATACCCGGCAACCCGTGCCTTGAGGGGCGCGACTGGATCGTTTTCCCACTGGTCGACCGTCTTCTCGATACTCAAGTGAAAGTATGCCGCATTGGCGGCAANCACCACGAGCATCCCCATTTTCAGCCAGAACCAGAAGTTGGGATAGTAGCGCATCGGCTGGCTGTACACCATCATGAAGCCGGTGCCCGCGTTCACCGCCGTGCCGGCAAACAGCCAGGGGAACAACCCCGACTGCACCTTGGATACGGGGATCCACTTGAGCGCCATTCCGGCCAAGCGCATGTCCCAGTAGCTGATAACTCCGGCCACCAGCCCCATGCTCACGACGTGGGCCGTCAGCAGATACACGTAGCCATTCAACGACTCCCGCCACGCGACGCTGCTCGGCAACGCGTCGACGAATTCAAACAAGGTCCGTATCATCCGCCAGCACCCCTCCGAGACGGCGTCGATCCGAGCATCCGCGCTACGGGGCGGTGCACCGATTCTCCTCGGGGTAGCGACGATAGGCCGTGTGACAGTTCTCGCAGGCGCCGGCGACCTCGTTGGTCATCTCAGACATCGCCTCGAGGTCCTTNGTCTGCGCCACCGCGTAGGCGCGTCTGCCCACGTCGACCAAGTCACGTGTGTACTGCATGAAGGCCTCGTCGCCCAGTGGCACTGGCTTGCCGTTCTGGCAGAGGCGCCCCTCCATCGCGATCAACTGGGCAGACTCGGCGAGAGCGATCGCCGCGGTCTCTACCAGCGGCCATCCGGTGTAGATGCTCGCGAATCTCGACGATGCCCCCCCGTCCCCGGCCGCCTCTGGGGGTGCGTCCGGATCGTTGGACTGGGTGTCGAACAAGATGTTCGAGTTGGGAAACAGGATGGCTCGCATGACCTGCGCGAGATTCCCGACCGGCTCGCGGGCCGGAGCCTGAGCCTGTGTCGTGGTCGCGAAAGAAATCGTCACCAGCACCAACAGCAATACACCACTAAATCGCATATCGAAAGCCTCCGATGGAACGCGCGGCGAGCCAACCGAGCCCGGACGGCAACGAGCCCGAGGGAGCCCTTGCCGACCGCACGCACGACGCACCATAGCGCGGTGGCGCGGAGTGTACCTCGCAGCCAGCAGGAGGTCAAGAAAACAGGAACCGCCCCGCGTGCCGGCGCAATCGCCGCCATCCTTGCGCGAGTGAGGTCACGCTCACGAGGATCCCGCCCAAGCTGAGCCCGATCACCACCAGGTCCCACAATGGGCGTTTGGAGTACAAGGACGGAAAATCCAGGCTGTGAAAACCATGGTACAGCCAGCGATTCAGCCGCGTGAGACGCTCCTCCTTTCGAGCAATCGAGCCTCGGTGTGGGTCAAAGTAGAGCCAGGTCGCCACCGGGTCGTCATAGCGCACACGCAGCACGGGAAGCCGACGCCGATTCTGCCGATCGTAGTAGTACGAATCGTAGCTCCGCAACCAGGTCGTGTCGATGATCGAGGCTCCCGGCATGACCGTCGCGGCAACTTCGTCAAACACCGCGTTCTCGAACCGCTCGAACGCACCCTGCTCTGGCCGTAAGACCGACACCAGCCGCTGGTCGGCAGACCCTGTCGCCAGCGTGGCAAGGGTGGTTGGCAGCGTCGCGGGATCGGGTCGAGGCCTCGGGTCCCTGGCCAGTAGATACGGTTCCCCGAGAAAGTGCAGGACCTCGAGCTCTTTCGGCTCAAACGCGGTGGCGATCGCGACGGCGCCGGCCCGCAACTGCGACACCGTGAGGGGGCCGAGCCGCGGGGCTCCGCCGGTCACCACCTGGCGCTGGAGACGCGTCGGGGCGGTGCCAGGATGCCAACCCCACGGGTCCATCGACAGGCCGCCGCTGAAGACCCACGTGAATGTGACAAGCCCGAACGCCAGGCCACCGTAGTGGTGCCACCGCATGAGGCCGGCATAGGGCGAATGCGACACGCCGCCCCTCAGTCGATACACGCCAGACACCGACAGCCGCCAGAGCCCCCACACGACCCCCGAGAGACACAGTACGCAGCCCAGGACCGAAAGCCAGATAACGAGATCGGCCCACAGGGCCGCCTGGGCGCGGATCGGCGTGAAATACAGCCAGTGCAGCACGGCCCCGGCATAGGCCCAGCGGCGTGACCCACGCGTCGTGCGCATGACCGGTTCGGCGGTACGGTCGGACACGTAGACTACAGTGTCGGCGTCGTCGTGCATCCGCACCCGGTGGAGCGGAAAGAACGCCCGGCTCTGCAACGTCCACTGGTCGGGCGCGCGCAGGAGCATGTCGTAGGTCGCGGTGTGGGCATGCTCCGGCATGAACCGACGGACAAGCGCCACGGCCGCCTCGGCGGACAACCCATCGGCGAGCTCCCCGGTGTCGGCATAGGCCAGTGTCCAGCCGCCACCGCCGGCGAACCGATACACCGGCCGGTCTCCGTGCATACCGACCAGAATCCTCGATGGGGTGAATCCGGCCCGCACCGCGGCCTCACTGACCCCGACCGTCGCCCGCGCGAGGTCGAGCGGCGGCGCGCCTTCCAACCGCTCATCCTCCGTGAGCGCTGGCATCCCGGCGTACATCAGCACGATGCCGGACACGAACCAGCTGACAAAGAACAGGCTGCCGGCAATGCCAAGCCAGCGATGGAGGTAAATGAGGAGGCGACGCCAGAAGGTAGAAGAAACGGTCACCTACTCCACCCGGGCAAAGACGATTTCTGACCGACCGCCGGTTTCGTGGTCGCCCCGCTCCGCGACGATGTCTTCGTTCCAGGCGAGCCCGAAGCCGTCAGCGAGAGGCACGATCGCCGGAATCAGCGATGCTGTGGTGTTATCGGTAAGCCGGCGGGCCGGCTCGAGTGGCGCTCCACCCTGGTCGAACGGCTGGAAGTACACCTCATGCTGCCCATCGTGATCGTCCGACCAGGCGAGGCCGATCCGCCCCCCGTTCCAGTTGACATAGGCGCCGATCGATTCGCCGGGGGTCTGGGTCACCCGACGAGCACTGACGCTCGCGTGAGCGAGTCCGTCGAGCGAGCCACCGAAAAGATAGACCTCGCGATTACCATCCCGCTCATCGAACCACGTCAGAGCGACGCGGCCATCAGACAGGGCGAGGTCCGGGTACTTCGAGGGGAAGCCGTCGTCGGCCGTCAACTGGAGCACCAGGGGTCCCGACGGCAACACCCGCACCAGAAATAGCTCTTCGCTTTCGGTCTCCACGGCCGCATCGAACACCAACCACGGCCGGCCCGCTTCGTCGAGCACGCCATTCAGGTTCCAGGTCGTGTCCCCAATCGGGGCCAGCCGTGCCGGCGGGGTGACCGCCTGGCCGTCCTCGTCGAGCCACTGCCCGTACACGGCACTCATCTCGTCAGCCGACGGCTCGATCCACGCACAGAACATCGTGGTGCCACGCACGAGCACCAGCGGGTTCCGCGCCTGGGTGTCGCGGGTGGCGTGTTCCGGGCTCGAGACGGGCAACGAGCGCACCCAGGTCCGCGTCCCGTCGCGTGCCCATCGCCCCACGCGGGACTCCAGCCGTCCATCCGACGAACGGTCGTACCACGCCACGACGAGCGAGTCGTCGAGCAGCGCCACGTCGGCCTCATACGACAACTGTAAATCGGCAGTCAGTCGCCACTCCGGCCCGGTGGGACGCCCGTCGGGGTCGAGTCGACGCGCGTAGATCTCCGGATTGCCGTCGCGCGTGTCGTACCAGGCCGCGGCCAGACCCGCATCAGACACCGCGAGACTGACCTCGTAGGCGCCCTGACCGCTTTGACTAATGTGATGGATGGAAACCGGCGTTGGGGCGGGCGCCGAGCACCCGCTCAGCACCACCACCGAGAAGGCGAGGCGATACACCGACGGCATCATCCGCGGCGTCGCCGGAGGCGCCAGACGGCCAGCAGACCGAGTATGGGCGCCCCAACCCAGACGGCGTCCCACGCGCCGGCCTCCCGGGTAAGATCGGATGTCTGGGCAACCGGCGTCTCGGGCCGCCGCTCTTCCATCCTCAGGCCTTCGATGTTCTCGGTGTAGCGTGGCCCGGATTCATTCCGACGGACAAACGCCTCCATGGCTCGCGCCGCGCTCTCGATGTCCGTGCCGATCGCCTCTTCCATCGCCGCCTGGAACTGGTCCAGTGCCGGCACGGGCACACCGTTCCGCGCCCCCTCCTCCAGCACGTACTCAAGCAGCCGCGCATTCCCACAGGTGTGGTCGGCGCAACCGACGCCGTGCGTGACGACGCTGTCGACATACTCCGTCAGTAGTCGGGTCCGCGTCACGTCGTCGGCGTCCCAGTGCTCCTTCCGAATCGTCTCGATCATGCGGGCGGTCATGTCCTGGAACGCAAAGGGCGAGTTGTCGTCGAAGAACGCGTCCATGCCGAGGTCGTGCTTGTCCTCGACATACACGGCGAATGTCTCCTGCCACATGGCGGCGTCGACGACGTCGCTGACCGTCGCGTCCCAGCCCCAGAGATATTCGACGAACGCCTTCATCTCGCCGGCCCCGGCGTAGCCCTCTTTCTGCATCCCCTCGACCCAGGTCGGGTTGACGTAGCGGGAGCGGAACTCCGTCCCGATGAACTTGTCGATCGCGGTCATCTCCGGCTGACCCGGGTCGCGCGTGTTGGTCACGACGATCTCCGGCGTCTCGCCATCGAGATTCCGCACCGCGGCGGCCAGTCCGCCGGCGTACATGAAGAAGTCGTCATTGTCGAGTGCGCCGTACAGCATCGTCGAGCTTGAGTGCACGACCTTCTCGGTGCCAGACAGCGCCAACCGGAACACGTCCTCCATCGGCTCGCCCCAGAACCCGTTGCCGTATCCGTGCCCCATCTTCGAGAGATACTCGTTTGCCATCCCGGCATCGGTGTCCCAGGTGCCGCTGGCGGCCGCAATACCAGAAGTGTTCAGGTTGAACGACCCGGGTGGCTCGTCAAAGATCCTGACCCCGGCCAGCCGACCCGCCTCCTCTTCGTCGTAGCCGTTGTCGATTAATGTCTCCTTGGTACTAAGGTAGTGGCGGCGTACGTAGTTGTCCGCTTCTTCCAGCATTTTCACCAGCTGCACCGCGCGATCCATTAACAAGGTGACGTTGTTGAACATCCCTTCCGCGGCCGACGCGATGACGATGTCGACACGGGGCCGGCCCAGCAATCGCTGCGGCACCACTTCGACGTTCACCACCTTCCCGCGGGCGTCCCACACCGGTCGGGTCCCCAGCAAGTGAAAGATCTGTGACTCGAGAATGCCTTCGTGGCGCATCGTCTCGTCGCCCCAGATGACGAACGAGACTTTCTCGGGATAACGGCCATGCTCGACCAGATGCTGTTCGAGCATCTGGTCGGCCATGGACACGCCGAGCTCCCATGCGGCCGGCTTGGGGACCTTGTCCGGGTCGATGCCGTAGAAGTTCTTGCCGGTCGGGTAGGCGTCGGGATTCCGGATCGGCTCACCCCCGCCGCCGACGGGCACATACCCCCCCGCCAGCGCCCGCACCAGGGAGTCGAGCTCGCGCGGCGCCGACTCGACGATCCGACGCTCCATGTCCTCGGCCAGCACCTCCGCGTCGTTCGGGAGTAGATCCCGATCGGCGCCAACGATCGCACCCACCGTGCTCTCGCGCATCTCGGGCTCGGGTGTCCGCCCGAACGCGTGCAGCCCATAGGGGATGAACTGCCCCCGAAGCTCGACCAGATATGCCTCAATCTCGTGCATTAGGTCGTGATCGATCTCGTCGCCCCCGGTGCCGACGTCGATCCCCAGATCCTTGACGATGCCAAGCGCGGTGACTTGCTCGCGAATCTGGGTGGCGTAGGCGGCGGCGAGTGACTCGTTCTTGTGCAGGTTGTTGTGATAGTCATTGACGCTCTCGCTCAGCGCGGCGAGCTCCGGCAACAGCCCACCCTCGGTGAATGGCGGCACCATGTGGTCGACCAGAGTCGCCATACCGCGACGACGTGCCACGAGCCCCTCCCCCACGACATCCACGTTGTAGATATAGATGTCTGGCAGGTCCGCCATCAGCGCGTCGGGTGCGTCTGCGTCAGACAGGCCGATGTCTTTGCCGTCCAACCACTCCAGCGTGCCGTGCGTGCCGATATGTACAACCGCGTCGGCGCGGAACTGGTGCTTCAGCCAGGCATAGGTCGCCACATACTGGTGATGCGGCGCGAGGTCCTTGGCGTGATACAGCTTCTCGGCGTCCTCCCCCCAGCCACGAGCCGGCTGCGGTAACAGCACCACCTGTCCGAACCGCACGATGGGAATCACGAACGCTTGGCCGTCCGGCCCGGCGGTCGCCATCAGCGTAGACTCGGCCGGGTCACCCCAGTCGGCGAGCACCTTGTCTCGTAGGGCCGGAGCGTACCCATCCAGCCATTGCTGGTAGTCGGCCAGACTCACCAACTCGACGTCGCCGGTCCCCAGCATCTCCTCCAGTTCGCCCGGCGCGTAGCCACCGACGTTGCGGGCCTCGGTGGTGATTACCTCGAGCACGCGATCTGCCGTGAGATCGGCGTCTGGGTCGACGTCACCCAGGTCATAGCCCTCCGTCTGCAACCGACGCAACACCGCCGCGAGAGACTCGGCGACGTTCAGGTAACTGGCGCCGATACCAGCTTTGCCCGGCGGATAGTTGTAGTACAGCAGCGCCACGCGCTTGTCCGGATTCGCCGTCGTTCGCAACCGCCCGTAGCGAATAGCGCGATTGACGGCCATAGTGACCCGCGAGGCAATCGGCCGGCGCTCGACGATGGTGAGACCCGTATCGGCGTCAAACACCCGCTCCTGGCTGCCCACCACGGTCGGTGCCACCAGCCCGGACAGCTCGGGCACGGCCACCTGAAAGGTACCCTCGAACATCGACAGGCCCTGCGACGACTCACGCCAATCTGCCTCGCTGCGCCCGTACAGACTCACCAGGCTCACCACCGGGATGTTGAGTCGCTCGAGCGACGGCGACGCCTCGAGACCGGCGAAACGAAACAGGAATGCCAGCGCGGCGTCGACACGAGGCCGCCCCTGGGCATCCATCAACAGGTTTTCGAAAGCAAGACCGGACGGGTAGCCGAAGACCGGCACCACCTCCGCGCCCCGACGCTCGACCTCGGTGATGACCGCGTCGAGCAAGGCCGTGTCACCCGCGTAATAGTTGCTCTTATAGAAGCCAACGGCCACGCGCACGGCGCCGGGGCGACGCGGCCCGGTGGTCTGCATGAACCGGTCAAACTCGTCCCAGGTCGCGAAGACCCGACCGCCACTGCCGTCCGGATAGTAGTACCCCGCCTCGAGGCTCGGCTGCGGGTCTGGCACGACCATGTCCGGCACACCGGCGAAGCTCAGGCTTTGTCTCAGAAGTCCGAGTTGATTCCCGAGTCCCCAGTTCGCCCAGAACGCACGGGTCCGCTGGTCCCACACCGCCCCCTGGTCGGTGTAGTGTTCGCGCGGCATCAGGCCTTCACCAACCGCCAGCACCATGCCGCGCCGGCTCACGTCGTCGATCAGGTCCACCTGGTGTGTCTCGTTGAACCGCTCGAGCATCTGCTCGTTCATGATGTCGAACACCAGGATGTCGGCGGCCGTCATCTCCTCGGCCCCGACTTCGTCGAACATCGACTCGGTCAGGAAACTTAGCGTGACCTCGCCTCGCAGCTCCGGCTGCTCTTCGAGCAACGTCTTGAACGCCTGCAGGACACCCGGGAGATTGCCGTCTGAAAACAGGTAGGCGAGACGCACCGGCTGGGCCGTGGCCGGCATGGCCACAACCACGAGGGTCAGTGTGATAAGGAGTAGCTTCAGTCGAGTCATGAGAAACGCCCAGGCCCTACGGAGGCTAATCGGGCACGTAGATGATCTGACCGTCGGCGAGGCGGTACGCGGTGCCGAGACGCTCGCCGTCACCTTCCATCGTGTCGCCGGTCAACTCGTACGCGGTAATTTCGGTCCCCTCCTTGACGATGATTTCCTGGATCCCATCCGCGTTGGTCTTAACGAGCGTGACGTCGCTATTGGGGTCAACGAGGTCGCCGATGCGGTAGACGGAAAACAAGGTGATCATCAACCCGACGATGAACACCACCGCCACGTCGAACAGGTTCGCGACTCCGGCGAGCGGGTCTTCGTCGACGGCCTCGTCGGGCAACGGAAGATGCAGAAATCTNGCCATGGTGCCGCCGTCTTACGCCTGGATCGGCAGGTCCAGCTCGCCCGCGATGCGCTCAGCCAGAAACCGCTGCTCACGAACCGTCTCGTTCACCCAGCCGTGCCGCACCATCTGGACGACAAACGCCGCTGTCCCTGATGCCAACCCGACGATCGTCGTGGTGAAGGCCACCACCATCTGCGCCGCCATCGCATCGAGATTCCCGGCGGTCAGCGACGCCAAGGCCGTGCCCATTGGAATCAACGTGCCGAGCAGCCCCAGACTCGGTCCGACTCGCACCAGAAGTCGTGACCCGCTGAGCGTGCGGCGCACCTGTTCCTCGCGCTCGAGCACTACATGTTCTAGACCGCCAAACTGAAACGACTGTTTCACCCGCTCGGCGGTGACGTCGCGGACCAAGGCGCGCAGCGGCACCGGCAACTCCTTCAGCCGTGTCTGATCCGCCTCGAGGACCAAGCCCGCATCTATCCATCGTGACAGGTTGAAACCACGTCGCTCTCGGCGCCGCTCAAGAAACTCGAACGCGCACCCGCCAGCCATGAACACCGCCGCCGCCACACAGACACACAGCAATCCGATCACCGGCAGCCGTAGGACCTGGCTCAGCGCGAATAGCCCGTTCTCAAGTAGTCCCAACACCATACAGTTCGTTCCCTACCGCCGCCGCCAGAGTGAATGGGCGCCACCCAGCGTCATCGCCCCGACGCCGACCACATACAGCCACGTCGGCGTCTGTCCGGAGGCGGGGACGCCGGTCGGCACAGTCAGGGCGTTTGCGGACCCCCACCCGGTCGTGACGACCGGACCGGCGGCCACCAGCAGCCCAACCGCGCACACCGCGAACAGCGCTTCCTCGGTGACCCGCAGCGGCGCAAAGGACGTTCGCCGCACCGAGAACCAGGCGGACAGGCCGGGGATGACGGCGCTCATCACGAGCGCGGGCGCGAGCGGCCACCCCTCCCGATGGAGCCAGGCCGCCCACACACCGGCGAGCAGGCCGGCGCCCGCCACCCCAATGGATCGCCACGCGGGACGGACCAAGCGGCTCACCGCGACCGCCACCATGAGGCAACCGGTCGGCCCTGGTGCCGGTCGCAGCCAGAGAGCCGCAAGCGCGAAGGTGATCGCCAGCAGCCCGATGTCTTGCCAGCGGCGTGTCATCGCCGTGGCGAAGACCGCCGCCGCCAGCACACACGAGAGGCCCAACGCGTGAGTCAGCACGGACAAAATCTACGCTGGACCGAGACGACCTAGTCCCCTGGGGCGACGGCGCGACCCCGATCGGCATCGTCAACCCAATACAAACCGTGGCACGCGTTGCACGTGTTGTACACGGTCTCGCCCAGATCGAAGATCAGATCCGCGTCTTCCGCCTCGGCCGCGGCAAAAGCCACCATGGCTGCGTCGGCCATCGCCTCAGACATCTCAATCCACTGCCCCTGGTCTAGGGCGCGGCCGTCCATCATCAGTAGGTTCGCTGTCTCGGCGATGGTCATCGCCCCGAGACGCACCTGCAACCACTCTTCCTCAGTCTCCGGCTGCCAGTGGGTTTCTCCCGTTTCGTCAATCACCGTACCCACCGCATCCCACAATAGATCAGCGGCTGGATCCACCATGTTCGCCATCAGCATCCCAACCCCGGTGTCCGTGCGAAACGGTGGCCCCGCCGGCGCCTCCGTGCCGCACGACGCCGTGACCAGCGCGGCCGCTACAACCAACCCCATCCTAGTTCGCATCTCGTCTCTCCCGCGCATGGTCCACCGCCAGCGTCGCGTCCTGTGAGCCGATGAAGCCGCCACGGACCTGCGTCCCTCTCGGCGCCGCGTATCTTATAACTGCTGATTATAACGCTCCGCGCGGTCCGCCCGGCTCGCGACAGGACGCGAGAACCACCTCCACGGGATAAGATGCGGGTCTATCCGGTCAATTGGCCAGTCAAACTGGCAAGGATGTGGCATGTCTAATTCAAAACGAATCATGTGGAGCATGGCCTGCGGAGCCCTGGCGGTTGGGACCGGTCTAGTGTCCAGCGCCCAGCAACCGGATACCTCCGCCCCTCTGGTCAGTTCGGAGCAATTCGAGCGGTGGCAGACCGAGCTGTCAAACTGGGGACGATGGGGCCCAGACGACGAATTGGGTGCCGCGAACCTGATCACGGCGGCCAAACGAACCGAGGCAGCCGGCCTCGTTAACGAGGGCTTCACGGTCTCTCTGTCGTCGAACGCACAGAAGTACGAAAGTCTCGATAATCCGTGCCCGATCGAATGGTCGATGGTGCGCGCCACGCGAGCCGGTGCCAGCGACACCATCGCGTATCCCTGTATCCATGGTCCCGGCACCACCCACCTTGATGCGTTCGCGCATGTCTTCTTCGGCGGCAAGATGTGGAACGGCTACGACGTCGACGNCCTGGTGACGATGGAAGGTGGCGCGGCCAGGAACTCCATCATGGCCGTGAAGAACGGTCTGGTGACGCGTGGTGTCCTCTACGACATCCCACGTCTGAAGGGCGTCCCGTATCTCGAGCCCGGCACCCGGATCACCGTCGCGGATCTAGAGGCCTGGGAAGCGCGGACCGGAGTGAGCGTCGGACCGGGAGATGCCTTTCTCGTTCGCTGGGGACGCTGGCTGCGACAGGAGGACATCGGACCGTTCGATACCGGTCGGGAGGCGGCCGGACTGGACAACAACGTGATTCCGTGGCTACGCGAACGAGATGTGGCCATCGCCGGGTGGGAAACGCCTGGGTATGCGCCGCAACCGGACGGCGACTTAACCCGCACCGCACTGCACAACTTTGCCTTGACGATTCTGGGTATCCAGATTCTCGACCGCGCCGATTTCCAGGCCCTGGCCACCGCGGCGGCCGAACGTGAGCAGTGGGAGTTCATGGTGACGATCGCGCCGCTCCCGATCCCGAACGGCACAGGGTCGCCAGTGAATCCGATCGCGATGTTTTAGTAATTAGACAAGGGCTAAACCACCGAATCCCCTGCGGCCACTACGCGGGGGCCCCGAGAGCCCCACTCCGTGGCCGCAGGGCGCGCATTGTCGCGCGCCTGAGCGGCGGGCTTCGGATGGAGCGACTTCGCACCGGACGCCAAACTGTGCTGATGACCGGCGCAAAAAAAGGGCGGCGAACCGTTCGCTCGATCCACCGCCCCTGTAGCCTGAAGCCCGATACCTTGGGCGTCCCCTCTCCTAATTACTCGGCCAGACCACGCCCTGGTGCGGAGCGCGAATCGCACCTTCACCTTTGTACACGAACTTCTGCAGGCGCTTGCCCTCGAACGTCTCCGTTACGTAGATGTTGCCGCTCGAGTCGGTCATGATGCTGTGGGCGCCATAGAACTGGCCCGGCTGGCGTCCACCATCGCCGAAGCTGGAGATGATCTCCATCTCGCGACGATCGATGATGTAGACCTTCTCATTCACGCCGTCGGCCAGGTAGATGTATTTCTGGTCCGTATCGCGTGAGAACGCGATATCCCAGACCGAACCGGCGCCCAGCGTATCCTTGGCCACGAACAGTTCCTCGACGTAGGTGCCGTCCTTCTGAAACACCTGGATCCGGTCTCCGACCCGATCGCAGACATAGACCAGCCCGTCGTTCGACAACTCGGCGCAATGCACCGGAGTNCGGAACTGCTGGGGCGGCTCGGCGTTCGGGTCATAGCGCCCGAGATCCGAATCGTCCGGCGTGTTGCCGTAGGCGCCCCAGAAACGCTTGAACGCACCCGTGTCGGCATCCAGTACCACGACCCGCTTGTTAAAGTAGCCGTCGGCGATATAGGCCTCGTTGTCCTTCGGATCGACATAGATCTTGGCGACCCGGCCGAAGCTGTCGGTCGAATTACTGTTCGGCACCGCCGTGGGCTGCCCTGTCACCTGGCTGACCGGTCCCGTCATCCGGGCGCCCGCCGCGCCCACCTGCATCAGGAACTTGCCATACCGGGTGAACTTGAGGAGATGCGAGTCGGGGCCGCCATTCCCGCCGATCCAGACATTGTCCATATGGTCGACGAAGATCCCGTGGTTCGACGCCGGCCATTCGTAACCTTCGCCTGGCCCGCCCCACGACCCGACCAGTGTGCCGCCCTGATCGAACTCCAGCACCGGCGGGGCCGGGAAGCAACACTCGGCGGCGACCGGCGGATCTTGCGCAGCCGGCACTTCGCCAGCGGCCAATGAGTCGCCGCGATGGATGATCCAGATGTGGTCACGGTTGTCGACAGACACACCGATCGTCGTCCCGAGCAGCCAGTGGTTCGGCATCGGCTTCGGCCACAGCGGATCCACTTCGAACATCGGGCCGTAGACCATGTCGCCTTGCGCCGCCTCCGTGCGGTTNAGCAATGCCTGCCCCAACCCGATCGCCGCGACCGCGGTCAGACAAGCCACCGCCAACGCAACCCCTCGACGTCCTCTGAATTTCTGCATCCTTCTCCTTCTTCCCCCACTTAGGGCACGACGCCCTAGCAGCCCGTGGCAAAAGTCCCGCTGCTCTCGACCAGGGCCGAAAACGTAATCCTCGGGTATACGCGTGACGGATGCAAGTCCGCCGTCACCAATCCCCCGGTCGCGCTCACGATCCGCACCCGCTCGAGGTCGAGTCGAGCACACAACTCACCAGTTCGAGGTCGACCTCGACCCNCACCGCAATGTCCTTGATGACGGCCATCTCCGCTTCCGAGACATGTCCGTCGGCCCGGGCGANCACACACAGACCGCGGTCGCCCTCCNCTTGCAGATCGACACGTGGTGTCATCAGTCGCGAAAATTGATGAATTGGAGCGGCATGTCGACCTTCTCTTCTTTGAGAAGGTTGATGACACCCTGTAGAACGTCGCGCTTCTTGCCGGTCACCCGGAGCTGGTCTCCCTGGACCGCGACCTGCACCTTCACCTTAGTGTCCTTCACCGTCTTCACGAGGCGCCGAGCGAGCTCGCTCTCGATGCCCTGACGCACCTTCACTACCTGACGTGCGTCGGCGACATTCTCTTGCGGCTCCTCCCGCTTGAGACAGTTGACGTTGACCTTCCTGGTCGCCAGTTTCGCGGTAAGAATGTCGTACATCTGGCTCAGCTGGAACTTATCGGGAGCCTTCATGGTGATGGCCGATCCCTCCAACTCGAACTTGACATTCTTCCCCTTGAAGTCGAACCGAGTGTCGACCTCGCGGGTCGCCTGGTTCACAGCATTCATGACTTCCTGCATGTTAACTTGCGAGACGACGTCGAAAGATGGCATCTGTGTCCTTGGCTGCGTGTGTCGACCGGCGAAAAACGCCCGAACGGACCATGTCAGTAGGACCCATCCGGACGATGAGACAACGCCACTTCGCCTTGGCGGAGCGAGGAACCGGACTATTTCGGCTGCGGCACGAGGCGGATGTAGGGCAGCGGCTGCTGCCAGCCGTCCGGATACGTCGCCCTGGCATCTTCATCTGAGACCGAAGGCAGAATGATGACATCGTCGCCCTGGTTCCAGTTGGCGGGAGTCGCCACCTTCTTCTGTGCCGTGAGCTGGCACGAGTCGAGCAGTCTGAGGATCTCGTCGAAGTTCCGGCCCGTGCTCATCGGATACGTAATGGTGGCTTTAATCTTCTTGTCCGGTCCGATGACGAACACCGACCGCGCGGTGGCATTGTCGGCGGGGGNGCGGCCCTCGCTCGTGTCACCGGCGTCGGCCGGCAGCATGTCGTAGTCCTTCACGATTTTCAGCTCGGGGTCGCCGATGAGCGGATACCCGACGGCGTGCCCCTGTGACGCCTCGATGTCCTTGGACCACTTCTCGTGATTCGTCACGGGGTCGACGCTGATCCCCAGAATCTTGCAGTTCCGTTTCGCGAACGCGCCCTGCAAGCCGGCCAGCGTGCCCAGCTCGGTCGTGCAGACGGGCGTGAAGTCCTTCGGATGCGAGCACATGACAGCCCAACCATCCCCGATCCACTCGTGAAAGTTGATGGTNCCCTGCGTCGTCTCGGCTGTGAAGTCCGGTGCCGTGTTGTTGATTCTCAGTGACATCCTGTTCTCCTCTGTATTGTTCGCGTCCTGTACCCGTGACCCGTCGAACCAGNCTCACAATCCGCCACTGGAGACATTGTCCGGCGCGACACACACTGCCATCAACCAGCCCAGCCGTTCACTGGCCAAAGCGCCACCTACGCGCCTCGCCGGCGCGGAGTGGGGCTCTCGGGGTCCCCGCGCAGCGCCCGCGGGGGTGCGGGGCGAAGCCCCACTCTAATCAACAGTCCAAAGCGTCAGCGAATCCACGTCTTTGACGAACATCCGGTTCCCTGACAACGTGGGCAACGTCCAGGTGGAACTGTCGGCCACTTCGTAGCGCCGCACTGGCTCAAAACCGGTCCGGCTGTGGGGCACGACCACCATCTCCGCGTCATCCTCCAAGGACAGGATCGTCGTCCCCACGTTGAGAATGGCGGCGTTGTCGGCTTGACGGGGTTCGCTCGTCCACAACACTTCACCGTTGTCGAGATCGAGCCCGAAGTACTGCCCGCTGTTGAGATGCGACAACCCGAAGAGGACGTCGTCCACGACGACCCCGTTGGTCATGTGCAGCGACACCTCGTCAGCGTGCCAGACATCCTCGGTGGTCCAGGCGTTGCCCTCCCGCACGACCCGGAACCGGGTGATCCCATTGCCACGCCCAGACTCGATGACGTCCCCATCGTAGAGACGCGGTGTTTGCGATGTGGTTGTCGATGGCGTGGTGTAGGGACGACGCCACAGCAATTGGCCGCCATCCGCCGTCACGCCAACGAAGTTCTCCTGGGTGAAGGTGATGACCTGTCGCACGCCCTCCACCTCGACAACGATCGGCGACCCGTAGGCCGGCCCGTCGCCGACCCAGCGCCACCGCTCCTGACCGGTGGCCACATCAAAGGCAGTCAGGGCCCCGGCGTCCTGCCCGCCGACATGCAGAATCACCTGGTCACCATCGACGTAAGGGGACTGGCCGGTGTGATACAGCGGTTCGACCGCGTCGGGGGGCCGCTGCCACAACTGACGTCCAGTGGCAGCATCGAAAGCGGTCACNATGCCGCTGATGCCAAGCGTGAAGAGTCGTCCATCAGCGTAGGCCGGCGTCGACTTCGGTCCGGGGCCGTGATTCCGAGTCGCCGCCATCATGTTGAACGGCGCCGGATACTTCGTGCTCCAGCGGGTCTCACCAGACCCGGCATCAAGCGCCGTCATCACCTCGTCGTCACCCTGACGCGTAAACATGTAGACGACGTCGCCGATGAGAATGGGCGAGGCGTAGCCGAACCCGACATCGACCTTCCATTGCTCGTTTAGGCTGGCCGGCCAGACGGCCGGGGCGTTGAACCCCGTGACCGACCCGTCTCTGTTCGGTCCACGCCACTGCGGCCAGTCCTGGGCCGCAGCCTGGTGCGCGAACATGGCAAGCGCTGCCACCATGGACATGCCGACGCCGATACGCAATTTCATGGTCATCTGGGATTCTCCGCCCGTCGCGACCGGGTCGCTGGGCCCGGCAGTCGAGTGTCCTAGTATCGAAACAAATATTGGACCTTCATGAACACGGCCCGATTCGTGCGTCGATAGTCCTGTACCAGCAAGAACGGGTCGTCTATTCCGTCACCGTCGAGATCGTTGCCCAAACGCTCGGCCTGCTGATAGTGATCATCATAGCCACCATAGAACACGGTACCGGCGTTAACGCGATACGTAAAGAGCAGATTCAGGTCAAGCGTGCCATCGAATGTATTGAACTCGGTGATGTTGCGCAACAGCAGTCGGTCTGTGAACTGATAGGTACTTTGCGCCCTGACAATCTTGACGTTGAACACCTCCACGTCCCCATTGCGAGGGTCTGTCAAGCGGCTCACGTCGAAGCTGAGGCGTGACTGCAGTCTCGACACCGGCCGAAGCGTCGCATTGAGATTCCCGCCGATCCCACGTCCGAGAAACGGGTTGTCGACGTCGAAAAACAACTGGTCGCCCATGTCGAACCCTGCCCCCAGTTGAAAGGCGCGGCTTGTGTTGATGCGCCCATTGAGCTTGAGTCGATTCTGCACGAAATCGATGCCTTCGAACCGTTCGAGGTCCCGGCTTGCGCTGACGCCCACGCTGATGTTCTTCGCGAACTCAAGGTCCACGCCGCCCGAGGCGTTCTCGTCCTGGAGCACGCCGTCAAAGTCGAACAGACGCCCGTACCNGAACTCGGGGCCCCAGTTAATCAGCCAGGATTCCGGCCACCATTGATACCCGATGTTGCCGAACGTCCGCTTCTGGTCCTGCCGGCGCACGAACCCCGAGTCGGTCTCGAAGTCCGGCGAGAGTGCAAAGCTGGCCACGAAGTAGCTCAGGTTGCGACCCTGCTTCCGAAAGTCGACGTCCCACAGATACCCGGTAGTCTCCGCCCCCTCCGCGTCGTCGGCGTCGCGACGTTGGGTGCCGGCGACGCGGTAGCCCAGCGTGTGGGTGCTGCCGAGGCGGAAATCCCCGTCGAACATCCCGAGGCGGCTGTAGGCGCCGGCGAACTCCCGGTTCGTGAACATCCCGCCAATGTGCGACTCCGTGTAGAGATCGTGTTTGACGCGACCAATGAACGTTTTCGCCGTCTTTCCAAATCCGAGCGCCCCCGCGTCGACGAGGTTCCCCGGCGCCTCGTCGTCGGCGAAGAGCACCCCGAGCGCCGTGTTCCCAGCCTTGCCGCTCAGCTTGCCCCCCACGCGCGGGTCGACGATGGTTCTGGTGTGCACGAACGTCACCGGTCCGCGCACGCTGAAAATCTCGGCGCCTTCGAGAAAGAAGGGGCGCAGCTCGGGAAAAAACAANGNAAACCGCCGGTTGACCTCGATCTGGGGGCGGTCAGATTCGATCTGCGAAAAATCCGGNTTGACGGTGAAGTCGGCGATCAGGTTCGACGTCACGCCGTACTTCACATTCAGCCCGGCGTCGGGGTCGGTGTCACCGGTTTCGAACGCGCCGGTCGTCTCGTCNAGCGCACCAAATTTGACCGCGGTAAAGGTTGGGAGAAATTCGAGATTGCGGCTGGTCGACAGCCCGGTCATACCCTCGATGAGGCCCATCTGGGCCAGAAAACTCGGCTCATCGCGAGACATCGGCGCCCAGACATCATTCTCCTGATTCTTTCCCTTGATCTCACGCACGATCTGGAAACCCCACTGGTGCGGCTCGCCCGGAGCGCGCCTGGGGNACCGAAGACTCTTGAACGGAATGGCCATCTCGGCCCGATAGCCATCATTGACGATCTGACCGGCGGTCTCGAACAACGCGTCCCACGACCGGTCCGCGTACGGAATCGCCTGCGACCGACCGCCGCCCGCATCGATAATCCCGTCGCCCTGCACGCCATACCCATTGACGTCGAAATCGTACGCCCGCTGTTGATCGAGAAACGTATCGAAATACACGGTCATCAAGTCGTCCTGCGGCGCCCGGTCGCGGTCGACCCGGTTGGCCCGCATGATGGACGGGTCCGAGTAGTGCACCGCAAATCCGAAGTAGAGATNCTCACTGTCGTAGGCGACGTAGACCTCAGTGGGCTCCGTGGCCGGCGCGCCATCAAGCGGCGACTGCTGCGTGAACTGCGTCAAGACCGTCGCCGTCCGCCAAGCCTCGTCGTCGAGCTGTCCGTCGATCACCGGAGGGACGTCGACTCGCATGGGTCGTACTCGGGGTCGGCCGGGGCTCAGCCCAAGCGACACGTCGGNAGGCACCGGCTGGATCGCCGACTGCGCCTCGGCGCGCGGCGCCCCGCCCCCCAGACAGGTGCACATCACCGCGCCGCACACCGCCGTCGATAATCGCCACACCATCCCGCCTTCTGCCTCATCCCCACTGGTCGCCCTCTCGACCAGACGACAAATGCTCGATTATACCGTCGGACGTATCCCTCCCGCCCCACTCAGGGGCTGCTAAGATCCGTAACCATGAGGCTCACATCTATCGCACTCGCCGTCGTATGGCTCGCGGCGGGTCCGCCGGCGGCCGCCCAGAATCTCGCACGGGCCACGCCCGAGTCAGTCGGTCTGTCGTCAGCGGGTCTGACGACCGCGACGGCCGCGCTGCAGGCGCACGTCGACGCCGGGGATGTGGCCGGCGTCGTCGCCGCGGTGGCCCGGCACGGCAAGCTCGTGTATCTCGAAGCTCTCGGTCAGCGGGACCTCGCCGCGGGCGACGTCATGCCCGAAAACGCCATCTTCCGGCTGTATTCNATGACCCGACCGATCACCAGCACCGCGGTGATGATGTTGTGGGAGGACGGGAAATTTCAGCTCGATGATCCGGTCTCGCGATACATTCCCGAGTTCGAAGACCAACGGGTGTTTCTCGACGCCAGCGACCCGGACCTGTCGCAGACCCGCGCGCGGGCCGGCGACATCACCGTACGGCATTTGCTCACCCACTCCTCTGGCATCGGGAGCCGAAGCTCGGCGATCTACCGCGCCGAGAGGGTCCGGCTGCGTTCCATTCCCCTGACCGAGATGGTCGCGAATGCCGCACGCGTGCCGCTGTTTGAAGACCCGGGCACACGTTTTCGCTACGGCATCTCCACGACGATGCTCGGCCGGCTCGTCGAAATCTGGTCTGACCAACCGTTCGAGGAGTTTCTGCAGCAACGTGTGCTGACACCGCTGGGCATGACGGACACCGTGTTCTGGACCGACGGCGAACGCGTCGACCGGCTCACGAGCGTGTATCGGCCGGACCGCGAGACCGGCACCCTGCGTCCGCACGCGATCGAGGAGGTGCCGTTCACCCAACGACCCGCGCTGGTTGAGGGCGGGGTCGGGCTACTGTCATCGGTGATGGACTATGTCCGATTCTCGCAGATGCTCCTGAACGCCGGGGAGCTCGACGGCACCCGAGTGCTGCGAACCGACACGGTGGCGCTGATGACGCGCAATCACCTCCCTGACTCGGTAATGCCGATCGGCGGCGGCTACATGGCCGGTTCCGGCTGGGGTCTTGGGTTCAATGTCGTGTTGGATGCCAGCGCCTACGCGTTCCCGGTGGGACAGGGCGAGTACTGGTGGGACGGGTCATCGGGAACCCGGTTCTCCATCGACCCGGAACACGGCATTGTCACGGTCATCATGGCCGCAGTCTCGCCGTCACGGGGCGGCGGATTCCGGGAGGAATTCAAGGAACTGGTGTACGGCGCCATCGTGAATTGAGGCCCTTGCGCGATGCTGTCGTATGCCGATGCCCCGGTGCCCATCCTGGCGGGGTTCGCCGAGAGTCATCAACGCTTCTGGGATCGGCTGGCCCGACCCGGTACCGGGTGGACGAGGGCCGAACGCGTCACCACCCCGCGCGAGGCACGCGCGGCCGCCCGGCGTGCTCAGTGCTGCGAGCGCCGGNCGGCCCTGTCGCCGCGCATCGTGGCGGACCCCCACACGACGGTCACCGACCTCCCCGACGCCGCGGTCGAAGTCGCTCACGCGGTAACGCGTGATGCCGTCCGGCTCACCGGGCGCTGGTACGAATCGCGGCTCGTCGACGGTCTGAGCGACGGGCAGTACGTCGAGATCGTCGGCACCGTCGTCGCGTTGGTGAGTATCGACCAGTTCTGCCGCGCGGTCGCGGTGCCGGAGCATCCGTTGCNCGCACCGCTCCCGAGAGCGCCCACCCGTTACCGACGCCCATGCCTGACTGCTCCGTGAGAGCAGCGCGCTCGACGGCGAACGTGCCGACATCATCGCGCTCGCCGACCCCGGCCACAACAGTCGTGTGCCCCATGGCGCGACGGTCGACGCGGGCGGCGGCGCGTCGAACTTCGGGCGGATGGTCCAGGTCGCCGACTTGAGCGCGGATCGGCCGACGCTCGCGCTGAAGCGTCCGCCTGCGACCTAGAAGGCCGGGGATGTCTTCAATCGGGCGTCGCCGCGGCGGTTAGANTTGGAGTCAGGGGCTCGTGTCGTCGAGACGCAGCCGGGCGCCCGCGGCGTCCAGCAGTCCGCGCAAGANCGGTTCCGGCTGGGCACCAACCGCCTGCTGTCCACCGGCCACGAACGTCGGGACGCCGGTGATGCCGGAGCGCGATGACATCGCCCAATCGGCCTCCACNGCGTCTCGCCATGTTCGCTGCTCGAGCNCCTCCCGGGCCTCGTCGAGCGGGAGCCCGGCCGCGGCCGCCAGGTCGGCGAGCACACTCGGATCGCCGATGTTGCGTCCGTCGACGAAGTAGGCGCGATAGATCAGGTGGTGCAACCGGTCCCCCTCGCGCCGGGAGTCGGCCCACTTGGCCAGTTCCTGCGCGAGACGGCTGCTGTAGGTATGCGTGCGGCGACCATACGGAAGCCCCTCGGCATCCATCAACCCTTGCATCCGCTCGTGCATCGCCTCCAGGTCATAGCCACGTCCGGCGAACAGGGCAGCGAGCGGACGTCCGTCCGCGGGGGTCTCCGGATGCAGCGGAAAGAAGACCCATCGCCGATCGAGATGGTAGGCCTGCTGTAGTCGCTCAATACGCCCGGTACTGAGATAGCACCAGGGTCACACGAAATCGGTAAAGACCTGAAGAACGGTGGTCTCGGGCATGTTGTCACCTTCTATCCCAAGGGCGCCTGACAGTCGGTCTCGCGATCCACGACCAGCGGCCACCAGGTATCGAAGCTGGCGTCCGACCCGGCCACGGGGAGGACGAACTCGAATGTTGGATCGGTCAGCGCATCGGCGACACCACGTTCGGCCGCCATGGCGCTGAGCTGGGCCCGGAACGCCACGAGCTCCGGGGCGTCGACCACGAGGAAGAAGAACTCGCGCGTGCGGCCCATGAACGGCTCTCGCTTCACGGCCATACAGACGGGCCGCAACGATACGCGTTCGAGCCCAGCGTCCCGCGCCGCCGCCAACATCTCGTCCGGCGGCAGCACGATACCGAGCTCACCCTGCAGTTCGCCGGAGAGCACGATTGGCAGTAGGGCATCGCCCGGCGTCGTCAGGGAGGCCATGGTCCGGGCGAACAGCTCGTCGAAGAGCCCAGGAGATAATCGCTGGGGGGGCCGGAGACCCAAGCCGACCAGCTCCCCGGGCGTGGGGGGCCGAGACACCAGCGTCCAGCCCGAGAAGGCGCTGCCGTCGACATCGTATGGCTCGGCAATCGTGTCCCGGAGCGTCGACACGAACAGCCACGCCACCACCGACAAGGCCATGACACCGATTCCGATTTTCATCAGCGTACGCATGGAGAGATCTCCGCCTCCGCCCGTCAGTCCCCGCTCCCGTCTGCCTCAACCTGATCCGGCTCGGCCACGAAACGGTAGCCGACCCCCCGGACGGTCTGCAGATGTTTCGGATGCGACGGCTCCGCTTCGAGATAGCGGCGCAAGCGAGCGATGAAATTGTCGATGGTGCGGGTGTCGGTGTCTTCGCGAACACCCCAGACCTCTTCGAGCAGTACCTTCCGGGAGACGGTGTGTCCGGCACGGCGCACGAAATAGCGCATCAGGGTCGCCTCCATCAATGTCAACGGTTGCGTCGTGCCATCCCAGTGCAGCACCTGTTCACCGAAGTCGATCCGCTTCCCGGCGAACGCGAACTCTTCCAACTCGTCGGATCCGCCGGCGGCGTGACGGAGGAACCAGGTCTTACGCCGCAGCAGTCCCTGCAACCGTGCCAACAGAATTGAGAGGTCGAACGGTTTGGGCAGATAGTCGTCCGCACCGGCCTCGAACCCGGTCAGCACATCGTCGGTGTGGGAACGGGCCGTCAACAACATCACGGGCACGAACCGCCCGGCCTCACGGAGCCGACGAACNACCTCGAACCCGTCGAGCCCCGGTAGCATCACGTCCAGCAGGACCACGTCGAACCGGNCCGAATTGGAGGTCAACCGGTCCAGCGCGACCTGGCCGTTTGCTTCGACCTCGACGACAAACCCCTCCGCTTCCAGGTTCAGCCGAAGTCCTTCAGCGAGGTGTTCCTCGTCTTCGACGATGAGTACCCGGTTCATGACGACTTCAATGGCAACTCGAGCGTGAAGGTGCTGCCTTTCCCGGCGCCGCGACTCTCCGCATACGCGCGCCCGCCGTGCCGCCGCGCCACCGCCCGCACGATTGACAGCCCGACGCCGGTCCCCCGCACCCGTGATTGCAGCGCGGCCGGCAGACGGTAGAACCGACGAAACACCCGCTTCAGCTCCTGACTGGTGATGCCGATACCCTGATCGCGCACGCTGATGGCGACCCGCCTGGCCCCCGTGCGCGCCACCTCCACCCCCACCCGCACGCCTTCGCCGGAATACTTGATGGCGTTGTCGACGAGATTGGTCACCGCCGCCACCAGTTCCTCGCGGTCGCCCTTGACGACGAAGGTCCCGTGCGGCACGTCGTCCACGCGCCGCACCTCGCCGTCCACCAAATAGTGTCTCCGGCCGGCCAGCGCGACACACTCGCCGACGACGTCGGACACGTCCACATCCGTCGGGTTCTCGNCCCGACGGGCCGCGCCAGTCTTCCCCGCCAGCAGAATCTGGTCGATGGTCTGCTGCAGCCGCTCCGAATCTTCGAGCATCGTGTCAATCAGCTCGCGCCGCTTCTCGGGCGGGAACTCCCGCTTGCGCAGGGTCTGGAGATAGAGCTTGATNGACGCGAGCGGGGTCTTGAGCTCATGCGTGACCGCATGAATAAAGGCGTCGTGTTGCTCGCTCCGGCGAATCTCGCGAATGAGAAACACGGTGTTCAAGACGAGCCCGCCAATCAATACCGCGAAGCTGACGATCCCGACGAGCAACAGCAAGGCGTTGCGCCAGTTGACGACGATGAAGCTGACATTCAGCCCGACCGTGACGGTAATGAGCCCCGCCCCCAACAACCAAACGAACACCACGGCGCGCTTGCGCGTGCCGCCTGAGCGATCCATGTGACAAGGATAGCCTGTCGGAAGGCGTTGAGGCGACGACGGAAGGGGACGGCGGGACCAGCAGCCCGTGGGGTACTACGCGGCCTCTTCGAGCGGCAGCGCCTTGTTGGCGATCTGGCTGGCGGTCGGCACCTGAAGATCCCGGGCCAGTCCGATCCACGCGAGGAACCGGATCTGGAGCCAGCTGATATCCAGCTCTCGCCACACCAGGCCGTGCTTGGCAGACCTCGGATAGGCGTGATGGTTGTTGTGCCACCCCTCGCCGAACGTGAGGAGCGCGACCCACCAGTTGTTCTTCGAATCGTCACTGGTCTGGAACCGACGCTTCCCCCAGAGATGGGTCGCCGAGTTCACCAGCCAGGTGCAGTGCAGCCCGACGGTCACCCGGAGGAAGATGCCCCAGAGCACCCACGGCCAACCGCCCACGGCGAGCAATACCAGCCCGAGCACCACCAGCGGCACCCAATGCCAGCTGTTGAGCACCCGGTAGAAGCGGTCCTTCATTAGGTCAGGGGCATACTTCCCCATGACCTCGGTGTTCGAGTGCATCTCTTCACCGAAGATGGTCCAGAGAATGTGTGACCACCACCGGCCGTCACGCGGCGTATGCGGGTCGCCCGGCTTGTCAGAGCGCTGGTGATGGATCCGGTGGGTTGCGGACCAGAAGATCGGACCGCCCTGGAGCGTCAACGCACCGCATACCGCGAAGAAATAGTCGATCGCCTTCGGCACCGTGTAGGACCGGTGAGTATGGAGCCGGTGATAACCCATCCCAATGCCCCAGCTGATACANACCCAGTGCAGGACCAGCGCCACCACCACCGTCTGCCAGGTGGTATAGAACAACGCAACGACGGTGAGAATGTGAAAGATGCCGAACGCCGTGGACGTGATCTTGCTGATCTGGCTCCGGTCGTTGAAGTCAATCTCAGGCGTTTCCACGGCAACTCCTTCGCAACGCGCCGGCGGCACCACGCCCCGACGACGGTGTCTAGACTACCAGCCAATCCGGGATCACCCGTGTAATAGTTGTGTAACTCGGTCAAGATGACCTTACTCATCAATTAACTTGTTTTATTGCAATCACTTGCACGCCTCAACCGTCAGCGACCACGTAACCTGCCAGACGGATCTGGAGCCAATTTACAGTGTGGGATGCTGCAGGTGGTGGGCGGTGACGCCCTGATAGGCGTGGGCAAGCCGGAGCAACCTCGCCTCACCAAACAGCTTGCCGGTGAGGCGCAGGCTGGTGGGTGACCCTCGGTGAAACCCATTGGGCAGACTGACCTCCGGATGTCCCGTGAGATTGGTCAGGGACACATTGCTGCCGATGAACAGATCCAGATCGCCCAGCGCCTCGTGCACCGCCTCGATGAACTGCATGCGCAAGCGATTNGCCTGTAGATACTCGACCGCCGGAACGAACCGGGAAGCCCGCAAGCTATCCGGCCACCGACTCTGCTCAGGCAGCTCGCGCATCCCGTCGAGCTCCGCGTTCAGGGTGGGCGCGTCGAAGGCCGCGGCCGCCTCGGTGCCGAGAATGAACCCGATGGCGGACGCGGGGAGCTCCGGCAGGTCGAACGGCACGACCTGCACGCCGAGCCCGCGGACGACGTCGAGCGCGGCCCGATTGTTCGACTGAATCCGCCGCAGCCCGGCCACCCGGTCCGGGGTCCGCTCGTTGTCTTCGATCTCCTCCTCGAAGGCGGCCCGGGGGCAACCAACTTTCAATTGTGTCAAGTCAGAGCTGGCGTCCCAATTGAACGGGACGTCGAGCACGGTGTTGTCCTGTCCATCCGGGCCCTGAATGGCATCGAGCACAAGNGCGCAATCCTCGGCAGCGCGGCACATCGGCCCGATCTTGTCCATGCTCCAGGCCAAGGTCATGGCGCCGTACCGACTCACGCGACCGAACGTGGGACGTAGCCCCGTGACACCGGTCCGCGACGAGGGCGACACGATGGACCCTCGCGTCTCCGTNCCGATGGAGAACCCGACCAGTCCCGCCGCCGTCGCCGCCCCGGGACCAGCCGACGACCCGCTCGACCCCTGCGTCGGGTTCCACGGGTTCCGCGTGCGCCCGCCAAACCATCGATCGCCGGATGCCAGGGCCCCCATCGACAGCTTGGCCACGAGCACCGCGCCGGCAGCGGTCAGCCGGCTATACACCGTGGCGTCGGTGTCGAACGTCTGGTCACGGTACGGCGACGCGCCCCACGTCGTCTGGGTCCCACGCACAGACAACAGATCCTTGGCCCCCCACGGAATTCCGTGAAGCGGCCCCCGATACCTCCCGGCCGCGATCTCCTCATCCGCTCGNGTCGCCTGCGCGCGAGCCAGTGCCTCGGTAAAGCTCACGACGCAATGAAGGGTGGGGTCATAGCGTTTCAGCCGACCCAGATAGAGCTCGGTCAGTTCAGACGACGTGACCCGACCGGTCTCGACCAACGTCGCGAGATGGGTAACCGGCAGAAACGCCAAGGTCTCGTCGCTGGCCGGGCGCGAGACCACCACCCTCTCACGCCGCATCGGGTGCCGTTCGGTGGGGAGTGTCATTGCCGGCGGCACCGGGTTGAACACCAGCGCCGACGGGGCGCCGTTCCCGAGCGCGGCCTCGCGCAGCGTCTCCAGGTCGGGGCCACCTCCGCCGGGGCGGTTCAGTCGACCCACGATCCGCTGTAACTCATCGGGCCCGAAGTAGAGCCCCGCCACCCGCTGCGCCGCGTCGAGCATCTCCACGGTGATCTCATCGGCGTCCTGGGCCACCGCCACGAGGGCCCCAGGCAGCAGAGTCGAGCCAACACCGGCGGCCGACAGACCGGCGAGAAAACGTCGCCGATTCATCGCCAGCTTCCACTCGTCCATGCCTACGCCCCCCTGTCCCTTCTGCCCTCGGCGAGTCGAGTGTCCTGTACCCGTGATTCGCTGCATAAGTCGGTAGCGCGACGCGCGGCTGAAAAGGCGCAACAAGGGAACGAATTGGGTATTTGTGACCGAGCGCAGTCGACCAGGGAGCGTCTGCTACAATCCTCCCTGATCGGAACACATATGGCCAAGGACGACCTCATCGATGTGCAGGGCACGGTCACGGCAGTCCACAGCGGGGGCCTGTATCGAGTGCAGTCTGACCCGGGCCATGAGATCCTGGCGCAGTTGAGCGGTAGGATGCGACGGTTCCGGATCAAGGTCGTCCCGGGCGACCGTGTCAGAGTCGGCGTATCACCGTACGATCCGACGCGCGGGCTCATCACCTTCCGCGAGCGGTAAAATCGTCCCATTACAACCCACCGACCTGACCGCCCACCTGAAGCCTGCCTGCCCCCTACGTGTTGTCGAAAAGCGCCCTCAGACGCTCGATACGGGAGGGGTGCCGCAGCTTGCGTAGCGCGTTCGCCTCGATCTGGCGGATCCGCTCGCGGGTGACCGCGAAAGGCCGCCCAACCTCCTCCAGGGTGTGCTCGCCGCCGCCGCCCACGCCGAACCGCATCTTGAGCACTTTCGCCTCGCGCGGTGTCAAGGTGCTCAGCACGTCTTCGGTCTGCGCCTTGAAGTCCAGACTGATTGCGCGCTCAGCCGGTGAGACCGCCTGCGGGTCCTCGATGAAATCGCCGAGATGGCTGTCCCCTTCCTCCCCGACCGGCGTCTCGAGCGAGATCGGCTCCTGAGCCATCTTGCGCACCTTGCGCACCTTGGACACCGGGATGTTCATCCGCTGCGCGATCTCCTCTAACGTCGGTTCGCGACCTAGCTCCTGCACGAGCGCGCGCGACGTACGGACGAGTCTGTTGATCGTCTCGATCATGTGGACCGGAACCCGGATCGTCCGGGCCTGGTCGGCGATCGCCCGTGTGATGGCCTGGCGAATCCACCAGGTGGCGTAGGTCGAGAACTTGTACCCGCGGCGATACTCGAACTTGTCGACCGCCTTCATCAACCCAATGTTGCCCTCCTGGATCAAGTCGAGGAACTGCAGCCCGCGTTTGGTGTACCTCTTCGCGATCGACACCACGAGACGGAGGTTCGCCTCCACCAGGTCCTGCTTGGCGAGCCCGGCCAGCATCTCACCGCGCAGGATAGTGTGGCGCGTTCGCTCCAGCGCAGCCGCCGGTTGTTCCAGCTCCTCGGTCCGACTCCGGAGCAGGGTCCGCAACTCGCGCAGCCGCCGCCTGATCCGTCGCTTTTCCTCTTCTTTGATCTGCCGGCGGGTCTTGGCCGTCAACTGGCGGTCGAGGTGCTCGATCTGGCGCTGGAGGCGCCGCACACCCTCGGCGACCTCCTTAACGTCGTCGATCAGACGCCCCTTCACTGCCTCGGTGAAGTCGATGCCACGGATCAGTCGGGACAGCGTGACCCGAGCCCGGAGTAGATTACGGTAGTTCCGTCGATAGCGCGTCTTCTCACGCCTCGGGATGGTGCCGACCCTCCTCTCGCGACGAACCACGTCGAGACGCGTTTTCCGGATGGTCTCGATCTGCGCGGTCACGTCAGCGGTGAGGCGCTCGATCCGCTCGTCGGTCACCTCGGCATCTCGACAGATCACCAACTCGCGGATCTTGCGATCACCCTGCGTCAGCTGCTCGCCCATCCGGACAACCGCCTTGGTCATGGTCGGCGTCCGCGAGACCGCCTTCAGCATCGATCGGTTTCCTCGCTCGAACCGCTTGGCGATCTCCACCTCGCCCTCACGGGTCAGCAGGGGCACCGTTCCCATCTCGCGCAGATACATGCGGACCGGGTCGTTGGTCCTGTCGATCGTTCGTGGCGTCAGATCCAGCTCGATATCGTCCGAGCCTTCGCCACGCCGGTCGAGTAACTTGCGCTCCCGGTACTTCTGTGCCGAGTCGACGATCTCGATACCGGCATTGCTAAAGGCGTTGAACAGCTCGTCCAGCTCGTCGGATGTGGCGACCTCGGGAGGGAGCAACTCGCTGACCTCGTCATAGAGGAGGTACCCGTGCTCTTTACCGATCTCAATGAGCTGCCGGACTCCGTCGTGCGTTTCTTCAAGCGACAACCGGGTTCCTCCTCGTTGTGCCGTCCGCACTGGTCCAGTCATGCCCCGAGGACCTGTCAGTCCGCGCCGCACTCTCGAACACCGTCGTCGCATGAGCCGCGGGCGCGCAGTCCGGAATCTCGATGTCGAACCCGTCCTCGGACGCCATCAGCAGCTCGAAGGCGTCGAGTGAGTCGGCCCCAAGACCGTCACGGAACAGGGCCTCAGGTGCGAGTTCGTGCGCATCCAGACCCAGATGGTTCACGATGACGCTCTTTACCTGGTCAACAACGGGCATGTGTCCCTGTTCTCCGCGACGACAATCGGCTCGTGGACGGTCTCGTCCTGGGTCGCACTCGACCGCGTGGCACGCCACAGTGGGCGTGCGCATCGATGCCAGTTCACGATGCTATCATCCGTGTGGGGTCATGATTGGCGCGGGGTGCCAATCGGTGAGAGTTCCGCGTTGGAGGGGAATGATGGTGGCCGGATTCGCGATCTACCGAGCAGCAGCGAGCAATGGTGTCTTGTCGAGCTTCCTGAGAACTGGACACGCGAACAGCTATTGCCCCTACAGAGTCTGCGTGACCGCTGGTTCGACACGCTTGAGGACGCGCGAGCCGAGCTGACCGGACGCCTGGACGGCCTGTCGGGCAAGACACCATGACATCGCACAGCCAACAGGCCGGCGAAATGACCCGCTGTCGGCGGACCGGCCGGCACGGCGGCGTCGACGACTCGCTCGTCCGAAGCCGTGCCCACACCGACTCGTCGCCGCTAAGGGACGGGCCGGACGGCGCCGCGCGCCCGCGTGCGGACCACCGTACGAAGCCCGGCGATCGCGATCGGTCGTAGCGCCGTGTCGGTTGAACTGGTCGATGCTACAGGGCGCCTGCGCGGTGTCTACAACGGCTCGATGCCGTTCGAGGTCGCCAAACTCATCGAGGACATCGACACCCTGACGACTGAAGCACCGTCGCGCCTACCCACCCGGACGCCGTGCTCCGAAAACCGCAGCCGGGTCTAGGTACTGCTATGCAGGGCGGCACTGCCGCCCCGGGCGCGCGACAATGCGCGCCTCGCGGCCGCGAAGTGGGGCACTCGCCCCCCCGCGTAGTAGCCACGGGGGGCGCGGGGGCGTAGCCCTCGTCTGAGTACTCAATGCGGCGCGACGACTTCTCCTTCGCAGCAGCCGTCTGTGACGGAGCCGTACTCACACTCCAGCGTCGCATGCGAAATACCGTGGCGTGTCAGCACATCTCGCACGAGCCCTTTGACCCGCTCGGCCAGTTGGACGTCCTGGCGTTCGACCACGATGTGCCCCTCGAACGACCGCTGGGACTCGTCCAGTTCCCAGACATGCACATGGTGCACGTCGGTGACCCCCTCGACGCTTCGTAATTCCTCCGCCAGGGCCGGCACGTGGATGTCGAGCGGGGCGCCGAGCGTGAGAATCCGGCTCGCCTCGCGTGTGATCACGATACCGTGATACAGGGCATAGACGGCGATCAACATCGTAGCCACGGCGTCCGCGATGTACAGCTGATAGCGCACGACGAGCACCCCGGCCACCATGACCGCTACCGAGCCGAGCGCGTCGGTGACATTGTGCACGAACGCGGCCTTCACGTTCAGACTGCCCTTCGACAGCCGGTAGGTCAGAGCCGCGGTCGCAACATCCACCGCGAGCGCGACCCCGGCGACGACGATCACGGTCCAGCCAACGACGGGCGTGGGGTCGACCAGCCGCAGCGCCGCCTCGTAGAGGAGATACAGACCAACCACGTTCAAGGTCGTGGCGTTGATGACGGCCCCGACCAGTTCCGCCCGGCGATACCCGAATGTTTGCGAATGGTCAGCCGGCCGGCGCCCAATACGTCGCGCAACGAGCGCGATAGTGAGCGCGCCGGCGTCGCTCAGGTTGTGCAGGGCGTCGGCGAGCAAGGAGAGACTGCCGGACAGCAGCCCGCCAATCACCTGCACGACGGTTAGAGCCCCGTTGACACAGACCGCCGCAACCA
>PAUN01000049.1 GCA_002712885.1 Acidobacteriota bacterium
CCAGTCGCGTTCGAACGTTTGGGTTGGCAGCCACGACTGACGCAACGGCTGTGACATTGGCGCTGCGGATTTCGTCGGTCTCGCAGCCAAGCGCGGTGTCAAGCTCGCCGCGCTCGACCAGACCCGGGTGCGCGCGGTCACCCATCTCGACGTCTCGGCCGCTGACATGCAAGCGGCCGTCCGACGTCTGAGCACAATGAGCTAGATGTTTTCCGACGAGGCGCCGGTCGAAGAGCGCGGGCCTCGGCGACGAGCGCGTCTCACCCGGCGTTGCTGAGCCGGTGTGGGACCCGGAACACATCCAGACGATCGAGGAGATACTGGGCGAGGTACGATGGCTCCCTTAGGCCTGCGCCGCCGCACCAACCCTTGTTACCATTCCCCTCGTGAATGACGACATCCGTGCGCCGGTTCGGCGTGGACAGATTCGGAGACCACATCATGACTAGACGCTGCTCGATGTTCCGCGTGCTGACAAGCGTGGCCATCTGCGCGACGGCCGGCGTGCTGATTGCGGCACAGCCCACTACCGACACGCACCGTTTCACCGAGATCAGAAACGGCATCTACCTCGCGCAAACGACGGATCCCGTGTTCAACAGCAACGCGCTGGTGATCGTGAACGACGACGACGTCGTGCTGGTTGACTCGCACGTCACACCGTCCAAGGCGCGCGACCTGATTACGGCTGTCAAGACGCTCACGCCCAACCCGATCACGGCGTTGATCAATTCGCACCACCACTGGGACCATGCCCACGGCAACCAGGAGTTTGCGGACATCCCGATCATCGGGCACGAGTTCACCTACACGAAAATGTCCACCGCCCCTCTCCAAGAAGGGACGTACACCCGCGGCCTGGCGGGGAACGACGCCCGACTGGCTCGAATGAGGGAACAAGTCGCCGCGACCACCGACGCGACTGAACGGGCCCAGCTCGAAGCGGACCTCGAGCTCTTCGCCGCGCACGTCAGGGACTTCGACGAGATCGCGCCGGTTCCGCCCACGGTCACCATGAACGACCGGATGACCCTGCATCGTGAGAGCCGCAAAATTCAGATCCGATTCCTCGGCCGCGCCCATACGGGTGGTGACATCGCGGTCTACTTCCCCGACGACAAGGTCGTGTTTACCGGTGACATGGCCCTGGGCGGACCATCGTACCTGGGCGATGGATTCGTCGACGAGTGGCCCCAGACGCTGGAGAACCTCAAGGCGCTGGACTTCGATGTGTTCGTCCCGGGCCACGGCAGTGCCGTGACCGATCTGAACCGGATCGATCTCGTCCAGGCGTATTACCGGGATCTCTGGCAGAAAACGGCCGCGAAGCATGAGGCGGGCGTGAGCGTGACGGAGGCCTCGCAGACGATCGACCTGACGAACCATACGTTGATCCCGATTCGCCAGGTCGGCGTCGACCCCCTGACGGTCCAACGGATCTACGACCGTCTGGAGAATCCGGACTAGCCGCCTCTCAGAGGTCAGATCTCAAGCGGCCGGCGTTGAGCGTGCCGGCGCAGGACCCGGAAAACCGAATGAAACTGTCGATTCTTATTCCTGTTTTCAATGAAGAAAACACCATCGAAGAGATAGTTTCTCGAGTGGTAGCCGTTCAATACCCATGCCTGTATGAAGTTATTCTCGTTGATGACTGCTCCCACGACGGTACTTTTGAAAAACTTGAGCGAATCCAACGACAAGAACATGGACACGTGATTTCTGTCTTTCGAAACAGCGCAAATATGGGTAAGGGTGCGACCATTCGCCGAGGCCTGAAGCACCTTACAGGCGATATTGTCATTGTTCAGGATGCGGATAATGAGTATGACCCCGACGAAATCCCGAAACTCATTGAGCCCATCTTGACAGGTCAAACCGAAGCCGTGTACGGGAGTCGTTTCAAAGAGGCCTGGTATCCAGAAGGCATGGGTTTCTTGAGTTGGATCGCAAATCGTACGCTAACGAAGCTAACCAATATTCTCTATGGTGCAAGTCTCACTGATATGGAAACTTGCTACAAAGCGGTCAGGGTCTCTCTCGTCAAGAAAATGGAACTTCGATGCAATCGCTTTGACTTTGAACCAGACATAACCGCTCAACTCCTCAAGAAGAAAGTCGACATAGTGGAGTTGCCAGTCACCTACATTGGTCGTTCCGCTGACGATGGCAAGAAAATCAAGGCCCGTGATTTCTTGCAAGCGGTGTGGGTGCTATTGAGAGATCGATTTTCCAGAATACAGAGTTAGTCAGCAAGCACAGGGCAATGCGCGCCCTGCGCGCGCTACGGCAACGCGTAGGCCACCAGCGAGCCGGGAAAGTCGGTGTGAACGCTGCCGATCTGTACCACGATGTACTGCGTGCCGTCGTGCATGTAGGTCATCATGCCGTACTGACCAGGGGCCGGCAGCGGCACGCTGCCCAGAATCTCACCGGTCCGCTTGTCCCGACCATGCAGCTCCAGTGGCGCGTCGGGGACGATCTGGCGGACCCCTTCACTGAGCGCCCGAGTCTGCACCAGCAAGTCTCCCGCGACCATCTGTATCGACCAGCCGGCCCCACCGGCATTGGGAATGTCGAGTCCGCGCAGCCGTGGATGCCCCTTGATCACGGCCGCAGTTTCTCCCACCGGGAGCGACCAAGAGCGCTCGCCGGTGTTCATCTGATAGGCGGAGAGCTGGTTGTCCATCGGTTTGTAGATCCGCAGGCCCTCGACCGTGGCCAGCCCGGTCGGCGACACGAACGGATCCTGCTCGGCGGTGGGCCGTCTGGCTCCGCGCGGCAGCCAGGGCACCACCGTCGTCCCGGTCGTCGGTGTCTTGTTGGGGGTGGCCCCCCCGACGCCGGGGACGGCGTAGTTCGGGTCGTCTTGGTCTACGCCATTGGTCGGCGCCATGAACGTCGGCGCGTTGCAGGTGCGGCGATGAGACGAGAACATCAACCCGGTGCTCGGGTCTGCCACCGGCGGATGCGGAATGATGTTGCCGCCCCCCAGACAGCCCACGTTGTTGTAAAACGGGTTGTCGTGGTCCTGAGGCAGCGCCGGCACGTAGAGGCCGGCCGCGCGGTAATGACTCAAAATCTCCAGCGCCTCTTGCCTCATCTCCGGTGTGTAGTCGACGAGGTACTCCTCGGTCAGCCCGTCCCACACGATCCGGTCCACCGGCTCCGGCTTGGTCGGATACGGCTGCATAGCTGAGGTGTAGTTTCCAGGCACCTCGGTCTGAATGACAGGGCGCTCCTCGATAGGCCAGATCGGCTCTCCGGTCTCGCGATTGAAAGCGAAGATCAACCCTTGTTTGGTGTTTTGAATCAGCGCCGGAATCTGTCGGCCATCCACCGTCAAGTCCATGAGCATGGGTGGGGTCGGCAGGTCGTAGTTCCACTGGTCGCTACGATGAATCTGGAAGTGCCACCGTCGCTCGCCGGTCTGAACGTCCAGTGCCAGGACCGAGCCACCGAATAGATTGTCGCCCGGCCGGTGCCCCGCGTATCCCTGCACAGTCGAGGCGTTGGTCACGAGATACACCAGCCCAAGGTCGGGGTCGGCGGACGCGGGGGCCCATGTCGACATGTCCCCGGACCACTGCCAGGCGTCGTTTTCCCACGTCTCATGACCAAATTCGCCTGGCCGTGGAATGGTGTGAAACTTCCACTTGAACGCGCCGGTCGCCGCGTCGAATCCCATGATGTCTCCAGGCACGTTCTCGATACGCGTCTGGCCGTAGCTCGGCTGATGCCCCACGAGCACGACCACCACCCCGTTGACGACAATGGGCGGCGCCGAAGCGGTGACCATGCCGAGCTCTCTCGGGATACCGTAATTGGCGTCGTAGCTCGCACTCCGGTCCTGCCAGCGTCCCCAGTCCGACACGAGCGGTGGTATCAGGTCGAGGCTCCCCGAATCAGGAAAGCCGTCCAGCGGCACCGTCGTCCCCCAGTTCTCGAGCGGTCGGCCGGTCTTGGCGTCGAGCGCCCACAGGAAGAACGCCGGACTCGTGACGAAAATCACGCCGCGGCCGTTCACCTCGGCGTAGGCGACGCCTTTCCCGTAGGCCTGCCGGGGAGAGCGGAGATGCCTGATGGTCTCGGGCTCGCGAAACGTCCAGAGCGTCTCGCCGGTGGCGGGCTCAATCGCCACCACCTGTCGCCGCGGCGACGCCACGGTGTAGAGCACGCCATCGACGTAGATCGGGGTCGACCGGTTGAAGTAATCAATATTGGGACCGAAATTGTCGCCTCGCCAGAGCCACGCCACTTCGAGGTCTCTGAAGTTGTCGCCATTGATCTGGTCCAGGGGTGAGGAACGCGTGTGCCCGGCATCGCCGCCCAGATAACGCCACTCGCCGTTCTCGGTCCCAGTCAAGCGCTGCGCGGACGCGGACGCCGCCGTCACTAGCAGCAAGGCGGAGACGACGCCACGCACACAGGTTCGCTGGACACCAATCACACTACGTGTCCTTGGTTCGACAGGTCGCTCAACTTTGGTCATTTCGTCGTCCCCTCGTGCCTCTCGGCGGGTGCATACCGATCCGAACTGTCCTCAAGATTCCTGGCGCTGTCAAGGTCGGTCGTCGGAACTCGCTCGCACCGCGCCGCAGAACCACTCCCTCGAGTGGTCCGCCCGGTGGCCGCCGTCTTCCGTCCAGCGTGGGATACTGAGCCGGTGATGCGAGCGCGGCCTCGCTGAGGCCCAAGTGCAATTCGGACTCTTCCGTCTACCATAGCGACCTTCACATGACCATACGAGCACAGTTGGCTGGGCTCCTTCTCGCCGGCGCCGCCGGCTGCTCGGCACCTGCGCCTCCCGCGCCGTTCGACGTCGTCGAGGCCTCGATTGCCGAGCTCGGTACGGCGATGGACGAGGGTCGGATCACGTCCGAGCAGCTAGTCGAACAGTATCTGGCTCGAATCGAGGCGTACGACGAACGAGGGCCGGCGCTCAATACGATCATCGCGCTGAACCCGGGTGCGCTGGCGACCGCGCGTGCGCTCGACACCGAGCGTCTGGAGACCGGCTCCCGCGGACCGCTGCACGGCGTGCCAATCCTGCTCAAGGACAACTACGACATGGCGGGTCAGCCGACCACGAACGGGTCGCTCGCCATGGCCGACGTGAGACCACCGGACGACGCCTTCCAGGTGCGGCGGCTACGCGAGGCGGGCGCCGTCATTCTGGGCAAGACGAACCTACACGAGTTCGCCCGAGGCATCACGACGGTCAGCTCCCTGGGTGGACAGACCCTGAACCCCTACGACACCACCCGCAATCCGGGCGGGTCCAGCGGTGGAACCGCCGCCGCCGTCGCGGCCAGCTTCGCGGCGGCCGGGATGGGTAGCGATACCTGCGGGTCGATCCGGATTCCGTCCGCGCACAACAGTCTCGTCGGGTTACGTGGGACGTCCGGCTTGTCGAGTCGAGACGGCGTCGTNCCCCTGTCGGAGACGCTGGACATCGCCGGCCCGCTCNCGCGGACCGTCACTGACCTGGCCCTGGTGCTCGATGCCACGGTCGGCTCCGACCCCGCCGACCCGACCACGGGCGAGGCGGACGCCAACATTCCAACAAGCTACACGGCGACGCTGGATAGTNACGCGCTCCAGGGTGCGCGGATCGGAGTGCTGACGATGCTGATGCGGCAAGACCCGGGGGACGAGTCAGTGGCGCGCGTCATCGACGCGGCCGTCGACGACCTGCGTCGGCTCGGCACTGAAGTGCTAGCCGTGGAGATTGAGGGGCTGGCCGACCTATTGGACAGCTACACGGTGGTGAGCCACGAGTTCAAATTCAGCCTGAACGCCTACCTCGAGGCGATCCCCGGCGCACCGTCGCTCGCAGACGTGCTCACCGACGGACGCTACCACCCCGACGTGAAAGAGCGCCTCATGCGATCCAACGAGGTAGAGACGCTCGACACCGAGGTGTACCGTGAGGCTCTCGGCCGCCGTGAGACCATCCGACGTCGGGTGGTGGAGACGCTGGACGAACTGGAGCTCCACGCCCTCATCTATCCCACGATCCGGCAGCAGGCGNCCGTCATCGGGANGCCGCAAGGCGGAGACAACTGCCGGCTCAGCCCTCACAGCGGGCTGCCCGCCATCACCGTGCCGGCCGGCTTCACCCCGGATGAGCTGCCCGTCGGGCTGGAAATGCTGGGGCGACCGTTCGCGGAAGCCCGTTTGATCGGGCTTGCCTATGCGTTTGAGCAGGCCACCTTACATCGGCGGCCGCCGCCATCGACGCCGGCCCTGCCCACACTCGTCCCAGCGGATCCTTAACCGAACGATGCCNGNCCGCGAGCATTGGGGAAGCCGCTTCAGCTTCATCATGGCCACCGCCGGCCGACGCACTTTTAGATAGATACCCAAGCGCTCCTCCACACGACCGTTCAATCCTTGTATGGATCGAACTCCTCGATCCCGGCCATCGCGACGCCGACCGGCTGCAGCGTATGGAGCACGCGAATCGTGTCGCCGTGCGCCGCGAGCACCTCCGGCAGCCGCTTGTAGACCTCCGGGGCTTCATCCGCGCCCGCCCCACGCAACTCTACGCCTCGGGCGCGCACTTCAGCCTGCACGGAGGGCCAGTCGACCTTGCCCGCGCGTACGACCTGGCGAGTCCGGTGCTTCTGTGTCTTGGCGCCACAGGTGGGACAGCGCGGATTGGCCCCGTCAGGGCTCCTCGGNGTCCGGATCGGGAGCGACCCGTCACAGTCACGGCGGGTGCAAACCCACCGTGTGCGCCGTTTTACACGACCGGCTGCCTCGGTCCGAGACATCGCGCGACCGGCNCCNTGCACCGTCGAGTACAGCGACCGCACGGACGCCGGTGANTCCTGTCCCTCGAGCACGACGCTGATCTCCCCCATCGAGCCGCCGACAAATCCGCGCTGACCNGGAAACGCCGGGGTGGCCCCCTTCCTGATCACCCAGAAATCCTCGCCGTCGTGGCGCTCTCGCCAAGCGAAGTTGTGGTGGTTGTGCACGGTGTCGGTCAGGGTTGCCCCGAGAATCCGCGCCACACGGTCCACAACCCACTCGCGCCCGGCGTAGGCATACCGCCCGGCGATCTCCATGGCCGCCACGTAGTCAGTCCCCAGATCGGTGCGCGTATCGATCAGCNCAGGCGGCGCGTCCATGCCACCACCTGTGACCTTGTCCTCCCACGCCCGGTTTTGAGCCAGGGCCAGAAAGCCCGTGCAGGTCCGATGTCCGAAGCCGCGTGACCCGAAATGGACCCCGACCCAGACCCAGCCGTCTTCGTCCGAGAACAGGTCGACGTAGTGGTTCCCGCCCCCGACGGTACCGAGCTGGCTGCCCGCGATCTTGGACAGACCGCGCTGGGCGGAGATGGGGCTGTGGGCGATCTCGTCGAGCACGGGATGATCGACACGCTCGGAGTTCTTGCGCCCCATCCCGAAACTAATCCGAGTCCAGACTTCGTCCATGACCCGAGGCACGTCCGGTCGCAGGGCCTCGATGTGAATGTTGGTCTTCGCCGCCAGGTTGCCGCACCCGATGTCGTAGCCGACTCCCGATGGCGACACGTGGTCCCGATACGCGACGACGCCGCCAATGGGCTGGCTGTACCCCGGGTGGTGATCCGCACACAACACGCCACGCAGCTCCCGGCCCTCGCGCGCCTCGGCCGCCGCGAGACACGTCCTCAATTGCGTGTGGCTCCAGGCGTCGACCTCCCCGAATGTCGCGATACTCACTCTGCTCGCCTTCTGGCCTGGCTGCACGCCGCAGGCTCGACTTACTATATTCACGATGGCTTCGAGCCCCTACACCCGACCGTCGCGAGACGCAGCTCTGGAATTGGCGCAGGCGTCCGACCTCCCGCGGCTCATGGAGCGGGCGGCGACGCTCCGGGATGTCGGGTTCGGCCAGGCCGTCAGCTACTCCAGAAAAGTCTTCATCCCACTGACCCAGCTGTGTCGGGATGTCTGCCACTACTGCACGTTTGCCCAACCGCCCCGGCCTGGTGAACAGGCGTATCTGACACTGGACGAGGTCGTGGACGTGGCGCGGCGGGGGGCGGAGCAGGGCTGCCGTGAGGCACTGTTCACGCTGGGCGACCGGCCGGAGCTCAGATACCCGCAAGCTCGGGACGAGCTGGCCGAGCTTGGACATGCCACGACCATCTCGTATCTGCTGGCGGCCGCCCGTGCGGTCTTCGAGGCCACGGGTCTGCTGCCGCACGCCAATCCCGGTGTCCTCACGCGGGACGAGCTGCTGGCGCTGCGTGAGGTCTGCCCCTCGCAGGGGCTGATGCTGGAGAGTGCGTCGCCGCGCTTGCTCGAACGAGGCCAGGTGCACCACGGGTCGCCCGACAAAGACCCCGACGCGCGTCTGGCGACCATGCGAATGGCGGGCGAGCTGGCGATTCCCTACACCTCCGGTATCTTGATTGGGATCGGCGAGACTCCGGAAGAGCGCATCACCTCTCTGCTCGCGCTTCGAGACTTGCACGACGAGTACGGGCACATCCAAGAGATCATCATCCAGAACTTCCGGGCCAAGCCAGACACCCGGATGGCGCAGGCCCCCGAACCCACTCTCGACGACCTGCTGTGGACGATTGCCTGCGCCAGACTCATCTTTGGTCCGGACATGGCGATCCAGGCGCCGCCGAACCTGAGTCCGGACACCTTCGGCACCTTGATTCGGGCCGGCATCAACGACTGGGGCGGGGTGTCGCCGGTCACCCCCGACCACGTCAATCCGGAAGCACCGTGGCCACATCTCGAACAACTGGCCCGAGAGACCGAGCGCGAGGGCAAGGTGCTGACCGAGCGGCTCACGGTGTATCCCAGCTACGTTCGGCAACTCGACACCTGGGTGGCGGAAGGACTCCGGACCGCCGTCGTGCAGGCCTCCGAGGCGGACGGGTTTGCGCGCGAGGGGACCTGGTCGCCTGGCGATCGCGACGCGGTGCTGCCGGCGGCGCTCCTCGACCGCCTGGACGACGCGAAGGCGCCGGTCTCGACGCCGAGGATGCAGACGCTCTGCGCCCAAGCGTCTCGTGGCGACGGGCTCGACGAGTCCGAGATTGCCGAGCTCTTCTCAGCCAGAGGCGACGATTTCGTCACCGTCGTGCGGGCGGCGGATGCGCTGCGCCGCGAGGTCAATGGCGACGAGGTCACCTACGTCGTCAATCGCAACATCAACTACACCAACGTCTGCTACTTCAAGTGTCAGTTCTGCGCCTTCTCGAAAGGCAAGCTGAGTGAGAACCTGCGCGGAGCGCCCTACGACCTCGACCTCGAAGAGATTGGCCGCCGCAGCGTGGAAGCGTGGGAACGCGGGGCCACCGAGGTCTGCATGCAGGGCGGCATCCACCCCGAGTACACCGGCGCGACCTATCTGGACATCTGTCGCACGGTCAAAGCGGCCGTGCCGGACATGCATGTGCACGCCTTCTCGCCGCTCGAGGTCTGGCAGGGCGCCGCCACGCTCGGCGTGTCGCTAGAGGCGTTCCTCCGGCAACTGAAAGCGGCGGGACTCGGGACACTCCCGGGTACGGCAGCCGAGGTGCTGCACGACGAGGTACGGGAGACGCTGTGCCCGGACAAGCTCTCGTCCGGTCAGTGGCTCGAAGTCATGGACACCGCCCATCGGGTCGGGTTCCGCACGACGGCCACCATCATGTACGGACACATCGACCGTCCCCGACACTGGGCGCGTCATCTGACCAGCATCCGAAACCTGCAAGCGCGCACGGGTGGGTTCACCGAATTCGTTCCGCTGCCGTTCGTCCATATGGAGGCGCCGCTCTACCTGAAGGGGCAAGCCCGCCGTGGCCCGACGTTCCGAGAGTCGCTGCTCATGCATGCGGTGGCCAGACTGGCGTTGCACCCGCTGGTGACGAACATTCAGGCTTCGTGGGTCAAGCTGGGCCCCCGCGGCGTGCGCGCGTGCCTCGAAGCGGGGGTCAACGACCTGGGGGGCACGCTGATGAACGAGAGCATCNCCCGAGCCGCTGGAGCGACATTCGGTGAAGAGCTGTCGCCAGAACAGATGGAAGCGTTGATCTCCGGGGCGGGTCGAACCCCGACGCAGCGCTCCACCTCCTATGGCGAACCGCCGGCGCCGCAGGTGGCCCGGTCGTTTCACGCGGCCGACCTGAGTCCGGTCGTGCAGACACCGGCGCCGGGCTGGGCACGCTCTAGCCCGCCCGCGCTGGTCAGACCAGGGCTCGAGACCGACCCTGTTGGCGAGCGCCAGTGAGGAGGCGAATTGATGCGTGAGGCACGGGCGAGCGAACCGATCACCCGGTCATATCGACGACCGGCCGTCATCGGCTCCGCGGTGGTGGTCGCGCTGCTGGCGGTGGGAGTGCTGGGCTGGTCGTATACCTGTCCCTGCGATCGCGCTCCGGGCGCCTACCTCTTCGGCACCGCCGCCGAGGCGCCGGTCAACGACTGGGCATTCGCCAATCAGGTGCCGCTGTGCCAGATCCAGATCAGCGTCGGCCTCCTGCCGCACGCGATCAACCTGAACTGCATGTCCACGCCCACCGGACAGCTGTATCTGAGCTGCTCACAATGCGGCACCAAACGGTGGTCCAATGCGGCCGTCGAGAATGGTCGGGCCAGACTCCGGCTGAACGGGACCGTCTACCCCGTGACCATCAGACGGGTCCTGGATCCAGCCGAACTCGACCAGGCCTGGCGTGCGAGGGTGGCCAAGCTCAGGCAGATGGCCGGCGCGGACAACCCTGCCCCGTCCGACGCGCGGCGACCCGACGGCTGGTGGTCGTTTCGTGTGCAGTCCCGAAGCTAGTGGATCGCAAGCGCCTTCAGCCGGCCGGATTCACACCCGGCGCGCCGCGGTGGCTCGATCCACGATGGAGACGAGGGTGGAGACGATCAAGGCGTAGCTGATCAGACGGGCGGCCACCGGCAACGCCGCCGTCAACCAGGGCCACACTTCGAGTCGTGCGCCGGCCAGCACCACCAGCGGCACGAAGTAGAGCACCCCGTTCCACCGACCAATGGCGCTCATCCGCAGCCGCTTGTGCCGATGCACCACGTAGGAATCGATCACATATTGGCCGAAGGCCACGGTAATCAGGACCGGCAGCGCAAACGGGACCAGCCCCGCCATCGCCGCTCCGGCTGACCCTGCCGTGACGAACAGCCAATCGGTACCGTGGTCAAACACCTGACCGCCGGATGACGCCGTCCCCAGTCGACGCGCCACGACCCCGTCCAAGTAGTCAGAGGCAATCGCCACACCCAACAGCCCCGCGAGGAGGCCGGCGCTCAGGAACGCCGGCCGGGCAAACGCCATCGCCAACGGCAGTGCCAGCGCCAATCTGACGGCCGTGAGCAGGTGCGCCACGCTCGGCTACCCAAACAGATCACGTTGCGCGCGACGCCAGAACGTCACGCCGATCAGCGCGTTGAACAAGATGAAAAAGTTGTGCTGCACGAATCCGAACGCCGCCATCTGCCCCTCGTTCTCGGGAAACAAGATAACCCAGAACGTGATGGCGGCGGCCCGCATCGGGGTGGGCACGGCGGCGGCGAAGAAGATAACGGGAAGGTAGCCGAGCAGCGAGAGAAAGGACGCCTCGATGCCAAACAGGCGCAAGGCGATGGTGTAGACGACCACGGCGGACAGCAGCGCGGGCGAGCGCAGCACCAGAAACAGCGCATAGTGTTTGAGCCGGGCCATCTTGAAGGCGTGCAGGATCGGCTTCTCCCGCAGTTGGTTGCCAGGCAGGATGGTGCCCCGGAAATACAGGACCCACAGAACAAACACGACCACGGCGCCGGCCGCGATATAGGGGATGAGTCCGAAGACCTCCGGCAACGCGGTGCCGCTGAAGACGAACCCGACCGTGGCCCAGGTCAGCAGGTAGAACACCTCGCAGAACATGACGAACAGCATCACCGATCCGACTTCCCACCCCGGTACCCCGTCACGCTTGTTCAGGTAGTAGGCCATCGCGCCCTTCCCGATCTGTTCGTTGAAGATCGAGATGATGTAGGCGCTGGCGCGGATGGGCAGGATGTCCCGGTATCGGATCGGTTTGATGAACCAGGTGAGCGCGCGAGTGGCGACCAGGGTGTCGATCAGAAAGTAGAACCCCGAGTAGGCGACCATCAATCCGATCCAGGGCACCCATTGCACGGTGTCGAACACCTGCACCATGTAACCGACGAGTGAGAGTCCTTCACGCGCCGCGGCCCCGTTCAGACGGTAGTAGAGGTAAGCGAAACACGCGAGGCTGAGGGCGAGGAAGCCCAGGCGACCCGCCATGCTGCGGCCGGGGCGTGGCCCTCCCGGCGGTGTGTCCGGTGCGGGGGGCTCGGGGTGGCGCGCGGTCATGAGTCGTGATCCTTCAGCTTGGCCAACGTGTCGGACAACGGCGTGAGTGTGATTCCCAGGTCGGTGTCGGCATTGTGGGTGACCATCTCATCCGACGTGATGACATCGATCACCGTCGGCGTCATGCCGCCGGTGCGTGTCAGCCCAACGAGACCGGCGCCGAACCTGGCCAACCGGACCGGCGTCGAGCCGACCGTGAGCTCGTGTCCCTGCAGCCCCGCCATCTGCTCGAGCAGTTCGCGATACGTGAGGGTGGTCGGCCCTACAAGTTCGACTGTCCTCACGCCGGGGACCGGCCGCTGCGTGCAGGCACAGATACCGTTGCACAGATCGTCGACGTCGAGCGGGCGCAGCCGGTGCGCCCCGCCACCNAGCACTCTGACCGACGACTGCGACGCCGTGCGAAACAACGCGCGGCCGCCGGACGTGTCGGGCCCCAAGAGCAGCGGCGTCCGGATGATGGTGGCGTCCANGCTCGCGGCGCTGACNACCTGTCTCNGCCTCGCCCTTGGAACGAAANTAGNCGTTGGTCGAATTCGGATCGGCTCCCAGCGAACTGATGAACACGACCTGGCTCACGCCGGTCGCTTGCGCCGCAGCGACGAGCGCCCGGGTCGTGNCCACGTTGGCGGTCTGATAGTCGGTGGCCTTGCTCTCGAAGAGAACGCCAGCAAGATGCACGACGCAGTCGACGTCGCGCAGCGCGGCGGTTAGGCTCTCGGGCCGGTCGTAGTCGATGACCGCGGGGATCAGTCGGGGTGAACGAGGGAGTCCCTCCAGCGCCTTGATGGAGCGCACCCCGGCCACGACGCGAATGTCGCCCTGGCCAAGCAAACGGGTCAGCAGTGCCGTACCCACGGAGCTGTTCGCCCCGGTGACCGCGACGCTGAGGTCACACATGGGACACGGCTCCCGAGGAGTCCAGGCCACTGTCATGTTGGCGCCCACCTCGGTGCTGCCATCTTTACCGTCCTTCTGGCACGGCCAGGGCAATGAGCTCGGGCGTCTCGCCGCCGATGGTCAGGCCGACGAACTGCCGTCCACCGTGCAGGTAGGTCATCGGGGTTCCAAGCGCGCCGGCCGGTAAGTCGACCGACCCGACCACCTCGCCGGTAGCCTTGTCACGCGCGATCAGGCGAGGCCCGCCGTCGCTACCGCCGGCCGTCAAGGCGCTGATCAACAGCGTTTTCGTGATCACCGGGCCACCGCGTCCATCACCGCCGAGCGGTGGCAGGTTGAGGTCGCGGAGCTGTGGATGATTGCGATAGCGGTCGCCGTTGCCGTTGGGCTGCATCCACGCTGTGTCGCCCGCGTTCAGATCGATGGCCGTCATGCGTGAGTAGGGCGGCTTGAACAGCGGCAGCCCCTGGGGCAGCCTGGGCTGTCGGCCGCTGCCGAACGCGCTCTGCGAGTACCGAAGGTTGCCCCCCGCGTCTGGGTCCGGCGTGTAGTACTTCAGAACGGAGAACGAGTTATTGGAGGGCACGTAGAGCAGGCCGGTCTCGGGGTCGACACCCGACCCTTGCAGATTGGCGCCGCCGTCAATCGCGGGACGCTGAATGGTGCCCTGGATACCGCCCTCGATGGTGTTCATCGGAGGCGTGAACAGCGGCCCGAGTCGGAAGTCCTTGACCGCATCGACTGCCATTGCCCGGATCTCCGGGGTGAAATCGACCAAGTCGTCGATCGAGATACCCTGATATTCGAAGGGCGGCGGCTTGGTGGGAAACGGCTGGGTCGCCGACAGCACCTCGCCCTCCAGGTTGGTGTCGGTCTCCACCGGGCGCTCCTCGATCGGCCAGACCGGCTCGCCGGTCTCGCGATCGAAAACGTAGGTGAATCCTTGCTTGCTCACCTGCGCGAGCGCCTTGACCTCGCGGCCGTCGACGGTGACGTNGACCAGGTTGGAGTGGGTCGGAAAGTCATAGTCCCAGACGCCGTGGTGCACGGCCTGGAAGTGCCACTTACGCTCGCCGGTCCGGATATCGACCGCGACGATACTCTCGGCGAAGAGATTGTCGCCGGGCCGGTGACCGCCGTAGTAATCGCTGGTTGGCGTGCTGGTCGGCAGATACACATAGCCCAACTCGTCGTCGGCGCTCATCGCGGCCCACACATTGGTGTTGCCAGAGTAGCGCCACGACTCGTTGCCCCAAGTCTCCGCCCCAAAATCGTCGCCCCGCGGCACGGTGCGAAAGACCCATCTCAGGTCCCCGGTGATCGCATCGATGCCTTTCACCCACCCCGGCGGCGCCTCCTTCGCAATCGAATAGTCGGAAATGGTGACGGGGGTGACCACCACTCCGTTGGAGACGATCGGTGGTGAGGTGACCGAGATCCAGTGGCGACCGCGGTGGTCGTAGGTGCCCCGTTCGGCGCGCGGCACGCCTGTGAACAGGTCGACGCGTCCGTTGTCACCGAACTCGACCGCCGGTTCGCCGGTGCGCGCGTCGACGCTCACCAGATAGCCGTCGGTGGTGCCCCAATAGACCCGCTCGACATTCCCGTCGGTCCAGTACGCCGCTCCGCGCATGTTGGCCCGCGAGGCCGGCGGACCGTCGAGATAGCTCTCCGGGTCGTGCACCCACCGCTCCTCGCCGGTCCCCGCGTCATACGCGGCGCCCAAGCTGAGTGGGGTCGGCACGAACACCAGCCCGCCAACCATGAGCGGCGTCGCCTTGAAGAGCCGGAGTGATACGCCATAGTCGGGATTGCTGCTGCCGCCGGGCATCTCACCCAATCGGCCGCGACGCGCCAGCTCCTCGGTGATGGCCTCCAGATCGAGTCGCGCGTCCGGGGTCGGAACGCGCCAGGCGATCTCGAGGCGCGAGAAGTTGTCGGCATCGACCTGGTCCAACGGCGAGTATTTGGTGCTGCCGTTGTCGCCGGCATAGCTCCGCCACTCGCCATCGATGGCGCCATACTGGGCCCTGGCCGGAGCGACGATTGTCAGGAGCGCCGCCACAGTGATGGTAGGGGCTAAACGTCCAATGAGAAGTGTCACGAGTCCCTCCAGGTTGTCATCTTGGACGATGAGCAAGTCCGTCATCTTACAATGTGCGGGCGTCGACTCGCCTACTAGGCGGCGTCCGTCTCGACGCCCCATGCACCGGCGTTCGGCCCTAGCGCTGTTCACGGCGTTGTCACTACACTGCAAGGCTCGAATGCGGATACGGATCAGAGCTCCCTACCTTATTTTTCTTGGCGATGAGCCGGACAGGCTGCACGCCAAGACTGGCGTTGGGATAGCCCACTGGCGCCCGGCGCTGTGTACCGGCCAGTATCGTCTGCCCGGCTCCGGTGTCGATCTGGGTCTTCCGGACATGACCCCCGCCGAGGCCAAAGCGGCTGGTGCGGCGACGATGATCTGGGGCGTGGCCGGCGTCGGCGGGACCATTCCAGCGCACTGGGTTGCGCCATTGTTCGAGGCAGCGGCCGCGGGACTCGACGTGTGTGCCGGCACCCACTCGTCGTTGTCGGCCGTGCCGGGGCTGGCGTCTGCCGCAAAGAGCATCGGTGTCCATTTGATCGATGTGCGGTCGCCGCCGGCCGACCTGCCGGTTGGCACCGGCGCAAAGCGGACCGGCAAACGCCTGCTGACAGTGGGCACCGACTGTGTGGTCGGAAAGAAATTTTCGGCGCTCTCGATTACCCAGGAGATGACCGCCCGCGGCTGGAAGGCGGATTTCAGGGCCACCGGTCAGACCGGCATCATGATCGCGGGCGGCGGCATTCCGATCGACGCCGTCGTGTCCGATTTCGTATCCGGTGCGGCCGAAGTGCTGTCGCCCGATAACGCGGCCGACCACTGGGACGTGATCGAGGGCCAGGGCGGACTATTTCACCCTGGCTACGCCGCGGTCACGCTCGGGCTTCTGCACGGATCGCAGCCGGACGCATTTGTCGTGTGCCACGAGGCCGGGCGGGAATACGTCGCCGCGTTTCCCGACTGCCTCCTGCCGAGCATTCCGCACCTGATCGAACATACGATCGTGTGCGGTAGCGTAACCAACGCCGGCATCCGCTGCGTCGGTGTCTGTATCAATGCCTCCGCACTGCAGGCGGAGGAACGGGAGACCTGCCTGCGCGACCTCTCGGCATTGACGGGGTTGCCATGTGTGGACCCGGTCGCGACCGGCGTTGCACCCATCGTTGACTATCTGGACGAGCACTTCTAACCGGGGACACCGTGCGATACGACACCGCGCTCGAAGTGAAGAGCTGGCCCTTGCGAAAACCGTTCAAGATCTCGCGTGAGGAACATACGCATGCCGACACACTGATCTGCCGCATCTGGGATGGCACGCACGCGGGAATGGGCGAGGCAGCCGGGGTGACCTATAAAGGCGAAAGCGCAGCATCCATCGCAGCGCAAATCGAGGCGGTCGTGCCACAAATTGCCTCGGGCATCGGCCGCGACGAGCTGCAGCGGATCATGTCGCCCGGCGGCGCGCGTAACGCCGTGGACTGCGCGCTCTGGGACCTCGAAGCGAAGCAGTCCGGGCAAACCGTGTGGCGCATGCTCGACTGGCAACCGCACGCGGTGACCACCGTCTACACGGTGGGCCTCGCGTCGCCGGAGCAGATGGCACAAGACGCGGCCGAGCACCGTGATTTTCCGATTCTCAAGGTGAAAGTGGGTATCGGCGACCCCATCGAGCAGATTACCGCCATTCGACGAGGTACACCCGAGGCCGCCATCGTGCTCGACGCCAACCAGGCGTGGACGGTCGACGATCTCGACACGTATTCGGCAAGGCTCAAGGCCCTGGGGGTCGAGATGATCGAGCAGCCTCTGGCCACGGACGACGACGAGGCGCTTCGCGGTTACGAGTCACTGCTTCCACTGTGCGCCGACGAATCCTGCGATTCGCGGGCAGATCTTGACCGGCTGGACGGCCTGTACCAGCTCATCAATATCAAGCTCGACAAGACTGGCGGACTCACGGAGGCCGTCGCACTTACCGAACAGGCGCTCGCCATGGGTTTCGACCTCATGGTCGGAAACATGCTCGGGTCGTCGCTGGCCATGGCGCCGGCCTTTGTAATCGCGCAGCATTGCAAGTATGTCGACATCGACGGGCCGCTCTTGCAGGCAGAAGATTGCGACCATCCATTGGTGTACGACCATGGTCGCGTCGAACCATTCAATCGCAAGTTGTGGGGATAGGTCGGGGTGGAGTTCAGCATGACCGTTCTCAACGTGATCGGCTCACTGGCCACGGCCGCCTATCTGTGTACCGCCGGCGGTATCGTCCTGTATGCGGGCCATTGCCTGGTGCTCACCGTGCACGATCCCTGGGCGCGCAAACACATATCGATAAGAGACAGCAACGTAATCTCAAGTCCAAGTTGGTTCATGTGCTCGTTCCCCCGTGCTGTAGACGGCACAGCCGATATAATCCAGCGACGCTGAACGGACATGGCACACTCCCGACGCGGGCCCAGTGTATGAGGTCTCTGCCGTCGTCCATCATGTTCGTCCACAACTGGTTCGAGGAGCTCGAGGCGCGGACGCCAACCCCGTAGCGCCTCCCCGCACAGGTTTCGCGCGAACCTTGGAGTAGCCGATGTCTGACCGCCACCTCCCGGCCCGGATGGCCGCGGCCATCACGTGCGCCGTCATCGCGCTGGCCACGCTCGCGCTCGACGCAGAGGACTGGCCGCAGTGGCGCGGCATGGACCGGGACGCGGTCTGGCGTGACACCGGCCTCGTCGAGCGCTTCGCCGACGACGGCCTGATCGTGAAATGGCGGGCGCCGGTGCGCGGCGGCTTCGCCGGGCCGGCCGTTGCGGACGGTCGCGTCTTCGTCCTCGACTACCAGGAGACCCCCGGGAGCCGAACTTTGGACGGCCACGAGCGGCTCGTCGTACTCGATGAGGCGAGCGGCGCGCAGCTCTGGACGCGGGAATGGCCGGCGACCTACCGCAACATCAACGNCAAGTTTGCGACCGGTCCGCGGGCCACGCCCACGGTGAATGGTGACCAGGTCTACATCCTGGGCGCAGCCGGCATGCTGTCGTGCTTCGAGACCGCGACGGGGGACCTGACCTGGCGAGTCGACACCGTCGCCGACTTCGGGGTAACCGTGCCGGTCTTCGGCGTGTCTCAGTCGCCGCTGGTCGAGGGCGACCACCTGATCGTCGTGCTCGGCGGTGAGCCGGATGCGATGGTGGTGGCGTTCGACACGGCGACCGGCGCGGAGGCGTGGCGCGCGATCGAGACGACGTCGGAACCGGGCTACTCCTCGCCGATCGTGATTACCGCCGGCGGGGTGCGGCAGTTGATTGTCTGGCACGCAGCGGCAGTGACGTCGGTCAATCCGGCCACTGGGGCCATCTGGTGGCAGCACGACTTCTCGGTCCCAAGCGGATTGACGATCGGATCACCCGTGAGGAGCGGGAGGTATCTGCTCGTCACGCAAGTGGAGAACGGCGGTCTGATGCTGGCCCTCAATCCCGACCGGCCAGAGGCGCGCCTGCTCTGGGACGGCGCGAACCCCAACCGCACCGACCGTCCGCCGCAGGGGGCGACGCTGTCGACGCCGGTGGTCTCGGGCGACACCATCTACGGTCTCAGCAGCTACGGTGAGTTCCGCGGCGTCGACGCGGCGACCGGCACGCGACTCTGGTCGACCGACCGACTGACGCCGAACGAGCGCTGGGCGAATTCGTACCTGGTCCAGAACGGTGACCGCTGGTTCGTCACCAACGAGACGGGCGAGCTGATCATCGCCCGATTCACGCGGGCCGGGTACGAAGAGGTCGACCGGACACTGTTGCTAAAGCCGACCACCCGCACCCGCGGTGGAGCCTCTGGTCGTTGGGACGACCGCGCGGTGCTGTGGGCGCACCCGGCGTTCGCGAACCGCCACGTCGTCTCGCGGAACGACGTGGAGGTCGTGCGGCTGTCGCTCGCGGCCGAGGATTACGAGTAGCCATCAACCGCGACGCCGAGTGTGCAGGGGCGCAGGACGTCTGGTCGCAGACTGAAGCAACTAGTCGCGACCGGCTGCCTCCCGCCCCAGCCGCAGTGCATTGCTCGCACCGGCGTTGAGACCTCCATCGGCACCGACCGTGACAAAGCGGAAGCCTTCATTGATCCGCTGCTGCACGGAACCCGCACCGGTGGTGATGGCGCAGGGGACATCGTTGTCGAGACAGGCCCGCAGCACCGTCTGGATCGCCGCTTCGACTTCGGGAGCCGCCGGACTCGCGAAACCCATCGACGTGCTCAGGTCGGACGGGCCAATGAAGATGGCACCCAGCCCAGGGACCGTCACGATGTCATCGATGTTCTCCACGCCTTCGGTCGATTCGATGAACATCATTGACAGCAGCTCGCCCTGCCGGTCGAGTGGCCAGACATCCGCCTTCGCGTGATAGTCACGAATGCCCCAGTACCACTGCGCGTTGGAGGGATTGCGACCGCGCAGGCCCGGCGGTTCATAGTCCGCCGCGCCAGTGAGTTGCGGGTAGCGCGTCGCTCTCACCGCCAGCTCGGCATCTTCCCGCGTGTGAATCGCCGGAAAGAAGATGCCGAATACACCGACGTCCAATACCTGCTTGGCTTGCGCGATCAATTCCTCCGCCCCGCCCGCGGCGGGAATGCGCACGAATGGCACCACGTCCGGTTGCAGGGTGCCGCTCTCGTTGATCGCTCGCTTGTTGGTCATGCCGAGCAAAAACAGCCGCAACCGCTCGACGTCGAATGGCGCGTGCTCCATGTCGATGAATACGAAATCGAGACCGGAGGTCGCCATCGCGCGGGCATTGTTCAAGGAGTAGTCGAACGACAAGACGCCGAATGCGGACTGGTCGTTCTCAAACAGCTCGATCAGCTTGTTGAGTCGAGTGCCCTCCTGGGCCAGAACGGCTTGGGGCGTGCCACACAGCGCAGCGACGGCTACACAGGTTAGCGTCTTGACTAGTGCTTGTTTCATTGGCTGCTCTCTCCGTTTGTAAGACCGTCCCGAACCTTGCCGAACACGTCGCGTCGAGAATGCCCTTCCTGAGAATCCAGGTCAAGGCGAGTACTCAGTCCCGAGCTTGCTCAGCCGCCAAGAAACAGATCAAACGCGCCTCTGTCGTAGACTCTGTGCACAGCCCGTGGCTCGTGGACGGTGAGCACAGAGAGCATGCATAGAGGTGTGGGACGGGGTCAATACCTGTGGGCGCGGCTCGGCCGGACGGTCGCGGCCGCGCTACTCGGACTCTTGTGGGCCGCCGGCCACGCCCCGTCGGTCGATATCGCCGCGACCGCCGGGGCACCGGAGCGCCGCCCCCGGCAACCCCGCGCGGAACGGAGGCCCGAGCGTTTGGACATGGTCGAGCAGCAGCTGATGGCTCGCGACATCACCGACCCCCGGGTGATTGACGCGATACGCCGGGTACCCCGCGATCGCTTCGTGCCGGCCACNCAGCGAGCCGCGGCCTACGAGGACCGGCCGCTCCCGATCGGCTATCGACAGACCATTTCGCAGCCCTACATCGTGGCCTTCATGACCCAGGCGCTCCAGCTGACCGAGGACACACGGGTGCTGGAGATCGGCACCGGTTCGGGCTATCAGACGGCCGTCCTCGCCGAGCTGGCGTCACAGGTCTACTCCATCGAGATCGTGCCCGAGTTGGCGGCGCGCGCCCNCGAGACACTGGCCGACCTGGGCCACGCGAATGTCGAGACCAGGGTGGGTGACGGATACCAGGGCTGGCCTGACGCGGCCCCGTTCGACGCCATCATCGTCACCGCGGCCCCGGACCACGTGCCCGCGCCGCTCCTCGCCCAACTGGCGCCAGGAGGCCGCATGGTGATTCCGGTGGGACAAGACCGACAGTCGCTGACCCTGATCACCCGCGACGACGACGGGGTCACCCGGCGGAACCTGCTGCCGGTGCTGTTCGTCCCCATGACCGGAGAGGCCGAGCGCCGCTAATACCGGAACGCGTTTGCAGGAGCGCCGCGTCCCGCGCTAGGGTGGTCGAGCGTCACGGCTGTGGACGGCCGGCTGACTCGGTCAGGCGTGTGTCGTGGCGGGCGGTGCGGAGAGAAACAGACATGTCGACAAAAGGCGACCATCCCGACCACGAGCCGAAGCTCGAGACAGAGAAGGGTCTGAATCGGCGAGATTTCGTCAAGACCGGAGTAGCCGCCGGGCTGGGTTCTGGCGCGCTGTTGGGGTCGGACGCGGTGCAAGCGCGGGGCTCCGAGACCGGCGCCCAGCCGACGGCCTGGGACTACGACGTCGATATNGTGATCGCCGGCGGTGGGTGTGCGGGCCTGACCGCCGCGATTNGTGCCAAGGATCTGGGGGCCAGCGTGCTGGTGGTCGATCAGAACTTCGACCTCGGCGGCCGGATGCTGCACAGCGCGGGCCGGATGTCGCTCGGCGGGGGCGACCCGGTACAGCTGCGAGACATGAAGGGCGAGCGAGACCGGGAGGGCCTCGTCACCGTAGACCCCGCCGAGGACCCCGAGGAGCTCGACGACAGCATCGACCTGCTCTTCACGGACATCACCGACTGGTCGGTCGTCGACCCCAAGGGCCAAAGCCCGTACCGCTACAACGAACGGGAGCTCGCGCGGGCGTGGGCCGAGAACTGTCCGGCGACCCGGCAGTTTCTGATCGACAACTACGTCCGGTTCTCGAGGGTCCGCGGCACGCATGGCGGAGGCGGCTTGTCGCGCGCGCGGTTGGCGACCTGCTTTCTCATGCTGGGCGACAAGACCGACATCAAGGCGGGAACCATCACGGCCGAGGACGCGGGCGTCGCCGATCGTGAGCGCTCGAGTGCGTTTGCCCCCGTCCAGATGAACAACGCGAGCCGCTCAGTGGGACCCAACGCCGTGGCGAATGGTGCGGCCCTCTCCCGGTCGCTGGAGTTCTCGGCAAGGGAAAAGGGCGTCGAGTTCATGCTGCATCGGCGTTTCGACGAGATCGTGCGTGAGGAACCCTTCTCGGGCCGGGTCCTCGGTATCACGGCGCACTATTCGCCGCGGCAGCACCCCGAGACCGGCGAGCTCCTGCAAAGCCTGTGGCAGAACGGCAATGTCGACGAGCGCCGGGAGACGGTGACGGTGCGGGCCCGCCAGGCCGTCATCCTCGCCAGCGGCGGTCATGCGGGCAACCCCGAAGTGCGCAGCATGTTCTACCCCGCCTTGCGGGAGCCNGCCTTCCCGACCAGTGGTCAGACNCTGCTCGGCCCTGGGGGTCAGGACGGNTCNGCGCTCATCGCNGGCCTGCGGGTCGGCGCNAACCTGGCNGGGATGCAGCAGAACCTCTCGTACTTCACCACGTTCCACATTTCGACGCGCCTCGGGACCCGCGATGCCTATACCGGCATGATGCCGGGTCATCCGACGTTCGATTTCCGCGGTTCCTCCGGATTCAATGTCGGCAACGCGGGCTTCGAAGAACTCATCGCCGTGAACCAGGTCGGGAAACGGTTCTTCAACGAGGTCCGTCTGCCGCGACGGCCCGGTCCCAGCGCGTACCCGGGCGACGGTGGCGCTCCGGGGCGGGGCCTCGCCCACACGCCGCTCGACTGGCGCAATTGCCGCAAGGAGTGGGTCCGCGAGATGTACAACTACGACCACGGCCTCGATGCCGCGCTGGCGATGAACGAGGGGTCTGAGGCGCCGGACTACTACTCGGGACCGCTCTGGGCGGTCTTCGATCAGGCTGCGGTCGAGCGGAATGGGTGGGAGCTGCGCTACCCCTTCGTCTCAGACAACGGCTACTTCTTCCGAGCCGACACCATCGAAGATCTGGCCGAACAGATGCACGCGGGCCATGAGTTCCAGCGGATGCCGCTGCGCTACCTGGCCGAGACCGTGGCCACCTGGAACGGCTACGTCGAGGCCGGCGCCGATCCTGAATTCGAGCGCGAAGCGGAGGCTCCGATGAGTCCCGTCATGACGCCACCGTTCTATGGGCTCTCGATCATGGTGATCTGGCACGACTCCTACGGCGGCCTCCGGGTCAACGGCCGACAGCAGGTCGTGGACATGCAGGGCCAGGTCATTCCCGGTCTCTACGCGGGAGGCGAGGCGGTGGGAGGGTTCAACAAGCACGGTCTGGGCAAAGGTCATGTCCACGGCTACATCGCCGGCACCCATGCCGTCGAAGAGCCGTCCAGCTAGCCGCGCATATGGCTGAAGACGCNGAGACCACGGNCNAGNNCCANCCGCACGACACGCGGGTGGTGGTGTGGGACGTGCCGGCGACCATCGAATGCGGCGAGACCTTCACGCTGAAAGTGGGAGTCAAATGCTCGTCGGCGTGCCGACCCGACGGGTGGGCGGTCGTGGTGCGTGACCACGACGGAACACCGCGGGCGTCGGCCACGACGGGCCGCGAGCCATGGCCCGACACCGCCGGGCTCCACTATGCGCAGNTCGAGCTGAACGCCCCGGACACGGAGGGGCTCTATACCTGGGAGGCCACGGCACCGGCGAACGCCCTGGACATTCCGCATGCCGAGGGTGTCGCCCGTTTTGGCGTGCGAGCCGTTCCCACCCCCGAGTGCCTCCTGACGGTCGTCGCCGTAGACGCGGACCGTCAGACGCCGGTCGAAGGGGCCAAGGTCGTCGTTCACCCTTACAAGACCCTCACCGACGAGCAGGGGGTGGCGCAGGTGAGAGTGCCCGGGGGTGCGTACACCCTCTTTGTTTCCGGAAAGCAGTATTTTCCATTCCGCCGCGACTGTGACCTGAAGGCCGACGTCACCATACGGGCCGATCTCGCGGTTGACCGGGAACTCTCCGATACGGACATCTGGATCTGACGCCAGACCGGCCAACACCTGGGACCGCAACCACTGATGTTGAAGCTTCTGACCGGTGCGGTCGGTCTCGCGTGCGTCATCGCACCGGCGGCCATCGCGCAGCCGGGATCCGAGCCAGGGCCGCAACTTTACCAACAGCACTGCGCGCTCTGTCACCAGGACTCAGGCGCCGGCAACCCGCCGACGTTCCCCGCGTTGAACGGCAATGACCAGCTCGGGAACGCGGCGCGGATCGTCCGGAGTATCACCACCGGCACGAGCCGCATGCCTCCGTTTCCCTCCCTGACCGCGGAAGACATTGCATCGCTGGCGCAGTACATCCGCAATGCTTGGGCAAATGACTTCGGTGGGGTGACCACAGAAGAGGTGACGGCGGGGCTCGAGGGCTTGGAGGACACCGACTCGATGGCNTCCGTGTGGGACGGCGTCTTCACGGAGACCCAAGCCACCCGCGGGGAGGCGGTGTACACAGGTGCCTGTGCGTTCTGTCACGGCCACCGGCTGAATGGCGCTCCCGACGATCCGGATATGCGGTCTGCCCCGCCGTTGGCGCGGGCACGCTTCCTCCGCATCTGGGACGGACGGTCGCTCGCCACCCTGTTCGCCTACACCCGAGCCACCATGCCAGAGGACAACCCGAACTCACTGACGGATCAGGAGAACGTCGATGTGATGGCCTACATGCTGTCGGTCGGCGGGATGCCGGAGGGAGATGTCGAGCTGGAGGCTGACCCGAGGAGCCTCGCCCGGGTCGTGATAGGTCCGCGCCCCTAGGTTTCTTGGCGATCCGTCCGCCTGGCGGCGTTGCTTCGTCGGTCACAGGCCGCCTGCCTGCTCCCTCCTAGGGCCTTGCCAGACGAACGGCTTGCCAGAAAACCCTCTCACCGGGCTTTTCAGCAATCTCCTAGGGCTATTCGGGACGGCCTCCTCTTGCCGGCATGACGGGCTTGCGACTATTCTTGGAACTTCGGCCCGGTCCCACCGGCCTGCGCGGCCGTTCGAACACATCGCGATGAGCTGGACTCGTCATCCGCGCCCAAGGAGTACTCAGATGAAACGACTGCTGGTCGTCGCCGCCGCCCTCACGCTGTTGTTCGCCGGGGCCCCCGCCCAGGCACAGTTCGACAGTGTTGGCTCGCTCAACTTCCCCACGTCCGGCGCCCCCGAGGCCCAGCAGCACTTCCTCCGGGGGGTCGCCATCCTGCACAGCTTCGGCTGGAAACAGGCGATCGTGGAGTTCCAGGCGGCACAGCAGCTCGACCCTGATTTCGCCATGGCGTACTGGGGTGAAACGCTCTGCTACAACCACCCGCTGTTCGGCAACCCCGATGACGAAAGCCCCCGGGCCGTGCTGCAACGTCTGGGCGCGACCCGGGAGGAGCGGAGCGCCAAAGCGCCGACCGCCCGAGAAAAGGTCTTCCTCGACGCGGTCGAGACACTCTGGGGCGAGGGTGAGTACAACGACCGACGGGTCGCCTATATGGAGGCGATGCTGCGGCTCGCGGAACGATTTCCGAACGACGACGAGGTGGCCACGTTTGCCGCCGTGGCGACGCTGAGCGGGGCGCGCGCACTGGACGACCGGAGCTTCAGATACGAGATACTGGCCGGCTCGCTGGCGGTACCGGTGTTCCAGCGGAACCCGAACCACCCGGGGGCGCCGCACTACACGATTCACGCGTTCGACGACCCGATTCACGCGCCGCTGGCGCTGCCGGCCGCGTTGCGCTATGCGGAGATCGCACCGTCGGTGGCGCACGCCCGGCACATGCCTACACACATCTTCATCCAACACGGGATGTGGGATTACGTCTCGGACCACAACCAGATCGCCTACGACGTCGCGCGCGACCTGTGGGAGCCCGGCGACAGTGTGGGTGACACGGTCCACCCACTCGACTGGGGGCAGTATGGCGACCTGCAGCTCGGCGACTACGCCAAGGCCCGAACCTGGATCGAGCGTCTGGAAATGGTCCATCGTGAGAGCGACGGTCAGGCGCGTGCGGCCAGCACCCTGCCGTTGCTGAACGCCCGCTATGTCGTGGAGACCGAAGAGTGGAAGGTGTTGCCGGTAACGGACGACTCGCCGGCGGCGGAGCTGCTGGCCACGGGTATCAGTGCCGTCAAGACCGGCGACCTGGCGACCGCGGCACAGGCCGAGGCGCGTCTGGAGGCGCTGGCCGAGAGCGGCGGTGCGGCGAACGAGATCATGTACCGCGAGGTGTCGGCGATGGTGCGGCTGGCCCGTGGACAAGGCGACCTCGCGGTGGCCTTGATGGACGAAGCGATGGAGTTCGTGGTCGGCATGCGGCTGCCCAACGGCGCCGCAAGCCCGGTCAAACCGCCCTACGAGCTCTACGGCGAGATTCTGCTCGAGCTCGACCGGCCGGCCGAGGCGGTGACGCGGTTCAAGACCTCACTCGAGCGGATGCCGGGCCGCGCCCGGTCGCTGCTGGGCCTCGCACGCGCGGCGGCCGCCAGCGGCGACCGCGTGACCGCGACCGCGCAATACGAAAAACTGCGCTCGAACTGGAGTGGGCGGGACCAGTTGCCGGGCTATCAGGAAGCCAGTCGTTTCTTGCAGCAAAGCAACGACCAGTAGCGACATCGCCGGGCCATCGCACGGACACGACACGCACACTCGTGCACGTGCCGCTGTCTTCGACGGACTGTTAGCGTTGGTATCCGCGGCGCGCCTGCACGCGACGCCCGCGGCCCCTGACCTGCACGTCAAGGTCGTGCCAACCGCCGGCGTCGACCCCCGTGGGCGAATACGCCAGTACGTAGCGGGTGCGGAACTCACTGACAACCCGCGCGAACGCCTCGGGCAATCGGTCAACGTCGTAGGCGGCAAAAAGCGAGCCGCCGGTGTCCTCCGCCAGCCACGACAGATACGCACGGCGGAAGAGTTGTGGCTCGACCGGGAACCACTGTCGGGTCAGGTCACGATGTTGCCGGTTCATGAGGGTGACTCGTCGGTCGCGGTCGAGGGTGACGGCGTACACGACCATATCGCTGCGCTGGGCGGTGTCCAGGACATCGCGCGGATCGAGCCAGCTCACGCTATCGTTGCCGTCACTGAAGACGAGCATCACGGTGCGCTGCCCGGTCTGCGCCCGCAAGGTCAGCGCCGCGAATGTCGCGTCGTACAGCGCGGTCGCGCCACCCGCGCGAACGCGGCCGACGGCCAGCGGCAGTTGCTCGGGCGGGGCGGGCGGCTCGACCGCCAGGTGCACCGTGTCCGAGAAGGTCACCAGCCCGACCCGGTCGTCCGGTCCCAGGGCGTCACCGGCAGCCAGCGCCGCGGCCCGGAGCCGGTCGAGCCCAGACCCGCCGACGCTGCCGCTGATATCGAGGACGAGCAACAGCGTGATCGGCGCGTCTTCGAGCAGCACGGTCTCGATCCGTTGGCGCACGCCGTTGTCCGTGACGGTGAAGTCATCGGCGGAGAGTCCGTCCACCGGGCGACCGCCGCGGGTCACGAGGACGTCGACCATGACCGCGTCCACCCCGCTCCTGAACGTCTGGGCCGGGAGCGTCACGCTCAATCCGGCAACCGCCAGGAGGCCGAGCAGTCCGCGCTGACGCCACGCGTGACGACGACGTGGGAGATGCGCGCTCATGGACGAACCTCGAGACGAAGCTCCTCACGGAGACCCGGTCCAGCGCCGACCCCCAGTTGATAATCCACCCAGGGATCGGGAAGCCCCGCGATGAGCCGACCCCGCGGAGCCGCCGCACTGTACGGGGCACGTCCCGCGCTGGACGAGGCCGCAGGGTCGAGTGTGGGCGCAAGCGTGCGCGCCGCGCCGCTCACATCGCCGCGTGTGTGGAGCAGCCGCGCCAGCGCCATTCGGGCAGCCTGGCCGTCCGGAATTAGGTCGACGGCCTCCCGCCACCGTTGTTCGGCGGCATCGAGCTCGCCGGCGTGCCGGTGCAGGTCGCCAAGCAGGAGACGGGCAACGTAGGCATGCTCGACCCCCACATCCTCCCGGTCTGCCAGGTCGGTCAATAGCTCCCGCACTGACTCTCCCTCCTCCAGCAGCATGCGGATGCGCGCGAGTCGCAACGCGGCTTCCGTCGCGCCGGGAGAGACAGCCAGCGCGGCCCCGGCGCGGCGAGCGGCGGCGCGCAATGTCGACCGCTTCCCCTCCTGAAGCTGGGGAAGCTGGGACCGACCCGTGTTGTCCAGAATGACCGGTTCCAGCGCCAGGCCCTCGTTGAGCCACGCGGCGGCAATCAGGAGCGGCACATCGTCCGGCACGCGCTCGAGCGCCACCTCGCTGAACGTCACACCGTCGCTCCACCCGCCTCGCTCAAACGCCAGCAGCGTGACCGCCAGATACCATCGCCGCCGGAACGACTGCTCCGGCTCCGGGTCGCGTGCCCCGAGCTCGATCCAGCGCACCGCCACTTCGATCCAGTCGGACGCGGCCTCTTCGAGCCCGCGCGACCACAGACTGTCGGCCACATCGAGCTGGAGCATGGCCGCGGCCCGGAACAGCAGTTCGTTCAGGGCCGGTTCGGCATCGGTGCCAGTCAGCCTGGCATCGGGGTCACGGACCCGGTCGATCAGCGCGTGGATAACCTCTGGGTCCAAGGCGAGTACGCCCTGGATGGCCTCCCGGGCGCGCCCGGCGCGATGGGCGTCGACCAGCCCCCGGTACGGCTGCAACTCGTCCGTAAACCAGAAGTCGCTCTGGGTGAAGGCAGGCTCCTGCCCGAAGCCGGTCGTCAAGAAGAGCACCACCAGGAGCGAGAGACGCAGACACCGCGCCGACCGCCGCCGATGGACTCTGGTCATGCGGCGAGACCGGGCATCGATTCAGCGACCGTTCTCACGCGCCTCCGCATCGGCGCGTCGAGCGCCGCGAAGCACGGTGTCCAGCGCATAGTTGCCCTCGTGGCAGGCGTACTCGAAGATCTCGTCCTGGGTCGGGTTCCAGGGATACTCGCCCGTCCACGGGCTCTCCCACGTCGATGGGTCCTCGACCGTGAATCGATAGAGGATGGTCCCGTCGTCGGCCAGGGTGAAGCGCTCGGTGACCTTCAGACTCTCCCCCGAGCCGCGGAAACGCGTCTTGTCGGTGAAGTTGTTGGTTTCGACCACCAGCGTGTCGCCCTCCCAGTGGCCAACCGAGTTGCCCATCCACTGCTTGACGTGTGGCGGCAGGCTTTCGCCACCAATGCGAATCATGCGGGTGTCGTGAACCATCTCGTTGTAGATCAACACCCAGTCATCCGTCTGCACGATGAACTTGAGGTTGTTGTAGAAGTAGTTGGGCAGCGTCGGGGGCCCTGACGTGGAGCCGAAGCCCAGGATGCAGCGCTCGGCGAGCGGCCGGCGGTCAGCCGCGTCGTACTGACTGCTCGACCCTCCTACGGCGCTCTCGCCGGCGTCTGGCGCGGCGCGGGTCGCCAGCAGTGCGGCCATACGCTGTCGCGCCTCCGGTGTCATCGGCGGCACCCGGCCATTCTCAGGGTCCACGACAAGCGAAGTCCGTGCCCGCCCGTCAATGGTCACGGGACGCTCGCCGGGACTGAGCCAGAACAGGTTGTAGCCGCCCACGGTCCCCCCACCCAACCGGAACAGACCCTCGAGGTAGGAGTTGGTCGGCGAGGTGTCCCCGCCAACCGGAGGCGCAGTCCGGTCAGCCTCGAGGGGCGCCAGATCGCGCACATTTCGCTGCTCTTCGTATTGCACCATCGCGGCCACCTCCTCGTCGGTGAGGAAGGGCCGGCCGTCGTATTCGGCCGGCCGGTCGACGGGCGTCATCGTCGCCACGTCATAAACGCCCGTCAGATCGGGGTGCCCATCCTGGGTTCTCGGGATAGTCGACGAGGCCGCCGGCGTCTGGGCCATCACCGTCCCAGAGTCGAGCCAGCCGCCCGGAGCCGCGAACACGAGAAGAACAACGAGAGCCAAGAACCGCTGCGACATGTGCAAGACCTCCGCCGCTAGTGTAAACGGTTTCATCTGGGTGTTCGGCTTGGGTCGCAGGCCGGGCGCCTGCTTACGTCCACCAATTAGACGATTAGCCCAGCTTCTACGGCAAGAGATGTCCCGGTTTCTCAACGCGGCAAATGAGACAGAGGGCAGGACTGACACAGTTCTCAGAGCTGCGCTGGCTCATTTGTGGTTTATAACCGTCCACCCGTTCGACGACTGCAACGGCCGTGTCGCGCCTCGTCGAGGAACGGAAGGAGCCTCGATGACCTACGGGGCACAGCGCGGTTATCAAGGTGGTCGAGACGATAATCCGCTTGCTGCGAGCGGGCCGTGGGTGGATCTTGTGTTAACCCGGGTGGTCTAATGTCTCCTATCGTCACGGAAGCCGAATGGAAGATTGTCGAAGTGACGAAATCGGCGACAAAGCAGCCAGGTTAGCTGGAACGTGCGGAGGAGACGGGATGAACACGCGGCGGTTCCGGCTCGGTCGGCATCGTTGGTCTGTCGTGGCGGCGCTCGGGATTCTCGCGACGACGTCGGTGGCGATTGTGCAAGGTCAACAACGCGCCGCTGCACCGGATGCTCTGGAGGCGTTCGCCCGCTACAATCGGGTGACCACCTACGACCAGTATTTCTCTAAGTACAGTAAGCGGTTCTTCGGTGTCGGGTTCGACTGGTATTATTTCAAGGCCCAGGCGCTAGCCGAGTCCACCCTCGACGAGGACGCACGGTCTCCGAGTGGAGCCGTCGGTGTAATGCAGATCATGCCGCCCACCTTTGAGGAGATTCGTCGTCGGAACCCGGCCATCACAGGCCGCATCAACCATCCACGCTGGAACATCGCGGCGGGGATCTGGTACGACCGGCAGAACTTCGTGGCGTGGGAGGCGGTTCAGCCGCTCATCGAGCAGCTGAAGTTCATGTTCGGGTCCTACAATGCTGGACGGTCGAGCATCCGCCGGGCGCGTGCCGTCGCCGTGGAGCTTGGGTTGGACGGCACCGTGTGGGAGTCGATCACCCAAGGGTTACCGGAAGTCACGGGACGTCGCAGCAGCGAAACGCTCATGTACATCGACCGCATCTTCGGCATCAAGCAGGTGCTACGGTAATGGAACTGACGATCATCCTGCTCAACGTCGCCTACGCCATGCTGGGGGCTGCACTCGCCATCGTGTCCATGGCAGTGGCGTTCCGGGTGTTCAACCGGCTCACCCCGTTCGATGCGCACGACGAGTTGGCCAAGGGCAATGTCGCCGTTGGCATCGTGGTGGGTTCGATCTTCGTGGCTGTCGGGATCGCGATGGGACTCGTGATCGGGATGGGGCTGAACTGAGCGGAGCCGCTCGTTCGAGGACACCCGTAGGTTTTTACTTTCTTGGAGGAC
>PAUN01000050.1 GCA_002712885.1 Acidobacteriota bacterium
ACGATTCTTCAATCCGCCGGCTGATCCAGTGTGGTGGATTGTCTCCGACCGCCACCATACTGCGTGCGTATCGCTCCTCGGGCCCGTATGATGCACCACGTGTGGCTCGGTGGGCGCGAGGGGTCGGACGATCGACAGCGTCCCCAACCTGGGAACTCATCGTGACGAGACTGGGTGATGTCGGTCGGGCCGATGGCGTGAACATCGACGACGCGTCTGGTCGGCGTCGATCACTGGCTGCGTGAGCAGAGGCGGAAATCCTAACCCGAGGAGCGAACCATGTGCGACGAACATACACAAGCCGATGTCGATGAATATCTCAGGCGTTCCGGTATGACCCGGCGCGAGTTTGGCAAGGCCTCCGCGGCGGTCGGTGTGGCCATGATGCTTCCGCAGGTGGCCAATGCGCAGGCGGTGACAGAGACAGATGTCGACGTGACCACGCCCGACGGGACCGCCGATTGTTACTTCGTTCATCCAGCCGCAGGCCAGCATCCCGGGGTGATCATCTGGCCGGATATTCTGGGGCTGCGACCGGCGTTCAGGGCGATGGGCAAACGCCTGGCGGAATCCGGCTACTCGGTGTTGGTGGCCAACCCGTTCTATCGCGATGAACGGTCGCCGGTGGTCCCTGACGGCGCAGTCTTCGGTCAGCCCGAAGTGCGTCAGAAGGTGATTGGTCTCATGGGGAATCTGTCTCCGGAGACCCACTTCACGGATGCCAGGGCGTTTGTGACGTTCTTGGACCAGCAGGCTGCCGTAGACACCAGTCGCAAAATTGGCACCACCGGGTATTGCATGGGTGGTCCGATGGTCATGAGGACGGTGGCGGCAGTGCCCACCAGAATGGGCGCAGGCGGGACGTTCCACGGCGGAGGGTTGGCGACGGATACGCCGGATAGCCCACACCTCCTGATTCCCGACACCACCGCCCACATGCTGCATTGTGTGGCGGCCAACGACGACGAAGGCAATCCGGAAGCCAAGGAAACCCTGCGAGAGGCGTACGCGGCCGCGGGTTTGCCGGCTGAGATCGAAGTCTACGCCGGTACGATGCACGGTTGGTGCCCACCGGATTCGGCCGTCTACCACGAGGCGTCGGCGGAACGGGCCTGGAGCCGGCTGCTCGCCCTGTTTGAGACGGCGTTGGCGTAGGACGCGAGCTTCGGGCTCCAGGCTTCAGCAACTAAGTCTCGAGCCGAACGGGAAGGACGATGGGGCGCCCCCCCCATCGTCCTTCGCTCCTTGAGGGGGACAGTGAGCTGGCATTCGGTGGCTTCTCAACGGAGGGTCTGGCTTTCTGACCACCCTCGGGGCGTTTCGCGCGGGCTCACGGAGTGCCTGCTTCCGGCACCCGGGGAAAAGCGGGCGCGTGGCTGATTCCAGACCCGGCGCTAAAACTCCGCGCCCGTGCACGGTCCCCGCCGGCGGCGGCACTGCCCCCGGCTCGTCTCCGATGTTTCGCAGATCGAGATGCCCGCTCCCACCGGACCTCTGCCACCGGGGCACCGCCCTGTACCCCACGCGACCGCTACGCGGGGACCCCGAGAGCCCCACTCCGCGTCCGAGAGGCGCCCACGGGCGCGGCGACATCCAAGGCGGTTTTCGGAGCGCGACACGGGCGCGTCGACAGGAACCCTAGGGCTGAAACTGTACGGGGTGGGTGGTGATTTGGATCCTTGACTCCATATAGGTGAGCGAGTCACCGTCGATGCTACGGAACCAGTGTGGCGTTCCCGGCTGCAGCACCAAGATGTCGCCCTCGCGCACCTGACGAGCCAACCCATCCCGGATTCCGTGTTCGCTCCTGATGAGGTTGGGATTGGTCGAGGCGGCCAGCGGCAGCTCGAGTACGCCACCCGTCACGAATGTGCCGCTGCCTGCCAGGATGCGGTAGATCTCGACGCTGTAGGGGTGGATGATGCCGAACTGGGCGACCGCGCTGCTGCGTCGGCGCACCGAGACCCCTGGAGAGACGCTCACCGACCACCCGCCAGCGGATGCTGACGATACCGCGGCCTGGTCCAGTTCGACCATGATCTCGGTCCCCGGCTTGTAGATTGCGGGCGGGGCCCCCGAGTCCTGTGCGAGGGCCGTGAGGCCAGAGACCGACACGACGACTACGGCAGCAAGCACACGTTTCATTCACTTTCTCCCCGTGGTGGCGCGAAGTTTCCCGTCCATCCGATGTGGTTTACATGTCACTCCGACCGCAGCGCTACCACCGGCGAGACTCGCGTGGCGTTGGGCCGGAAGCTAGGTGGCGAACAACCCTGAGGCGACGAGCACCGCGGTGGCCAGCGTGAGCGGGTACGGCCGGCCATCCAGGGTCACCCGCTGTCCGATTGGCGAGAGCAACCTCGGACCGGCCCGTGCCACCATCACGAGCCGAGACTCGGCGCCGCCAGCACGACATGTCTGCGTTTCCAGGCTTCGATCGCGTCGGACGCTGCTGCGGTCTTTCGCAAGGCCCTCAGGGTCCCGGCCGAGGTCGATGTGTCGTCCCCTTCGCCGTCGGTGCGCGGGCGTGGGAACCGGATAAACCGGTCGCCTTCTGGAAATGGAAGCGGACGCAGGATCGCTCCGTCGATGGCACTGTAGACTGCGGCTGTGGCTGCGATACCGAGCGCCATCGTGGCCAAGACGAGTACCGGGGCTTCTGGTGAGGGNCCGGACGGCGTCTCGNANGTCGTGAAGCANGGNGTCTATNACTGCCGCAGCTCGAAGCACATGATCGCGTGGGTGGAATCTTACTCCGCCCGCGTCCGTGCGACCTGGACCCGGACACGCTTCGCGTTCGATGGCTGCGCCGGCACGTCCGCGACTTGGANCCGAGGAGACCCCCGCGCTATGAGTGAACCATCGGAGTNGGCAACCTGGCGCNTGCTGGGCCTNGAGTTGGCTCTCGACGAACCGGAGGCGCGGCTNCGCGAGCGGGCGGCGAACGTNCTTGGACTGGATGCNGGTGAACTACGCGGCTTTCGCATCGCACGCAAGGCACTCGACATGCGTCGGCGCGGCGGAGAGCGGCGGCTGCGTTTCGTGTGCCACGTCGATGTCGTGGTGGACGCCGCGCGCCGCAGCCGCGGGTTGACACAGGCCGAGAAAGCCGGACGCGCGCGACTCGCGCCGAAGCGGGGCACGATCGAGGTGAGCGGTCGCCGGCGTCGCGGGTCGCACGTGGTCGTCGTCGGGGCGGGACNGGCGGGGCTTTTCGCGGCGCTGGTGCTGGCGCGGAACGGAGTGCGCGTGACGGTGCTCGAGCGAGGCCCAGTGGTGCTCGAGCGCAGCCGCGCCGTGGCTCGTTTCCATCGCTCGCGTGAGGTCGACCCGGAGCGCAACCTGCTCTTCGGCGAGGGCGGCGCCGGCACCTACTCGGACGGGAAGATTTACACGCGCGTGGACGACCCACTCGAGGTGCCCCTGCTCGAGGAACTGATCGCCTGCGGCGCGCCAGCCGCTATTGCGTACGACAGCCTGGCTCACATTGGCACCGATCGGCTGCACCGTATCTTGCCGACGTTCCGTCAGCGCCTGGAGGCGCTCGGCGCGGTTTTCCGCTTCGACACGCGGGTGGAGTCGCTTCGGCTGGTCGACGGGCGGGTAAGCGCCGTGCGAAGTAATGGAGGCGAGATCGGATGCGACGCTCTGGTGCTCGCGGTGGGACACAGCGCGCGCGACACCTGGGCGCGGCTGGCAGAGCAGGGTGTGCCATTCGAGTCCAAACCGTTCCAGCTCGGCGTCCGCATCGAACATCCCCAGGAGCTGATCGATCGCGGTCGTTACGGCGCCGCGGCACCCCAGCTTGGGGCGGCGAGCTACAACCTGGTCTGCAAGGCCGGAGACGGTCTGCCGGCCGGCTACTCGTTTTGCATGTGTCCTGGCGGACGCATCGTGCCGTCCATTAATGAGCCTGGTCTGTTGTGCACCAACGGCATGAGCAATTCGACGCACTCTTCGCGTTGGGCGAGTGCCGCGATCGTCACCACGCTGGGTCCACGAGAGTTCGGTGCGGGCGCCTTCGACGGCGTCGCGTTTCAACGTGGGCTTGAAGAGCGATTCTTCGACGCCGGTGGCCGTGACTACACCGCGCCGGCGCAGACGGCCGCCGACTTCCTCGCCGGCCGGGCGAGCGCCACAGCCGCTGGCGGGGCCACCATGCGACGTTCGACGTGGCCGTTCGGGGTGGCGCCCGGTCGTCTCGACCAGCTGCTGCCAGAACTGGCTACCCGGGCCATCAGACGCGCCCTGGCCGCCTTCGACCGCCGTCTCCCGGGCTTTGCCGGTGACGCCGGTCTGCTGGTCGGCCTCGAGTCGCGCAGTTCCGGCCCGGTCCGTATCCCTCGCGATCGCCTCACCCGGCGCGCCACGGGTTTCACGAACCTCTATCCGGTTGGTGAAGGCGCCGGCTATGCGGGTGGCATCATGAGCGCCGCCCTCGACGGCGCGAATGCCGCCCTGGCGCTGGTCAAGTCTGATGACGGCCCGTGACGGAAGGACGGGTCACGGTTCAGCCCGGGCTTCGAGCGCCAGCGCGTCAGCCGTCATCTGGAGAGAGCGTAGCCGAGCCTGATGGTCGAAGATGTGGGCCGTGATCATGACCTCGTCCGCGCCGGTCCGCTCGACGAATTCGTCGATTCCGGCCCGGATGGAGTCCGGCGCGCCGACGACGGAGCACGTCTGTACCTGGTTCAGCGTCTGGCGTTCCGCCCTTGACAGACCTGCTTCGAAGCCGTCGACCGGGGGCGGTAATTGAGTTGGNTGGCCGCGTCGCAATTGCAGGATCGACTGCTGCACCGAGGTGCGTAGCAGCGCNGCCTCCGTTNCTGTGTCGGCCGCGAAGACGTTCAGCCCTANCATCACATAAGGTTCGGATCGCTGGGCGGACGGTGTGAACTGCGACCGATACGTCTCGATGGCCGGCATGAGCGCAGCCGGGGCGAAGTGCGAGGCGAACGCATACGGGAGNCCCAAGACCGCCGCAAGCTGCGCCCCAAACAGGCTGGATCCGAGAATCCAGATCGGCACCTCCAGTCCGGTGCCCGGCACGGCCCTGACCCGCTGTCCCGGCTCCGCNTCCGCGAAATAGCGCTGCAATTCGACAACATCGCGGGGGAACGAACCGACATCGCCGTCGAGGGTTCGCCGGAGCGCATGACTGGTTTGCTGGTCCGTCCCAGGAGCGCGGCCGAGTCCGAGGTCGATACGCCCGGGGAACAACGTGGCCAGGGTGCCGAATTGCTCCGCAATCACCAGCGGTGCGTGGTTGGGCAGCATGATGCCCCCGGCCCCTACACGAATCGTCGAGGTGGCCGCCGCCACATGCCCGATAACGACGGCGGTCGCGGCGCTGGCGATGCCCGGCATGTTGTGGTGCTCGGCGAGCCAGAACCGTCGATACCCCCATCGCTCCGCATGCTGGGCCAGGTCGGCGGTGTTGCGGAGGGCCACCGCAGCGTCGCCGCCTTCGGGGATCGGAGACAGATCGAGAATCGAGAATGCGGTCATGGTCGTGTCAGTTCGTTAGCCGCAGCACATGGCTCGCCCCAAGGCCTCGTCTGGGACCGCGCACCACGTCACGGGGCTCCCCGGCCCTCGAGGATCGAAATCCCCGCTCAGCCGGATCATTCGTTCCGGCGGCGGGGTACCCATCATGTTCGATCGCATCGTCTACCTGTACGGGTTCAATCTCGGACAGATCGTGGCGTGGCACTGAGCGGTGGGGTTGGGTTCGGCAACGGGCGCCTAACTCACCACCTGGACGTGGTGGCGAATCGCGTGCTCGTGGTACCATCTTTCGACAACTTTCACGAGGTTAGAACCATGACTATTCGACCATGTGCGCTCCTTGCCATCTGTGTGGCGTCCGCTCTGCTCGTGTCCGTGACCGCCTTCGCTCAATCGAGCAGTGGGGCGGCGTCGCCGCGCACCGCCGACGGCCAGCCGGATCTGAGCGGTGTCTGGGACTTCCGAACCGTCACACCGCTGGAACGACCGGAGGAACTGGCTGACAAGGCATTCCTGACCGGAGAAGAAGTGGCCGCGTATGCCGCCGAACGCGTGCGGGCGAACAATGCCGACCTCGACCGTGAGGCCAAGAAGCAGGAGACGACCGCTCGAGGCCAGGTGAACGGTACCAGTGAGACCCGCGACCTGGCCCTCGCCTACAACGACTTCTGGTGGGATCGGGGGACGGCCGTCGTCGAGACGCGTCGGACGTCGCTGGTCATCGACCCGCCCNACGGGCGGGTCCCGGAGCTGACAACCGCGGGGGCCGAACGGGTGGCGGAGCGGGTCAGAATCAACCAGCGCCCGACCGAGGGTCCGGAGGACCGTCCGCTCGGCGAGCGGTGCATCACGGGCTTCAATTCCGGCCCACCCATGTTGCCGGCCGCCTACAACATGAACGTGCAGATCTTCCAGACGCTCGACCATGTCGTGCTGCTCAACGAGATGGTGCACAACGCGCGGATCATCCCGCTCGACGGCAGTGACCACGGCACGGTGCCGATGTGGACCGGCGTGTCACGCGGACATTGGGAGGGCGACACCCTCGTGGTGGAGACCAAGAACTTCCTGCGCGAGACCAGCTTTCGCAGCTCGAGCGACAACCTCCACCTGATCGAGCGGATCCAGCGTCAGGATGAGGACACGCTCGTCTACACCTTCACGGTCACNGACCCCACCACCTGGACGGCGCCATGGACGGTCGAATTGCCGATGCGTCGCAGCGACCTCACGATGTTCGAGTACGCCTGCCACGAAGGGAACTACGGGATGGAAGGGACGCTGAGCGGCGCCCGAGTCATCGAGAAGTCCGGCGAGTAGGCGCTCATGACGGTGCAGCGGCGTTATCGGATCGGCGCGCTCCACGCGCTGGCGAACGCGATACCGACCACCCAGGACGCTTTCGACCGCGTGTGGCCGGACGCTGACGTGGCCCATCTGCTGGATGGCTCGCTGTATCTTGATCGGAATGCGGGGACGGCGGACGACGCCGAGCTTGCCTTGAGGATCGACCGCCTGATCCAGTACAGCGCCACCACCGGAGCCGACGGCCTCATCGTGACTGGGTCATTTTTCGGGGAGGCCGCGATCCAGGCTCGAAACAACGTGACGATGCCGGTGGCGACCTCGTTCGACGGCATCATCGCGCGCGCGCTCCTCCTCGCGAGCGACCAGCCACTGCACGTCCTCTCCACCGCACCTGACTCGGCCACGTTGCTCTCGGAGGCGATTGAGGTCGAGGCCACCCGGCGTGGGGTGTCCGTGGTGCTGTCCAGCCACCCGGTGGCCGGCGCTTTGGATGCGCTCACCGGGGGTGACGGCGAACGCCACGACACACTGGTGCTCGAGGCGATCCGGGACATCGACGCCGACACCGCCATCGTCTTCGCACAATTCTCGATGGAGCGGATTCTCCCCGCCAGCGCGGACGCGCACTCGGCCCCGGTGGTCGGTCCGGCCACTGAAGGCGTGGCGTATCTGCGTCAGCTCCTCACGGCCCCCTAGGCGATCCGCCGCCGGCGGTCGTGCGGCGTCTCACGACACACACCACGCGAATCATGACGCGCAGGCGGCGGGTCCGACGCGTATCGAAGCGCCCGCGCGCCGCGTTCATCTCTTNTCCGGCGGCCCTGGCGGCGGTCGCCCTCAGCGCCGTCTTGATCTGGCGTGTCGAGCCGTCGCCACAGGCCGCGCAGGCTGAGTCTGGGGCGNAGCCGTTCGTGCGGTCGCTGCGCGTCGATGTCCTGCGGGAGCTGCCGCACGAGCGAGATGCCTACACCCAGGGCCTCGTCTGGTGGAACGACCGCTTGTTCGAGAGTGCCGGGCTGAGGCAGGCGTCGACCCTGCGTCGGCTGGACCCGCAGACCGGGCAGGTGCAACAACGCCTTGATNTGGCCCCCGAGTATTGGGCCGAAGGGCTGGCCTTGGTCGACGATCGCCTGTTNCAGATCACCTACACCAGGGAGCGGGCGTTTACCTACGATCGCGACTCGTTCGCGCCGGGTGAGACGTTCAGTTACGACGGAGAGGGGTGGGGGCTCTGCTACGACGGGACCCGCCTGGTCATGAGCAACGGGAGCGACCGGTTGACGTTTCGTGACCCGACCACGTTCGAATCGATCGGCGAGCAATCGGTGCGGCTCCGCGGCCAACCCCTGCGCAACTTGAACGAGCTCGAGTGTGTCGATGGCGCGGTCTACGCCAATGTCCACGGGGAAGAGTTTCTGGTGCGGATCGACCCCGCGACCGGTCGCGTGACCGATTACATCGATGCGTCCGGACTGCTGTCTGACGCCGAGCGCGTCGGCATCGATCTGTTCAACGGAATCGCCTGCCACCCGACGGCCGAGACGTTTTACATCACAGGCAAACTGTGGCCGAAGATGTTCGAGGTGCGATTCGTCGAGTAGGTAACACCCTCTACCGGGACTCGTTCTCGGGTCGGTCGGCCGTGAGCCGTCGCATCAACTCGATGGTGGGGGTGGGGGCCTCGAATTCCGCTTCTTCGAGCGGCGTACGCCCGTGGTGGTCCAGCGCCTCAAGATCGGCGCCGTGGTCGACCAGATACTCGACGATCTCGTCCTCGCCCAATCGGATGGCGGTGTGCAANGCGGTAGGGCGCGCGGGAGGCGCGAGGTTCAGGTCGAGTCCGAGTTCCACCAGACGTTGTATCACCGCCAGCTCACGGCTCCGGATGGCGAGCAGCACGGCCCCGGCGCCTTCGTTGGACAGTGCGGCCGGCTCCGCCCCCAGTTCGATCAACGCCTCCATCATCTCCAGGTCGCCGGATCGAGCCGCCGTCAGAAACGGGGTCAGGCCGGTGATGCGCCCCGGGGCGGGGATACCGCTCGGCTCGGCCGGCTCCGTCCGCGCATGGAGGCTGGCTCCCCGGGCAACCATGTCTCTGACGAGCTCCGTGTTGCCGTGCCCGACTGCTTCATGCAGCGGCGTGCTGCCGTCGCGGTCGCGCGCATTGACGTCCGCGCCAAGCTCCAGCAGCAGCCGGATGACCGCGTCGTGACCCTGAGAGAGCGCCAGCAAGAACGCAGTGGTCCCGTCGTCCGTGATCGCGTGCGGGTCCGCGCCCTCGCCGACCAACGCGCGCACGTTATCCGTGTCGTCCGCCATCGTCGCAAACAGCAGTGCGTTGAATCCGCTGTGCGAGACCGCGCTGACGTTCGCTCCGCGTTCGATCAGGAGACTGGCGATCGAGGTATGTTGGCCGGCCAGTGCCCACATCAACGGGGTCTGGCCCATGCGCGATTCCACGACGTCAAGATCGGCGCCGCGCGCCAGCAGCAGTCGAACCACCTCTTCGTTGCCGGCGTGAACGGCNGCGAGGAGCGCGGTATCGCCACTCCAGCGTGTTGCGTCCACCTCGGCGCCGCGGTCGAGCAGCAGCCGCACCGGGCCCAGGTGTCCCCCGGCGCTCGCCAGCAGGAGCGGTGTCTCACCGTTCTCGTCGGCGACGTTGACGTCGGCGCCGGCGCGAAGCAGTGCGGCGGTGATGGCGGTGTCGCCACGGAGGGCGGCCCAGGCGAGCGGCGTCGACCCATCGTCGCGGGTGTGGCCGACGTCGACGCCGTCGGTGATCAGGGTCCGCACGGCGCCCACGTCGCGCCGCTGGATCGCCTCGATCAAGGCCAGCCCCTGATCCCGGTCCTGAGAGCGGGCCTGAGTGAATACCGGCGGGGCCAGCGTGCCGAGGGCCAGCACCCAGGCGAACCGCGTGAAGATGCGCACGGAGCAATGGTAAACCCCGGTCAGGGGGTCCCGCCACCGCCGGTTCGATACATAATTTGCGCATGGGGTGTTCCGCGGTGCGGCCCGGCTCCGGAGCCCGGCCGGCCAGATGCGCTCGTTCGTCACGGCCGGTCTCGCTGCTGCTGTGTCTGTCGGCCATCTCCGCCAGTTCCGGCCAGGCCCAATCGTCGGGCGAACTGCTGGAGTCCACCACTGACCGATACTGCGTGAGTTGTCACAATGACCGAACACGGACCGCCGGCCTGACGCTCGAGAGCGTGGATTCGGACGCTGTGGCGGCTCAGGCGCCGGTCCTCGAAAAGGTGCTGCACAAGTTACGCGCCGGGGAGATGCCACCGACTGGTCGCCCGGGCCCAGACGCTGCTACGACGGCTAACCTGGTTTCGTGGCTGGAAATCCAGCTCGACCGCGTCGCGGCCGACCGGCCCAATCCGGGTGCACCCGCCATCCATCGGCTGAACCGCGCGGAGTATGGCAATGCCGTGCGTGACCTGTTGGGGCTCGACCTCGACCACGCGCGCGATCTTCCGGCCGACGACTCCGGGTACGGCTTCGACAACATCAGCGACGTGCTGACGGTCTCTCCGCTNCACATTGAGAAATACATCGCGGCGGCGAGACGCGTAAGTCGCCAGGCGGTCGGGACACTCGCGCCCCGTCCCGTAGTAGAGCGATACTCGACGCCCCGCGGGACTGTCGACGAGGCGATCGGCCGNTTGCCCCCGCACGAGCGTGGGGGCACGTTGTTCCACCACTACTTCGCCTTCGACGCTGAGTATGTGATCCGGGTGCGTGTCCGGGGCCGTCGCGCTCCTGGAATGCCCGCACCCAAGCTGGACGTCAGGGTCGACGGCCGGCGGGCCCGGCTGTTCGACGCCGATTTTGACGGGCAGGAAGCGGAGCAGGGAACCCGCAACTTCGAGTTGCGACTCCCGGTGTCGGCGGGCGACCACGAGATCGCGGCNGGGTTCCTCACCGAGCTNGCCTACAGCGAGGCGGGCGGCGCCACCGACACCAACGACTTTTCCGTGGACTACGTCTTGGTCGAGGGCCCGTATGACCCAACCGGGGTGGGAGACACTGCAAGCCGCCGTCGCATCTTCGTCTGTCGTCCCCCCACCGTCGAGGACGAAGCCCCGTGCGCGCGGCGGATCATGTCGAGCCTGGCCAGACGTGCCTATCGCCGACCGGTGACGACGGCGGACATCGACCCCTTGATGGGNCTGTTTGCCATCGGTCGATCCGACGGCGCCACGTTCGAGGCGGGTATCGAGATGGCGCTCAGCGGGGTACTCGTCTCGCCGAACTTTCTCTTTCGGGCGCCCGAGACCCCCGATGGTGGCCAGCCCGGGACGGTGTATGCCCTCTCAGATATCGACCTGGCCTCGCGGCTCTCGTTCTTCCTGTGGAGCAGCATTCCCGATGAAGAGCTCCTGCAGCNGGCTGAGACAGGACAACTCAGCGACCCAGGTGTGCGGGCNGAGCAAGTCGCCCGGATGCTGGCCGACCCCAAGGCCGCCTCGCTCGTCGAGAACTTCGGAGGGCAATGGCTGCATCTGCGCAACGTGGCGGACTGGATGCCAGATCCAGAGCGTTTCGANGAGTTCGACGACTCGCTCCGCTATGCGTTTCAGCGCGAAACGGAGCTGTTTCTGGGGCACCTCATTCGCGACGATGCCAGCGTGCTCGATCTCATCGACGCCGACTACACGTTCCTGAANGAGCGGCTCGCCGGTTTCTACGGCATTGACGGGGTGGAGGGGGGCTACTTCCGCCGCGTCTCACTCGCGGGCAGCGCGCGTGGCGGCATCCTGACACAGGGCAGCGTACTGATGGTGACGTCGTACCCGACGCGCACGTCTCCGGTGTTGCGCGGCAAGTGGGTACTCGAGAANCTGTTGGGGGCGCCGCCACCACCGCCGCCAGCGGATGTGCCGGCGCTGGCCGACAGCGCGGAGACATCCGCCGGCAACTTGCGNGAAGCGCTCGAGCAGCATCGGGCGAACCCGGCCTGCGCCGTGTGTCATGCCAGGCTCGATCCGATTGGATTCGCGCTGGAGAACTTCGATGCCGTCGGTACGTTTCGTGCCGAGGACGACGGTGTCACTGTGGAAGCGTCCGGGGTGTTGCCGGATGGAACTGTCATCGATGGGCCCCAAGGTCTGCGCGATGTCTTGCTGGCGCGTCGTCACGAGTTTGTCGAGGCGCTGGCCGATCGATTGCTGACCTACGCGTTGGGTCGAGGGCTGGAGTCGTACGACCGACCGGCCGTGCGGGANATTCGTCGCCGGGCAGAATCTGTCGACTATCGATTTTCCGCGCTGGTCGAAGCTGTCGTCGATAGCGTACCATTCCGGTTGAGGAGGATTCCGTCGCCATGATCACCGGACACGCGTTGCCGCGTCGAACCTTCCTGCGGGGCATGGGGACCGCCGTGGCCCTCCCGTTTCTCGACGCCATGACTCCGGCGTTTGCCGCTGCGGCCACGCCGATTACCCGTGTAGCCTTCGTGTATACGGCCAACGGCGTGATCATGTCCGATTGGACGCCCCAACACGAGGGCGCGGGGTTCGCCTTCACGAAAACCCTGCAGGCGCTCGAACCGTTTCGCGACCAGCTCCTGGTGCTGAGTGGTCTGGCCCATCGCAACGGTGAGGCGCTTGGCGACGGTCCTGGCGACCATGCTCGCGCCGGGGCGAGCTGGCTGACCGGCGTGCATCCGAAGAAGACGCGGGGGGCCGACATCCGGAACGGTATGTCGGTCGACCAGATGCTGGCCGAGGGCATCGGTCGGACCACGCCGCTCCCGTCGCTCGAACTGGGATTGCAAGACGTGCGGATGGTGGGTGGATGCGATTCCGGGTACAGCTGCGCCTACAGCAACACCATTGCCTGGAATTCGCCCACCACGCCGCTGCCCTACGAGACGAATCCCCGTCGGGTGTTCGAGCGCTTGTTCGGTGACGGCGATACGACCGACCCGACGATGCGCGCGACGCGGGCCAGGCAGAATCGGAGTTTGCTGGATTTTGTGCTCGGTGACGCGCAACGACTGGACGCCAGCCTTGGCGCCGGTGATCGCCGCAAGCTCAGCGACTATCTCGACTCCGTGCGTGAAGTGGAGCGCCGTATCCAGAACACGGAGCAGCGAGACGGCGCGGAACTGCCGACCTTGGACCGACCGGACGGGGTTCCGCCCACCTTCGAAGAGCACGTGGAGCTGATGTCCGATTTGGTCGCCATCGCGTTCCAGGCAGACCTGACCCGGGTCGTCACCCTGATGTACAGCCGAGAGGGTGGCAATCGCACGTATCGTGCCATCGGCGTGCCAGACGCGCATCACGGGCTGTCGCATCATCAGAACGATCCGGCCCGCATGGCCCGGCTGCAGCTGATCGACCAGCATCACGTCGCGATGCTGGCCCACTTCGTGGAGAAGCTGCGGGATGCCCAGGACGAGCGCGGGTCCTTGCTGGACCAGTCGATGGTGGTCTACGGCAGCAGCCTAAGCGACTCCAATGCCCACACGCACGACAACCTCCCGACACTCGTCGTGGGCGGCGGCAATGGTGCGTTTCGCGGCGGACGCCACCTGCGCTACCCCGACGGCACGCCAATGACGAACCTGTTNCTGACGATGCTGGACAAGCTCGGCGTGCAGCGAGATCAGGTGGGCGACAGCACCGGCCAGATCGCCCACTTGAGCGATCTCTAGGCAGCACTGTTCAGACGGGGCTGCGCCCGACGAAGCAACGCCGTCCAGGCGGACGCCTCACCTGGAAACCGCTAGAGGGTGTCGATGATGGCGTTGAGCGTGGCGCTTGGCCGCATGGCTTTCTCGGCCAGGTCGGGATCGGGGCGGTAATAGCCGCCAAGGTCTACCGGCTCGCCCTGCGCGGCCAGCAGTTCCGTGGTGATTTGTGTTTCGCTGGTCGTCAGCGCGTCGGCCACCCCCGTGAATCGGGTCTTCAGGGCCTGGTCCGTCTCCTGGGCCGCCAGGGCTTGCGCCCAGTAGAGCGCGAGATAGAAGGTGCTGCCACGGTTGTCGATCTCGTGCACTTTGCGGGACGGAGACCGAGCGTTCTCCAGGTAGCTGCCGATCGCCTGATCGAGCGTGTCCGCCAGCAGCCTGGCCTTGGGGTTGTTGGTTTGGGTGGCCATCAACTCGAGCGCCGGGACCAACGCGCAATATTCACCAAGTGAATCCCACCGTAGATGGCCTTCCTGCAACATCTGCTGGACATGCTTCGGCGCCGAACCGCCGGCTCCGGTCTCGAAGAGTCCTCCGCCATTGAGCAAGGGCACGATCGACAGCATCCGCGCGCTGGTGCCGAGCTCCAGAATCGGGAACAGGTCGGTGAGGTAGTCCCGCAGCACGTTGCCGGTGACCGCAATGGTGTCTTCCCCGCGCCGGACCCGCTCCAGCGAGACGCGCATGGCCTCGACCGGCGTCATGATGCGGATATCGAGGCTGTCCGTGTCGTGGTCGGCGAGATACGCGCGCACCTTCGTGATCAGCGCGGCGTCGTGGGCCCGATCTGCATTCAGCCAGAACAGTGTCGGGGAGCCCGACGCCCTCGCGCGGGTCACGGCCAGCTTCACCCAATCGCGAATCGGTTCGGCTTTGGTCTGGCACATTCGGAAGATGTCGCCAGGTTCGACGGCTTGCTCGAGCCGGGTCGCGCCGGTCGAATCGACCACCCGAATCGTTCCGGCGCCGGGAGCCATGAATGTCTTGTCGTGGGAGCCGTATTCTTCGGCTTTGCGCGCCATCAGGCCGACGTTCGACACGCTGCCCATTGTTGACGGGTCAAACTGACCGTGCTGCTGGCAGTCCTCGATGATCGCCTGATAGGTGGTGGCGTAGCAGCGGTCGGGGATCATCGCGATGACGTCCTGCAACGCATCGTCGTTGTTCCACATGCGCCCGCCGTCCCGCACCACGTTCGGCATGGACGCATCGATGATGACGTCGTTGGGCACGTGGAGGTTCGTGATGCCCTTGCGCGAATCGACCATGGCGAGCGGCGGGCGTGTGGTGTACACCGCGGCGATGTCCGCTTCGATCTGCGCCCGCGTTTCCGCGGGCAGCGTCTCCAGCTTGCCGAGTACGCCGGCCAGCCCGTTGTTGACGTTCGCATTCACGGTGCTCAGCGTCTCGGCATGTTTGTCGAGTGCGGCCGCGAAGTACACCGCCACGCAGTGACCGAACATGACCGGGTCGGACACCTTCATCATGGTGGCCTTGAGGTGCAGGGACAACAGCGCGCCGTCGTCCCGCGCGTCGTCAATGGTCCGGTCGTAGAACGCCCGGAGTGCCGCCACGTTCATCACGGCCGTATCGATGACCTCGCCCGCCAGCAGAGGCACCTGCGCCTTCAGCACGGTGGCCGCCCCGTCGGTGCCGACGAACTCGATCCGAACGTCGGTGGCCGCGTCGAGCGTCGTGGACCGCTCGCTGCCGAAGAAGTCCTTGTCTGGCATGTGCGCCACGCGCGTCCGTGACCCGGTGGTCGGCCAGTCCTGCATCATGCGATGCGGATGCTTCTGTGCGAACCGTTTGACTGATGCCGCCGCGCGCCGGTCCGAATTCCCCTCCCGGAGCACCGGGTTGACCGCAGACCCCAAGACCTTGGCGAAGCGGGCCTGCAGTGCCCGATCAGCGTCTTCTGTTGGGTCTTCCGGGTAGTCCGGAATGTCGTAGCCATGCCCTTGGAGCTCCGTGATGGCGGCTTGGAGCTGGGGAATGGAGGCGCTGATATTGGGCAACTTCACGATGTTGGCAGCCGGCGTCTTCGCCAGGTCGCCCAGCGCTGTCAGATCGTCAGGAATTCGCTGAGCCTCGGTGAGACGTTCAGGAAAGTTCGCGATGAGCCGACCGGTCAGCGAGATGTCGCGGGTCTCGATGTCGACGTCGGTGCCTCTGGCGAATGCCTGCACGATCGGCAGGAGCGAATAAGTGGCCAGCGCAGGCGCTTCGTCGATCTTGGTCCAGGTGATCTTGGCAGATGACATGTGAGTCCTTATAGCAACGAGGGTGGGTCGGGTCCCTGAGAACCTGTTATCGTACCGCACTGATTNAGAATTCGCCCGACCCGAGACCCGGGCATGGACATCGGTCCGCCGCGAGTGTCAGAGGGCTGGAGCCTTGAGGAGGTGTTCGATGAGATTGTGTTGGTTGCGCGGCGCGGCCCTGATCGTGCTGGCGGTGGCCCTCGTGAGTTGCGGTGGGGCGGTGGAGGAGACTCCCGCACCAATGGACGCGGCCCCCGCGGCGGCTCCCAGCTATACCCCACCCGTGGTGACGCCGGAGTCGCACGATTTGACCCTGGCCGACGTCGAACGGCTGATGGAGGAGCTGTCGAATTGGGGGCGCTGGGGGACCGATGATCAACTCGGCGCCGCGAATCTCATCACGCCGGCCAAGCGGCTCGAAGCGATTGCGCTGGCTACCGAGGGCATCACGGTCTCGCTCGAGCACCCGCTGCTGACCGAAGAGGCGCCGGATGTGCCGTCGCCCTTCCAGCGCCGTATGCTCGGGGTGCCTGAGCCGACGACGGAGCCGGCCTTCTACGGGAGCGTCAGCGACAACTACACGATCAGCTACCACGGCTACTCGCACAGCCACATCGACTCGCTCTGCCACATTTTCTATAAGGGGCAGATGTACAACGGGGTCTCGCAGGACACGGTCACCGAGGCGGGGTGTCCGAACGCGTCGATCATCAACCTGCAGGGCGGGATCGTCACGCGCGGCGTGTTATTCGACATGCCCCGGCTGAAGGGTCTGGACTACCTGGAACCGGGAACCCCCATCTACCAGGAGGACCTCGACGCCTGGGAAGNGATGGCCGGTGTCACGGTGCGGCCGGGCGACGCGGTCTTCATCCGCACCGGGCGCTGGGCCCGTCGTGCCGAGCTGGGTCCCTGGAACGTCTCCCAGGAAGCGGCTGGGCTGCACACCTCGACGATGCCCTGGATGAAGGCGCGAGACGTCTCGTTTCTGGGCAGCGACGTGGCCCTCGACGTCGTGCCATCGCAGATNGACGGCGTGCNGTTGCCCGTGCACCAGTTGACGATCGTGGCCATGGGCGTGGACCTGTTCGANAATCAGGATCTGGAAGCNCTCGCANAAACCGCTGCCGCGCAGAATCGATGGGAGTTCCTGCTGGTCGCCGCGCCGCTCGCAGTGGAAACCGGCACCGGGTCACCAGTCAACGCCCTGGCGATCTTCTAGTTGTGCGGAGCTGCGTCCCGAACCCCACGCGGGCCTCCGCGTCCGTCTGGCGTCGTTTTCCTCGGTCACATGTCGCCCTGTGGCGTAGGCTTTACGGCCTGCGCTCGCACGGCTCAAGCCGTGCGCCACAATGAGAACTGTGGCGAGGTCGAGGTGGGCCGGCTCCTACGTTTCCTGAGGAGACGAACACCTCGCCAGGAAACCCGTTTAGCGAGAGGTGTGGACCGGGAGTGAGACTTGTCGCGCGCCCCNGCGGATTTGCCACCCCGTTCCACCGAAGCGNGCGGTGGGATCGAGATGCCCGCTCCCGCCGCACGGGGGCGGCGTTCCGCGTCCTTCTGGCCTAGACTAGTGTCGAATGACATCCACAAAGGAGTGTCCCATGCATACCGTCACGGTCATCGGCCGGCCGGTCATGGCCCTGGCCGTCACGGACGCGATGGTCGAGTTCATCCGAGAGTACGACATCCGATGACCTCCCCCCTCGTTCGTTATGACATCTGAGCGATCGCCGGCGGGCGTGGGCGCCTCCGTGATCCTGCACTCGTACAACGTCCGGATTTGCCATTGGATCAATGTCATCGCGGGCGGCTATCTACTGCTCAGTGGCATCCATATCTTTCTTGATTTCCCGGAACTCTACTGGGGCCATACTGGATACCAGGGCTATCCAGCCCTGTTCAAGCTCTCNGACTGGGGTCTCTCGTGGGACGAGGCGGGGGCGCTGGGCAATCGGATGTGGGGACGGAACTATCATTTCACGTTCGCCTGGGTGTTTTTGATCAATGGACTGGTGTACGTGGCCTGGAGCCTCGCCAGGGGACATGTTTGGAGGCGTCTTCTGCCCGGGCGGACCGAGCTGGCTCCCGCGAGCCTGAAGGCCGATCTGGTCGAGCATCTGCGTGGACCGGCTCAGGAGCGGGCCGCCGCGACTAGCTATGGTCCGCTGCAGAAGCTGTCGTACTCGCTACTGATCTTTGTCTTCGTGCCGGTGATGCTACTGACCGGGCTGGCCCAGGCCCCGGCGTTCGCGGCAGCCTGGCCCTGGCTGCTCGATCTGTTTGGTGGTCGACAGTCGGCGCGCACGCTGCATGCGGCTGGCACCGTCCTGTTCGTGTTGTTTGTGCTGGTGCACGTGATGGAAGTGTTGCTGGCGGGCGCCGTCAACCGGGTCCGCTCGATGATCACGGGGAAGTTCCGCCTTCCGGAGGAGGAAATGTGAGCAAGCCTGAACTTGGCGCGTCACGGATCGTCGCGCCTCGACCGATGTCACGTCGTCGTCTGCTTGCCAGCGTCCCGGCACTGGGCGGTCTGCTGGCCACCGGCTGCGCGGACGCCNTGGTGCCACCGACCGTCAGGGGAGGGNTGATTGGCGCGGCTGACGTGCTCACGATGAGCACCACGCGGTGGCTGATGGCCGATCAACCATTGGCGCGTGAGTACGAGCGGAGCGACATCGCACCTGACTTTCCAACCTGGGGGCAGACCAATCCGGAGAATGAGGACTATCAGCGACACCTGAGCGAAGGGTTCGTGAACTGGAGTCTACCGGTGAATGGGCTGGTCAAGCACCCGCGGGCGTTTTCGCTCGACGAACTCAAGCAGCTGCCATCGCGAACCCAGATCACCGCCCATGTCTGCGAACAGGGATGGTCGGCGATCGGCGAGTGGACCGGCGCCCCGCTGACGCAGGTGTTGGAGGCGGCGGGGGGGGTCTCGCCCGAGGCCAGGTATGTCGTGTTCAACGCGATGGATCGCTGGTACGAGAGTATCGACATGTTCGACGTGGTGCACCCGCAGACGATTCTGGCTTATGGGCTCAACGGGGACGAGCTACCGGTTGGCAACGGCGCGCCGCTCCGGCTTCGGGTTGAGCGGCAGTGTGGCTACAAGAACATCAAGTTCCTCCGGTCGATCGACGTCGTCGACTCGCTGGCCGGCTTTGGTCGCGGCACCGGGGGGCTGAGCTCCGACTTCGGGTTTCACTGGTACGGAGGCGTGTAGAACACCACCGTACCTGAAGCGGCAATACGGTAAGGCTGGTGGCGCGAGCGCGACCACGAGAGAAAGGACTGCGCAATGGCTTCCTCGAGACGACGATTCATCACGAGCTTGACGTCGGCGGCGGCCGGGGGCGCGGCGGCGCTCGGGACGCGAGCACTGGCCGCCAGCGCCACCGCGCCCCCCACGACGCCCGATGGCAGCTTCTCTCCCGCGGCCTTGCTCGACCGACATCTCGCCCCGCCGCCGGCGGCCGTGTCGCGGCCGTCGGTGCAGTCCGATCCTCGGATGCCGACCGCCGCGGAGGTCGAGTCCTGGTATACCGATCGGCGCAACTGGGGCCGCTGGGGTGACGACGACGAGAAGGGCGCCATCAATCTGATCACACCTCAGAAGAGTGCCGCCGCCGCGGCCCTCGTGCGCACCGGCCGCAAGGTCTCGGCGAGCCGGGTCTTTGAACCGGAGCAGCACTTCATGCGCAAGAGTCCACGTCCTGGTGGTGCCGGTGCGGTGGTGGACTACTACGGCTTTATCTACCACGGACAGACGATCACTCATATCGATGCGCTGTGTCATATGTGGGACAGCGACGGAATGTGGCAAGGACGTGACCCCGACGTCGAGATCACGACGCAAGGGGCGAGTTTCGGCACGATTGACGCCTGGTCGGAGGGCATCGTCACCCGCGGCGTTCTTATCGACGTGCCGCGCCACCGCGGCGAACCATACGTGACGCCTGAACGTCCGGTGCACGGATGGGAGATCGAAGAGATCGCCAGTGCTCAGGGGGTGGCGGTGGAGCCGGGCGACGCCCTGCTTGTCTACAGTGGGAAGGATGCGTTCGTGCGCGCTGGGGGCGACTACGGCGGCGGCGACCGCCCCGGGCTGAATGTGACCTGCGCCAAGTTCATTCGTGACCATGACGTCTCGCTGCTCGGCTGGGACATGATGGACGCACGACCGGACCCGTATGGACTGGCGTTCCCGATGCACGGCGTGCTCTTCAACTACGGCGTGGCCCTGCTCGACAACGCGCTGCTCGAGCCGTTAGCCGATGCGTGCGCCGAAGAGGGGCGTCATGAGTTCATGTTCATGGCGTTGCCGCTCAACGTGGCCCGTGGGACCGGCAGCCCGGCGAACCCGATCGCGATGTTCTAGGGAATGAGACTCGGCTCGCCTCGGGGAATCGTCCTCTTCGCGGTACTGATCGTCTNGGCCGCACTCCCGGTCCGGGCGGCGGATACCTCCATCGTCGTGCTGGCTCCGACGGCGACCGACGATCGACTGGACCCGTCGCGTCAAGCGGTCGCGTTNTGGAACGACCGGNTGGNCGAGCTTGGNGTCGACGCCGANCTGNNCGAACCACTGGTGGTGGTCGAGTCACCGGTGGTCCGCGCGTTGGAGAACTATGCTCGTCAGGTTGCCACGAGGGCGGTTGGGCTCCCGGGTGGGGCGTACGAGCCGGCGCCGCCCGCGGCTCTGACCAACCTTGACGGGGACATCATCGTGCTGCTGTCGGGGCAGGACATCATGTCGTTCACCTGGCCGATGCCGCGGGTCTCACCGCCACGGTATTTCGTCGTCATCCGAGCCGTGCGCGGTCCCTACCGCAACGACGCGATGGTGTCCCGGCATGTGGTGGCCCACGAATTGGGTCACGCGCTCGGTCTCGACCACAACGCCGAGCCNCACACGCTCATGTGCGGCCCCTGCCAGCCACTGACGGCGGTCCCGGACGCCACCGGGTTCCTCCCGTTGACCGACGGTGACCGCGCCCGGCTCCGCGAATTACACGGTCGCTCGGTATCGCCACCTGACCGCCTCACAGACCCACGATCGGGACGTTAGCGAAAGGCGCGCCCGAGGGGCAGCCGGAGTGTCTCGTTCAGGCCGAGCGCGCGACCGTGCTGACCTGGGAGCCCCAGCGTGACGGGGGTGTCCGCGCCGCCGTCGAGGAAGGTCCGCCAGAGCCGGTCCCACAGGGAAAAAATCGTCCCGAAGTTCCTGCCGTGNAACTCGGGCCGTTCCGAATGATGTAGCCGATGGAGTGACGGCGTGACGACCACCCATCCGATCCGTCGCTCGGTCACGCGGTCGATCCGGATGTCGCTGTGGACCAGCAGGTTGCAGAAGCCGTAGAGCACCTCGAACGTGATCAACCCCAGAATCGGCAGCCCGGTGACCGTCACCACGAGCAGCCGCACGCCCATCGAGATCAGCAACTCGCCAGGATGAAATCGGAACGCCGTCGATGCCTCGAAGTGGACATCGGAGTGGTGGACCGCATGCAGGCGCCAGAGCGGCGCCCACCGGTGGTTCGCGCGATGCCAGAGATACGCGACCAGGTCGAGCACGACCACCGTGGTCGGCACCTGGGTCCAGTAGGGGAGGGCGGCGGCTTCGAACAGACCGATCCCCTGCCCCCGGACTGTGACCGCCCAGGTGCACACGCAGGCACCGCAGAGCAGAGTCAGCAGCACGGTGTCGATGAGGGCGAGCGGCGCGTTGACCCGCCAGTTGCGGATGACCGTCTGCAGAGACAGACGATTCGGTACGAGGAGCTGGCTGCCGGCGATCAGCACCAGCGAGGCCAGAATACCAGCGCCCTTGTAGAGGTGGAATGACTCGGCCAGTTCCGCGTCCATGCCCAGGACTCGCTCGCGAGGCGAGTTACTTCACGGTCACGGTGACGTCTATTGGGGTGGTGTGGATCGAGTCGTCGGCGTAGCCGCGGAGGATGTGGGTGCCAGGTTCGGCGAACGACACGGTAGTCGTGGCTTCGCCCCCGCGACCGCCTTCGACCGAGATGCTCATCGGGTCGAAGGTGATCGCACCGGGACCGCGGTAGTGGGTCCAGGTGATGGCGAGACCGGTCGTGCGCGCCACACGGGCGTCGACGACCGCCTGGTTGTTGGGGCTTTGCACGCGCGCCCGGCGCGCAATGGCGGCGGCCCGTCTGGCCGCCGCGTCCGGGTCGTCGTCGTCTGTGTCGGGACGATTACGTGGCGTGGTCGGCCCCGGAATGCCGTCGTCTCCGACCACCGCCGTCAGGGTCAGGGTGTCGGGCAGGGTCACGGTCAGGTTGGTGCCGTCCGGGATGGCGGCGCTGGGCACCTGGTTGTCGGCCGGCGCGCCGTTGATACCCATGCCCCGGTTGGCCTTGATCACCCCGTCGTCGATTTCCCAGCTCGGCCAGAGGGAGCCGACCGCCTGGTCGGTGCGGCCATGGGAGGTCAGGGTCCAGACGAGGTCCTTCTCGCCCCAATCGGCCGGTACCTGCACCCGGAAAATGAACTGCTGGCGGCGCGGGTAGAAACGGGTCGGTTGCCCGCGATCGGCCGGGCCCGGCTCGAACCGGTTGTCGGGGCCGATCGCCGCCTCCGGCATCTCCTCGTAGTTGCGGTTGAGATACCCAAACACCATCGTGAAGGTGCCGTCCGGATTCCCTTCCCATCCCTCGAAGACCGGGACCACGTTCTGTCCGCGGTCAAAACGTAGCTGCGCCTGAACTCCNACGGCGGTGATCGCTGTCACCACNGCGACCAACGCACCGGTGGCCAGGCGCCGTGTGCGTCTCGTTGTCATGGGCATCGTCCGCGGTATCCTGTATCAGTTGTCGTCGTCGTTGGTCATCACCCGGCGCTCTTCCTGGGCGGCGGCGAACTCGTCGTCATCGAGCTCGTAGTAGCTCGTCCAGGTGAAGCTCATGTCGTCGCTCGAGCGTTGCCCGAATCCGGCCCAGTTCCGCGCGTCCGGGTTCCAGCGGTTCCCGGCCGAGTTGTCGTGCCAGGTCATGGTGTGGAGAAACGTGCCCTTCGGCAGCAGCGGTTGGGCATCGTCCTCGTAGTTGTAGACGATGTGCCAGCCGAAGTCCCAGTTCGAGCAACTGAGCATCTCGGTGGTGCCGTCGGGCAGGATCGCCTCGATGCACTGCCGTTTGCCGCGGTTGTGCAGATGCGGTTGATACCCGGTGAGGCGGACGTTCTCGGTGAACGGGTGATAGCTGTCGTGCCGGACGTCGTCGTCTCCCGCCGGGATGTCGAGGTCGTAGTTCTGCGCCAGCGCTCTTGAGTACAGCTCGTGCTCCGGCTCTTCGCCCTTTGGGTAGAAGGTCAGNCCAACNCTGGTNCGGTCGGTGGTCTCCGTGCCGTTCGAGGCGTAGTGCATGTTGAATCGGATGACCGACCCGGCCTTGACCAGCCGACCGGTGCCGGCCGGGAATGCGTCGCCGTTCTTGCCCTGCGCATATTCGTTCAGGAACTCACCCTGGTCCGAGTCCACCGATTCCTGCAGGCGGGTCACGGCGTGGTGGACTACCGGGAAGCCCTCGGCCGACGGCTTGGTCTCTACCGACTTGATCCACCGGTCTTCGGTTAGNCCGGAGTCTGAAAAGAGGTCACCCCACCAGTTGGCCCCGTCGGCCGGAACGACGAACGGCTCGGGAATCGGCACGATCCAGTCGGGCTCGCCGATATGCCACATGTCGCGGTTGGCGAACTGACGCGCGGCCGGCATGTCAGAGGGATTCCCGCGGGGTGCCCCCGCATCGACCCAGGCGACGATGGTAGCAATCTGGNCGTCGCTCAGCGACCGGTCGTACTTGAAGTCCTGCACGCCGATGTTCCNGTCGATGTACCACGGTGGCATCGACCGGGTCGAGACCTTGTCTTTGATCGCGCGCGCCCACGGTCGCGACTCGTCGTAGGTCATCAGCGACATCGGCGCGATGGCGCCNTCNCGATGACANGTNTGNCACGAGGCNTGGAAGATCGGCGCGATGTCTTTCGTGAACGTCACGTCGTCGGTCTGTCCGAANGCGGTGGTGGGGTTCACGAGGGTGCCGGCGACGAGTGCGCACNTNNTGGCGCCAAGCGAGATTCTGACTCTGGCCTGCATGGAGATCCTCCTCATCNTGTAGNGNGTAATGTGCTCCCTTNNGGCGCGCTTGTCAATTCNNCCGGCGGACACCGCAGANCACGGAGACGGCTCTATAATCCCTGTNTTCTNGNAAACAGCGATCCAAANGGNANCTCACGGGGGANATCATGCGGAACAGAATCGNAGTTGTCGCGCTGNCNATCTCGGTCGGCGTCGTCACGCTNGCCGGTCAGCAAGGCGGTGANNCGAGCTACACGCCGACCCGTATCAACAAGTCGATCGAGCTGCTCGAGAANGACCAGCCGATCTATTACGCCCAGGTCAACGGGGGCGGCTACGACGAAGGCAAGGCGCTCGCGCAGACCTGGGCGGACTACATCACCTACAACCTCGAGCACAGTCCGTTCGACATGACCGCTCTCCGCGGGTTCATGCAGGGACTGGTCGACGGCGGGCCGACGAAGAGTGGCCATCGCACGCCGACCGTCATCGCGGTACTCCCGTTTGGCGGCATCAACCAGGACGTTATGTGGGCGAACTACTGGATGGTGGAGCAGCTGCTCGGTTCCGGCGTACACGGGGTCTTGCTGGCCCATGCGCAGTCGCCAGCGGCGGTCCAGGTCATGGTGCAGGCGGCCCGCTATCCCCACGCGCCACCGTTCGACGGTATCGACGAGGGCTTGCGCGGCAACGGGGGACAAGGGTTTGCGGCACGTATCTGGGGCGTCTCGAACGCCGAGTATCAGCGGATGGCGGACCCCTGGCCGCTCAACCCTGACGGCGAGCTGCTGCTGGGGCTGAAGATCGAGAACCGTCACGCTTTGGAGAACGCCGAGGCCAGCGTCGGTGTGTCGGGTGTCGGTTTTGCCGAGTGGGGGCCGGGCGACATGAGTCTGTCGTTCAACGTGAGCCGCGCGGACAACCCGACGGTTCTCGACAATGCCCGCAACAGGGTGCTGGCCGCTACCAGACAGGCGGGCATCGCGTTTCTGAACCAAATGAATGCCCAG
>PAUN01000051.1 GCA_002712885.1 Acidobacteriota bacterium
TTTCATACGTGCGAGCTGGCGGCGGGTTCGTCGGAGTGCATAGCGCCGCGGATACCTTCTACGACTGGCCCGGCTACCTCGCCCTTGTCGGCGGGTATTTCGATGGGCATCCGTGGCGCCAAGAGGTCACCGTTCGCGTGGAAGACGGGGGCCACCCGTCCACCCAGCATCTGGGTGAGTCGTTCCGGATTCACGACGAGATCTACCAACACCGCGACTGGTCGCGCAACACGGTTAACGTGCTGCTGAGCCTCGACGTGAGCTCGGTCGACATGACCGCGCGCGGTATCAAGCGGAACGACGGTGACTTCGCGCTGGCCTGGACCCGAGAAGAAGGGGCCGGTCGGGTGTTCTACACCGCGCTCGGGCATCGTCCCGAGGTTTGGGACGACGCGCGGTTCCAACGACATCTGCTGGAAGGCATCAGCTGGACGATGGGCAACCGGGCGTCCCTCACCACCCAGGCTGCCCAGAACACGCTCACTCCTGAAGAGACGGCCGCGGGCTGGCAGTTGCTATTCGACAACGAGTCGCTAGCGTCGTGGCGAGGCTACAAACGTGAAGACCGGCCCCAGGGCTGGCGTGCGGTCGACGGGGCGCTCGCACGTGTGGGTCAAGGTGGCGACCTCATCACCATCGAACAGTTCGACGATTTCGAACTACGGTTCGACTGGAAGGTGCAGCAGGGCGGCAACAGTGGATTCATGTTCCGTGTCGCCGAGACGGATGGGCCGCCATGGCACACCGGACCGGAGTTCCAGGTACTGCACAACGCCGGGCACCGTGACGGCGCGGCGCCCATCACCTCAGCCGGCAGCAACTACGCTGTGCACCCACCGGTCCGTGACGTCACCCGCCCGGTCGGCGAGTGGAATACCGCTCGCCTCCTCGTCCAGGGCGCCCATGTCGAGCACTGGATGAACGGCGTGAAGCTACTGGAATACGAACTTGCCAGCGCCGACTGGCAGCGCGGGGTGCGGGCCAGCAAGTTTGCCGACATCCCAGGGTATGGCCGAGAAACGCGCGGTCATCTCGCCATCCAGGACCATGGGGACCCGGTGGCATTCCGGAACATCAAGGTTCGCCGTCTCTCGCCGTAGCGGCGGCTCCGCTCGCGACGACCCGGACATGCGCGAATGCACACCGGTCTTTCAGGCGCTGCCGCTTGACTCAGGAGGCACCGATGTCGCTGACCACTGAATGCCGGACACGCTGGTCGGTGCATCCGGTCGTCTTGGCGTCGCTCCTGATCGCCAGTTGCTCCGGGGACGCGGAGACCCCTGCCTCGGTGGACCCGCCCTCAGATGAAACGGCCCCGACAACGCTGGCCATCTCCGCGGACCTCTTCAACGGCAGCGTTTCGTTCCTCGACCTAGACGCGTTGGTCGCCTCCGACGGCACGCGCGACGATGCGTTGGTCGAACGCGTGCAGCTCGCACCACCCGACCAACAGGGCCCGCTGACCGTGGCCGTCACGGCCGACGGCGCCCGAGCCGTGGTACTGCTCTCACAAGGGGTCTTGGCGTTCGTCGGTGGACGGTTCGCGGTCGACACCGACGCGCTGCCGAGCACCGGATCTGGGGTGGTGATTCTGGACCTCGACACCCGACACGTGCTGGCCGAGTTCCCGACCGAGGACCTGCCGATCATGGTGGCCATCGATGACCGCCTCGACCGGGCCTTTGTCAGCCTTTTTGGCGGGGCCGACACGAACGGGAGCGTCGCCGTCTACGACCTCGACACCTTGGAGGAGGTCGAGCGGGTCAAGGTGGCGCCGTTTGTCGAAGGATTGGCACTGAACGACGCCGGCACGCGTGGGGCCGTGATCGGTGCCACGGCAGGACTCTATCTGTTCGACCCGGCCAATCTCTCAGGGAGTCTGAGTGACACGCCGCTCCACCTCGCCGACGACAGTTCCGGCGTCGCCTTCATCTCTGGCACCGAGCGGGTCGTAGTCGCNAACTCCCGGAATCCCAGCAACTACGTNGTGGTAGACGCGTCTGACCTCGATGCACCAAGGGTCATCGACGAGGGCCCAGGGTTGGATGCCACGCCGTTCATGGTGACCGCGGTACCGAACCGGCAGGAGGTTGTGTTGCCGCTGTCGCGGAANGATTCGCTCCGCGTCCTCCACCTCGATATGTCGGACGTGCCGGCGCGCGTGATCCATGACATCGAGGTCGCAGACGTACTGTCCTTCCCGGAGGCGGTGACCGTGTCACCAGACGGCCGCTACGCCTTCGTGGGGGCTGAGATATCGAAGGAACTGCTGATCCTCGACCTCGTCGACGGCACTGTCCAGCGACGGACCTGGCTCAACGAGTTGGGGCCGACCGCGGTGGCGGTCGTGCCCAATCCGTAGCCGAGCGTCATTCCCGCCGACCACATTCGCCGGCCGCACTATGCTCGGGCCAGAGCAGGTCGGACTGGTCAANTCGGTNGCAGCAGGCGACAGCGACACGACCATGATGGTGACCACTACCAAGCCTGTCCTCGNCCCTCCGATGGGGACGACCAGCCCTCCGCCCAGCGGGTCGTCACTNACGACGATCTGCATGGTAAAGGCGCCTGCCGGCACGTTCGAAAAACTCCATTCACCTCCGGAATTCGCCGTGGTGGTTTGCACCGTTCAGACGGCCGCGGTCAGNTAAATCACGGTGTTCCCGAGCAAGCTACCGTTGGCACTGGTTGCCGTTCCGGACACGGTGCCCCGAGCCTGAGCCACCATGGGNGCCACCAGGGACACCAAGGCGATCATCAATGCGGCAGCAATCGATTTCTTCACAACGACCTCTAGTCGAGACGTACAGAGAACANCTCTCCACGCACAGGATCTTTATCTCCCGGGGGCGGTAGTCAAGTGGATTCTGCGGTCCAATCGCCGTTCCCCAACGCCCGGATCTCCAGGGCACACGACACCGACCGCACGGGGTGACTTTGACCGGCTTCTGTCGCCTAGAGCCTCCATCAATCACCGTTCGGGCGCCTCACCAGACGGCTCCTGTGGTAGCCTCCGCCCCGGAGAAGCCCCCGGACATCGTCCCGTCGGGGTCTAGGAAGACACGTGCGACGCAACATCGTTCACATCGGCGCCGGGGAGCTCGCCTACGCCATCCGCGAGATCGTCGAACAGGCCGGACGTCTTGAGGCCCTTGGCGTCACGATGGCGTGGGAGAACATCGGGGACCCCGTCCAGAAAGGTGAACGGATTCCGGACTGGATCAAGGACATCGTGGCCGACTTGGTGCGGGACGACGCGTCCTACGCCTATTGTCCCACTCGAGGCGAGCCGGCGACCCGCGAATTTCTGGCCACGCGCGTCAATGCGCGCGACGGCGTCCAGATCGGCCCGAACGACGTCCTCTTCTTTAACGGTCTCGGTGATGCGGTGTCGAANGCGTTGGGGTTTCTGAGACGCGAAGCACGGGTCATCGGCCCGTCGCCCGCCTACTCGACCCACTCGTCGGCCGAGGGCGCCCACGCCGGTGACAGTCCCCTCACCTATACGTTGGATCCCGACCGGGGCTGGCAGCCAGATCTGGACGAAATACGACAGAAAGTGCGCTACAACCCATCCATTGCCGGCATCCTCCTCATCAACCCGGACAACCCCACCGGGGTGGTCTACTCACGAAGCACGCTCGAAAGCGTAGTCGAGATCGCGCGGCAGTTTGATCTCTTCGTCATGTGCGACGAGGTCTACATCAACATCACGTACAACGGCGCACCCGCCGTGCACCTGTCTGACGTCATCGGCGAGGTATGCGGGCTGTCACTGAAGGGCATTTCCAAGGAAATCCCCTGGCCCGGGTCTCGATGCGGATGGGTCGAGTTCTACAATCAAGACGTCGATCCGATCTTCGCTCGCTTCGCCAAGAGTCTCGTAGACGCCAAGATGTTGGAGGTTTGCTCGACCACGCTGCCCCAGCGCGCGATTCCTCGCATTATGGGAGACGCGCGCTACGCCGCGCATCTGGCCGGGCGGGCGGCGGAGTTCCAACGTCGTGCCACCGAAGCCTGCGCCGTGTTGTCCGGCGTGCGAGGCATCACGGTGAACGAGCCGCAGGGCGCCTTTTACTTGACGGTACTGTTCGACCGCGGGGCCCTGACCCAGTCGATGTCTCTGCCCATCCCCGATGGGCGCGTCCGGCGCGTGGTCGAGGAGTTCACCGACGCACCGGCGGCACCCGATTTCCGACTCGTCTACTACCTCATGGCCGCGACCGGCATCGTCGTGGTACCGCTGTCCTCGTTCTGCTGCGAGCGACACGGGTTCCGGGTCACATTGCTCGAATGTGACGACGCGCGCCGCCGCGGGATCTTCGAAACCCTGGCCCGCGTCATTCCCGAGTACCAGGCTTCAGGGGCGGTTGCCCCCATCGTCCAGGCAGGCCGGGACTAGTCCGGNAGCGCGAACACATAGAGCGCATTGCCGCTCTCGGCCGTGAANATCTCAGGNCTCAGCGTCGCCGAAATCCCCCGAAAGAGTCCGAGCCCGGTCGGCACCGCCACATATTGAGTACCGCCGGACTCGTAGGTGATCGGATACCCGTGCGCCGCGTGGCCCAGGCGCGTTTCCCACAACACGTCACCNGTGCGGACGTCAAGGGCTCGGAAGTACCGGTCCACGTCGCCAATGAAGACCACGCCGCCGGCGGTGGTCGTGGCCGAGGTCAGGAAGGCCGCTCGCTGCTCGCGACTCCACAATTCCTCCAACGTGCGCACGTCGTAGGCCGCGAGNTTGCCGACGTTGTCGTNCGTCCCCGGCATGTGAAGAATCTGGGGAATGCCGGCCACGCCGCCGCTGCCCTCCACCAAATCGACCGGTCGACCGGTCATCGTCATGCACATCTGCTGGAGTGGGATGATCAGCGCGCCCGTCTCGGGACTGTATGCCGACGCCTGCCAATTGTGCCCCCCGAAGAGTCCCGGACACGCCGGCACGGTATCGCCAACCTTGGCGTCCCGGATGTCCTGCCGGTACGTCACCCGGCCGGTTTGCTTGTCGATCGACTCGAAGATGTCCTGGAAGACCGTCTCCCTGACGTCAAGAAANTGTCCGGTGCGCCGGTTGAGCTTCCAGAGCAGACCGTCTTTGGCGGTGGTGAACAGCAGCGGCTGGTCGTCAACGTCGATCAGCACCCGCTCGTAGACACTGTCCAGGTCCAGCGTTTCAGCCGGCACGTGCTGGAAATACCATTCGACCTGTCCGGTAGACGGCTTCAACGCCAGGGTCGAGTTGGTATAGAGGGCGTCATTGCCTGTCGACAGGCCACGACTGTCCGCCACCCAGGGCTTCGCCTGGGCGGTGCCGATGTAGAACAGGTCGAGGTCAGGATCGTAGCTGCCAGGAATCCACGTATCGCCCCCACCACGCAAGTGTGGCGGCATGTCGCCCCAGGATCCGCTGTTCGGGTCTCCCGGCATGGCAATGGTGGAGGTGCGCCACAACTCCTCNCCAGTCGCCGGATCATGCCCGGTAATGAAACAACCGTCGTCGGTGAACCGCTCGCATCCATTGATGCCGCTGACGACCACGCCGTTCGCGATGACGGGGGCGCTGGTCTGCGTGAATCCCTGCGTGTAGTCAGCCTTGACGGTGCGCCANACCTGCTCGCCGGTGCGGGTATCCAGCGCCACAATCGCCGCGTCGTAGGTCGACAGAAACACCTTGTCGTCGTAGAGCGCCAGACCACGCGTGGCTCCGACGCCGGTCAGCGCGTCCGGCGGGACCTCATAGCGGTACTCCCAGATGACATCGCCGTCGGCAGCATCGATCGCCTGCACGACATTGCCGGGATTCGCCAGAAACATCACGCCGTCGTGCACCACCGGGGTGGTCTGGTTGACACCGTTCCGCATCGACATCACCCAGGCCAGCCGGAGCTCGCCCACGTTGTCGCGCGAAATCTGGTCGAGGGGGCTGTAGCCATGGTTGTCCAGGGTGCGCCGCCACGTGAGCCAGTCGGCGGCGGGCGGCTGGCGGAGCATCGCGTCGGTCACGGGGCTCAGACCGGTCGCCTCTCGGTCTCCGTATCGGGTCGTGCTCCACCCGGGCTCCGGCGTCTCGACATCGGCCGCCGGCTCGAACACCTCGCCCGACGCCAGACCGCCGGTCTCCAGCACGAACGCCACGATGTTCAGATACACCGCGTCCTGGAGCGGTCGCTGTCCCGGCGGCATCTCTCNGCGCACNAATTCGAGCAACGCCTCGGCGCTGCGCTCGCCCCACACGCTGCTGAATCCGACCCCGGTCAGCGCCGGACCATGGGCGCCTCCCTGCAGCCGGCTCCCGTGGCACTCGGCACACGACTGCTGATACGCCGCCCGCCCTGCTGCCGTGTCCTGGCCTNCAGCCGCACGTGGGCCGACACCGACGCCGGCAATCAGAAGGACGAGCAATGCGCGCTGGACATTCTTGCTGGNCATGTCGTCTCCTGCGGGCTCACGATCCCGACACATAGTCGCGCCACAACCAGCGCATGGTGTCGGGAAAAATCGCTCCGCCGTGTTCCAGGCTATGCCCNCCGTCGCCCCACACCTTCCGATAGTCGTATCCGGCGAAATCGAGTGAATCGGCCATCTGCTGATTGGCGAGCCACCAGTTCCCCGGTCGGATATTGAGATCATTCGACCCGTCCTGCAGAAACACGCGGATCGGTTTCGCCGCGCTCTGTCTGACCAGATCCGGATACACATGCCCGCCCCGAATGTTGGTGAAACTGCCGACGTGGCTCACGACCTTGCTGAACTGGTCTGGACGCTGCCAGGCCACGGTAAAGGCGCAGATGCCACCCGAGCTGATACCCCCAATGGCCCACCCGTCACGGTCGTCGGTAATCCGATACGTCTTCCGGACCTCTGGAATGATCTCTTCCAGAAGAAACCGCGAATACTGATCGGTCATCGAGTCGTACTCGGTGCTCCGATTGCGCGCCGGCCCCTCGGGGTTGTCACCCACAAAACGACCTGGATTGACGAACACTCCGATCGTGACCGGCATGTCTCCGGCGTTGATGAGATTGTCGAACACCACCGGCACCCGAATCTGTCCGTCCTCTCTGACATAGTTCCCGCCGTCCTGGAACACCATCAGCGCCGCCGGCGTCTCGCCGTCGTATTGCGCCGGGACATAGACCCACCAGTCGCGCTCGGTGTTCCGATACACGCGGCTGTTCTCCCAGCGAAGCGGCGTGACTTCTCCGCGCGGGACCTCGGTCTGCCGTTGCGATTCTGGACCGAGCTCGAAGCTGGCCTGCCCGAGCGCAGCCGTCGGTATCGCGACCAGGACACAGGCTGTGAACCACCGTGACATACTCATCTATCCCCCCAACCGGAATATCTCACGACAGCCCGGTTCCACGCAGTTATACACCGGTCTCGACCGGCCGTCCTCCCGAGTAGCTCACCCACGCTGAGCGCTTGGAGCCAATTTGAGGGACAATCGGCATACACCAACGAAGAGGACGTATCGATGCGCACACGTACATTCCTCGCTTGCCTGCTTACCGGACTGGTCAGCACGACCGGGTGGGCGCAGGGACTGCCGACCACCGTCCCCTCCNCGGTGGGCCTCTCAGAAGAGCGCCTCGACCGTCTCGAGGCTGTGGTGCAGCGTTACGTCGACGAGCAGGCCATTGCTGGCGCCGTCACCCTGATTGCTCGCCGGGGCCGGCGGGCGCATCTTCAAGCGTACGGCATGGCCGACCGCAACGACGGGAGGCCGATGACCGCCGATACGATCTTTCGTATCGCGTCGATGACGAAGCCGGTCACCAGCGTGGCCGTGCTGATGCTGTATGAAGAGGGGCACTTCAAGCTCAACGACCCCGTCGGCCAGTTCCTTCCGGAACTCGCGTCCCTCGACGTGCTGACCGCCACCGCCGACGACACCTCCTTTACCCTGACCGCGTCGCAGCAACCGATGACCATCCGTCATCTGCTGACCCACACCTCCGGTATTGGCTACCGATTTCTGGGCGACCTTGGGGGCGGCGCGAAGTTGCGGCGACTGGCCGAACTCTACGGGCAGGCGGGCATCGGAGACGGTCTGGCCGAGCATGACGGCACGATCGAGGAACTCGTCACCGCCCTCGGCACGCTTCCCCTGCTNCACGAACCGGGCGCGGCCTTCAGCTACGGGCTGTCGGACGACGTCCTCGGCCGNCTGGTTGAAGTCGTGTCCGGCGTGTCGTTCGACGAATTCCTTCGCAACCGCCTGTTTGAACCGCTGGGGATGGACGACACATCATTCTATGTGCCTGCCTCGAAAGCCAGTCGGATGGCCGCGGTCTATACGCCGACCAGNAGCGGTCTCGCGGAAGTCGAGGGGACGGTCGAGGGCGCCCACCTCGTCTACTCCTCCACGTACTCGACCGGCGAGCCGCGCCGTAACTTCTCCGGAGGGGCCGGTCTCTCGTCGACCGCCCAGGACTACGTGCGATTGCTCCAGATGCTGCTGAACGGCGGCGAGCTGGACGGCGCCAGGATTCTCAGCCCGATGACCGTCGACCTGATGACGAGCAACCAGATCGGCACCGCTCCAGCCGGTTCGATCGTGCAACCCGGCAGCGCCGGATTCGGACTTGGGGTCGCGATCCGTGGCGGCCCCAGCGTCGACGGCGAGCTCGGCTCGGCTGGCGCTTACTACTGGAGCGGTTTCTTTAACACCGTCTTCTGGATTGACCCGCAGGAGCAGCTGATCGGGATCCTCATGACCCAGGTGTTCCCGGGCACGTCAGATATCCAGGACAAGTTCCGGCTCATGGCCTACCAGGCCATCATCGAACGCAACTGAGACCGAAGCAACTCCTACAGTCCGCGCAGGCCTTCGGTCAGCTCGATGTAGACACCCCACGGGTCGGTCAGAAAGGCGTAGCCGATGCCAGAGGAGTGGAGGGTATAGGGCACGTCGAAGGTCACGTCTTGCGCTTCGAGTCGCTGGCAGAACGCCTCCAGATTCGTAATCTCGAATCCGATGTGGTCGAGCATCCGGCCCCTGGTCGGCGCGCCCCCGGCGTCGGCGTTGTATGAAAAGTTGAGATTAATGCCGGGCAAGTCGACGGCGTCGTAGCGCCAGCGCGTACCGGGCGTGCCGCCAAACATCGTCGCGTACCACTCCTGCGCCATGTCGACCGCGTCGGCGCCCTCAGTCAGGTACAGATGCAGATGATGTGCAATGACCGGTACGTCGAGCCGGCGGTTGTGTCGCGACGCGACCTGGGCTGCCACGCCGGCATCTTCATCATCATCTAGGGTGAATGTCAGGTTGGTAGCGGTGTCGTCAAACAGCTCGATCCGCTCCCCTTCCGGCGAAAACACGTTCGTGACCCCGGACGGCGGCGGTTCGAACTCGAACCCGGCCGCGACAATGGTGCCGAGCGACTGCACTCGGAATGCCATGTGGTTCACGATCGATCCGTCGGTGCCACCCTCCGGTTCGCCTTCGCTGAGAAACACCAACACGTCTGGAAACTTCATCACCACCGATTGACCGAAGGACGCAGCCTCGCCGCCCAGCGACTCCCAGAACCGTTGGTTCGCTTCGACGTCCCGCACGTAGTAGTGCAGGTGTCCCATGGCCACGCCCGCTTCATTGGGTGGTGAGAGTTGGGCCGAGGCCGGCGCGCTCAGCCCGAGCAGAATGACCAGCACGGTGACAGTGGCGCGACATATCCGCGTCATGGTCCCTCCGCCGCCTCCTCCACCCGCGCCCCGCCCAGCATGACCGGCATCGAATAGTTGCCCTCGTGGCAGGCGAACTCGAACATCGGCTCGGGATTCAAACGCAATGGCACCGACGCGGTCCAGGGGCTGGTCCAGTTTTCCGGGTCGGTCACCGTGAACGTGTACTCCAGCGTGTCAGCGTCAACGCGGGAAAATCGCTCGACGAGTCGAGCACTGGAGGTGGTGCCTCTCCACTTCCGCTTGGCGTCGAAGTTCCGGGTCTCCACCACGAGCGTGTCCCCTTCCCAGTGACCACGCGAGTCGCCTGACCACTGCAACACGTCGGGGTCCAGATGGGGCGTCCCGTCCAGCGGAATGACTCGCGATGTATTGACCATCTCGGTCATCACCACGACCGTGTCCGGAGTCTGGAACAGCTGCATGTTGTTGTTATACGCACTCGGCGTGAACGGCGGGCCAGCATTGAAGCCCAGGATGCACCGCACACCCGAGCTGAAGTTCTCCCACGTGTCGGCCGGATGCTCGGCGGCGTAGGCGCGTCGTTCATCCGCGCGTCGCTGCCCGGCTGCTGTCAACGAGGGGTAGCGACCATTGGGCGGATAGATGATGAGCGCTGTCCGTCGCGTGTCGATGCTTTTCGTACCCGAGTCTATCCAGAACTGGTTGTAGGATCCCGGGGCCTCGCCAGCGCCCCTCCGGTCCACGTTCTCACCGCTCGTGGTCCGCTCGGACGGTTTGTTCCACAGGCGAGCCTCACGGTCGACCGCAGCCTGGTCCAATGCCGCGGCCTCTTCGGCGGTCAGAAATTCCTGATCTCCATATCGCTCTGGGCGTTGCATCGGGGTGATGGTGCGAAAATCCCACACGCCTTGCAGGTCAGGTTGTCCCCACGCGGTGCGCGGCGCAGGAGCTTGAGCCGCCGCCGGCTGGACACCCGCGAGGATGAATACGGCAGACGCGACCATGACGGCTACGACGGTCCCGACCCCAATGTGCGAATCACGCTCCTTCTGGTCATTCATCTGCGCTCTCCCTGCTCACGCGTCTCTACGACGCGGCTCGCGGCTCGAAGTCGACCACCGCAAAGCGACCGGCCGGCTTCAGAACTGTGATGATGTCGCCGCCGGTCCGACCGCGGTGGTGCGGCTAGGGCGAGACCGTGACCTGGACCAGAGCAGAGGTCCAGCAGCACTGAAACCCGCCGCCGCCGACGCCGGTCTCGTCGAGCGCCTCGGCGCGCAGCACATAGTCGCCGGGCGCGCTAAAGATCGCAGTCGTCGTCGGGTTCTGATCGGCGGTGTCCGTGAATCGTTGCGAGGCCTCGCCAAACTCGACGGCAGCCGGCCCACGATGCTGGTGCCAGCGCAGGGTCAATGCTGACCGTCGAGAGCCCCCAGGACCGCCCTCACCGCCGCCTTCCGGCGTGACATCCGAAGTCCAGACGCTCAAATCGAGGGGAGTGCCAACACTGACTGTCACTGTGTACGCAATACCGATCGGCGGACCGGTGACCCCGGCCCCATCGGCGGCAAAGCGGATCGTCGGCGGCTCGTTGCCATCCGCGGCATCCCTGAGTGGCTCGATGAAGTACGGCGGCTGCAGATGCACCGGAATGGAGGTCGGCTGGCCGTTAGCACTCAGCACCCAGCGAAGGTCGCCGTCGAAGTCACCCGGGACATTGATACTCAAGACTCCCCAGCTGCGTCCCGGCGGGAAGTGTGTGGGCTGGCCCCGATCTTCAGGACCGGGTTCGAACCGATTCAGCTCGCCTACCGGAATTTCGACAATCTCCTCGGAATTCGCGTTAAAGAACCCAACCAGCACGGTGGCAGTCCCATCGCCATTTCGGTACCAGCCCTCGAACATCGGGGCCACCGGGGATCCGAACGCGCGCAGGCTTCCCGGCGGCTGCGCCGACGCCGTTCCGACCGCGACGGCCATCAGCGCGCAGACCGCGCCAGCCCGCAACAACCGCATGCCCAACCTCCTCGTACGTAACGGAGCCGCCCCGAAGTACAGAGCGGCTCCAGATAGTGCCAATAGTGAATCTCCAACGCCGATCGCGGCTAGTTACTGTTCGCCGCCGTCAGTCGTCTCGGCCAGCGTGGCCTCACGCTCCGCCTTTGCCGCCTCGAAGTCCTCATCGTCCAGGTAGGTGACGTTGACCCAGGCGTGAGCCATCTCGTCCACCGTGCGGTCGCCCCAGCCGACCCATTGGTTGGGATCAGGATTCGCACGATTGGCCGAGGTGTTGTCCCACCACGACGTGATCTCGACCACCGTCCCCTTGGGCAGCAACGGCGCGGCGTTGTCGGCGTAGACGTAGTTGTTGTGCCAGTTGAAGTTGAAGTCGCTCACCCGGCTCAGCACCCGGCTCCGGCCGTCCGGCGTGATCGCGGTCATCTGCATCCCCTTGCCCCGCAGATGCTGATGCGGCTGGAAATTCTCGATCCGACCATTCTCCCGCATCACATGGTGCTGCGATGTAGTCGTCACGGTGTTTGGCGGGAGCAGCAGGTTGTTGGGGCCACCCTCGATGCCCATCCAGATGTTCAGCACCTGGCGATGCTTCGGCGGCGCGTCCTTCGGATAGAAGTAGAGCCCCAGTTCGACCGAGTCGGTGACCTCTTCGCCCGCGGATGAATAGTGGATGTCCCAGAGAATCTCGGATCCGGCTTTGATCAGCTTGCCGCTGTTCTCCCGCATGATCTCGCCTTCTTTGCCAACCGCCCATTCCATGAGCAGTCCGGCGCCGCCGGCGGCCACGAGCGACTCCTTGTCGACGTCGTCCTCTTCCTGCTGCAACCTGGCCAAGGCGTGGTGTGTGATCTTGCGCCCCTCCGTGGTCGACGGACGCATCTCAATGCCGCGCACCCAACGGTCCTCGGTCAGCCCGGTCGGGACGAGCGGCTTCCACCAGTGGTCCTGCGAGAGCGCCGGCATGGTGTGAGGCGTCGACGTGACGATCAGGTCGGGCGGTCCGCCAAACCGGTCGGCGTAGTTCCAGACGTCGTCGTCAGCGAACACCGCGGCTGGCGGCAGGTCGCCGGGATTGCCTTGCGGTGCCCCGCCGTCCGCCCAGCGGACGATCGTGTCGATCTCGACCTGGCTCAGCGACCGGTCGTTCTGAAAGTCCTGGATCCCGACCGCCGCGTCGATGTGCCAGGGCGGCATCTGGCGCGTCTCGACCCGGTTCTTGATCGACCGGGCCCAGGGGCGCGACTCCGCATAGTTCTGCAGCGACATCGGCGCGATGTAACCCGGCCGGTGGCAGGCCTCGCATTTCTCGCGGAAAATCGGCGCCACGTCCTTCGAATAGGTCGGCGTCGCGTCAGCCTGCGCGAGCGCTAGTTCCGGTAAAATCAGGGTCACGCCGAGCGCGCCGAGCGCCAAACGGCCAAGAACTCTGCCTGTCCGTGCCATGTAGTCGTCCCCCAAAGCCGGAGTGGTCTCCGGCGCAAATAGGTCCGCTCGCATTGTACTTGAAGACACGGGATTCGGCAGACATATTGATTCAGGCTCAACCATTCGAGGGATGATAGCGGCAGATGAAATCCTCACTCTCCGCGCTAATGGTTGCATCGCTGCTGTCCCTGTCGACACCAGGTCTGGCCCCGGCTCAAGGTGCTGAGTCGTATCAGACGCGCTGCGCACTCTGCCACGGCAGTGACGCCGAGGGCACAGACCGAGCCCCCTCGATCATCCCGACGCTGCAGACCAGCGCGACCGACCGATTGGCCACCATCATCACGGACGGTGTCGCCTCGAAAGGGATGCCGGCGATCGAGGTCCCGGTCGAGGAATTGGGCCCGCTCGTCACCTATCTGAAAACACTGGCGGCCGCCGCCGCCCCCGGCGCTCTCGACCCACGTGCCCCACAGCCACGAAGGGGAACGCTCAGCCTGATCGCCGGCACCGCCCTCAGCGGAACCATCCTGAACGAAAGCGGCTTCGACGCGCAGATCCGGACGGACGATGGCCGCGTGCACTTTCTTCGGCGCGCCGGCCAAGCGTACAGGGAGGAGGACATTCACCCGTCCGTCGACTGGCCATCCTACAACGGGAGCGACACGTCGAATCGACACAGTCTCCTCGATCAGATCGATCGCAACACCGTGGACCAACTGACCGTCCAGTGGTTCTTTCCGGTACCGGACATGCCGATGATCGAGGGCACCCCGGTGGTCATCGCCGGCGTCATGTATGTGACCGCCCCGAACCAGGTCTACGCCCTCGATGCCACGACGGGCCGCGAGTTCTGGCGCTATTCACAGCCCCGCACCGAGGGCCTGGTCGGTGATCCTGCCATCGGGCTCAATCGCGGTGTCGCGGTGCATGGGGACCTGCTGTTTACGGTCACGGACCACGCCCACGTCATCGCCCTCAACCGATTCACCGGGGCGCTGGTCTGGGACGCCGAGATGGCCGACTACTACGACCACTATGGCGCAGTGGCTGCCCCACTGGTGGTGAACGACCTCGTCATCGCGGGGGTCAGCGCCGGCGACACCGGCCTCCGAGGCTTCCTCGACGCGTATCATGCCGACACGGGCGAGCGGGCCTGGCGGTTCTGGACCATCCCCGGTCCCGGCGAACCCGGGTCTGAAACGTGGGGTGACCCGGCGGTGATGGCGCGCGGCTGCGGCGCGACCTGGCTCACCGGGAGCTACGACGCCGAGCTCGACCGGCTCTACTGGTCGACCGGCAACCCGTGTCCGGATCTCAACGGCGAGCGACGCCCGGGGGACAACCTCTATACGAACTCGGTGCTCGCCTTGGAGCCCGCCACTGGTACGCTCGACTGGTATTTTCAGTTCACCCCCCACGACACCCACGACTGGGACGCCCAGGAACCGCTGCTGCTGATTGACGAAGAGTTCCAGGGCCGACCGCGCAAGCTGCTGGTGCAAGGCAACCGGAACGGGTTCTTCTACGTACTCGACCGTACCACCGGGCAATTCCTGCTGGGTGAACCGTTCGTCAATCAGACCTGGGCCGAGGGAATGGACGACAGCGGCCGCCCCATCGTGTTGCCGGGGACCGACCCGACGGACACCGGGTCGGACGTCTGTCCCGCCATTCGCGGCGCCACGAACTGGTGGGCAACCAGTTATCACCCGGGCACGAAGCTGTTCTATCTGCTCGCCCACGAGTCGTGCATGACCTACACCAAGAACGACCAGGACTGGCAACGCGGCCGAAGCTGGCTGGGTGGGTCGGTGCGCCTCGCGGAGGGCTCGCCCAATCAGAAATTCATCCGAGCCATCGACATCCAAACCGGTGATGTCGCCTGGAGCTACGCGCAAACGGGGAAGGCGCAGACGTATTCCGGCGTGCTGTCAACCGCTGGTGACCTGGTGTTCTTCGGGGAAGACAGCGGCGCGTTTGCCGCGCTTGACGCCCGCACCGGCGAACCGTTGTGGCACTTCCAGGCCAATCAAGACTGGAAGGCGTCGCCGATGACCTACATGGTCGGCGGGCGACAGTATGTCGCGGTCGCGTCTGGCATGGGGTTCTGGGCGTTCGCCTTGCCCGAGTAATGCGCTGAACACTTGTCTACCTCTCCGGCTCCGGTTGAGGTACACTGTGAAACAGTGCGACGGTGAACCGCATCCCCGCATGTGAGTTTTGGGCCCTCGCCCGTGAATCGTGCCGCGCGTCCCGCGCCGGTTGAACTTGAGCGGCCCCGCATCCATCGGAAATCGCCCCGGCGTTGCCCACTCGGTGGGCGGACGCTGATGTGCTGAGAACATTAGCCAGTGCAAGTGTCCTCAGGGCTGGCGGCCGTCAGGTCGGCCAGCGTGACGTGGCTCATCACACTCGCGAATGCGACCGTTGTGCGTCGAAAGGCAAAAGAGCGTGATCAAGGACCTTGAAACCATCCGCAACATCGGGATCTCCGCCCATATCGATAGCGGCAAGACGACCCTGTCCGAGCGGATTCTGTACTACACCGACCGCGTGCACGCCATCCATGATGTACGCGGCAAGGACGGCGTTGGGGCCAAGATGGACTCGATGGAGCTCGAACGAGAGCGCGGCATCACCATCGCGAGCGCCGCCACCCACACCACGTGGCGCGATAACCACATCAACCTTATTGATACGCCGGGGCACGTCGATTTCACCATCGAAGTTGAGCGAAGCCTCAGGGTCCTCGACGGTGCCGTGCTGGTGTTGTGCTCCGTGGCCGGCGTCCAGAGCCAATCCTTCACGGTAGACCGACAGATGAACCGGTACAAGGTGCCTCGCATCGCATTCGTCAACAAGTGCGATCGCGTGGGCGCCGATCCGGTCCGGGTTCGCGACCAGCTCCGCGAGAAACTGGACCACAACGCGGTGCTGCTCCAGCTCCCGATCGGTCTGGAAGACAAGTTCCAGGGCGTCGTCGACCTCGTTCGAATGAAGGCCATCTATTTCGAGGGCACATTCGGGGAGGAGGTCGTGGAACGGGAGATCCCGGACGAGTTGCGGGCGGACGCGGAGCACTACCGTGAGCAGATGTTGGACGCCGTGTCCATGTTCTCGGACGAGCTGATGGAAGCCATCTTGGAAGAGCATGTCACCGAAGCCTTGATCCGCGCCGCCGTCCGCAAAGGCACGCTCTCACTGCAGCTCACGCCGGTGCTGGTCGGTTCCGCCTACAAGAACAAGGGCGTGCAGACCGCCCTGGACGCCATCTGTGACTACCTGCCCCATCCTCGGGACGTCACCAACGAGGCGCTCGACCTCGATACCGACGACGAGGCGGCCATCGTGCTCGACGCGGACGCCGAGCGACCGGCGGTCGCGCTGGCCTTCAAGCTGGAAGACGGCCGCTATGGACAGGTGACCTACATGCGCGTCTACCAGGGGCAACTCAACAAGAACACCGTGATCACGAATACTCGGACTGGCCGGCAGTCAAAAGTCGGACGTCTGGTCCGCATGCACTCGGAGGAAATGGAAGACATCGAGTCGTGCGGCCCTGGCGATATCGTCGCCATCTTCGGACTGGACTGTCATTCCGGCGACACGTTCACCGATGGGAAGGTCAACGTCAGCATGACCTCGATGCACGTACCGGCACCGGTCATCTCACTCTCGGTGAAACCGGTGGACAACAAGTCGCAGGTCAACCTGACGAAAGCGTTGCAGCGCTTCACCAAGGAAGACCCGACGTTTCGCGCCGGGTCCGACAACGAGTCAGGCGAAACGGTCATCCACGGGATGGGCGAGCTGCAGCTCGAGGTCTATATCGAGCGCATGAAGCGTGAGTATCAGGTGGACGTGGAAGTCTCGCCACCGCAGGTCGCCTATCGCGAGACGATCAGCCGGCGGGTCGAGTACAACTACACGCACAAGAAGCAGACCGGTGGCTCCGGACAATACGGCCGGGTCGCGGGATATATCGAGCCCAATCCAGATAGCGACTTCGAGTTCATGGATGAAATCAGGGGCGGGGTAATTCCGCGCCAATTCATTCCGGCAGTGCAAAAAGGGATGAAGTCGATGCTTGTCGAGGGGCGCAAGATTGGGGCGCCCGTGGTCAACGTGCGGGTCGTGCTCAACGACGGCGCCAGTCACTCGGTCGACTCCTCGGACGTCGCGTTCCAAGAAGCAGCGAAAGCCGCCTGGCGAGAAGCCTATGACAGGGGCGCACCGAAAGTGCTCGAGCCGATCATGCGGGTAGGGGTCGAAGCGCCGACCGAGTTCGCGGGCAGCGTCCTGACCACCATCCTGCAGCGACGCGGCACGGTCACCGGACAGCAAGAAGTTGGTGGCATGACGATCTCGGAAGCGGAAGTGCCGCTAGCCGAGATGTTTGGCTACGCCACGACCTTGCGTTCGTCCACGCAGGGCAAGGCCGAGTTCACCATGGAATTCTCGCGCTACAGGCCGGTGCCGGCGGCGGTGCAGACCGAGCTCGTCGCCGCCGTAGCGAGCAAGAAGGCCAGCTGAGGACAGAATCCGATGTACGCAGAACAAGTCAGCAACAACAGCCCTCTCCGCATCCTCGAGCGCTGCTGCCGTGGGGGGCTGGCGCCCGGTGAACTGGGCGTCGTCATGGCGCGCGCCGGCGTCGGCAAGACCGCCTTCCTGGTGCAGGTCGGACTCGACGCCGCGATGCGTAAGCAGCCCGTGCTCCACGTGGCCCTGGGACAGGACCTGGAACACGTCCGATCCTGGTACGACGCGCTGTTCGACGACCTGGCTCATACCACCCGACTCGAAGACCGTGAGCAGGTGCGAGCCATGATCAACGAGCACCGGGTGATCCAGGCATCAACCGACACGACCTTTGGCCACGAGCGTCTTGACGACATCGTCACGCTGTACGATCGGGCACGGTTCAAGCCGGTCGTGATCATCATCGATGGCTTGGACTGGGAGTCCGGAGCCGTAGTCGAACGAGCCGCCGAACTCGGCGCGCTGAAGCTCGTGGCCAAGCGGTTGGGCGCGGTGTTGTGGCTGTCGGCCCAGACCCATCGGGACGTCACGCCGGCGCACCCCACGTCACTCACACCACCCTGCGCCGCCTACACCGAGGTGATCGACATCGGGGTCTTTCTGGAGCCGGAGGGCACTCACGTCAGTGTGCGGCTCGTCAAGGATCACGAGACGGTTCCACCAGCGGATACGTCACTGCAATTGCACACCGATACGATGCGGCTCGTCGAAGATGGCGCGGCGGAGCCAGAGATGGCCCTACCGCCTCGGGCATTCACGCTCCTCTCTGGCGGCGCCAACGGGGCCGAGGCCACGTTTGGCGCCGCGGCGGAGCGCCGAGGGCTGAGTGAGATCAATTTCTCATTCGCCGGACGGGATCCAGCCCGGCTCCAAGGGCTCGTCGAACTCTCTGATGCGGAGCTCGAGCGAGGCAGCGTCAGCGAGGCCTACATCACAGCGCAGCTCCATCGGTCGTTCCCGGACACGCCAACGTTTCAGCGGCTGCTGAAGTCGATCTGGCATCAAGTGTCGACCGCCGGAGAAGTGTTTGTCATCGGAGAAATTCTCGACGACGACACGGTCAAGGGTGGGACCGGCTGGGGAGCGGAGCTGGCCAAACACCTGCGGAAGCGGTTGTATGTCTATGATCAGACCAAGCTTCAGTGGTTTACCTGGACCGGCGACCGCTGGACCGAGGTGGAGGCCCTGCGGATCCGCCGGACCCGCTTTACCGGCACGGGAACCCGATTTCTGACCGATGCTGGCCGACAGGCGATCGAGGACCTATTCGAGCGCTCTTTCGGCGAGGCATAGGGTCACGCCCCGCGGCCGCTGGGCATTACAGACATCGGGTGTCATTCGATCGGCTGGCAGAGAATCATGATTAGTACGCAAGGGCTATGTCTCCAGTATGGGGAACGCGTCCTCTTTGAGGATGTGTCACTCAAATTCACCGAGGGCAACTGCTATGGGCTGATCGGGCCAAACGGTGCCGGCAAGTCCACGCTACTGAAGATTTTGTCCGGCGACGTCGACCCGTACGCCGGGCAGGTCATCGTCCCGCCGGGCCTGCGTCTGGCCGTCCTCAAGCAGGATCATTTCGCCTTCAATGACGTCGAAGCCCTGACGACGGTGCTGATGGGGCACGAGCGCCTGTATGCCGTCATGCAGGAAAAGGATGCGCTCTATGCGAAGCCCGACTTCGATGAAGACGACGGCATGCAAACGGCCGAGCTGGAAGCGGAGTTCGGAGAATTGAATGGATGGGAGGCCGAAGCCCAGGCCGGCGAACTCCTGGGTGGACTGGGTATTCCGGTGTCTCGCCACGAGATCCTGGTGCGCGATCTCGACGACGGTGACAAGGTCAGGGTGCTGCTGGCCCAGGCGGTGTTCGGGGACCCGGACATCCTCCTGCTGGATGAGCCGACCAACCACCTGGACGTCGACTCGATTCTTTGGCTCGAGGAGTTTCTGATCTCGTTTCAGAACACGGTCATCGTCGTCTCGCACGACCGTCACTTTCTGAACAAGGTGTGCACCCACACGGCAGACATCGATTTCCAGAAAGTGCGGATGTACACCGGCAACTACGATTTCTGGCGAGAAGCGAGCGCAATGGCCTTGCGGCACCGGCAGGCAAGAAAAGACAAGAACGATGACCGGGCGCGCGAACTCAAAGAGTTCATCGCTCGGTTCAGCGCCAACGCGTCCAAGTCGCGGCAGGCGACCTCACGCAAGAAGATGCTGAACCAGCTCGACGTGGAGGCCATTGCGCCCTCATCGAGAAAATACCCGCACATCGTATTCGACGCGTCCAAGGTCCACGGGAAGGCGATGCTGAGCGTGAAGAACCTGTCGAAGTCTGCGAGTGGGCAACAGCTGTTTAAGGGCGTCAACCTCACAATCGGCAGAAGCGAACGTGTGGTCGTGGTATCGCGCAACTCCGTGGCCGTCTCGGCCTTCCTGGATATCATCGCCGGAGCGGAAGAGCCTGACACCGGCGCCGTGCTCTGGGGCGAGTCGATCCGACATTCATTTCTCCCGAAGGACTACGAATACCTGTTCGAGAAGGACCTCAGTATCATCGACTGGTTGCGTCAGTTCAGCGAAGAGAAAGACGAGGGGTTCATTCGACAGTTTCTGGGCCGCATGCTGTTCACGGGCGAGGAGTCACGAAAATCTGTGACCGTGCTATCTGGCGGTGAACGAGTCCGGTGCATGATTGCCCGCCTGATGCTCGAAGACCCGCAGTGCCTGATCCTGGACGGCCCCACCAACCATCTCGACCTGGAGTCGATCACGTCGTTGAACACCGCGCTGGAGAAACGGACCGGCACCCTCATTTTCGGGTCGCATGACGTCCAGCTGATCGAGTCGTTGAGCGACCGGGTCATCGAGATCACCGAGGGGGGCCTCCTCGACCACCAGTACAGCTACACGGAGTTTCTCGAGCGCCGGGCCGCGAGCGTGAGCGTGCTCGTCGGCGCGTAACCCACCGATACGCGGGATCGTACGCCTCTCGCCGGTGCCCGAGCCGGCATCGTCGGACCGTGATGCCAGACGAGCCAGTTCGCGTAGCGGTCATCGACAGCGGTGTGAACGTCACTCACCCACATATCGGCCCGGTCGCCGATGGCGTGACCATCAGGCCGGACGGCTCGTTCTCTCCTGACTACTTTGATCGACTCGGGCACGGAACGGCGGTCTCGGCCGCCATACGCGAACGCGCGCCGGGGGCCGATTTGCTCGTGGTGAAGGTGTTCGATTGGACCCCCACCGCATCGGTGGAGACTCTGGTCTCGGCCATCGACTGGGCCGCTCGCCAACAGGCCGACCTGATCAATCTCAGTCTCGGGACCACGTTGCCGGGCCATGCACGCCTGTTGCGACAGGCGGTCGACGACGCGTCCCGCGCAGGCGTGCTCCTCGTCGCCGCTCGAGCGCATGACGGCGTCGCCTATCTGCCAGGGAGCCTTCCGGGCGTCGTCCCGGTCGAACTGGACTCTGGATGTCGGCGGCTGGACGTCACCGTCGAGGATCATGACGACGGGCCACCAACGTGTCGCGCATCCGGCTACCCGAGACCGATGCCGGAGGCGTCGTCAGAGAACGAGCTGAGTGGTCTCAGCCTGGCGGTGGCGAACGTCACCGGCATGCTGGCTCGCGAACTTCGAGCCGGGGAGCGCGCGTCGGCAACGACGGCCATCGACCTCCTGCGACGAGTCGAGGCCGCCGGTAATCAGTTAGACGCGTCGACCTGCCGGCACTGTCACCCTAATTGCGGCAACCCCGTCTAAGTCTAATTACTAGTCCGGAAGGGCGAAGACGAACAGGTTGTTGCCGGCGCTCGGTCGCAATTCCGGCGTAAGCCCTTCGGTGCGAGTCCCGGTACTCGCCACCACGTACTGCCGCCCATCGACGGCATAGGTGATCGGGAAGCCAGTGACGGGCGAGCCCAGATTGATCTCCCACAGCACCTCGCCCGTCTCCTGGTCAAAGGCACGGAACCGGCCGTTGCCATCGCCCCCGAACACCAGTCCCCCGCCGGTTGTGACCAACGAGTGGGTGGCGGCCCGTTGCTCATGCAACCAACTCGTCTTCCCCGTCTCGACCGATATCGCTCGCACGGTGCCAAGCTCTTCAACGCCCGGCGGCAGCTCGAATCTGGCGGCCAGACGATAGATCGCGAGCCCCCCGTCCATCGTCGACAGCACCCGCGCGCAGGTCTGCTTGAGCGGGAAATACATCGTGTTGGTCAATGGGCTGTAGGCGCCGGCCGGCCAGTTCTTGCCGCCAGCCCACGAGGGGCAGGACACCATCTCTTGCCCCAATCCGGTAAAGACCACCTCGGAGTTCTCGGTCACCGCACCGGTAGCCCCGTCGATACTGCTGATGACGTTCTGCGGAACGGTGGGTGTCGCCCACAGAAACTCCCCGGTCTCCCGATCGAGCGTATAGACCACGCCGGTCTTACCGGGAATGCCGGTGACCACCTTTCGGGTCTCCCCCGGTCGGAGACCCGGGTTTATCCAGGACACCTCGCTCGCGTCCGGTGTCACCGCAGTATCGACCAGCAGCCGCTCGTAGGGATGGTCGAGATCCCAGTGGTCGTTCAGGTGCTGGTAGTACCACCGGATCTCGCCGGTATCGCCGTCAATGGCAAGCGTCGAATTGTGGTAGAGGTGCCGGTTCTCGTGTCCACCCAGCATGAACTTCGGCGCCGGCGAGGTGACGGAGGTGCCGACGTAGACAAGATTCAGCTCCGGGTCGTAGCTCGGCACCATCCACGACCCAACGTGCATCCGCTCCTCGTAGGGCACGCCGCCCCAGGTTTCGTCCCCTGGCTCACCCGGGCGAGGGATCAGACGCGTCCTCCAGAGTTCCTCGCCCGTAACGGCATCGTGCGCAAGAATGACGCAGGACACCGGCCCGGCTCGAGGCCGACAGCTCCGCCCCGAGATCGCCTTCCCATTGGCGACGATCGGGCCCGAGGAGTGCCGGGCCGGATGGACCCGATAGTCAAAAATCTGGTGTTCCCACGCCAGTTCGCCGCTACCCGCGTCGAGGGCGTAAATGTAATCGTCGTTGGCGGTGTCGATGATCAGGTTGCCGTAGATCGAGATGTTCCGATTGTTCTCGGTCAGCCCACCCATCACCTCGGGGACATCGTCCGGAATGTCGCGCCGGTACTCCCACTTCAGGTCTCCGGTGACCGCGTCGATCGCCTGCACCACTTCGTTCGGATTCGGCATATACAGCGTGCCGCCGTATGCCAGCGGGGTGCCCTCCTGGGCGCCAGGCGCGAGCGCTCGCGTCCAGACCATCTGCAGATCGCCCACATTCTCGCGGTCGATTTGATCGAGCGGGCTGTACCCCCAACCGTTGAGTGTCCGTCGCCACATGAGCCAGTCGTCAGGCGACGGGTTCTGCAACATGGCGTCCGTGACAGGAACGAACCGATCTTCCTGCGCCACGGCGTGACCGCCGCTCAGTGCCAGGAACACGACGCCGGCGAGCGACACGGGGACGAGTTGGAACACGGAACGGTGTAGATCCATCGCGAGACTCCAGAGCAAACCGGGCTTGGCCGGTGGTCGTCTGGATTCTACCCCGCGAGCGTAGTCTTAGGGCATGCTCGAAGAACCGACCTACTTCGAATCCCCCGATGCGTTCCGACAATGGCTCGACACCTACCACGACACGTCAGAGAAGCTTTGGGTCGGCTTCCACAAGAAGGCGACCGGGACCCCCAGTCTCACCTGACCGGAGTCGGTCGACGAAGGGCTGTGCTACGGTTGGATCGACGGCAAGCGTAAGCGAACGGACGGAGCCAGCTACACCATTCGATTTACCCCGCGGCGTCCCAACAGCCACTGGAGCGCCCTCAATCTGGGTCGCATGCCGGTATTGATTGAAACTCGGCGGATGCGTCCGGCCGGCCTCGCCGCGTTCGCCGCGCGCAATCCGGCAAAGTGCGAGCCGTACTCGTATGAGACACCGCCACGCGAGCTTCCCTCCGAGTTTCTGAAACGGCTGAAAGCAAACAAGGCGGCCTGGCCAGACTTCCAGGCACGGCCACCCTCGTATCGCCGTGGGGCGACGTCGTGGATCGTCACCGCCAAGCGCGAGGAGACCGGAGACCGCCGCCTCCAGCGCCTGACCGACGACTCGGCGTCGGGCCGCACCATTCCACTGTTCATACGCCCATCGTCATCGGTGTAGCGAAAAAGATCGGCGAGCGACCATGAAACCGTGGAAAGAGCTCGGGCAGACTGACACGCCGGACGGCAATGACATGCGCCTGACGGAACGTGACGGAGAGTACGTGATCCTGGTGAACGGGCAGACCTTGATGTCGAGCCGCGCCCATGGGTCCGAAGAATCGCTGGCGACCCGCGCCTGCGGCCAGCTGGCGACTGTGGAGCGGCCCCGCGTGCTCGTGGGCGGCCTCGGCATGGGGTTCACCTTGAGAGCAACCCTGGATCTGCTCCCGCCGGACGCGGTCGTGACGGTGGCGGAGCTCGTGCCCGCGGTGGTCCAGTGGAACCGTGGCCCGCTCGCGTCGCTGGCGGACCACCCGCTTAGTGATAGACGTGTGCGTATCGACGTAACCGATGTCGGATTCACGCTCCGTGCGAACCCCGGACGATTCGATGCGATCTTGCTAGATGTCGACAATGGTCCCTCGGCGTTTACGTCGCTCAACAATTGTGGGCTCTATGACAATGCCGGCGTCGCCGCCGCCTACCAGGCGCTCAAGCGTGGCGGGACACTGGCCGTCTGGTCGGCCTGGGATGACAGGAAGTTCGAGCAGCGTCTACGCTTCCACGGGTTCAACGCACAGTCCGACCGCGTGCGGGCCCGCCGCGAGAAGGGCGGCTCCAAGCACACCATCTTCGTGGGGCTCAAGCCGGCGCACCCGGAACGGACGACCCGTTCACGCCGGTAACGCCTGCAGTGCTAAACTAGAGAGTCACTCCTGCCTTCGATCCCTTTACACCCGCACACCGTCAGTTCTCGCGAGACCCCAGTGCACGAAGAAGACACGACATCTCAAATCGGATTCGCCGCCCTTGATCTGGCGCCAGCCGTGTTGAGCGCCATCGAGCGGATAGGCTACGAACAGCCGACGCCGATCCAGGCGGAGAGCATTCCGCCCCTGCTGGCCGGACGCGATCTGATCGGTATGGCCCAGACGGGCACCGGGAAGACCGCGGCGTTCGCGCTGCCGTTGCTGTCGTGTGTCGACCTGAGCCTCGCGAAGCCCCAAATCTTGGTGCTGGCCCCGACCCGCGAACTCGCCATACAGGTGTCGGAAGCGTTCCAACGCTACGCCAGCCAGATGAAAGGCTTCCACGTCGTGCCGCTATATGGCGGACAGGAGTACTCGGGACAGCTCCGTCAACTCCGTCGTGGCGTGCACGCGGTGGTCGGCACCCCGGGCCGGGTGATGGACCACCTCAACCGAGGCAGCCTGGTGCTCGACGGGCTGCGAACCCTGGTACTCGATGAGGCCGACGAGATGCTGCGCATGGGATTTCTTGACGACGTCGAGTGGATCCTGCGTCACACCCCGGACACGCGTCAGACCGCGCTGTTCTCAGCCACCATCCCGACGCGAATTCGCACGGTCGCCGAGACGTATCTGCGGAAGCCCGCCGAGGTCCGCATCGTCTCGGAAACCGCGACCGTGACCGATACCGAGCAGCAGGCCTGCCTGGTGCACGGACCAGACAAGCTCGACGCCCTCACCCGACTGCTGGAAACCGTGGACTTCGACGGGATGCTGGTCTTCGTGCGCACGAAGACCGCCACCGTCGAACTCGTGGAGCGGATCGAAGCGCGGGGATTCGCCTGCGACGCGCTCAACGGTGACATGAACCAGCCGGCGCGTGAGCGAACCATCGGCCGGTTCCGGGCCGGCACGCTCGACATTCTGATTGCGACCGATGTTGCCGCCCGCGGCATCGACGTGCCACGCATCAGCCATGTCATCAACTACGACATCCCCTACGACGCCGAAGCCTACATCCATCGCATTGGACGTACTGGCCGGGCCGGTCGCGGCGGCACCGCCATCACGTTCGTCACCTCACGCGAGCGCCGCTTGCTGCGCGCCATCGAACGGGCCACACGGTCGCCCATTGCATGGCTCGAGGTGCCCGGCCGCAAGCAGCTCGCGGAACGCCGGGTCGGCGCGTTCAAAGAAAAGATGCAGGCCATTCTGGCGAGCGATGAGGAACTGGAATTCTTCCGACAGCTGATCCGAGACTTCGCAGCCGAAAATGCGTGCTCGACTGAGGACGCGGCGGCGGTGCTGGCGTTCCAACTGCAACGTGAGCGGCCGCTACAACCGCCACCGGACAAGGGGCCGCCGCCGCAACCGTCGCCGTCGCGCCGAAAGAGTCGACATCCGGGCCCGAAGGGGCCGTCGTCCTCGCATCGGGACGACACCCGGGTCGAGCGCTACAGAATCCAGGTGGGCCGCGCGCACGGTGCCACCGCACGCCACATCGTCGGGGCCCTCGCCAACGAGGCGGGGTTCACAGGCAAGTCGATCGGTCGGGTCCGACTGAACGAGACAGACAGTACGGTCGAGCTGCCGGCGAACCTACCGGAAGAGGTGCTGCTGCGGTTACGAAGGGTCCGGGTCCTCCAGCAGGCACTCGCGATTCAGCTCGACGCGGCGGGTCCGGCGGACGGCCGGCCGGGACCACCGAGAAGCAACCGAATCAAGGCGACCCACAGGTTTGCAAACGCCGCAGGCCAGGCCAAAGCGCGGCACAAGCCGATGAAAGCCCCCAGCGAACCGAAATGGTGGGACCAGAAGAAGACCGGAGGCAAAGCCGGCGGCCGCAGAAAATCAACCAGACCCCAGACACGCACGACCAAGGGGTAGCCTGGGAGAATACGCGGTGCGTCCGCACCCGGAACATCGACTTCTATGACACGACTTCTCCGCTACGTTCAGCTTGTGCCGGTGTTCCTAGCCGGGTGGTGCCTTCAGCCCATCGCGCACGCGCAGCCAGTGCCGATACCGGCTGGCAACGTGCCATTGGCGCAATCGCTTCGTGTCGACGAGGGCCCCATCGTTGATGGCGACGTGCTGAACGACCCAGCCTATGCCGACGCGGTGCCGGCGACCGGTTTCGTGCAAAGCCGACCGTTCGAGGGAGCGCCCGCTTCCGAGCGGACGGAAGTGCGTATCGTCTACACGGCCGACACCCTCTATTTTGGCGTCATCTGCTTCACCGAGGACGCCGGCACCATCATCGCGGCCGACAGCCGCCGTGATTCCGACCTGACAGAGACCGACAGTTTCCAGATCGTGCTCGATACCTATCTCGACCGACAGAACGGCTTCGTCTTCGGGACCAACCCGGCTGGGGTTGAGTACGACGGCCAGGTCACGAGCGAGGGACAGGGCAGCGGACGGTTCGGTGGCGGTGGCGGTGGACGCCCCGGCAACAACCGACAGCAGGGCGGCTCAGGCGGTGGCTTCAATCTCAACTGGGACGGGGCCTGGCAGGTGGTCGCCACGGTG
>PAUN01000052.1 GCA_002712885.1 Acidobacteriota bacterium
TCATCGGCGCTGACGGCATCTTACCTGCCGCCGACTATTTCGATCGGCTGTTCGACCGTTCCAGTGGGACACCCTCCGGCTTGAGACCGGGTTGCTGGCGTGCTTCTATGCGCCATCCGGATGGCGGGCCACGCTCGCCACCCAGACACCGCACCTTTGGCACCGAGGCCTACTGCGCCTCTCCCAGCCTGTTGTGGCTCTCGTCAAGCGACCTCAGCTTCAGGGTACTCTGCGGGGCCGGGACCGTGCTCTCTGGATTGCTCGCGGCCGGGGTAGCGCCAGCAGTGGTGCTGCCGCTGCTGTGGGTGTGCTACCTGTCGCTGATCATCGGCGGTTAGACGTTTCTGACCGCTCCCATGGCGCGCTGGCTGCTCTGGTGGCTGCTGTTCCGGCTGATGTTTCTGTCCGGCATCACCAAACTCGCGAGCGGCGACCCCACGTGGGCCAACCTGACCGCGTTGAGCTACCACTATCAGACGCAGCCGCTATCGCTCTGGACGGGCTGGTATGCGCACCACCTGCCGGTCTGGGCGCATCGGGCCTCTGCGGCGTGCATGTTCGTCGTAAGGCTACTGCTGCCGTGGGCCATTCTTGCGCCAACCCGGTATCGCCGATGGCGACTGGGCGCGTGCGCCGGGTTCGTGTTGGTGCAGGTAGCGGCGGGAGCGTCGCGGTCATCCTGTTCGCCCTCACTCTCTGGTCTGATGCCTCGCCAATTCTGCTGGCCTTGAGTCCGATCGGCATCTTCACCGGGACGCGCATGCTGAACTTGATGCGCAACCCTGGGACGGAGCACATGGGCTGGTTCTACAGCCACACGGGGTCGATGCTGGGTGGCGGCATNGCCTTCCACACGGCCTTCGCGGTGTTCGGGCTGCAGCGAATCTGAAACTATTCCTTCGCCGGACCGTTCGGCGTGCTGCCCTGGGTGCTGCCGGCCCTTATCGGTGTCCCGGGAATCTTCCTCGGCCGACGCTACTACCAACGAAAGTTTGACCGCGNCCCCGCCCGCGCCGCCGGGTGAGGGAGCTGTCTCCGGCTCCCGGTGACCATCCGGCGACTCACCTTCGGGTTGTCTTGATCTGGTACCAGGCGGTAAGCCCTGGGTCGCGGAGCGCGCCGAAGATCTGCTCCCGNTCGCGCCACATCTGGGTGCTGGTCACATCGAGCCCCGCNAGGTCGCAGTAGACGAGCGCGAAGGCCACCGCGTACTGCGCCGGCATGCGCGGCTCGTCGACCGCGGAGGCGATGTCGTCGTAGCTCNCATCGTCTTCGGCAATCCAGACCGCCGCCTGTTCCAGCCCGTGGAGACGGGGTATGTAGAGCGTCGGCGAATCGGCCACGGTGTAGGTGCCGGCCTGCATCCGNTGCATCAGGGCATCGAGGGCNGGGAGGCTCGATGGGGCCGCCATGGTTAACCGGTCGCCCGACCCGGGGGCCACTCGCGTCCGTTGGCGTCCCACGGCGCGCACCGCCCACTCGCGCGCCTCGCCATCAAAGAGTCGAATGGCGGCGTCCCGGCGCGACACCATGTCGCTNGTGTCTTGGCCACTGTCGCCCGCCTTAAACGACATGCCGGCCGGCATCGTCACGAGGAGTCGGTCGTCAGTCAGGTTGCGTATCCGGACGGTGACTCCGGAGTCGCTGTCGCCGACCGCGTCGGCCTCGATCAGTCCGCGCTCGGACGCCTCGAGCAGGTCGAGGTTGAAAATCGGATCGCCGGGGACAGTTGCGTCGCCCGCCGCTTTCAGAATGAAGAGATGCTGCCCGGGCAGGAACTCGAGCAGGTCGACCAGCGCAAATCCGCCGGGGATCCATTCGGCCAGTACCTGCCGCACCGACATGGCGTGGTCCGCCTTCAGGTGGTCGCCGGTGCCATCTTCCACGCGGTATTCGAGCAACGCGATCTGACCGCCCGGGGCCAGCGAGCGGCGCATGCCGGCCAGCATGGCCTCGAAGTCCGACATCTCGTGATACACGTCGGCCAGAATGATCCAATCGATCTCCCCTTCCGGGAGCTTCGGATCATCGACCTCGCTCAGCACCGGGACGATACCGGTGATCCCCTCTCGCTCCGCATGCTCGCTCATGATCTCGAGCATCTCCGGCTGGATGTCGACGCAGTAGACACGCCCCGCGCCCCCGACCCGCACCGCCATCCGCCTGGCATAGTAGCCGGACCCGCAACCGATATCGGCGACCACATCGCCGGGATCCAGCGCCATCGCGTCGAGNACCGCATCCGGTTGCTCCTCCTCGACACGCTCATCCCGTTCGAGCCAAGGCGCCCCCTGGAAGCTCATGAAGTCCGCCGGCACCCGGTGTCGCTCGGCCCGACCCGGCTCCTGCGCCTCGGTCGGTGCCGACAGCGCACCAAGCGCACAGAAGAGCGCCACCAGCGTCCANATGGGNGCCCGCTTCNCTGAGAGCCGTACCGACGCCCGAGTCCTCNTGTTACATCTCTCCATGCCAGCAGCATAGGTCGAGCCGGAACCGGAATCAATCGGGTGATAGTCTGGCCTGAGGATACGCATGTCGCCACCGTCATCATCATCGTCACCATCCGCGCTCGGACGCGAGCACGCCGCGTTCCTCGCGGCCTATCCGACCTANGCGGGAACCACCGCGATCGACGAGGTCCGCGCAACTGAATTCCGACGGCTGGACGACCAGCACCTGGTCTATCTCGACTACACCGGTGGCGGACTGTATCCGGAGTCACTCATCGCGGACCATGCCGCGTTTCTGACGACGCGCGTGCTCGGAAATCCACACTCGGTGAACCCGGCGTCGGCGCTGTCAGGCTCGTTGATCGAGCGGTGTCGGGCCCACATCCTCAGTTTCTTCAACGCATCGGCGGACGAGTACGCGGTGGTGTTTACGGCCAACGCGAGTCACGCCCTCAAGCTGGTTGGCGAGGCCTACCCCTTCGAGCCGGGCGACCAGCTACTGCTGACATTCGACAACCACAACTCNGTGAATGGCATACGCGAGTTCGACCGCGCGCATGGCGCCACCACGACCTACGTGCCGGTCGAGCCACCCGATCTCCGGGTGGACGGGTCGGGGCTCGAACGGCTCCTTGACGAACTGCCCAACCGGACGGCACCGGGCGGACGCCATCTGTTCGCCTACCCAGCCCAATCGAACTTCTCGGGCGTACAGCACCCGCTCGAGTGGATCGCGGCGGCGCAGGGTCGCGGGTGGGACGTGCTGCTCGACGCGGCGGCCTTTGTCCCGACCAACCGACTCGACCTGAGCCGCGTACACCCAGACTATGTCGCGCTGTCGTTCTACAAGATGTTCGGGTATCCGACCGGCATCGGCTGCTTGATCGCCAAGCGAGACGCACTCCAGAAGCTGCACCGTCCGTGGTTCTCGGGGGGCACCATCACCGTTGCCTCGGTCCAGAGCGACCGACACTTTCTGGCCGAGGGGGCGGCGGCCTTCGAAGACGGCACGCTGGACTATTCGAACATCCCTGCGGTGGACGCCGGGCTGACGTTCCTTGAACACATGGGGGTGGACCTGGTGCATGAGCGGGTCCGATGTCTGACCGGATGGCTGTTGGACGCGCTGAGCTCGCTACGGCACGGTGATGGAGCACGGCTTGTGACCATCTTCGGTCCGCTGAGCACCGATAACCGGGGGGCCACCATCGCCTTCAGCGTGCATGACGCGGCAGGCCCCGTGTTGAGCCACACCGCGATAGAGACCAGCGCGGCCCAGTCAGGGATCGCGCTTCGCACCGGGTGTTTCTGTAATCCGGGCGCGGGAGAGGTGGCGCTGGGGCTGTCACCAGGCGANCTCGACCGTTGTCTGGCGGCCAGTGGCGACCGGATGACAANAAATGACTTCGGCCGGTGCCTGGACGGAGGGGAAAGCCCGGGCGCAGTCCGCGTCTCGCTCGGTCTNGCCTCGACCTTCGCCGACNNCCAGGCGTTCGTCACGTTCCTTCGGCGGTTTCTGGCCTGATGATATTCTGCGGTTCATGCGCATGCGCCCCGTCCTTGCCGCCGCTCTGATCCTGTGGCTCGCGGTCGCACCATCGGCCGCCGGCCAGGAAATCCCTCATCCGACCGACTTCTTCGGCTTCGAGATCGGGACCGATGGCGAGATGGCCCGGTACCCGCGTATTCTCGACTATCTCCAGCTGCTGGCGAACCGGTCAGACCGGGTCGAGTACGAGCGCAGGGGCACCACCACGCTNGGCAACCCGTANGTGCTGGCTACCATCAGTTCGGCCGCCAACCTGGCGCGGATGGACCGGCTGGTNGAGATCAACCACCGGTTGAACGATCCCCGCGGGCTGTCCGAAGCGGACGCCCTGGCGCTCGCCCGAGAAGGAGTGCCGTTCTACTTCCTCTACGCAACNATTCACTCGACCGANGTCGGCAACACGCANACGCTCATCAAGATCGCGCACCGACTGGCCGCCGANACGTCTCCTGAGATCGCCGCGCTGCTCGACGACGTGGTGGTGCTCGTCGTCCCGTCCCAGAACCCGGACGGACAGGTGCTGGTGATCGACCACTGGTACGACACGAAAGACACCGCCTTCAACCGCACGTATCCAGACTTGTATCACCACTACACGGGGCACGATGACAACCGTGACTGGTTCATGTTCACCCAGACGGAGACCCGGCTGGCACTGGATATTCACCGCGAGCTGAAGCCGCAGGTGACCCACGACATGCACCAGATGGGGCCAAACGGAGCCCGCATCTTCGTACCGCCCTATCGCGATCCGCACGACCCCAACATTCATCCGCTGTTGCTCGAGGGTCAGGCCCAGATCGGCACGGCGATGGCCGCCGCCCTGGTCTCGGACGGCAAGCGTGGGGTGGTGTATGGCGAGCAATACGACCTGTGGGCCCCAGCGCGGCAATACATGCTCTACCACGGCCAACCGCGGATCCTGACCGAGATCGCCAGCGCGCGGCTGGCCGACCCGTTCGTGAACCCGGCCGGCGTCGATGTACCGCTGGGTCCGCAGGACGCGCGCGTGAATTTTCCGGTGCCATACGACAAGGGCGTGTGGCGATTGCGCGACATCGTCGATTACGGCTACACGGCGGTGTTCGCCGCCTTGGAGCAGGTGTCCAAGAACCGCACCTCGTGGATGGAGAACTACTACAAGGTGCATCGCGACTGGGTGACGCGGGACGAGGCGCCATACGCCTTCGTCATCAGCGCCGACCAGCGCGANCCGTTCGAGACCTACGAGCTNCTCGAGCTGCTACACACGGCCGAGGTCGACATCGATCAGGCGCGGAGCCCCTTCACCGCCGGGGGCTANCCCTATCCCGCCGGCTCATGGGTGGTGCAGCTCGCTCAGCCGGCCGGGGCCTTCGCGAAGACGATGCTCGAAACACAGGTGTATCCGGACCTCCGGTACTACCCCGGCGGTCCGCCCATCCCGCCGTATGACGTGACCGCGCAGACACTGGGCCTGCTCATGGGCGTGGACGTCGACCAGATCGACCAACCGGTGAAGGCGGACCTGGCGGACGCCAACCTGGTGCAGCTCTCCGAGATCACACCGCGGCGCACACCGATACCGGCAACGCCGGGCTGGGCCTACTTGATCGGACCGGAATCGAACGCCGGCTTTCTGGCCGTCGCGCGGTTGCAACAGGCTGGGGTCAGCCTGTCACGCGTGTCCGAAGGATTCACCAGTCAGGGGCGCGATCACGCGCCGGGCACCTGGATAGTGCCACCCACGGACGACGCGACCCGTCTGCTCCGGGCCGTCTCCGACGAGACGGGGCTCGTGGTGACGGGAGCCGATGAACCGCCCGACGTCTCCGGGTTCCGATGGGATACTCCGACCCGCGTCGGCCTGTGGCGCGCGGCCAACAACATGCCGGGCGGCTGGATGCGGTGGTTGTTCGAACAGTACGAGCTGGGACACACCGAAGTGTCGTCGCTCGATTTCGCGGGTGACCTGTCCGACACCTACGACGTCATCGTGCTGCCATCGGGGACGACCCGAAGCCGCATCGTCTCTGGCCTCGATCCGCAGCGGCACGACGAGACGTGGCGCTGGGCGTTCGGGGTCGGCGACGCGGGGTGGCGAAAGCTCGCCGACTGGGTGCGTGACGGCGGCACCCTCGTGGCGCTTGGCAGCGCCGTGAGTACGGCGCGCGAGCTGCTGGATCTGCCGATTGAGCCGGTCCTGCCCGCGCGCGGGCTCCGACCTCCCACGCCGGACCCGCAGCGCCGCGGAAGAGACGAGGCCACCGAGGCATTGCGTGACGCGTTTCAGAGCCCGGCGCAGCTGCTGGCCGCCCTGCGTGACCGGGTGGTGGAGCCAACATCGGTCTTCTATTGCCCGGGTTCGCTTCTGAAACAGGAATTCAATCCGGCGCATCCGGTCGCGTTCGGCATGCCGGCACGCTGGCCGGTCTTCTTTCGCTTCGATCAGGCGTATCGACTGACGCCCAGCTTTGGCATCTCGGCCGAAACGGTATCGAGGTATCCGGACGAAGAAGACATGGTGGCCAGCGGCTGGCTGCTGGGGGACGAGTTGCTGCGTAACCAAGCCAACGTGGTGGCGTTCACGGTCGGTCAGGGATCGGTCGTCACGCTCGGGAGCCAGGTTGCGTTCCGCACCCAGACGCGGGGTACCTTCAAGCTGCTGTTCAACGCTATCTTCCAGGGTCCAGCCGACGCGGTCGGTCCGACTGAACTCGCCAACCTGAATTGACACGCCCCCGGTGCCCACGCCTTCTCCACCGCTGGACACGTACCAACGGCTACTGGCCAAGCGCCGTGGCGACTCGGCCGCGCTCGCGCGAAAGTCCGATCAGGTCAGCCACGCCCGCCTCGTCACCTTCCTGACGGGCGGCGTGCTCCTGTGGGGCGCGTTGTACGGAGGATGGATGTCGGCCTGGTGGCTCGCCGCCCCGGTCGCCGCGTTCGCCGGTCTGGTCGTCGCGCACGACCGGGTATTGCTGGCGCGGGACCGGCTCAACCGAGCGGTCGCGTGGTACGAACATGGGCTGGCGCGCCTCGGCGACACCTGGTCCGGAATCGGCGCGACGGGCGAACAATTTGCCGACGTCGATCACCTGTTCAGCCAAGACCTCGATCTGTTCGGCCCGGGGTCGGTGTTTCAACTCCTGAATACGGCCCAGACCCGGACAGGAGAGTCGACCCTCGCCAAATGGCTCCTGACCCCGGGCGACCGGCAGACGGTGCATGGCCGGCAGGAGGCGGTCCGCGAGCTGCGGGGTCGCGTGAATATGCGCGAGCAGCTGGCCGCCGCCGGCGCTGCCATGCGTGCCACGGTGCAACCGAGCGCTCTCGTGCACTGGGCGACGGCGGCTCCGGTACTCAGCGGACACTGGCCGCAGATCGTCGCGGTCGTGCTGACGACCCTGACGCCGCTGACCTTCGTCGCGTGGAATCAGGGCGCGACCATCGCTCTGCCGACAGCCGCGTTGCTCGCCCTCGCGCTCTTCGTGCGTCTGTTCACCGGCCGAACCCAAGAGATCCTCCATGCCGCCGACGCACCCGCCCGAGAGCTGGTGGTCCTTGGCGCGGTCTGCCGACTCGTGCACGGCGAGTCGGTGACATCGGCGCGACTGTCCGCAATTCAAGACGCGCTCACCACCTCCGATGGAGTGATCCCCGACGCGGTCCGTCAGTTGGAACGGCTGCTTGAGCGGCACGACTGGGCTCACAACATCATCTTCATGCCGATCGCCTTACTCCTGTTCTGGCAACTGCACCTGGCATTTGCGGTCGAACGCTGGCGGGCGCGACACGGTGCCGACGTCTCACGCTGGCTCGACCATATCGGCGAATTCGAGGCGCTGTCCGCGCTGAGCGCGTATGCGTACGAACGCCCGGAGGATCCGTTCCCAGACGTGGTCGACATCGCCACGCCACCGGTCTACGAGGCGGAGGCGTTGGCGCATCCACTGATTCCGGTCGTCGAGGCCGTGCCCAACGACGTGACCCTGGGCGCCGCGCCGCAGGTCTTGATCGTGAGCGGCTCGAACATGTCGGGAAAAACCACGCTACTGCGCAGTATTGGCGTCGGCTCCGTCATGGCCCTGATGGGGGCGCCGGTCCGGGCGCGCCGACTGCGACTCTCACCCGCAGCGCTGGGCGCCACGCTGCGGATCGAAGACTCGCTCCAGGCCGGCCGGTCCCGGTTCTACGCTGAAGTGCTCCGCCTGGGCCAGGTGGTGGACGCGGCCCGAACTGGACCGACCGTGTTCTTGTTCGACGAACTGCTCCACGGCACCAACTCCCACGACCGCACCGAAGGCGCGCGTGGCCTGCTCCGATCACTACTCTCGCTGGGCGCAGGCGGTCTGGTCACGACGCACGACCTCGCACTGGCCAAGATCGCCGACGACCTCGCGCCGCGGACCTGCAACGTGCACTTCGACGACGCACTGGTCGAGGGCGAAATGCGGTTCGACTACCGCTTGAAACCAGGACCGGTGACCCGCAGCAACGCCCTCGCGATCATGCGCGCGGTGGGGCTGGACATCCCCCCACCGTCTGACCCTGACACCGACTAGGCGCGGCGTATACTCACTAAATAGTTGTGATTGGCAGCAAGATGCACGGGTTCGAGGGCGCAGGCTGGGTTCGCGGCGCGACCCTGGTCGTGGCCTGCTTCCTCGCGACGCCGGCGGATGCGGCGCAGGAGTCTTTGACGGTCGACGAAGTGGTCGCTCGCGCGTCCGCGTATGTCGAGGTGTACGTCAAAGAGCTGACAACGGTGGTGATGGAGGAGGACTATCGTCAGTCCCACTTCCGGCGGGGCCGGGTCAACCCGACGCGCACCCGACTTCGCTCAGAGTTTCTGCTGGTCCGGCTCGGAGAGGGTGCCGCCTGGACGGGGTTCCGAGACGTGTTCGAAGCTAACGGCCAGCGCGTGCGGGACCGGCAGGACCGCCTGGCTTCGCTCTTTCTCGACGACACGACTACCGCCGTCGCCCGAGCCCGGCGCATCGTGGAAGAGAGCTCCCGGTACAATTTGGGCACGACGAGCCGTACCTTCAACATCCCAACCTACGCGTTGTCCTACCTGCTCCCGGCGAATACGGCGCGCTTCCGGTTCGAGCAAGATGGCGTGGGCTGCGGTGACGACCACCCCACCGCCTGGAACATCCGCTACGAGGAAATCGTGACTCCCACCCTTACACGCGGGTTTCAGAACATCAGTCTGCCGTCGAACGGCCGGTTCTGCATCGATCCGGACGCCGGCACGGTCTTCGAAACGGAGATCGAACTGCATCACCCGTCGGTCGGCCGCGAGGTCCCGGCGACGGAAGCGGTCGCTGAGGTCATGTTTGCACTCAATCCGAACGTAGGCCTGTGGGTCCCGACCGAGATGCGGGAACGCTACTCGGAACGGCGCGGGGGACGAACCACCAGCACCGCGCGGTATGGCAACTACCGGAAGTTCAGCGTCTCCACGAGCGAGAACACCAACCCCGACGCCGCACGATAAGCAGGGGCGATGCGCCAGTGCGCCACGTAGCTGCCGGTCTGCGTCCCGCGGGCGGGCTAAAGACCTGCGGCTACGACGAATCGCGAGGAGAGCGGGGAGCTCCGCGGGCAGCCCGAACCCGGACGAGCATCGGGACAAGCACCACAGCCGCCGTGAGCGCGAGGATCGTGGCCGACACGGGACGCGTGAGAAACACGCTGGGATCTCCACCGGAGATCGCCATCCCTCGGCGGAAATGTTGCTCCAGCAGAGGACCCAGCACCACCCCGAGGACAGTCGGCGCGAGCGGAACCCCGTGGCGTCGCATGAAGAACGCCATGACCCCCAGGACATACACAACCGCTACGTCGAACAGATTGTTGTTCAGGGAATAGACCCCGAGCGTGGCGAACACGAGGACGACGGCGAAAAGCAACGACCTCGGCACGTGCAGCAACCGGACCCAAACCCGGATCAACGGCAAGTTGAGCACGAGCAGTAACACGTTCGACACATACAGGCTGGCGATCAGCCCCCAGATCAGCCCGGATTCCTGGCTGAACAGCAACGGCCCGGGCTGAAGCCCGTACATCTGGAACGCGGCCAGCATGACCGCCGTGGTGCCGGACCCGGGGATCCCCAGCGCGAGCAGCGGGACCAGGCTGCCACCGGCACTGGCGTTGTTCGCCGCCTCGGGACCGGCGACACCCTCGATGGCGCCGTGGCCAAACGCCGCGGGCGTCTTCGAGACCCGTCTCTCGACAGCGTAGGCCAGAAAACTCGCCACGGTGGCGCCCGCGCCCGGGAGGACGCCAGTGAAGAACCCCACCAGGGTGCCACGACACCAGGCTGGGACCGACCGACGCCAGTCGTCCCCCATAAGCCTGACCGGGCCGCCCAACGGCGCCGGGGTCTCGCGAGACACCCGGTGCGTCGCCGCGTGCCAGAACACCTCACCGACGGCGAAGAGACCGACGGTGACCACCACCACGTTCAGGCCGCCCAGCAGGCCCGGAACCCCAAACGTGAAGCGAGCTTGTCCAGTCTGGAGGTCGATGCCGATGGTCCCGATCGCCAATCCCAGGAACGTCGCGAACGCCCCCTTGACCGGTGCGCCACCGGTCATCCCCCCCACCGCTGTGAGCGCCAGCACCATGAGCGCGAAGTACTCCGTCGGCCCAAAACCCAGCGCGAGTTCCACGAGCGCCGGCGCCGTGAGCATGAGCATGACCGTGGCGAATGTGCCAGCCACGAACGATCCAATGGCCGCCGTGGCCAGCGCGGCGCCGCCACGTCCCTGCCGGGTCATCTCATAGCCGTCCAGCGCGGTCATCACGCTGGACGCCTCGCCAGGTATCCGCACGAGAATCGAGGTGGTCGACCCGCCGTACATCGCACCGTAGTAGATGCCGCCGAACAGAATGAACGCGCCGACCGGGTCCATGCCGAACGTCAGCGGTAGGAGGAGGGAGATGGTGAGCGCCGGCCCGATCCCCGGGAGTACCCCGACCGCGGTGCCCAGGGTGACTCCCACCAGTCCGAGCAGCAGGTTCAGCGGGGCCAGCGCCGCGCCGAAGCCAAGGACCAGGTTGTCGCCGAGTTGAGCCAGAACACTACCCCAAGAGGCCGGCCGGCAGACTGAGGCCGAGCAGCAGACGGAACACGCCGTAGACCGACACCGTGATGGCAACGCTGACGATCAGGTCGCGAGCCCAGTCGCGACTGCCGAGTAGTCGGGACTGGAGCACAAGAAACACCGCCGTCGCCGGAAGATAGCCGACCACAGCGAGGGCGGCGATGTAGACCAGAAACGCGAGCGCACACGACGCGGCGACACCCCAATGCACCGGCGGTAGCCTCACTTCGGCGGTGGCGGATACCCCGATGGAGACTGCGCTGGTCAGGAGTCCCAGGCCGATGACGAGCGGGAACAGCCGTGGCCCCACGGCGGCGTACTGCCCCTCGGGGACGCTGATCTGGAAGGCGCCGAGCAGGTAGGTCACACTGCCCACGATGAGCACGGCCGCGAGACGGTGGTCCGGTGGCATGACCATCGGGACTACTCGACCAGTCCGATCGAGCGCAATACCGCGTCGGCGGTGGCTCGCTCTTCGGTGAGGAACTGATCGAATGCCGCGCCGGTCAGAAAACTGTCTTCCCACTCGTTAGCGAGCAAGATGTCTTGCCACGCGCTGGAGTCGCGCATCCGGCCCAACGCGGTGACCAACCACTCCCGCGTCTCGGCGTCGACGCCGGGGGATGCCACGAGACCGCGCCAGTTGGCGATGGCGACGTCGAGCCCGCTCTCTCGAATGGTGGGCGTGTCGTCACCGTCGATCCGGTCGGCCGACGACACGGCCAAGAGACGCATCCGGCCGGTGCCCACATAGGGCTTCCACTCACCGAAGCCGGAGACGCCGGCCGAGACGTGGCCGCCCATCACGGCGACGGCCGCTTCTCCGCCCCCGGCATGGGCGATGTAGTTCACACGGCTCGGGTCGACGCCGGCCGCCAGAGCCAGCAGACCCACAAGGATGTGGTCGATGCCGCCGGCCGACCCGCCGGCCCAACTGATGCGCTCCGGCTCGCGACGGAAGTCATCGATCAGTTCGGCGAACGTCTGATACGACGCGTCGGCGGGCACGGCCACGACCTCGTATTCGTTCAGCAGGCGGACCAGCGGCACCGTGTCCTTGATTGACACCGGACTGGCGTTCGTGCGGATGGCGCCCAGCATGACCTGACCGAACACCATCAGCGTATGCGGGTTGTTGCGGTGCCTCGTGACGAGGTCGGACAACCCGATCGTGCCGCCGGCGCCGCCCCGGTTGACCACTTCCACCGGCACCCCGAGCACGCCGACCTCGGCCAACACCTGCTGGATCTGCCGCGCGGTCTGATCCCATCCACCACCGGGATTGGCAGGCGCGATGATGGTCATCGCCCCGCTCGGATACCCCGCCAACGTCGGCGCCAACGCGCCGGCCGGACGCTCCGGGGCGGCGCCGCCCCCGCAGCCAATCGTGAGCACAACGACGCACGACCAGGCGGCGGTGGCCGTCACGGCGGTCCGATCAGGACAACATCGAAGCAACATCTATCCAATTCTGACTTGGTTTTCTGACGAGGCGTCTGGCTGCTCCCTCCTCGTGCCTGGCCAGACAGACGCCTCGTCAGCAAACCGCCCTCGGACGATTTTTAGCAACCTGTTAGATTAGGTCTCGTCCACGCACGTTGTCCGGCTCTGGTGGCCCAGATCACCTCCAGAGACGGAACCTGCCCCGAAAACACATTCTGGTAAGCGCATCGTCGCGCCCCACCGTCGTATGATTGAGAGACTCGTTCACGCGCCGGTCCGCGCTGAGGGTGCATCACTCGCGGCGGATCGATCCGTTCACACTGTTTCCCAAACAGAGGTAATGCCATGAAGCGCATCGTACTCCTTGCCGTCGGAATAGCCGCATTCTCGACCGGCGCCTACGCCCAATCGAACGCAGAACTCATCGAAAATTCCCTGGCCGCGGCGCCGCGACGGGGCCGTGACGACGCGACCGTCGTCAAGTGGGCCGCCGACCACACCTATACGACGATCAAAGAAGGTACAAACCAGATTGTCTGCTACAGCCGGGCGGACCAGCGCGACCGGCCGCCGTTCGCGGTCCAGTGCACGAGTCTGGCCAACCTCGACCGGGTCGCGCAGAACCGACGGTTTCGCGCCGAGAGCACCGACGCCGCGAGTGAACGGGCGCTAGTGGCCGCCGCCGCCACCGCCGGCAGCCGCGAGGACGTGGAATACGGCTCGTGGTTCAGGTCGATGAACGGCCCTGACATGGCGAGCGCCGGCGTGCATACGACCATCGCCATGCCTGGAGCGACCGGGGCCTCCTCTGGCTTCCCGGACAGCCGCGACGCCGGCGGCGCCTACGTCATGGCGGGGGGTACGACCGAAGCCCACTTAATGGTGCCGTAGCCGCGGACGCTGAGACACAGACTCCTGACCCCTCTCCCCCAGGGAGGGGGGTCGGGAGATCAGGCCAACTTCGCCCGAGCCGTTTTCAGCATCGCGACGAGCACGGTTCGGACCTGCTCGGGAGTCGCAACCGGGTCTGGAAACGCCAACCGGACCGGTCGCGGACCTTCCTTCGTCACGGCCGACATCTCGAACCCGTACCGATCGACACCGGTCATGGTGGCGCCCGTGATCTCGGTGGCCTTGGAGAACGCCCGACAGTAGAGCGGCATGGCGTCCGCGTGATCGTCGTTCATGTGCGCGATGATGCCGGCGGCCGAGCCAGCTAGCGGGTCCGGTTCCGCCGCGTGCCAGTCGACCGCCTCCACCCAGGACATCCGGCCGTAGCCGCCGATATATCGGATTGATTCGACCCGCAGCCGCCAGAAGGCGAAATCACCGAAGTCCACGTAGTACGCGGCGTTCGGATGCGTAGCGAGAAACGCGATGCGGGCACGGCCGGCATCACCGTCCACCCGCGTGCACGGACCGAGCAGGGTCACGCGTCCGTTGGCCAACGGGTCGTCCGAGCCGGTTTCAGCCACCAGCAACGACGCTCGCGAGTCCTCCTGCAGGTTTCGGGTGTGCTCGGCCATCGTGCTGACGAGAAACACCGGGTTCCCCTCGTCGAACGCCACCGTCACGAACGAACCGTAGGGGTATCCGTCCGGTTCCGTCGCCAACGTGCACAACGTGCCGGTGGTGATACGCGACACCAACGTGCGGGCGAGCTCGGCGTGCGTGGGGGTTGGGACAGTCGTGTCGTACAGCGGCTCCGGCGCATCGCCGGACGGTCGAGCGTGGGCGTCATTTGACATTTGGGTACACAGACGGGCTGCGCCCCGAACCCCACGCCTGCGTCCCCCCAATGGGGCTACGGCAGGAGGGCGGGAAACGCGAACGCTGGGCGGGTTTGAAGACCCGCGGCTACGCCGATAGCGCCGAAGAGTCCGCGGACCAGACAAGTCAGGCAGAGCGAGCGGCGCAGCCACGAAGGCCGCGCCGCCGTTGAGCACTGTGTCCCTGCCGGCTATCGGGCCTGGAACGGGATGGTCGCGATCTGGTCGGCGAACCAGATGGTCAGGTTGCCACCCTGCTGGGTCATGTCGGTAAACGCCACGATGAGCTGGTCTGCGCTCACCGGATGCTCGGACACCGTCATCGAGGCCCGCAGCACGTCGAGACCATCGGTGTAACCGTAGCCACCCCACACCGCGTTCTCCGTCTCTTCCCGGAAGCTCTGCTTCGCGCCCAGGTTGGAGAACACCAGCGTCCACGCGGTCGGGTTGGCCAAATCGGCGAACATGCTGTACTCGCCGGGCGGCAGCGTCTTGCCATCGAACACCAAGGTCGCCTCAGTCGTGATGCGGGTGGTCACGTCGGCGCCGACGCGCCAGATGGGCGCACCCGCGTAGATCGTGGTGCTGTAGTCGCCGCCTTCGCCAAACATATTCGTCCGGCCCCGCAGGATCGGCCGGCCGTAGTCGATGTCGATCCATTTGCCGCCGGAGTAAGCCCCCTCAGCGTTGAAGCTGCCGCCGATCTGCGTCGACGTCTGGCCACGCGGGCTCAGCGGTCGACCCTGAGCTGCAGCCATGCTGGCGCACAGGACCATCGTCACGACTCCGATACCTACTTTTGCTAACCGCATTGTTTCCTCCCCAGATGACGTGTTGCGTTCTTGACGACGTGCGGAAACTGCCACCACGGACGACTACGAAGACCGGATGAACGTGACCGGCTTCGTCTCCAGCAGCTTGGTAAAAAAGTCATTCCCTTTGTCGTCAACGATGATGAAGGCAGGAAAGTCCTCCACCTCGATGTTCCAGATCGCTTCCATCCCGAATTCGGGATACTCGAGCACCTCGACATGTTTGATGCTGTGGTCGGCCAGCCGGGCCGCCGGGCCGCCGATCGACCCCAGGTAGAAACCACCGTGTTTGTGACAGGCCTCGGTGACCTGACGCGACCGGTTGCCCTTGGCCAGCATCACCAGGCTGCCCCCGTGGCTCTGGAACAGGTCGACGTAGGAATCCATCCTGCCGGCCGTGGTGGGACCAAACGAGCCTGAGGGTCGTCCGTCCGGCTTCTTCGCGGGCCCGGCATAATAGACCATTCGGTCCCGCATATAGGCCGGCAACTCGTCGCCCCGGTCGAGCCGTTCCTTCAATTTCGCGTGCGCGATGTCACGCGCCACGATCATCGGGCCGGACAGGGACAACCGGGTCGCCACCGGGTATTTGCTCAGCTCAGCCAGTATCTCGGCCATCGGCCGGTCGAGATCGACCCGTACTACGTCGTCGTCGAGCTCCTCGGTCGTGACGTCCGGCAGATACTGCGCCGGGTTCTCTTCGAGCTGTTCGAGAAACACGCCGTCGTGGGTGATCTTCGCCAGGGCCTGACGGTCGGCGGAGCAGGACACCCCGAGTCCCACCGGACAGGAGGCACCGTGTCTCGGCAAGCGGATCACCCGCACGTCGTGCGCGAAGTACTTGCCGCCGAATTGCGCCCCGATACCGATGTTCTGACAGATATCGAAAATCTGCGCCTCCATCTCCAGATCGCGGAACGCACGGCCATGCTCGTTGCCGCTGGTCGGGAGGGTGTCGAGATAGTGCGTGCTGGCCAGCTTCACCGTCTTGAGGGTGAACTCGGCCGACGGGCCACCAATGACCAACGCGAGATGGTAGGGCGGGCAGGCGGCGGTGCCGATCGACCGCATTTTCTCCTCGGCGAACGCGAGCAGAGATGCGGGGTTCAGCAGCGCTTTGGTTTGCTGGTACAGAAACGACTTATTGGCCGACCCGCCACCCTTGGCAATGAACAGCAACTCGTACTCGTCACCTGGCTCCGCGTAGATCTCGATTTGTGCCGGCAGGTTCGACCCGGTGTTCTTCTCCGTGAACATGTCGAGCGGAGCCATCTGCGAGTACCGCAGGTTGCGCTGATCGTAGGCATCGTAGATGCCCTGCGACAGTGCCACACCATCGTCAGCCCCGGTGACAACGTTCTCACCCTTGTGGCCCATGACGATCGCCGTCCCGGTGTCCTGACAACCCGGCAGCACGCGCCCGGCAGCGATGTTGGCGTTACGAAGCAGTTCGAGCGCCACGAACCGGTCGTTCTCAGACGACTCCGGGTCATCGAGAATCGACCGCAACTGCTGAAGGTGGGCCGGTCGAAGCAGGTGGGAAATGTCGTCGAAGGCCGTCTGCGCCAGCAGGCGCAACGCCTCCGGCTCGACCTTGAGCAGTTCGCGCCCGTCGACCGAAACCGTGGAGACGCCGTCGGAGGTCAACTTGCGATAGCGCGTGGTGTCGGGGCCCCGTTCAAACAGGGGCTGATAGTGAAAATCGGGCATGAGTCGAAACGACTAACAAGAGTAACTGTGAGCACACAGCTGCTGCCGTCGAACAGTTGATTGTACCAGACACCGAAGACCGGTACCCCGCCAGCGAACGAGGACGCCACTCCGACCTGCGCCAGGAAACCCGTTATTTGGCTACGTTGATTGTCTGAATTTCCGTGAAACCGAGCAGCCCCCAGGGGCCGTTCTCGACTCCGATGCCCGACCACTTGGCCCCGCCGAAGGGCGCGTGCGGCAGCACATTGAGGTGCTGGTTGACCCAGGCCGTGCCGCATTCGAGCCGACCAGCCACCTCTTCGGCTTTGACGCTGTCGCTCGACCACACCGAACCACTCAAGCCAAAATGAGTCGCGTTGGCTTGCTCGACCGCGTCGTCGAGATCAGCGTACGGCACCACCGGCAGCACCGGACCGAACTGCTCCTCATCGACCAGCCGGACCCCGTCCCGTACCTCGCCAACAATGGTGGGAGCGTAGAAATAGCCGCGGTCGCCCAGGCGCTGACCGCCGGCCACCACCTTGCCGCCCACCCGTTTCGCGTCCTCTACCAGTTCCTGGACCCGCTCGAACTGCGGTCGGTTGTTCAATGGGCCCATCTGACTGTCGACATCGAGCCCATCGCCGACGTGGACATTCCGCGCCAGGTCGCCAAGCTCGGTGAGCATCGGCCCATAGAGTGATTCCGGCACATAAACTCGCTTGATGGCGCTGCACACCTGACCGCAGTTTTCGAACGCGCCCCAAAAGATGCGTTTCGCCACCCGGCTCACGTCGACGTCCTCCAGCACCAGCGCTGGATCGTTGCCGCCGAGCTCGAGGGTCACCCGTTTCAGATCCGGCGCCGCCGCCGCGGCCACGAGCTTGCCCGTGGCGACTGATCCTGTGAACGAAATTTTCCGGACGGCCGGGTGCGCCGTCATCCAGGCCCCCAACTCGTCGCCGCCGCTCACGACGTTGAGCACGCCGGCGGGTAGCACATCTCGCAGAATCTCACCCATCCGCAGGGTGGCCAGCGGCGTGAACGGCGAGGGCTTCAACACCATGGTGTTCCCCGCCAGCAGCGCCGGCGCGATCTTCCAGACCGCGAGCGAGACCGGGTAGTTCCACGGGGTAATGGCCGCGACGACGCCATGGGGACGACGACGCACCTCGACCCTGACGCGAGCATTGTCGAGCGCCACCTCTACCGGCATCTCCAGCTTGGCGGTGTAGGTGAACCACTTCGCCGCGCCCGCCAGCTCGCCGGCCGCCTTCGCGAGCGGTTTGCCCTGCTCCCTCGTCAGAATCTGGGCCAGTTCCTCCGCATGACTCGTGATGGCATCGGCGCAGCTCACCAGCGCCTGCCGCCGTGCCGGTTCGTCGCGACGCCAGTCAGCGAAGGCGCTGGTGGCCGCGGCCATCGCGGCGTCGAGCTGGCCTCGCGAGCACTCGGGCGCCGCGCCGAATGGCTCGCCCGTGGCCGGATTGATGACGTCAAAGTGAGCGGTGGCGGTGGCGGCGGCGCCGCCTATCGTCATAGAGCGTGACTGGGTCGAAGTCGTGGTCATGGACAGGTCCTCGTCGTGGCCAGGAGACGGAGCCCCTCAGTATAATCACCAGGCGTTTGGCCGAACCCACGAATGAACATCTACGCCTGGATCGTCCTCGTCGCCCTGGTCGGCGAGTTCGTGTTGTCGGTGGTGACGAGCCTGCTGAACGTGCGCGCGATGAGCCCCACCGTGCCTGACGACTTCCGTTCGGTGTATGACGACGACTCTTACGTTCGCTCGCAGGCGTACACACGCACGCAAAGTTGGTTCGGTCTGCTCCAGGGGACCGTCAGCCTCGCCGGGCTGCTCCTGTTCTGGCAACTCGGCGGGTTCGGGTGGCTCGACGAGAGCTGCCGGGCCTTCGGGTTCGGCCCGGTGCCGACCGGCCTGCTCTTCGTCGGGGCCCTGATGACCGGCACGACGGTGCTCGGGTTGCCGTTTCGGCTCTATGCCACCTTCGTCATCGAGGAACGGTTCGGGTTCAACCGAACCACCCCGCGCACCTTCCTGCTGGACCGGCTGAAGGGGCTGGCCCTCGGCGCGGTGCTGGGCGGCGGGCTGCTCGCGCTGCTGCTGTTCTTCTTCGAATGGGCCGGATCGAGTGCATGGATCTGGTGCTGGGGGGCGACCATCGCCTTCACGTTGATCGCACAATTCCTGGCGCCCACCTGGATCATGCCGCTCTTCAATACGTTCAGTCCGCTGGAGAAGCCCGACTTGAAGGAGGCGCTGGTCGACTATGCGCGGTCAACCCGCTTTCCGCTCGCCGACATCTTCGTCATCGATGGCTCACGCCGATCGGCCAAGGCCAACGCCTTCTTCACTGGATTCGGGAGCCGCAAACGGATCGGCTTATTCGACACGCTGATCGAACGGCACACGACGCCGGAACTCGTCGCGGTGGTGGCCCACGAGGTCGGGCACTACAAGCGCGGGCACATCTGGAAGAGCTTCGCGCTGGGCATGGCCCACTCCGGCATGCTCTTCTGGCTGCTGTCGCGGTTCCTGGGACAACCGGGCCTCTTCGATGCCTTCACCGTCTCCGAGCCCTCCGTCTACGCCGGGATGGTCTTCTTCGGGCTGCTGTTCACCCCGATCGAGCTCATCCTGTCCGTGGTGGTGAACCTCTTTTCTCGGAAGCACGAGTTCGAGGCGGATGCGTTTGCGGCCGAGACTACCGGGAGCGTGGAACCAATGGTCACCGCTCTCACGAAGTTGTCGGCTGACAGCCTCGCGAACCTCACCCCGCATCCGCTACAGGTGTTCCTGCATCATTCTCATCCGCCGGTGCTACGTCGGATCGCGGCGCTCCGGGCCTTGGGGCGCTGACGGTCGCTCGGGAAGGATAGTCAGAACACTGGCACCACCATTGACATTGCGGGGAACGTAGGGTCATTACGATCAAGTGACAGCGATCGTTCTCACAATCGATGACTCGGTCGCACATACAGGCCACCGTCTTGGCATCGTCCACGGCGCCCTGAGAGACTCGCCACTCAAAGAGCGGGTTGGCCGATTGGAACCACAACGGCGACACCGGCTCCTAGCCGGCCAGGTAGCCGGCGAGGTGCTCGATCACGTCGCGCGCATCATCCTCGGCGCCGTGGATGAAACTGGACTTGCGACGCCGGAGCACCGGGAGACCGATGGCGTAGAGACCCGGGGCGTCGACCACGCCGCCATCGTGGCGCAAACGCCCCTTTCGATCGAGCACCGGCACATCGAGCCAGCTGTAGTCCGGGCGAAAACCGGTCGCCCACACGATCGTGCTGATCTTGCCGCTGGTCAGATCCAGTTCGAGCCGTGACGACGCTGGCACGCGCGTCGCCTCAAAACGCTCGGGAGGCTGGGTGTCGGCAGCGCCGCCGTGATCGCGTGCCCACTCGTCAAACGTCTCGAGCAGTCGGTTCATCTTGAGGTCAGCCAGGGCGAACTGATTGCGCAGCCCTCCCGAAAAGAGCGCTTTGCCATCTCGGATCGCACCCCATCGGCCCACCAACTCCACACCGGCGTCGGTCAGAGCGTTGAGGTCCAGCGTCATGCGTTCGGGGGTGCCGACCAATTGCGGCGATGGCAAACCACGAGCGCGTGTGAGATCGTCGATTTCGTCGTAGCGCTCGTTCCAGACGCCAGAGGCGTCCATCCACCACAAGATATCGCGGCCGCGATAGGTCCTCGGTAGACGCACGTGCTCACCCACCGAGAGCGTCACGGGTCGACCGGAGCGGTGTATCTCGTCGGCCAACTGCACGCCAGTCGCAGAGGCGCCGACGACGAGCACCCCGCCGTCCGAGAGCTGACCCGGCTCGCGGTAATCCATCGGCGTGAGGCACGTGATCGACGCGGGTACGGATTGACGCAGCGCCGGCACATTTGGCACGTTGCAGGCTCCGCTCGCCAGGACCACAGACCGACAGCCCAGGTCGCCCTGATCGGTGGCAACGTGATAGCCGCCGTCGGTCTGCCGCACCGAGGTGACCGTCGTGTGGATCCGCACCGGCGCCTTGGCGGCCACAGCGAAGTCGGCGATAAACTCGACCACCTCGGCCGCCGTCATGAAGCCGTCCGGGTCGGTACCTTCGTACCGATGCCCCGGTAGTCGGGTCTGCCAGTTGGGCGTCAGGAGCCGCAGAGAGTTCCACCGCTCCCGACGCCACGAGTTGGCGACCTCGCCCCGTTCCAAGACGACGTGGTCGATCGCCCGTTCGGTGAGACACCGACTCGTCGCGAGCCCGGCGTGACCGGCCCCGATGACGACGGTGGTGATCTGTTCGATGACTCGTCTCTCGACCGCTATGCCGCGGTGGTCTTGTTGACCGCGACGGTCACGTTGGTGGGGTTGGTCACAACGTCATACACGGCCGAGCGCTTCTGCGACTGCGCCACGAGCGCCTCGATGTCCTCTAGCGACGCGTCCGCATCGATGTCGAAGCTGACCCTGATATCGTCGTACCCGTTGCGCACGTCGCTGTCGATTCCGAGAATGCCCTGGAGGTCCATGTCGCCCTCGAGCTTGGCCTCGACCGAGTTGAGCTGGATGCCTCGATTCTGCGCGACCGCGGCGACCCCGGCCGTCAAGCAGCTTGCCAGACCAACGAGCACAAGCTCGATGGGCGTCGCACCAAGATCCTCTGAGGCGAAGACCTCGGGGTGGTCGGCGTCGAACGAGAATTCTGTCTTGTGGTTCTGCTCTTCACCGAGGCCGTGGAAACCCTGAACCGACGACGTACTGTGGGTGCCGTTCCGCCACTTGCAGGATGCCCGCCACTTGAACTTGGCGGCTGCGGGCGCCTCGGTCAGCGCCGCCCGCGCGGCCAACAGTGCATCGACATTGACGCCATTGTTCACGGCGGATTCGCCCATAGTGCTCTCCTTGTGATGTGACGGATGGTTGCCTAAGTCGGGACGCGATCTTCGAGACCAGAAAGCATACAACGGGATGAATCACCTTTGCAGCGATATGATCGCCCGATGACCGCGTCGCCCCCCGAGGCCGCCCTCGGTTCCCTTGGCATCATCCACACGCAGTTCCTCAAGTTGCCGCGGCCGCTATTGCTCGACTGCGGTCGCGAACTCCCGCAGGTTCGTATCGCCTATGAGACCTACGGGAGGCTGTCGCCCGCGCGTGACAACGTCATCCTGGTGTGCCACGCGTTAAGCGGCGACGCCCACGCGGCGGGATACTCCGCTGCTCCGAACGCCGGGAGCACGCGAGACGGATTTCGGGCCGAAGAACGAGACACTGAGCAAGGTCGAGGCCTGGGGTGGTGGGATGGGATGATCGGCCAGGGCAAGGCGTTCGATACCGACCGGTTCTTCATCATCAGTCCGAACCTGCTCGGAGGGTGCCGCGGAACCACCGGACCCTCGTCCCGCAATCCTGTCACCGGTCGCCCGTACGGGTCCGACTTCCCGGTCATCACGGTGGCGGACATGGTGAAGGCCCAACGGGCGCTGCTCGACGAGCTCGGTATCACGCGACTGTTCGCCGTCGCTGGCGGATCGCTGGGCGGGATGCAGGCACTCGAGTGGGCCGTGCAGCGTCCCGACCAGGTGGATGTGGTCATCGCGATCGCAAGCACCCATGCCCTGCACCCTCAAGGGGTCGCGTGGAACGCGATCGCCCGGAACGCGATCACGGCGGACCCAGACTGGCAGGACGGGGACTACTACGGGACGGGGCGAGCGCCTATCGCCGGGATGGGGGTGGCCCGAATGGTGGGACACATCACGTACCTGTCGGCGACATCGGTCAGAAACAAGTTCGGCCGGCGACTGCGGGCTGCCGATGACATCCGCTATGAGCTCACGACCCCCGAGTTCGAGGTCGAGAGCTATCTCAGACACCAGGCAAGCACGTTTGTGAAGCGCTTCGACGCCAACACCTATCTGTATACCTCGCGGGCACTGTCCTACTTCGATCTGGCCCGACAATATGGGGCCGGCCAGCTCTCGCGTGCCGTCAACGCCGTGTCTGCACGCACGCTCCTCATCTCGTTCAGCTCCGATTGGCTTTATCCTCCCGAGGGCTCAGCCGAGCTGGCGGACGCACTTCGCGCCGCCGGGAAGGACGTCGAGTTCCACGTCATCGATGCGCCCTATGGGCACGACTGTTTCCTCCTGGAGGAAGCGCGCCAGACACCTCTGATTCGGGCGTTCCTGGAGCCGTAGGCGCAGAGCACAATAGGAGGTCACCAGACATGGAGGAGTCTCGTCGGTTCGGGTTCGAGACCCGGCAAGTGCATGCGGGTCAACGTCCCGATCCCAACACCGGGGCACGCGCGGTCCCCATCTTTCAGACGACCAGCTACGTGTTCGAGGACCCGGAGTCAGCAGCCGCCTACTTCAACCTGCAAGAGTACGGAAACACCTACTCGCGGATCATGAATCCGACGGTGGCCGTGTTCGAGGAGCGCGTGGCGAGTCTCGAGGGTGGCATCGGCGCCGTAGCGTTCGCCAGCGGCATCGCCGCGCAGGCGGCCACCCTGTTCACGGTGCTCTCACCCGGGGACCACGTCGTGTCGTCGTCGGCGCTCTACGGCGGGACGGTCAATCAGCTCAAACACCTGCTTGGCAAGATGTCGGTCGAGTTAACGTGGGTTGGCCCTGACGATCCGGACGCCTGGAAGGCGGCCGTGCGCGAAAACACCAAGGTGTTCTTTGGCGAGACCATCGGCAATCCCGGCGGGAACGTCCTGGACATCGAAACGGTGGCCGCCATCGCACACGCCCACGACCTGCCGCTGCTTGTCGACAACACCTTCGCCACGCCGTTTCTCTGTCGGCCGCTGGAATGGGGGGCGGACATCGTCCTGCACTCGGCCACGAAGTTCATTGGCGGCCACGGGACAAGCATTGGCGGGGTCGTGGTCGAGTCCGGTGAATTCAACTGGTCCAATGGTCGTTTTCCGATCATCGCCGACCCGTCCCCCGCCTACCACGGTCTCGAGTTTCACGGCACGTTCGGCTCCCACGGCTTCCTGATGAAGCTCCGGGCCGAGACCCTACGCGACCTCGGCGCCGCGATGAGTCCATTCAACGCGTTCCTATTCTTGCAGGGGCTCGAGACGTTGTCGCTGCGAATGACGCGTCATGTCGACAATGCCTCTGCCGTCGCCACGTACCTCGAGTCGCATGACCTCGCGTCGAACGTGACCTATCCGGGCCTGCAGACCAGTCGATACCGCCCGCTGGTCGACAAGTATCTGCCGGCCGGCGCGAGCGCGGTATTTTCATTCGACTGCCGTGGCGGCCGCCAGGCCGGTGAGGATTTCATTCGAGGTGTCACGCTGTGGTCGCATCTCGCCAACGTCGGTGACGCCAAGAGTCTGGTCATCCATCCGGCCAGTACCACCCATCGTCAACTCAGCGACGACGAGCTTGAGGCGGCCGGGGTACGACCCGGAACTATCCGGTTATCGGTCGGAATCGAGGAAATCGACGACCTGATCTGGGACCTCGAACAAGGCTTTGGGAAGGTGTCACATCCACATGAATCCACCGTTTGACGTGACCCGCTATCAGGACCCGGCGACGATTCAACGTGTGCTGCACACGGCCAAGACCATTGCCATCGTCGGGCTGTCGAAGAACCCGCTGCGTGCCAGCTACTTTGTCGGCTTCTACTGCAGTCGGCATGGCTACCGCGTCATCCCGGTCAATCCACGCGAGTCAGCCATTCTCGGCCAGTCGAGCTATCGGTCCCTTTCCGAGGTGCCGGATCCGATCGACCTCGTCGCAGTCTTTCGCGCGCCGGACGCGCTGCCCGAGATTGCCAGGGAGGCGGTGGCGGTTAGCGCCAAGACCCTCTGGTGTCAGTTCGGCGTGGTCAATGAGGAGGGTGGCCGGATCGCGGAGGAGGGCGGACTGTCGGTGGTGATGGACCGCTGTGTCAAGATCGAGCACGCTCGGTACGAGGGACGCATGCACTGGCTGGGCTACAACACCCACCGCATTACGTCGGTGCGCGGCGGTCTGCAATAGTGTTCACATCTCTGCGACAACGCGTGGCGGTGTGTGTGCCTGTTGCTGTCGTGACGGTGCCGCCACCTGGGTCCATGACCGAACATACATGAGCGCACTCACAGCGATCAGTCTCGTGGGGGCCGGTTTCGGGGCCTGGCTCGGTCTCCCCCTGCTGTGGTCGACCGGAACGTCGGCCGGGACGGGCCGCCTACTTGGCGGGTTGCTCACGATGTCGGCGGTGGTGTCCCGAACAGTGACTACGACGGACCCGTGATGCGGTAGAGGTGGTCGTGGCTCCGGATGAACAGCGACCCGTCGGCCACGGCCGGCGAGGCCAGCGTCACGCCGTCGAGCTCATTGGTCGCGAGCAACTGAAACTCGGTGCCCGGTGTAATCACGGTAGTCTCACCTTCCTCGCTCTGGAAATAAATGCGACCATCGGCCCATATGGGCGAGGCTGAGAAGTTGCCACCCAACCGGTGCTGCCAGTAAATGGCGCCGGTGGCCGCGTCCACACAGGTGGCGACACCGAGGTCGGACACCACATACAGTTCGTCGCCGACGAGCAAGGGCGACGGGGTCAACGGCGCTCCCCGGCGGAGGGTCCAGGCGGTGTGCGTACGGGTGACGTCACCTTGACCGTTGGCCCGCACCGCGATCAGCGACGGCACCTGGAACCCGGTGGCGATGTAGACCATGCCGTGCCCATATACCGGCGCCGGCACGTTGGAGAATCCGTCGCCGTAGGAGACCTCCCACAATGCCTCGCCCGACGCCGGGTCATAGGCGGTGGCACGGAACGCGCCGATGCTGAAGAGCTGATCGCGGTCGCCCACGCGGATCACGAGTGGTGTCGAATACGCCTGCGAGATCGGTTGGCGCCGGGGCGTACGCCAGCGCTCTTGCCCCGTCGCGGCGTCGAGCGCCACGACATAGGCGGTGTCGTATCCGTCCACACTCAAGAACAGCTGACCGTCATGCAGCACGGGCGAGCCGCCGTTGCCGTGCTGCGTGACATACGGAAAGGTGGCGGTCCACACGACGTCGCCGCCGGTGGTCACGGCCCCGGTGCCGTCGGCGCCGAAATGCACGTAGACCCGGCCGCCGTCGACATCGACGATCGGCGTGGGCGAAGCCTGGCTGTTCTTCGGGTTGGCGGACGCGGTCTCGACCACCCGGAACACCTCGACGTTCACCACCTCCTGTCCGGTCTCGACGTCGTAGCCGAGGAGGCGCAGTGACCCTTCACCGTCATCGGTCGCGGTCGTCAACCAGACCCGGCCGTCGGCCACGACGGGGGACGACCACCCGCGACCGACCACCGGGGTCTTCCACAGCACGTTGGATGATTCGCTCCACTCGAGCGGGAGCCCGTGTTCGGATGAATGTCCCTGACCAGTCGGTCCACGGAAGGCGGGCCAATCGTCGGCGCGCACAGCGGTAGCGAGCAGCGCGACGACGCCGACCACTAACCAGACCCGGGACATGAACGCTATTGTAGCGGTGCCTGAACCTTTCCGGGCGATGTGCGTTGTATCAATGCAGGCGGAGGGATGCCCTGGCGGCTCTGGAGAGCATGGTTGGTTTTAGTCAAAGTCCTTTGGTACGGCGGAACGCAACCGAGCGCGCGACAATGCGCAGGCCGCCGAGCCAATCTGTATAACTTGGCCCTGGATGGTATGGAGGGAAGCGAGTTGCCCGGCATGAACATGGCGTTGCCGGGTCTTGGGGGCTCCATTGGCGGCGGGGTGGCGTTGACCGCGGTGGGCGTCATCCTGCTGGTGAACACCCGCTTCGGCATCACGCTCGACTGGATCGAAGAGTGGTGGCTGGTCGCCCCGATTCTGGTCGGCGCCTATCGACTGACCAAGGCGCTGCAGGAGCGGAAGGCTGCGGCGTCGCACGATGAACCGTATCCGGCCACCGACTATCCCGGCGAGCCGTTCGGTTCCTGAACCCGGGAACTTTTCTCCCCGGCGACCCTCGGCTAATGCCGTACACTGGCGGGGAGGTGACCCTGCCCAGACGTATCGCGTGCGCCCTCGCCGTCGTCGCGCTCGCGCTCGTCGTCTCGAACCGCGCGCTACTCGCCCATCCCATGGAGGGCACCAACGCTGGGTTCGTGCAGTCCGTCGACGGGCCGGCGCCAGGCCCATTCCTGTATCTCGGCGCCAAGCACATGGTGACCGGCTACGACCACCTGCTGTTTCTTGTCGGCGTGATCTTTTTCTTGTACCGGCTAAGAGATGTGGTGCTTTACGTCAGCCTGTTCACGCTGGGACACAGTCTCACCCTGCTGATCGGCGTACTCGCCGATGTCAGCGTTAACGCCTACGTCATCGACGCCATCATCGGGCTGTCCGTCGTTTATAAGGGGTTCGAAAACATCAACGGATTCGAACGTTTGTTCCACGTCAAACCGAATACCCGAATCGCGGTGCTCGTGTTCGGGCTCTTCCACGGTCTCGGACTGGCCACCAAGCTGCAAGAGTTCATGGTGTCTGAGAACGGGCTGGTCGCCAACATCCTCAGCTTCAACGTCGGGGTCGAGATCGGTCAAATACTGGCGTTACTGGGCGTGGTGGCGATGCTGAGTTACTGGCGAACCCGGCCTAGTTTTCTCTCCTACAGTTTCGCGGCCAACACCGCGCTCATGGTCGGCGGGTTTCTACTAGCCAGCATTCAGGTCGTCGACTACGTGCTGTTCTCGTAGGGTCGCCTCCGAGTCCCCATAAAATGTCGAGAGAAATAGCCGAACCCGACACACTGCCTTCCCGGCAGAAGATCCTCATGGCGACGGCGGCAGCCCTGCTCACCGCGGCCGCGCTACTCTTCGGCGCGATTCTGCCGGCCGAGTACGGCATCGATCCTCTCGGCACCGGCCGCGTGTTCGGGCTGCTCGCGTTGGGCCAGTCGCAACCGTTCGCGGCCGAAGATGGGGAGTACCGGACGGACCGTGCGGAGCTCACGCTCTATCCGGCCGAGTGGGTGGAGTACTTCTATCGACTCGACGAGGGCAGCAACATGGTCTTTACGTGGGAGGCGACCGGCCCGGTCACCTACAATTTCCACGCGTCACCCGACGGTGCCCCGGCCGGCTATGCCGAAAGCTTCGATGCGCAGGACCGCGATGACGGACACGGCACCTACACCGCACCCTTTACCGGTATCCACGGCTGGTACTGGGAAAACATCGGGAACGAGAGGATCACGATCACCCTGACGACGTCTGGGTTCTACACGACCGCTGAAGAGGGTCGGGCTCGGGCCTCCGGGTACAAGCCATTGACCGACATCCGGGGCAACCCGGTGCCCAACGTACCGTAACTTCCCTGGCATGTCGCCACAGTGGGGATCTCCCGGCGCCGCGGGGCCCTACCTGTCTCGAGCGGGGGCAACCCGTGGCAGCACGCCTCCTGGGCGGCCAAAGCGAGGGACCGCATCGGACGAGTCGACAGGGTCCACGAACCGTTGGTCGCCGGCGCTCTAGCACAGGCACCCCACCTCATCCGAACGACGCGAGGCCACGAACGGCTCCACCGAATCCTGCGCCGACTGACGGCTCGACCTGGTCAGCCACGTGGCAATCTGTGGCGCCGACCCCTCGACGCGCCTCTCTCCTGGTGTCCGCTGTGCCGGCCCTGACGTCAAACAACTTTCTCGCGAAAGTGCTGTGGTATTGTGCCTATCAGGAACCCGCAGCCCTGCAACGAAGGAGAATTCAGATGACGACGTTGTCTCGTCAGATCAGCCGGGGGGCCGTGTTCGGTCTGCTCGCGGTCTCGACCCTAACCATCGGTGGACTCGTCGTGCCGGCGGCGGCCCAGACCGAAGTGACGTTCACGCGGGACGTGGCTCCCATCATTTTCCAGAACTGCGTGTCCTGTCACCGTCCAGGCCAGACCGCTCCGATGCCGCTCCGCTCCTACGACGAAGTGCGGCCGTGGGCTCGCGGAATCAAGGACAAGGTCGTCAGCGGCGAGATGCCGCCCTGGTTCGCCGACGCCCGTCATGGTTTCTTCAAGAATGATCTGCGGCTGGAACAGCAGGAGATCGACACCATTGCACAGTGGGTTGATGCGGGCGCGCCCCAAGGTGCCCCAAGCGACCTTCCCGAATTGCCGACCTTCACTGACGGATGGCAACTTGGCGAACCGGACCTGATTGTAACCCTCGACGAAGTTACGGTCCCCGCCGTCTGCGAAGGTAATGCTGAGGGGTCGGGCGGTCTTCGGTCGGGGCGCCTGAATCCCGCGGGCGTGGCTGAGGGAGGGAGTTCGGGAGCGGGTTGTGTCGGTGGCGATTACTATCCCGACCTCAACCACACGCTCGACATTCCGGAACAACGCTGGATCCGCGCGATCGAGGTCAAGCCCAGTAACCGGGCAGTGACCCATCACTCGGTTATTTTCACCACGGGCGGTGCTGCCCAGGGCGCCAGTCGGAGTGGCTTCTTCGACGTGCTTGCGGTCTGGTCAGTCGGCACCAACCCGCACGAGTTCCCAGAGGGCTCGGGCCGGTGGGTGTATCCAGGTCAGACCTGGAACATCAACGCGCACTATCACCCCAACGGCGAGGTCGCAACTGACCGGACAGAGATCGGCCTCTACTGGGGTGAAGGCGAGATACAGAAGGAAGTCGTCGCAGCGCTGGCCGGAACGGTCGGGTTCGAAATCCCCGCCCACGCCAGTAATCACCAGATCCGTTCGTCCTACATCATCGACCAGGACGTGAACGTGATTTCGTACTTTCCGCATGGACACGTCCGGATGACCGACATGGACCTGATTGCCAATTATCCGAACGGTGAAAAACGGTCGCTGATCAACGTCCCCGAGTACGACTTCGACTGGCAGCTGTTTTACTATCCAGAACAAGCGGTGCCGCTCCCGGCAGGCACGCGGCTCGACATCATCGCGCACTACGACAACTCGGCCGCGAACCCCAACAATCCCGACCCGAACCGAGCGGTCGGGTTTGGGTTGGAGACCGTTGACGAGATGATGTTCAACATCATTGAGTTCGTCGCCGACGAGGGCGTGAGCCCGACCCCCGCGACCGATGAGAGTCGCCGTGACGCGCTGCTCGCGTCGCTGCCGAGCGGGTCAGCGTTCAGCGTCGCGCTCCCGTTCTCGATGCCATTCAGTCCGGCCACCAACCTGCCGACCGTCCTGCATCTCCCGAAGGGCGGCGAGGGCACTTGGTATATCCCGATGCGTGGGGAACTCATGGTCTTCCCGGCCGAGAACGTCACCTGGGACGGGAACGCCTACCAGTTCGACATGAAGCTGCGCCTGGGTCCGATGAGTAGCGACCTCGTGGTCAGCGGTGAGGTAGACGCCGACGGCGCGATCCAGGGAACATTCGAAGCGCAAGGGAACAGCCTCTCGCCTCTCCAGGCATTCGAGGGTGCGTTGGCTGGAGCGGGGAACTAGGCCTAAGCCGAGCAGTACGACCGGGAGGAAGACATCGCTGGAAATAGTGCCGTGCGGCAGATTACATGCATGGTCGCGGCGGTTCTGGTGGTCTTAGGCGCTCCCGACGTCGGGGCGCAGTCCAGCAATGGGGGTCGCGGTGACCTGCCATTGACGGTACCGTCCGGTTATGACGGTGAGACCCCGGCACCGCTCGTCGTGCTGCTGCATGGCTATACCTCGAGCGGCCAAGGGCAGGACGCCTACATGGGGTTTAGCGCTCTCGCTGACCGCTACGGCTTCCTCTTCGTCGCTCCGGACGGCACGCAGGAAGAGGGCGGCCGCCAGAGCCGGTTCTGGAACGCCTCAGATGCGTGCTGTAACTTCGGTGGAAGTGCCGTCGACGACTCCGCTTACCTGATCTCGGTCATCGACGCTGTCAAGGCCATCTACCAGGTCGACACGCGGCGAGTTTTTCTGATCGGGCACTCCAACGGTGGATTCATGTCCTACCGCATGGCGCATGACCACCCGGACGTCATCGCTGCCATTGCGAGCGTAGCTGGGGCCGATCAAGCACGAGAACGTGCGACACCGGCCCGTCCCGTTCACATCCTGCAGATCCACGGCACAGCTGATAGCACCATCGCCTTCGAAGGCGGCGAG
>PAUN01000053.1 GCA_002712885.1 Acidobacteriota bacterium
CCGGTCGGTAATCGGTTCGGTGCCGGCAATGAGCACGTCGTAGCCGGGAATCAAAGACACCAATTCCTCGGCCTTCAACCTGCGGCCGAGCGGATTGAGATCGAAGGACACACCGGCCGCGTCCAGCAGATTCAGCGAAGACCGGTCGACTTCGCCGAACGGCACCGCCGTGATCAACGCTCGTGGCATGGAGGGTGGGCCTGCGTCTGGCCCCGATCGGTACTGCCGTGCGTGTGGTCCAGTCCGCACGGCAACGGAGAGCGGCGCTTCGGGGGCCGGATCTCTGAACGGGACTGCAACCAGCGGTGCTAGACGGAAATGGAAGCACGCGAGGACCGGTGCCGTTCAAGGTCCGCATCGACCATCATCGTGACGAGTGCCTTGAAATCGACGGTCGGCTGCCAGCCCAATTCCGCCCGCGCCCTGGATGAGTCGCCGATCAGATGGTCGACCTCGGCCGGGCGCAGAAAACTGGGGTCGGTCCTGACGTACTCCTGCCATTCCAATCCGACATGGCTGAACGCCGTCTGCACCAAGTCCTGAACCGAATGACTGACGCCGGTCGCAATCACAAAATCGCCGGGCGTCTCCTGTTGCAACATCGACCACATCGCACGCACGTAGTCTCCGGCGAATCCCCAGTCGCGGTGCGCGTCGAGGTTGCCCAGGGACAGATGCTGAGCGAGACCGAGCTTGATGCGGGCCACCCCATCCGTGACCTTGCGGGTCACGAATTCGAGACCCCGCCGAGGAGATTCGTGATTGAAGAGGATGCCGGACGCCGCAAAGAGATCGTAGCTCTCGCGGTAGTTCACGGTGATGTAGTGCGCGAACACCTTCGAGACGCCATACGGACTGCGCGGATAGAACGGGGTGTCCTCGGTTTGCGGTGTCTCTCGCACCTTTCCGTACATCTCACTGGATGACGCTTGGTACAACCGGATCGATGTGTCGATCCGACGGATGGCCTCGAGCACCCGAGTCACCCCTTGGGCGTTGAACTCGCCGGTCAGCAGCGGCTGATCCCAGGACGCCGGCACGAACGACATGGCGGCCAGGTTGTAGAACTCGTGCGGACGCACTTCATCGACGACTTTCATCAACGAGAGCTGATCAAGCAGATCGGCCGGTCTGAGTTCGATACGTCCGAGGAGATGCTCGATGCGCCCGGTGTTCGGCGTGCTCAGGCGGCGGGTGACCCCAACAACCTCATACCCCTTTTCGAGCAGCAATTCGGCAAGATACGACCCGTCTTGCCCGGTAATTCCGGTAATGATCGCGCGTTTGGACATCGTCGGTGGAAGAATAACTCAGTCGTTCGGGAAAATCAGCTAAGGGCGCACGCGCCTACAACCGGCGAATGTGGTCCCCCGAGAGCCCGCGTAGCGCGTTGCAGGTATCCACCAAACAGACGGACCGCTCCGCAATTGCGGCATAGTCGAACTCGGGGTGTCCGGTCGTGATGACGCCACAATCGAACCCCTGTTCGAGGGCGACCTCGCACGGAAGGGCCTCGAATTCGAGGCCGGCATGGTTCACCCGCGGCACATGCGGGTCACTGTACGACACCACAGCCCCANCACGCTGCAACAGATGGGCGATGTCGAGCGCGGGCGACTCGCGGACGTCACCGACACCGGGCTTGTACGCCACCCCGAACAGATGCACCCGGGCTTTGAGCAGCGGTTTGCGCTGCTCGCTCAACGCCGCGACCACGAGTTCCACGACAAACCGGGGCATGCTCGAGTTGATNTGACCGGCCAANTCGATGAAACGGCTCTCGAAGCCGTTCTGCCGNGCTTTCCAGCTCAGGTAATACGGATCAATCGGAATGCAGTGCCCCCCCAGCCCAGGCCCNGGGTAGAACGGCATGAATCCGAACGGCTTGGTGCTGGCAGCGTCAATCACCTCCCAGACGTCGACATCGAGCCGATGGCTCATCAGAGCCAATTCGTTGACTAGCCCGATATTCACCGCGCGGAATGTGTTCTCCAGCAGCTTCACCATCTCGGCTACGCGCGGCGACGACACCGGCACGACGGTGCTGACCACCTGCTCGTACAACGCCTGCGCCACGGCGGTCGAGTCGGCAGTGATGCCACCCACGATCTTGGGGATGTTGGCGGTGGTCCACCGGGTGTTGCCCGGNTCCACGCGCTCGGGCGAAAACGCGAGAAAGAAATCATCGCCGCCCCGTAGTCCGGTCTTTTCGAGCAGCGGGCGCACAATTTCATCGACGGTGCCGGGATAGGTGGTCGATTCGAGAATGACGAGCTGTCCGGCATGGAGGTGGGCGGCGATCGCCTCCACCGCGGACACGACATGCGACAGGTCAGGATCCTTTGTTTTCCTNAGGGGGGTCGGCACACAGATGTTGACGCTGTCGAGACCCTCCAAGCGGGCGACGTCGCTAGTCGCCGTGAGTCGCCCGGACGCCGTCATCGCTTCGAGGTCGTCCCGCGACACATCGGCGTCGCATGGGTCTCCGGAGGCAATCCGGCGAACCTTCGCGTCGTCGAGATCGATCCCGATGGTCTCGAACCCGGCCTTGGCGAACTCGACAGCCAGTGGAAGACCGACATACCCAAGTCCGATCACGCCGACGCGCGCCTTCCGCGCGCGCAAGCGTCCGATGAGATCCTCGCGAAGTCTTGGCATCACTCCAACCGTGGTGCGAACGGCTCGCACTCAAGCCGCTCAATATAGCATGCGGCCATGGTAGGGTTCGGTCGCTGCAAACCGCATGGAAGAAGTCGATCTGGTGATTGTGGGCGGCGGTGTCGTCGGGCTGGCGTGCGCGCGAGAAACGGCCCGCCCCGGTCGCACAGTCTGCCTGCTGGAGCGTCATCCTCGCTTGGGCACTGAAACCAGCACGCACAACAGCGGCGTGGTGCATGCGGGCGTCTACTATCCGCATGACTCGCTGAAGGCGCGTCTGTGTGTGGAAGGTCGCGACGCCCTGTACCGATTCTGTGAGACCCATGACGTGCCACACCGTCGGTGCGGCAAGCTGATCGTCGCGGGATCCGAAGACGACGACGCACGGTTACAGGATCTGCTAGCGCATGGCCTGGCCAACGCGGTCGACGATCTGGAACTCGTCGATCGGANTTTTGTCCGCCNGATGGAACCGCACGTCGCCGCGCACGCCGCGATATGGTCGCCGTCGACCGGCATCGTGGAAACGGAAGGCCTGGTGCGCGCGCTGCACCGGGACGCCGGCGCGCGCGACGCGATCACGCTGCTCGCGATGCCACTCATTGATGCTCATGTCCATGGCGATACCGGCGGGGGCGGCGAGTGGCTGGACCTACGGACGCCGGCGGAAACGATCCGGGCACGCGCGGTCGTCAACGCGGCCGGCCTGTACGCCGACGACGTGTCGTCCGCTCTGGGAGGCCGAGTCTTCACGATTTATCCGTGTCGCGGCGAGTATGCCGAACTGGGCGGCACCAGTCGCGGGCTCGTCACGCGACCGGTGTACCCGCTGCCGGCCCGGGCCGGCGAACACCTTGGCGTCCACCTGACACCCACGACCTGGGGCAGCGTCATGGTGGGACCCACGACCCGGTACCAGCAGGACAAGCGCGACCACGAACAGAACCGGCTCCCCGCGGCGGCGTTCGTCGAACCGACCCGCCAACTCCTCCCGGCGGTCCGGCCCGGCGATGTGCGTCTAGGCGGCACCGGCATTCGTCCCAAACTCAGTCCAGAAGCCACCGCGTTCTCTGACTTCCTGATCGAACGTGATGCCGCACAGCCGCGGCTGGTCCACGCCGCGGGCATCGACTCGCCCGGGCTGACGGCCTGTCTCGCGATCGCCCGAATGGTATCGACGCTCGTCGATGAAATCCTGAACTAGGTTTTCCGACGAGGCGCCCGTCAGAAAACCCCCTCGGACCATTTCAGCAACGTGGTCGGGTTCAGTCGCGGCAGCCTAGACGAGCAGTGAGGTAGCGACGCACCGCGTCTTCCCATGTCGGCAGACGGGCGCCTGCGGCCACCATTTTGGCGTTGGACAAGGCGCAGAACTTGGGGCGGGTGGCGCGCATTTCGACGTCATCGGTGGTGATCGGTGACAACAGCGACTCGCACCCAAGCTGGATCGCCGCGACGCGCACCACGTCGAACCAGGTGGCCAGACCGCCGTTGACACAATGATACAGACCGGAGGGCGCGGGTCTGGACACGATCGTCTTGGTTGCCGCAGCCACGTCAGGCACGTAACTCGGTGAGACGGTCCGATCCGTAAACCCTCGCACCGGACGCCCATCCAACATCGCATCGACGATCTTGTCCAACGTACTGCCGAGTCGCCGCCCCCCGGGGCGTGGTGTCTCGGCCCCGCCTCCGAACAAGCTCTCAACCCGAAGAATGTAGTGCCGTGGCGCACCGACCGCGAACCACTCCCCGAGGAGCTTTGAGGTGGCATACGCGCTTTGTGGGGCCGGCTCGGCCGACTCGTCGTAGGGCCGGTCCGTCTGTCCGTCGAACACGAAATCGGTGCCGTAGTGCACCAGTGTCGCGCCGGTCTCACGGGCCGCGGTGGCCAACGAGCGCACCGCAAAGCCGTTCACCGCCATCGCCGTCACCGGGTCGGTCTCCGCCCCGTCCACATCGTTGTAGGCGGCGCAGTTCACCACCACATCGGGACGCGCGCTTCGGATCGCCGCGAGGACCGCAGCGTGGTCGACGACATCCAACTCCGCCCGAGTCAGGGCAACCACCTCGGCATCCCGAGCGAAGCAACGACTGATCTCGAGCCCGAGCTGGCCGGCGGCGCCGGTCACCAGTGCCTTCATTGATTCTTGATGGCCGCCCGCGCTTCGCGATCCGCCTCGCGGGCTCGCACCGTCTCCCGCTTGTCGTAGTCGCGTTTACCCTTGGCCAAGCTGATAGCCACCTTCACCCGCCCCCGCTTGAAGTACATGCGCACCGGCACGAGCGTCATCCCCCGCTCGACGACCTTGCCGACCAGCTTCCGGATCTCGCGCTTGTTCAGCAGCAGTTTCCGCCGCCGCATCGGCTCATGATCGGCGTAGCCGCGATGGCTGTACGGGCTGATGTGCACGTTGTAGAGAAAGAGTTCGCCCTTCTCGAGGCGGCCGTAGCTGTCGCGAAGATTGACTCGACCTTCACGGATCGCCTTCACCTCGGTGCCGAGCAGCACGATCCCCGCCTCGTAGGTATCAAACAGCTTGTAATCATGCCGAGCCTTCCGGTTGTCGGAGATCAGCTTCTCCGAATTGGAGGTCTCGGCGGTCATGACTCGGATTGGGTCTTCACCCGTGGGAGGCGACGGCTCCGCCGTTCCCGGCCGCCGGCGAGGCGCGCTGCGAGCAGCACGGCATGCACGAGGCTCGACGTGTCCGCGACGCCCTGGCCAGCAATGTCGAACGCGGTGCCGTGGTCGACCGACGTGCGGATGATCGGCAGGCCCAACGTCACGTTGACCGCCTCACCGAACGACACGAGCTTCACCGGAATCAACCCCTGGTCGTGATAGCAAGCGACCACGGCGTCGAAGCGGCCGTCGACGGCCTGCCGGAACACGGTGTCGGCCGGAAGCGGCCCGGTGACGTCTGCCCCGCATTCCCTGGCGTGGGCAACCGCGGGGGCCAGGATGTCTCGATCCTCGGCACCCAACAACCCCCCTTCGCCAGCGTGGGGATTCACCCCGGCCAGCGCCAGCCGCGGCGTGGCAATACCGAACCGGGGCAGCTCGGCCGTCGTGAGCGCCAGCGTGGCGTCGACCCGCCGACGGGTCAGCAGCCGCGGCACGGCCGCCAGAGGGACATGGACCGTGATCAACACGACACAGAGACGAGAGGAGTAAAACATCATCGCGACCTCCTCGGCTCCGGTTAGATGGGCGAGCAGCTCCGTGTGTCCGCGCCACTCGAACCCGGCCAGCGCGAATGCCTCCTTGTGGATCGGTCCGGTGGTCACGGCATCGATCCGCCCGGCCATGGCGTCAGCCGTGGCCCGCGCTACCGCGTCATAGGCGGCACGCCCCGCCTCCGCCGACAGGACCCCGGGAGCAAACCGACTCGCTTCATCGGTGGCCGGGCCGTAGAGTACGGGCTCGCACACCGCGGTGACCCGCGGATCAATCACGGTCTTGCGCGCAATTTCCGGACCGATACCGGCCGGGTCTCCCATCGTGATCCCGACACGGATGCGCGCGTTCATGACTCTTCCCCGACCAGGAGGGAGGACCGTCCGACGCGTTCGAGCGTGGTGCGCAGCGGTGGCCGCAGCCACTCGGGATCACACGGCACGACCGTAAGGACACTGATCAAAATAGGTGTGTCATCTTGTGGGCGTCGAGGCGCCCNTCCCGCTAGGCGCGAGGAGGGCGCATNCNGGGAGTATGCAAGCNACGAGTAACGCCGCGGGACGGGATGCATCGGCGCCCAAGATGGCACGTTTGTTTGGGTCAGTGTCCTTAGGGTGCCGATCGCGCCGGCGTGCCGCACCCGGGGCGCTTCGTCGTCCTCAGCGGCTCCCACACGACCCGCACCCGCCATCGCTGCACGCACCGCCGTCGGCGCCACAGCCGCCGGTGGAACCAGCGCCGCACCCCCCGGCAGACCGCTCACAGCTGCTTTCGTGAGCGCAACCCGCATGCTGCTCTCCTTTCGCATTCGGCAGTTCGTAGCGGAGACAGCATTTCAGTCGACCACACGCACCTGAGAGCCTCGACGGATTCAAGCTGAGGTTCTGGCGTTTCGCCATTTTGATCGAGATTGGCTCAAATGACTGGAGCCAGGTCGTACAGCACAACGGACGGCCACATGTGCCGTAGCCGCCGAGTAGCTTGGCTTCATCGCGCGACCCGATCTGCCGCATCTCGATCCGTACCCTGAATTCGCTCGCGAGTTCCCTGACCAACTCACGAAAGTCGACACGGCCTTCAGCCGTAAAAAAGAACACCAGCTTGGAACCGTCGAACAGCTGCTCTACCTTCACTAACTTCATCGGGAGCCCGCGCTCGCGAATTTTCAGCAAGCCGATCCGCTTCGCCTCGCGCTCTCGTTGCTCGTGTCGTAGTCGACGCAACACATCGTCGCGAGACGCCCGGCGCAACACGCTCATCGGTCGGCCGCCGCGCGGTGCTGTCCGCTCGGCGATGGTCGAGATGGTCACCGCCGCCGCGCCGTAGGCCTTCCGGTCGCCCACCTGCACAACCACGGGCTCACCGGGCGTCAGGGGCGGGTCGAAGTCCACGTCCGGTAGTAGGAACGTGCGGGCTCGGCCAACGGGATCGAACTTGACGCTGACGTACCGAGGCGCCGCGTCCCGACTGGCTTGGTCGTCCACAGATTCAATCCTCCTGGTGCCGTCGGTCATGAGACGACGAAAAGGTGGTCTACAACTGCAACGTCAACCAGTCCACGACCACCTTCGGACTGGCGTACCGGGGGGGGGCCAACGCACGCACGGCGCGGTCGACGCTGGCGTACCCCCTCCCCGCGCGGTCGCCATCGTAGGACCGCGCCAACTCGTTCAACTCGTCCGCGAGGTCCGGATTCGACAACCACGCGGGTTCGCCTCGTGACGACACGACCTGCAAGTCTCGAAACAGCGTACCCATAGCGCGGAGTCGTCGTGTCAGTGTCTCACGAACCTCGGCCGCGCTCGACTTACCGCCTCGACGCCTGCCCGTCAGCTCTTTTCCGGCCTCCAGACGCTGCTTCGGGTTCAGCGGCGGCGCCAACATGCGCAACACGGCCGCGGCGCTCTGTCGGGCCTGGAGATGGTCGACGGAACTGGTCTCGAGCGCCCGCGACAGACTGCCGTCAGCGGCCCCGGCCGCCGCCTGCGCTGCGGCCGGGTCGAACTCGTGTCGTTCGACCAACAGTTCGACGATGTCGGTGGTCGACAGTGCTCCAAACCGCAGATCCGGACACCGGGACCGGACCGTCGGCAACAACATGTGCGGCCGACTGGTCACGAGCAGGAACACCGAGCCGTCCGGTGGCTCCTCCAAGGTCTTGAGCAACGCGTTTTGCGCCTCGGGGACCAGACGGTCAGCATCATCGATGATGACCACGCGGCGACGTCCTTCGAATGGCCTGAAGGCCGCCTGATCGACCACGGCTCGGATCGCATCCACCTTGATCGCCCCGGTCTCGCCAGACTCGATCAGCAGCACATCGGTATGGATGCGTCGCTTGATCCGTTGGCACGACCGACACGCGCCGCACGCGTCCGAGTCCGTCTCCTCATCCCCGCCGGCCAGTGCCTCACAGTTGAGCAACTCAGCCACCGCGAGCGCCAGCCGACGTTTGCCGACGCCATCAGGTCCCGTGAAGACGAGACACGGCGGCAAGGTGTCACGCATGACGGCCCGCGCGATCAGTTGACGAATCGACGCATGCCCCGTGATGTCGCGCAGAGTCATCGTGAGAGATGGTCGTTCGTCGTCAATCCGGCACGTCCGGCCCGCCGGCAGCCCGCGCAAGCCACAAGCCCAAAATCACGTTGACCGGAACAGCTCCGTGATGTTCACGGCCAGGCTGGCGGTCACGAGCGAGAAGTCAATGGGCTGGGCCGACGGATTCAACTGTAACGCCACACCGCAAGCTGCGTAGGCGAGTATCAATCCGACCACACCGACTTGCCGAAACAGAGCGGCCGGCATGGAATCGCCAACCGGGTGGGCCGAGGCGGCCTCACGGGGCGCCTCCTCGGGTCTTGCTACGGCCCACAGGGCGTTCGTACCTAGCCCAAAGCCGTGACCGAAGGCTATCTCGGTCGGGGACAGATTCGCAGCAGCATATTCATGGACCCGTCGGGTTCGGCCCCACAGCGAATCGTGGACATCCCCGCGACCGGTCAAACTCGGTAGTCCCTGCCACAACAGGAGTCCGATTGGGATCGCACTCACCATCCAGGCGACACGAGACCGCTCGCTAAGACGCACGCGATCTGACCGCGGCGGCCGCGCCATGGATCTGTCTCCACGCACTGTCACACTGAGCGACTCGGGGCCAGGAGTAGTACCCCCGAAGGTGCCATCGTCCCGGCCGCGCACCAGGTTCGGTGGTCCTGGCGAGTCGCTCCGCACAAATCACAAAGCCCGCGCCCTGGGGAACCCAGGTCACGGGCTTCGTGGGACNNNATGGCGGGGCCGACGAGACTCGAACTCGCGACCTCCGGCGTGACAGGCCGGCGTTCTAACCAACTGAACTACGACCCCGCGTCGTAGATTTTCGCGTGCCTGGCGCGCAACATCCACCGTGACCAACGCTCTGGCGACGGCCTTCCGGCGACGCTCGCCCGATCCGGCCTGCCCGCCGGAACTCGCCAGCTACACGGCCAGCGAAGACTGGTGGGCGGTACAGGACTCGAACCTGTGACACCCGGCGTGTAAAGCCGGTGCTCTACCAACTGAGCTAACCGCCCGGCTCACAGCTTCTGTACTGCCCGCGCACCAAACGGTGCATTATACGTGCACGGGCGGGACTCAGGTCAATCGCCAGTCACAATCTTCACCGCCAGCAGCGCCAACGCCGCCACCAACCCGAGCACGGCCTGTAGTTCACCATTGCGGCGGGCGCGGGCGAATGAGAACCGTCGTGGCGTCGGGGTCGCAACGCCGCCGGCATATCGGTCGTACGCGTCCCCGAACTTCGCCCGCAAGGTGGCCTCCTCCAGCCGCGCGGCGACCGATAGCCACACACCCAGGTACAACACCACAAGCGCCACCACCAGCGGCTGACGCGAGGCCCCCGCAAAACCGAGCCCTAGCAACGACGACCCGACATAGAGCGGATGTCGAGAAAAACGATACGGGCCGGAGTTGGTCACCTCGAGCCCTTTCTCGAGATGCCCGGAGGCCCAGCATCGAACCGCCTCTCCCGCGAGGCCGACGACGGCCCCTACCCCCAGCGACACCCAGGACGGGCGAGCGAACCAAAATGCGGCGACCGCCACGATAAACCCGGCCGTGACACGGACGCGAGCCATCTGGATGAGCCAGGGTGACACCCGTACCGGGGTACAGTCGGCGGCCGGACCGGTCTCGATCGGCGCCGTCGGTGTCGATGGAGTCATGTTCCGAGTCGCTCTCTGATCGCGGCCGTCACATCATCGACGGTAGCCTCCCCGAGACACCATTCCACCATGCGACATCGCCGCCGGTAGCGACACCGGCACCTCGAGAACCGCGATACGGTGACATCCTCCCGCAGCCACGGCCCGTTGCGATCCGGGTCGGTGGGGCCATAGAGGCCGACGACCGGCGTGCCGAGGGCCGCAGCCAGATGCGCCGGGCCCGTGTCACCAGCCACCATCAGCCGGGCTTGCCGCAACATGCTCGCCAGGGTCGGGATGGTCGTGGGCGGGCTCAATTCGGCGGCGCCGTCCGCGCCCTCGACGACCGCTCGTGCCAGTGCCTCGTCGCCTGGTCCCCAGGCGATCACCGCGCGTAGTCCGAGTGTGTCGCGCAGCCAACGAGCCACCGCCGAGAAACGTTCCGGCGGCCACCGCTTGTTGGGCCAACCAGCACCGGGATTCAGCACCACGAACCCAGTGTTCGACGCGTCGGGAGACACGGTCTCGACCGATTCTGGAAACGGCGCCTCCAAGGGAAAGCTGATGCGCGACACGTCCGACCCGAGCGCGCCGGCGAGGGACAGATTCTTGTGAATGACGTGCGCCGCCGGATCCACCGGCTGGTGGCGCTCGGTATAAAAGACACCGGCGGACCGCTCGCGCAGATGCGCGGAACTGAAGCCGAGCACCCGAGTGGCTCCACTGAGCCTCGCGACCACGGATGATTTCAGGAGTCCCTGGACGTCAATCGCCACGTCGTATCGCTCGAGGGCCAGGACACGGCGTAGTTCGGTTAGACGCGCGACCAAGGCGGCAGACGTGGTGCGCAGGACGATGCGGCGGTCGAGAATCGGGACCAGATCGAGCACGTCCCGGTATCGCTCATCAACGACCCAGTCCATCCGGGCCTCTGGAAACCGGGCCCGCAGGGCCGCAGCCATTGGCAGCGCGTGGATGATGTCGCCAAGNGCGCCAAGCCGAACGATGAGAATCGCGCGTATCATCGACTAGCCGGACTGCTCTCGAATACGGGCAATGACGTCGCGTGTCGAGTGGTCCTTCTCGTCGCCGATGATGACGGTCCGCCCGCCATACGCGAGCACGACACCGCGTTCCGGCACCGTCTCGACCGTGTAGTCGCACCCCTTGCAATGCACCTCGGGGCGCAGCGTCGTCAGCAGTCGCTCGACCGTCAGGTCGGAGAACAGCACGACATAGTCCACGACCCGGAATGCCGCGATGAGATCGGCGCGGTCGGTGGCGGCCTGGACGGGGCGTCCCGCCCCTTTGAGCGCGGCGACCGACGCGTCGTCGTTGATCGCCACAATGAGCCGGTCGGCCTGGGCCGCCGCGCCGGTCAGATACCGCACATGCCCGACGTGCAGGACGTCGAAACAACCATTCGCAAACGAGTAGGTGAGGCCGGCGGCCCGGTCGGCGCGCACGCGGACGATGAGTTCCGCCTCCGACATGACCGATGCACCGGGGGTCGTCATCGCCATCACCCGTGTTGTCCCGACGCAAGATCCGTCGCGACGGCCTGCTGCAACTCGTCGCCACTCAGCGTCGCCGTGCCCCGTTTCATCACAACGAGGCCACCGGCATAGTTGGCAAGCAGCGCCGCCTCGGAGGCCGACGCGCCCACACTCAGCGCCATCGCCATTGTCGCAATCACCGTATCGCCGGCGCCGGTCACGTCGGCCACCTCATCCGTCCCGTAGATGGAGATGTGCTGGGTCGGCCGGCCCGGCTCGAACAGCGCCATCCCGCGACTGCCCCGCGTCACCAGCATGGCCCGCATCTGCGTGCGCTTCAGGAGCTCGCGCCCCGCGCGCTCCAGCGCGTGGGCATCGTCGCCCAGGGTGACCCCGAGCGTCTGCTCGACCTCGGATTCGTTGGGCGCTGCGATCGTCAACCGACGGTATTTCAAGAGCGCGTATCGGGAGTCGAGCAAGATCGGTGCGGCCGGACGCCGTCCCCGTCGCGGGAGTCGACGCTTCAGGGCGGCCACCAGAGCCGGGGTGACGAGACCGGTGCCGTAGTCCGACACGATGACCGCATCGCAGCCAGCCACGGCCGCCACCGCCGCCTCAGTGACCTGCGCCCGCATCTCTCGGGTCACCGGCTGGCTGTCGCGGTCGATCCGGACGACCTGCTGGCGCACTGAATGGACGCCACCGGCCAGAATGCGCGTCTTGGTCGGCGTGTGATAGCCGGCCGGTCTGACCAGACCGGTCCTGACCACCTGCCGTGGGAAGCGCCGAACCAGCCGACGTCCGGTCTCATCGGTCCCGAGCAGACCGACAAGGCACGCCACACCGCCAAGCGCCGCGACGTTGTGGGCGGCGTTCCCGGCGCCCCCGGGCGTGACCTCGGTCGAGTCGTACTTGAGAATGAGCACCGGCGCTTCGCGCGACACCCGATCGATCCCTCCGCAAATGAACTCGTCGGCGATGAGGTCCCCGACGACAGCGATGCGGGGGCGACGAAACGACTCGATCAGGCGGGTCAGACGAACCAGTAGCTCGTGGTCGCCAGGCGCGGGGTGTACGGACGCAGGAATCATCGGATACCTTCAGAGATTAAATGCTCCAGAATCCGCACAGTGGCGGCCATTAGATCGTCCACGACGATCGCGTCTGCGGGCGGGTCGGGTCGCGCCGCCTGCGTGACCCCGTATCCGGTCCGCACAAGCATACCGGTCGCGCCGACCTGAGCGGCCACCGCCATGTCGCTCCACTTGTCACCGACCATGTAGGACCGGGCCAGGTCGAGATCGAGGTCAGCCGCGGCCTGCCGCAGCATCCCAGCCGCCGGCTTCCGGCAGTCACAGGTCTGACGGTAGGCGCCACGGGCAGCGTGCGGGTCGTGAGGACAGTAGTAGATGCGCTCGATCGCGGCGCCCCCGGCCTCGAATCGCCGCCGGAGCCACTCGTGCAGTTCGACGACGAACCGCTCGTCCACGAAACCGGCGGCCACCCCTCCCTGATTCGTCACCACCACGACCGGGAGACCAGCCTGATTCAGCAACCGGACGGCGTCGATGGCAAAGGGAAACAGCTTGAATCGCTCCCGCCGGTCGAGATGACCGACATCCTCGTTGATGGTCCCGTCACGGTCCAGGAACACGGCCGGCCTCATGCGTCAGCGTCCTGGGTCGAAGTCAACGAGGTTGACATCTGCCTCGCCACCGCCTCAAACACTCGGTCTTCGGAGATACGAGTCATGCAGCGGTGGTCGATCGGGCAGTCTCGGAAGAAACACGGCCGGCACCAGACATCGTGGGTCAGCACCTCGTGGCGCCCCACGGGCGCGGTCAAACGGTCATCGGTCGGACCAAAGAGCGCCGTGACGGGTACCCTCAGCGCCGCCGCCAGATGCATGGGGCCGGAGTCACTGGAGACGAACGCCTGGCAGGACGCGAGGAGACCGATAAGCTGAGCCAGATCGGTGCGACCGATCAGGTTCACGACCGACGCGCCTCGTCGGCTTGTACCTGGCGACGCGAGCGAGGATTCTATTGCATGGCCTGCATCGCGGTCGTGTCCGCTGCCGACCAGCACGACGACGGCCCCGGACTGGTCCACCAGTCGCGCCGCGAGACCCCCATAGCGCTCCGGACGCCACCGTTTGGCATACCCATAGGCGGCGCCCGGGGCCATCCCGACCAGCGGTCGGTCGGCAGCCACACCGGTCGCGTCGAGCAGACGCCGAGCCGACGCCAACATCTCGGGAGGAGCCTGCAGCTGGGGCTCGGCCCCGACGGGGTCGATGTCGAGGCCGCGGACGAGGGCCAGATACTCCTCAACCTGGTGGGTCCGGGATGTCAGCCGGGCAACCGCGCGGGTCAGCAGCCGGCTACGCCAGCGTCCGGCGAACCCCCACCGTTCCGGGATGCCGGCACGTCTGGCGACCCAGGCGGCGCCGAACGAATTCGGAAGCAGCACGACTAGATCGAACCGACCCTCGCGAAGCTGCGCCACGTCGGCGTGGCGTGCGCGTCCGCCGCGGAGGTCTCGACGCACTGGCACGACCTGGTCTACGCCGGCCACTGCCGCCAGGAGCGGGCTGAACGCCCGTGGCCCGGCCAGTGCCAACTCGTCCTCGTCGAAGTGAGCCCGCAACGCCGCGAACGCCGGCAACGCCATCACGATGTCGCCAAGCCAGTTTGGCGTTCGGACGAGCACGCGCATGGGGCTTAGCGCTTCCCCTCTGAGGCTCGCAGACGCGGCTCCGCCGATGGGACGTCCGCCGTGCTCGCATCGATGCCCACGCGCCACCGTCGGTGCATCCAGAGCCACAGCTCAGGATATCGACGCACATACTGTTCCAGCACATCCGTGCACCGCTGGGTCAGCACGCGGACGGCATCGGGGTCGTCCGGGTCCGGCGCCACGACCGGGGCCTCGTACACTAACCGGTAGCGCCCCCCCGACAGCGGCAGCGCGAACACCGGCATGATGGGCGCCCCGGTGCGCAGCGCCAGTTTGGCGATCGCCGACGTCGTGGAGGCCGGACGATTGAAGAAATCGATCGTCACCGCGCTTCTATCCTGCAGATGTTGGTCGATCAGCATGCCGACCGATTCGCCCTGGCGGAGCCCGCGCAACAGACGTCGCACGGCGCCCTGGCGCCCAATGACGCGCGTGCCCACCCGAGTGCGCAGCCGGTGGATCATCACTTCGAGGTACGGGTTGTCGAGGGTGCGCGCCACCATCAGGATCGGATCGTGACGGACGGCGTGCACCAAGATCTGCATTTCCCAGAACCCGAAGTGCCCGCAGAAATAGATCACACCGCGCCCGGCGGCCACGGCCCGCTGCATGCGATCCTCCCCCTCGAACTCGACCCGCTCGAGCATCTGTTCGCCGCTCATCGTGTCGAACCGGAGGAGGTCGAACACGTGTCGTCCGAGGTGCGTGAACGCACCCCGGACGATCGATCCGCACGCCTCCTCCGAGCGCGAGGGAAACGCGGCGCGCACGTTGGCCAACGCAATGGTGCGCCTCCGTCGATCCAGCCGATGGAACAGCCGGCTTGCCCCGTCCGCGAAATATATGACCCATGACCGCGGCAATACACGAGCCACCGTCCGGACCGCCACCACGGCCAGATACTCGAACCGATGGCGGATCGGGTGACGACGGCGCGCGATCGATTGGCTGTCGTGGGGCTCGCTCATGCGGCGTTACTCCGCTCGGCCGCGAGCCGTTCCGCAAGAAATACTCGGAACGCGTCGGCCGGCTCCACCTCGAGCGCTAGCGCGACCGTGGCGACCGGGAGCGCCAGTGGGAGCATTGACTCCAGCCGCACCCAGTCTTTCTCGGTCGTCAGGATCACCTGAGCACCGACTGACCGGGCCGCATCCTGCAACCGTGCGGAATCGCGGGGCGAATACGGATGGTGATCACGAAAGGCCCGTGCGCCGCGCAGCATGAAGCCCGCATCGCGGATATCGTCGAAGAACCGTTCGGGCCGCGCAATACCGGCCACGGCGAATACCGGCGTCCCAGGTGCGACCTCACCCGGTTTGACCCGCGGGGCCCGGACCAGGGCGGCGCCCAGCCGCCGCCGCGCGCCGAAACAACGCGAGAGCGATAGACGCTCGGCGACCGCGCCGCGCTGCCGTGCATTGGCCCCCACGACTACCACGGCGTCCGCGCAACGGGCGGTCGACAATCGCTCCCGCAATGGTCCGATCGGCAGCACGGCCGCCTCGAGGTCGGTCGGCGAAACGACCAGCAGGTCGGTGCCCCGGGCGAGCGGCAAGTGCTGAAACCCGTCGTCCAGCAGATGCACCGTGGCGCCCAGGTGCATCTCCGCCAGGCGACCGGCCAGATACCGATCGGGGGAGACGACGACGGAGACGCCGTCGAGTGACCGAGCCAGCATCCACGGTTCATCGCCGGCGGTACTCAACCGGCCAACGATACGACCGGCCTCCCGCACGACCACCACCCCGTCGACTGCATCGTCGCGCCCATAGCCGCGGCTCAATACAGCGGGCCGCTCGCCCATGGCCAGCAGGAGCCGAGCCAGGTGTGCCGTCAACGGTGTCTTCCCGCTGCCACCCACGCTCAGCGCCCCCACACTGATCACGGGCCGGCGTAACTGTCGACGCTCCTCGGGACGGCACGCATACCAGCGCCGCCGTCGCCATGCCGCGGCGCCATAGAGGCGGCTGAGCGCGCGACGCATCATTGAGTCCCGAACGGCCGTACGGCACCGGTATCGGCGCCACCCGCGAGGGGCAAGAGGGAGGCGACCGCGCCCAGGGTTCGATCCGTAGCGCCGCGGTTCGCGTCTACGAGGGCGCGAGCCGCCGCCCCCAAGGCGGCGCGCTGCACCGGGTCTCCCAGCAATTCGGCGAGCACCGGCTGGAGGGCGTCAGTAGAGTCGATCTGCCTGGCCGCCCGATGCATCAGAAACAACTCCGCGAGTTCGGCAAAGTTCTGCATGTGCGGACCGAACACCACCGGCTTCCCCCAGACCGCGGGCTCGAGGAGGTTGTGCCCGCCTGTCGGCACCAGGCTACCGCCGAGAAACACGATGGTCGCGATTTGCATCAGCGTCGCCAGCTCGCCAATCGTATCGAGCACCACCACCGCCGCCCGAGGCTCCCGGTCGACCTGGAGGGTGCTCCGCGTCACGGTATCCAACCCCCGACGTCTCGCCAGTGCGACAACCTCGGAGGACCGCTCCGGATGTCTGGGCGCCAGCAACAACAGCGCGTCCTTATCTCGCTGGCGGAGACCCGCGAAGGCATCCAACACCGTCGACTCCTCTCCGGGATGCGTGCTCGCCGCCACGATGACGGTGCGACCGACCGTGATTCGAAATGCGCGCATCACACTCCGCCGCATCCAAGACGCCCCAGTTGCCGGCACCGGCAGCGTGTCGAACTTCAGGTTCCCGGTGACCATGACCCGGTCCTCCGGTAGGCCGAGATCGATTAGCCGTCGTCCCGCCTCATCGCTCTGCGCGCAGCACAGCGACAGGTTCGCCAACACTCGTCGGAAGAACGGTCGGACGAGCCGATACCGCGGGTACGACCGGTCCGAGACGCGTCCGTTGATCAGCACTGTACAGACGCCCCGTCGCGCGCACTGGGCGAGCAGGTTCGGCCAGAGTTCAGTATCGACCATCACGAAAAGGGCCGGGCGCACCTGCTCGAGCACCCTCTTCACCACGGGTGCCAGATCGACCGGAAAGTAGAACACGCCGTCGAGCGTCTCCACCGAAGCCGCGACCGAGCGCCCGGTCTGTGTCGTGGTCGACAACAGGAGACGATGTTCGGGATATCGTTCGCGGAGCGCCGGAATCAGTGCGCGCGTGGCCAGCACCTCCCCCACCGACACGGCATGGACCCAGATGGACGGCGCACGGTCCGGGTTGAGCGTGGCCGGCAGCCGACCCCACCGTTCCGACAACGTGCCTACGTACTTCCCGTGACGCGCCGCCTGATACAGCAGTCGCGGAGCGAGCGCCACGGCGTAGCCGATGATGGCCAGACTGTAGAGGAAATACATCAATGGACGGTCGTCCGAGTATACGGTACGCGCCGGTTTGACCGCGACCAGCCAGCCTCAATAGAATAGACCGTTTGTTGACGGGCCCGTGGCCCGCATGGTGGCTCTCGCTTGACTGGGCCGACCGCGTGGCGGTCCCCTCACGCCCGACGCGACGAAGGCCTCACGCCACGACACCCCGCCCTTGGACGGACCAACAACCGGAGGAAGACGTGTGCCAATTCGAGTAGGGATCAACGGATTCGGCCGTATTGGCCGGAACATCATGCGGGCGGCGCGAGGCGAGAACCAGATCGAGGTCGTCGCGGTCAACGACATCACCGATACCGCCACGCTGGCCCACCTCCTCAAATACGACTCGGTGCTCGGCAACCTGAGCGACGAGGTCGCCGTTGATGGCGACGGGATCCGAATCGGCGATCACCGCTTTGGAGTGACATCCGAACGCGACCCCGCCAATCTCCGCTGGGGCGACTTGCAGGTCGATGTAGTGTTGGAGTCGACTGGTATCTTCACGAAGCGGGACGACGCGGCCAAGCATCTTGCGGCCGGCGCCAAGCGGGTCATCATCACCGCCCCGGCCAAACAGCCAGACTTGACGGTCGTGCTCGGCGTCAACGACGAGAAGTACGACCCCGCCCAGCACAAGATCATCTCGAACGCCTCGTGCACAACGAACTGCTTGGCCCCGGTGGCCAAGGTGCTCAACCAGGAGTTTGGTCTCAAGCGCGGCTGGATGACCACGGTGCACTCCTACACCAACGACCAGAACCTGCTCGACCTACCGCACGCGGATCTGCGTCGGGCCCGGTCGGCGGGCCTTTCCATGATCCCCACCACGACCGGTGCCGCCGTCGCGGTGGGTGAGGTTTTGCCCGAGCTCAAGGGCAAATTGGACGGCATCTCGATCCGGGTCCCGACCCCGAACGTGTCGGTGGTGGACCTCGTCGCCCAGGTGAACAGCGCGACCACCGGTGACGCCGTCAACGCAGCGTTCAGCGCGGCCGCCGACGGCGCATTGAAGGGCATCCTGCATGTGTCCACCGACCCGCTGGTCTCCATCGACTTCAAGGGCAATTCACACTCGTCTATCGTCGACGCGGCGTACACGAAGGTGATGGATGGCGACTTCGTGAAAATACTGTCCTGGTACGACAACGAGTGGGGCTACTCCTCTCGCTGTGTCGATTTGGTCAAGTTCCTCGCCGACAAAGGGCTCTAGCAGGTTGCTGAAAACGTCTGAGGGGGGTTCTCTGACGAGGCATCTGTCTGGCTAGGCGCAAGGAGGGAGTAGCCAAGGTGGGCTGTGACCGACGAAGCAACGCCGCCAGACGGGCGACTCGTCGGAAAACCTTAGGTCTCACGACGCCTCGACCGTGACCAAGAAGACTATCCACGAGCTGGACCTCAAGGGTCGGCGGCTGTTCGTTCGGGTCGATTTCAACGTGCCGATCCGCGAGGGGGTGATCGGGGACGACACGCGGATCCGCGCAGCGCTCCCCACCTTGACCTACGCGCTGAACCGGGGCGCCACGCTGGTCGTTGGTTCGCACCTTGGTCGGCCGAACGGCGCTGTCAACCCGGAGTTCAGCCTGCGTCCGGTGGCCGACCGACTGGCCGAGTTGCTCGAACGCCGCGTGGTGTTCGCAGAAGACTGCATCGGAGACGCCGTCACCCGTGCGATGAGACAGGCGGGTGCGCGGGGAGTGGTTCTGCTCGAGAATCTACGGTTCCACGCGGGAGAAGAGGCCAACGACCGGGTGTTCGCCGCGGCGCTCGCCGCGCCCGCGGACTGTTACGTCAACGACGCGTTCGGGGCGGCTCATCGCGCGCACGCGTCGACGGCGGGCATCGTCAACCATCTGCCTGACGCGGCGGCCGGTCTGCTGATGGCTAGAGAGCTACGCTATCTGGGTGGTCTCCTTCAGTCGCCATCCCGTCCGTTCGTGGCGCTCCTCGGCGGCGCGAAGGTCTCCGGCAAGATGGAGGTCATCGAGAATCTCCTGAGGCACGTGGATGCGCTGCTCATCGGTGGCGCCATGGCCTACACATTTTTCAAGACCCAGGGCCTGGCAGTGGGACGCTCGCTCGTCGAAGACACCCTCATGGACGCCACCCGGACCATCGAGCGGACGGCGACCGAGCGCGGTGTGCGTCTCGAATTGCCGTCTGACCACGTGGTGGCCGCCCGTCTGGAGGCAGACGCGGCGCACGACACGCTGGCCGTCGACGACCCGACCATCGGCGATCGACTCGGCGTGGACATTGGCCCGGAGACCGTGCAGCGATTCGCCGACATCATTGGTGCGGCCAAGACCATCGTCTGGAACGGCCCTATGGGTGTATTCGAGATCGAGGCATTCGCGCCGGGCACGATGGCGATCGCCAAGGCGGTGGCCAACAGCGGCGCCCAAACCATAGTGGGTGGCGGAGACTCGGTGGCCGCCGTTGGCCGGGCCGGAGTCGCCGACCAGATCACCCACATCTCAACCGGGGGCGGGGCGTCGCTCGAACTGCTTGGCGGCCGGCGTCTCCCAGGCCTCGACGTTCTGCCCGACGCCGGTGAGGGAACCAACTGATGCGCACACCATTTGTCGCCGCCAACTGGAAGATGCACAAGACCGTCCAGGAAGCGGTCGACTACGCCCGCAGCTTCTTGCCACTCGTTGAGACCGTGTCGGATGTCGACATCGTGCTGGCACCGTCGTTCCTGGCGCTTCCGGCGCTCGCCGAGGCCACCGCGCACAGCCGCATCGGTGTGGCCGCCCAAAACGTCAGCGCGGAACCGCACGGCGCGTTCACCGGCGAAGTCAGCCTCGGTATGCTGCACGCCGTCGGCGTCACCCAGGTCATCATCGGACACTCGGAGCGCCGCCAGCTCTCCGGCGAAACTGACGCGGGCGTCAACGCCAAGAGCCGGGCCGCCATCGACGCCGGGCTCACACCTATTGTCTGTGTCGGGGAGACACTGGACGAGCGGGAAACCGACCGAACGTTCGACGTGCTCGACCGACAGGTGGGGAAGGGACTCGCCGGTCTGACCCCAGAGCAGGTGGCCGCGCTTGTCGTCGCCTACGAACCAGTGTGGGCGATCGGAACCGGCCGGGTCGCGACGCCGGACCAAGCAGACGCCGTGCACCGGCACATCCGGGAACACCTGACGTCGCATTTCGGCGATACGTCCGCATCGGCGTGCCGGGTAATTTACGGCGGGAGCGTCAAGCCTGGGAACGCCGCAGAGTTGATGGCCCGGGCGGATGTTGACGGGGCGCTGGTCGGCGGCGCCAGCCTCGACCCGGTCAGCTTCGCGGCGATCGTCACGGCTAGCCGTCCGTCAACTCGCTAACACGTTATAATCTGAAGATAATGTTGAACATCCTGCTGACGGCGCTGTATGTGGCCGTGTGTCTGCTCCTGGTTATCGTCGTCCTGATGCAACAGGGCAAGGGCGGCGATATCGCCGCCGCGTTCGGTGGTAGCGGCAGCCAGACCGCCTTCGGCGCGCGCGCGGGCGCCAGCGTCTTGACCCGCGCTACTACAGTACTGGGCGCCCTGTTCATGATCGGATCCATGACGCTGGCCATCATGGGTCAGCGCGGTACCGGGTCGGTCCTCAGCGGCGTTGACGGTCCTGGATTCCAGCAGGCCGTACCGGCGACGCTACCGGTCGACATCGCCCCGGTCGAAACAGCCGAACCAGCCGAGGACGCGACGCAGACCCCAACCGAAGAGCCGGCCGACGCCCCGCCCGAGCCGCAGTAGCGGCCCCGGCCGCATCGATCGTCACGACAGTCGTACCATTACGCGGAAGTGGCGGAACTGGCAGACGCACTAGCTTGAGGGGCTAGCGAGCCAATGGCTCATGGGGGTTCAAATCCCCCCTTCCGCACCAGTTTTCCTCAGTAAATCAGCCGGGCGTGATTTGAGTCGCGATCGAAAGCCGATGCTTTGTGCGAACTTTGTCCGAATATTTCCAAACACCTCAGCGAACAGCGGCCCTCTGAAGCCGCTCATCGGCATCGTCTGGCTCGGCTGCTGACGCTTCCACGTGAGTGACGAGAAACGGCATGCCGATTGAAGTTGGACTCTGGAAGCTCGGCGACCGACCCGCACCTGTGTCGTTCGAGCCGATGGAGAGCGAGAGCCGCCTGGAGGACCTGCTTGCCCAGGATATTGGGGTCGCTGACCCGAATCTGCTGCTCATTGGCCACCAGGTTCCGACGGCGCACGGCAAGTTCATCGACCTACTGGCCGGGGGGCAATTCCGCTCACACAGGTGCGCGGCGTCCCAGTCACGGGCGAAGCGTTGGGCTTTGGCGAGTTGGCGGGGGGCATGAGACTTGCCAAGGCGTCGCGAGCCTTGACTGCTCGCTCACGTCGCGTTCCAGAACAACGCCACCCACAGCGCGTCGTCGCTCTACCGCCTGGATATGTCATCCGGCAGCGCGAACACCCACA
>PAUN01000054.1 GCA_002712885.1 Acidobacteriota bacterium
CACCAGCAGGTGGTGACGTGAAAGCTCCGGATTGTCGTCCAGGACTGTCTTGATCTGGGATTGATCAGCACTCGCTTTCCAGTCTTGCCGGTAGCGATTCGTTACGTCGTCGATGGCCTGCTGATCATGTTTCGTAATATGTGAAACTTCAACGTTCTCCAGGGCGCCCGGACCATACGCCACACACTGCTCGATACCCGCGATGCGGGCCACGTGCTTGTGGTCATAGGTCCCTGGACTGGCCACCAGCGTCACTGAGCCGGCGAGGCTCTCGACCGCGGACGAGAGCGCCCGCACGAGCGGCGAGTCGGCTGGCGTGCGCAGCGGATGCACCAGCATCCGATCTCGCAACGCGCATCGTAGGCCCGGATGCTCCTCGGAGAGTTCGGCCAACAGCTGCTCGATCTCGGCCTTGACGGCGTCGAATTCTTCCTCTGGCAGAAAGCGCCGATCGAACGTAGCCACGCACCGATCCGGCACGCAGGGTGTCTGGGCCCCCGTCCCGGTCTGCCCGCCAGTGATGCTGTTCAGATTCAACGTGGCCTGCCGCGCCAGCGTGGGCACAACCGGCAACGCGGTCGTGCGTAGCGAGAGCGTGGGCGCAAGGCGGGTCCGGATCGCTACCAGTACGGTCGTCATGTGGTCGATCGCATTCACACCCAGGAAGGGCATGCTGCCATGGGCCGTGTGTCCGGTGGTCACGAGGTCGAACCAATACACGCCGCGGTGCCCGACGCAGATGCGATCGGGCCCGAACGGTTCCGGAATGATGACGTAGTCNGTNTGNGCGGCNGACAANTNNCCNTGCTCGGCCAGCCANGCGACCCCGGCATGNCCNCCGCTCTCTTCGTCGACNGTGCCGCTGATCTCGATACCCCCGACCAGGGGNATGTCGGCTCGACGCAANGCCTCGGCNGCNTANACGGCNGCCGCAAGNCCNGCCTTCATGTCGCTACTGCCCCGGCCATACAGGCGNCCGTCGCGGACNNNGCCNCCGAANGGNTCGCACGTCCACCCCTCACCCGGAGGCACGACGTCGAGATGCCCGTTCAGATGTACGACCGGNCCGCTCGCNNCACCCGCGCGCCGCCCGAGCACATTGACCCGTGGATAGCGCGACGAGTGCTCGACACGATCCTCCGGCACCAGATCGCGAACCGTGAAACCACACGTTCGTAGCCGGTCACCGAGAAGGCGAGCGCACGCCTCGTAGGCTTCACCGGGGGGATTGACGGTGGGAACCCGAACCAGGTCGGCCGCGAAATCGACGATCTCGTCCGTGGCCTGCTCGACCTCGTTCAAGACACGTGCGATCGCGCGCCCGCCGCTTTCCGCTATCATCGGAAGGACCGATGCCAACTGACGCCCCGCCCCGATCGCACCAGCCCGCTGCCCGTCGCGCCAGTGCGAAACATGTGCGGGAACATTGGTTGCGTCGCCTCGTCGTCACCACCGCGTGCATCGCGGGAGGCCTCATGGTTCAGCCGAGCACCTTCTCACAATCCGAGCGGGGCCTGACCGCGGTTGACGGCATCAAGGTCGGCCATCATACCTTGGCCGAGCGGCCGACCGGTTGCACCGTCGTACTGACTGAAGCCGGGGCGGTGGCCGGGGTCGATGTGCGAGGCGGCGCACCGGGCACGCGTGAAACCGCCCTCCTGGATCCGACGAAGTCGGTGCAGGAGGTACATGGCATCGTGCTGTCCGGCGGGAGTGCGTTCGGGCTCGACGCGGCGAGCGGCGTCATGCGCTATCTCGCCGAGCGGGACATCGGCTACGACACGCGTATCGCGAAGGTGCCGATCGTGCCGGCAGCCATCCTCTTTGATTTGGGCATCGGCGACGACCCGACCATCAGACCGACGGCCGACTGTGGCTACCGGGCCGCTGAGGCGGCGACCTCCGAGGCGGTGCCCGAGGGCAACGTTGGCGCCGGCGCTGGCGCGACCGTCGGCAAGATGGGCGGCCCCGGCCGCGCCATGAAAGGTGGCGTCGGGTCAGCCTCCATCTCCATGCCGGGCGGGTTGGTCGTGTCCGCGCTGGTGGTCGTGAATGCTGTCGGCGATGTCATCGACCCGGCCACCGGGCAGGTAGTGGCCGGCGCACGAAGCGAAGACGGCCGCACGCTCGCCGATGCGCGGCGGCTGCTGCGGGCGGGACGGAGCAACCGGAGCCGCCCGGGAGAAAACACCACCATCGGCGTCGTGGCCACAAACGCCAGTCTCACCCAGGCGCAAGCCACCGTCATGGCGCAGATGGCCCACGACGGCTTCGCGCGCGCCATCTCACCGTCGCACACACCGAACGACGGCGATGCCATCTTCGCGCTCTCGACGGGCGTCTACGACGAGCCGACCAGCCTCGCCACGGTGGGCGCGCTTGCCGCCGATGTGATGGCAGAAGCGATTGTCCGGGCGGTGCGAGCGGCAATCGGTATTCCGGGGTATCCGGCCGCGCGAGACCTTCAGGCGGGCCGGTGAACCTGCCGCTCGTCATCCTCCTGCTCTACGCGGCCGTGCTGATGGCGGTCGGCCTGTGGATCGGCCGGCGAGTCCAGACCTCCAGTGACTTTTTCGTGGCTGGCCGGCGGCTCGGACCGGGCCTGNTTTTCACGACGCTACTCGCCGCCAACATCGGCGCCGGTTCAACGATGGGCGCGGCCCAACGTGGCTACAGCGATGGTCTGAGCGCCTGGTGGTGGGTCGGGTCGGCCGGGTTCGGATCGCTGGTCCTGGCGTTCTGGGTCGGTCCGAAGCTGCGCGCCGTGGCGGCGCGTCACAACCTGCAGACCGTCGGCGACTATCTGGAACACCGATACGGCCCCCAGGTACGAGCGACCGTCGCGATCCTCCTCTGGGCCGGTGGGCTGTCCCTTCTTGCGGGGCAGCTGATGGCGATGGGCTACGTGCTCAACGTCGTCACCGGGATCGACCCGCGAGTNGGTTCCGTCATCGGCGGACTGGTCGTCACGGTGTATTTCACCGCCGGCGGGCTCCTCGCCTCCGTCTGGGTCAACGCGGTGCAGCTCGGGGTGTTGTTGGTCGGCTTCGTCATCGCCTTCCCGGTCATCTTGGGATCAGTCGGCGGACTGGCCCCCGTCGTCGAGGCCACACGCGACATCGATAACTTCTGGAACTTCTGGGCCGGCGGCAACTCCGGTTGGATCTATCTCGCCAGCCTCGGCCCATCGTTCATCGTGTCACCCGGCATTCTGCAGCGGGTCTACGGCGCCCGCGACGACCGCGCGATACGAATCGGGGTCGGCCTGAATGCTGTGGCGCTACTGGTCTTCGCCGCGGCGCCAGCGTTGCTCGGCATGATCGCGCGGATGGTGGCACCAGACTTGGCCGACCCGGACCTGGCACTCCCAGTGCTCCTGCTCGAGACACTGCCCGTGCTGTTGGGGGCAGTCGCGCTGGCCGCAATCTTCTCGGCAGAAGTGAGCTCGGCCGACGCGATGTTGTTCTGGTTGGCCACCTCGCTGTCCAAGGACCTCTATGCGCGATTCGTGCGACCTGATGCGGGTGACGCCGAGATTCTTCGCGTCGCCAGAAGGGCGGCGGTGGCGGGAGGGGTGGCCGGCATCGCCATCGCGATGATCTCGAGTTCCATCGTCACCGCGTTACTCATCTTCTACACGCTCCTCGCGGTCAGCCTCTTCGTGCCAGTGATCGTCGGGCTCTACTCTGGACGTGTGCGCACCCGCGAGGCGATGGCCTCGATGGTCGTGGGGGTGCCGATAGCGGCGGTCGTCCAGCTCACCAACCTCGGTGGCCTCGGCCAGTTCGCCGCGATACTAGGCATCGGAGCGGCACTGACCGCGGCTCTCGCCGCGGCCTTGACGGGACGGCACACATCGGCGGAGGTGTCATGACGGAAACGCAGTTGTTCGGGCTCAAGGGCAAAATGGCGGCCGTCATCGGGGCCGGGTCCGGTATCGGGGAAGCCGTGGCCATAGGATGCGCTCGGCAGGGCGCGACGGTACGGTGTCTGGATGTCGACGCGGAGGCGGCGGCGCGGACCGCGGAGGTCATGGTCGGTGACGGCGGCGCGTCCGACGCGGCTCGGCTTGATATCACTGACGGAGCCGCGGTCGATCAGGCGTTCACTGACATCGTCGAACGGCACGGGTCGCTGGATGTCGTTGTGTGCACCCCAGCCGTGAACGTGCGCAAACGGCTCGTCGACTACACAGGCGACGAGTTCGACCGGGTCGTCGGGCTGAACCTCAAGGGCAGTTTTCACGTGCTACGCGCGGCCGGTCGGATCATGATGACCCAGGGCAGTGGCAGCATCATCTTGTTCTCATCGATTCGGGCTACAGTCGTCGAACCGGGTCAGTCGGTCTACGCCTCCACCAAAGCCGGCATCGTCCAGCTCGTGCGAACCGCCGCGGCCGAGTTCGGTCCGGCCGGCGTGCGGGTGAACGCCGTCGGCCCCGGCGTGGTGACCACGCCGTTGACCGCGCAGATTCAGAACGACCCAGACTGGCACGGCGCCTACGCGGCCAAGAGTGTGTTCAACCGGTGGGCCACGGCGGAAGAGATGGTCGGCCCCACCGTGTTTCTGGCGTCTGACGCCGCCAGCTTCGTGACCGGCACCCTCCTGATGGCCGATGGCGGATGGACCGCAACTGATGGACGGTTCGCCCCACCTGGGATGTAACCTCAGCCCAAGGCGTCGCCTGGCGCGGGCCGAACAAATATGGAAGAGTTGCGGCCTATGCCAATGACCCGGCCTTCTCCGTGATCGAGCCTCAAGACAAAGATCGGGGGTTGTACTACTTCATCGCCGCCGCGGCGCTCCTGGCGGTGGTACACCTGCTGCCCACGCCGGCGCCGCTCGAGCGGAGTGGCGAGCTGATCTCGCTGACGGTCGAGGGCAAGACGTGCTTGGCGATTCTCCTGTTCGCGGTCACGCTCTGGGTCACCGAGGCGATGCCGTTCCCGGCCACCTCGCTGCTCGTCCTCATTCTGATTCCGGCGTTTGGCATCACCGATTTCGCCTCGGCGGTGAGAGCGGGGTTCGGCAATCCGCTGGTGGTCTTCTTTATCGGGGTGCTGTTCCTCTCGACCGGCTTCACGATCTCCGGTCTCGGCACGCGGATGGTGCTGCACGTGCTTCGACTGGCCGGCACCCGAACGGACCGCGTCCTGCTCGGATTCATCACGGCCGGCGCGCTACTCTCGATGTGGATCACCGACATGGCAGTGGCCGCCGTCATGCTGCCGCTCGGCGTCGGCGTCCTCAAGGATGCGGGGTTGAAGCCGCTCGCGAGCAACTTCGGCCGTGCGCTGATGATCTCGTGCGCCTACGGTCCACTGATCGGCGGCATCGCCACGCCAGCCGGAACGGCAGCGAACTTGATCGCGCTGAGCTATCTGCAGGAACTCGCCGGTCTGACCATCTCGTTCGGACAATGGATGCTGCTCGGAGTACCCGCGGCGCTGCTCATGATTCCGCTCGGGTGGTGGTTGCTCCTCCGGGTGTTTCCACCTGAACTCGATCGGCTGCCGTTCGAGGAAGCGGACATTGACGCCAAGCTGACCGCGCTTGGCCCGCTGGAGCCGGTCGAGCGCAAGACGCTAGTGATTTTCGCGCTGACCATCACCGCCTGGCTGGTCACGCCGTGGCTGGCGGGCCTGACTGGCGGGCGCGTCGACCCACCCGTGCAGGCCGTCGCGCTGCTGGGCGGGCTGACGCTGTTTCTCCCGACGATTCGCGTCATGACCTGGAAGGAAGCCCAACAGAACATGGACTGGGGCGGGGTCATGTTGATCGTCGCCGGGCTGTCGCTGGGGCTGGCAGTGTTCGAGACGGGGGCGGCACGGTGGCTGGCTCAGTTGCTGCTCGGCAACCTCATCCTGGTTCCGGCGCTGCTTCGCCCGTTCGTCATCGTCATCGCGGTCGCCACGCTGCATCTGCTTTTTTCCAGCAATACCGTCACCGGCTCGCTCATCATGCCGATTCTGCTGGCGCTCGCCATAGACCTCGGTCTGGATGCCTGGGCCATCGCCGCCCCGGCCGCGTTCACCTCCACCCTCGCGTTCATTCTCGTCACCGAGAGCCCGACCAACGTCCTCCCCTACTCGGCCGGCTACTTCTCGATCCGTGACATGGCCAAGGTAGGGATCTGGATGACGCTTGGCGCTGCCGTCTGTGTCACGGTGTCGATCACGGTCGTGGGCCTGCTCGGCGGTTAGTCTCTCGACCACGACACAGTCGAATCGCTCAGCGCCGTGGCGCCGTCAGGCGATCACCGATCGTCGACGTGTACCCCACGGCCCTCTCCTCGCTCGAATTCGCGCTTCATCCACCAGCCCGCCAAGTACGCACCAAAATGCGGTCGGTGTGCCTCAAACTAGAACATGTCTGGCTTTTCGCGGCACCACGAGATACGCGTCTACCAAGGCGTACGGACGTTAAGTGCATGCAAAAAATAAGTTGCCTGATCCAGTCGAGTGACGGCTGTTACTGGCGAAACTCTTGCTCTTACTGGTCCGACGGTCGCCGAGCCACGTGGCGCGGTCGGACCGGACGAAGGAGAGACATGAGAGCGCGTTCCTCGATGCATTTGCAAGCGATGTTCGCGATGGGTCTCGCGGCGTTCCTGTGGGGCACTCCGCCGCAAAAGCCGACCCCCAAGGACAGCCGCCGCCCGGTCCCTCAAGGCGTGGTCAGTGAGGACGCCGACATGGCAGGCGTGGGGTCTGTGGTGCGGCCGGTCGACGGCGAAGGAACCGACGAGCCGACCAGCCGGGACACGGGCAGCACCACCCGCGACACACCGGTGGCCGGGCGCTGAACTCACCCGGACTCCCCGACGTTTCTCGAGAGAAAGAGATCACGATGAAGACGAACAGACCGACGGTCGTCACACGAAACACGGACGTCACGTCCATCGCCGAGACCGGGGGAGCAGCAGGCGATCGACGCCGCGGTCCGCAACGGTCAGGCCGCGACCGACGACAATACATTCTCGGCCCGCCGGGCGGGCCAAGCAACGAGAGACGCAGTGGTAACAAGCGCCGGCAGCAAAACCGCCGGGCCGCATGACGACGCTGCTAGAGTGCGATCGTCGCTCGCGGCTCTCGCGAAGGGTCAAAGAATGGGCGATCGCCCTTGATGGTCACCCGATACCCGTGGCGGGTCTGGGGATAATAGTCCCAAATGGCGTGATGCTGCGTGCAGCGGTTGTCCCAGAAGGCCACCGAGTGCCGCCGCCAGCGGAACCGACACTGGAACTCAGGCTGGCCACAGTGCCGCACCAAGAAACCGAGCAGGGCTTGGCTCTCAGCCTGTTTCAGCTCCTTGAACCCGATCGTGAATCCCTCGTTCACGTAGAGCGCCGGGCGGCCCGTGACCGGATGTGTCCGCACCGCCGGATGCTCGGCGGCAGGATACTCCCCGTCCCGCAGGTTTCCCCCACCATATCGACCGACGTAGTAATGCCGGCCGTCGTGTATCGCGGTAAGTTCGCCGACCAGTCGCTGCATGCGGTCCGACAGCGCCTCGTAGGCGGCATACATGCTGGCGAATAGGGTGTCACCGCCCGACGTCGGGACCTGCTCCACCCTCAAAATACTGCCCAGCGGCGGGGTGGCGTCGCACGAGACGTCAGAGTGCCACGTGTCGCCCGCCACGAACTTCACACTTGCGTCCCCGTGCACCACCAGAATTTCGGGGTGCTCACTGTCTTTGGGCGCGGCAGGGTGGATGTGCAGGTCGCCGAACTGACGGCCCAGCGCCTTGTGTTGCTCGAACGACAGCTCCTGGTCGCGGAAGAACAGCACCAGGTGCGTCATCAAGGCCTCGTGGATCGTCTGGAACGACTCCGAGGCGAGCGGCCTGGCTAGATCGACACCGGTCACCTCGGCGCCAACCACGGGAGACACGGGATCGATATGCATGATCAAGAGACGGTTGCTGCGCACATTGTGCGCGGCTGGCGGCATCGTGGCAAGTCGCCCCTACTCGCATCCCAAAGTAGGCAACCAAATCCCACCCTCGGAAATGGTATCGATGTTTCAAATCGAGACACGGTATGGAGATCGCCTGTCTCACAACCGCGTAGCCTCGCGTTTCCGGCTTGAAATGGGGCGCAGTAGCGAGAACCACCGGGAAGTCTCCACGCCGCCACAGCCGAGCAGCCGGCTCCCGTCGCGCTCCATCGGAACACTTCATTCGAGGCGATATTCCCAGTAAACCACTGCAAACAGAGCCGATATAGAACACCAGCCGCATTCAGAACCCACCCCAACGCCAGAATCCGTATCAAAACAGAACAACTAGGTTCGACAGATCGCTGCCAGTCAGGCTGATGCGCTCTGCACCGAGACTACCAAAATATTACTAAAGTCACATATGACAAGTACTTATGGACATTGCGTGGACAGTGGACGAACCTGGCCAACTTCTTGCCCTATGAAGTATCGCGGAGGCGCATGACGGAGGCGCCTCGTAAAGCAGATCTCATGGAAACGCTATCAATCGACACCCACACCCCAGGGCCCGCGCCTCGCCTGGTGCCAGCCCGAGCGCAGGGTGCGAACGACCGACGGACCGCGTCCCAGAGGGACACCGGATGGAGACAGTGATGAGCAGGAGTCTGAGGGTTCGGTTGGTCTTGTTGGCGGTCACGATGACCGTGCTGATGCTCGCGCCTGGCGATTCTGCTCAAGTGACATCAGCCAGTGTCATCGTCCAGGGCGCCGACATGGCGTCGGCGGCGCAGGCCGTGCGTCAGGTCGGAGGCGAGGTGACCCACGATGGGCATCATCAACGCCGTCGGGGCCGAACTGACCGCGGAGCAACGGCGCGCCCTCGTCGATGACGCGTTCCGAGTCATGGCTGACCGCGGGGTGTCGGTGGCCAGCGCGAAGAAGGTCAAGGTCGGAAGAGACCCCGACCGGATCGTACCTACCGACGTGCGGACACCCGGCCGGTCGCAGAACTCGTCGAACGCACGGGCTAAGGTCACTGGTCGAGATACCGCGCGACCCACCTGCACGGTCGGCGGCTTCGGACCCACCATCAGGAAACCGACCGGCGACGGGCGTGTGGCCACACAACCCTCCGGTGAGGCTATACTGCTGCGACCTGGCGTCCGAGACGAAGCCCACAACCGATGATTCAGACTCGTTTCACCGACACATTCGGCATCGAACACCCGATCGTGCAGGGCGGCATGCAGAATGTCGGCATCGCGGAGCTGGTGTCGGCGGTGGCCAACGCGGGCGCGCTCGGCTTTCTCACCGCGTTGACCCAGCCGTCACCAGAGGCGTTGACGGCCGAAATCGCCCGTACGCGGAGCATGACGGACAAGCCGTTCGGTGTCAATTTGACGATTCTGCCGACGTTGAAACCGGTGCCGTACAAGGAGTACGCGCAGGCGATCGCCGAATCGGGAGTCAAGATTGTCGAGACCGCCGGGAACAACCCCCAGCCGTTCCTCCCCGGCTTCCAGGCGGCCGGCATCAAGGTAATCCATAAGTGCACGTCGGTGCGGCACGCGATCAAGGCGGAGTCGATCGGGTGCGACGCCGTGAGCATCGACGGGTTCGAGTGCGCCGGTCACCCCGGTGAAGACGACATCCCCGGACTCATCCTCATTCCGTGCGCGGCCGACCAGATCAGCGTTCCGATGATCGCGTCGGGCGGATTCGGTGACGCGCGTGGCCTGGTGGCCGCGCTCGCGCTCGGCGCCGACGGCATGAACATGGGCACGCGTTTCATGGCGACACGCGAAGCGCCGATCCACGACAACATCAAGCAACAACTGGTCGACGCGTCGGAGCGGGACACGGCCCTGATCTTCCGGACTCTGCGAAACACGGCGCGCGTGTTCAAGAATCAGATCGCGGAAGAGGTCCGCACGATCGAAGCCCGCGGCGGCGCGACCATCGACGACATCAAGCACCTGGTGGCGGGAGAGCGGGGCCGAATCGCCCTCAAGGCGGGAAAGACGAACGGGGGGGTCTGGTCGGCGGGTATGGTGGCGGGACTCATTCACGACGTCCCGACCTGTCAGGAGTTGGTGACGCGGATCATGACCGAGGCGGAAACGCTGATCGACCACAGGTTGACCGCCATGCGAAAGGAGCCGGCGCTACCGGTTCGACGCAGTGTGCGGATACAATGAGTGACCGTTCTCGACTGACTGCTTGCACGGAGCTTGACAGATGAACCCGATCGTACTGTTCCTGATCACCGGTGTCGGCGCCTTCGCTCTGCACCTGTTGATGATTTTCGTCCTCATCCCGAAGAAGAAGTAGGCCCTCCGCGCTGCCGTCGCCTGGGCCTCCGCCCGGCTCCATCCCCGATGCGCACATCGGGCCGGGTCCACCGACCCCGCCCACCCCACGCCTGCCCCGTGTCAGGACTCTGGTGCGTGGTGCCGTGGTGCGGCCACTGACACGTATAATCGTAAGGCTCTGCCATTTTATGGAGGAACGCAGACGATGCCCATTTCTCGTTCCGTCCCGCGCGCCACGCTGATCGCCGTCACAAGCCTCTCTTTGCTGGTTGGCGGGTACGCCCAGGCCGATGATGTCAAAGCGACCGTCGAGATCCAGCCCGCCGGCGGTGCCGAAATGAGCATGGACTACTGGATGGGCAGCGACGCGGTCCGCATCGACATCTCTCAAGGACAAGAGGTCTCCATGATCTGGACGGCCGGCGCCTCGCCGACCATGCTTATGGTCCAGCATGCCGAACGCCGTTACATGGAGTGGGGCGAACAGCAGTTCCAGATGATGCGTCAGATGATGCAGCGGGTCGGAGGCGGCGGCGGCGAGAGCCCGACAATTAATGTCGACAACATCCGATTTTCGCCAACCGGCGAAACCGAGACCATCGGCCCCTGGAGCGCCGCCGGGGTCCGGATCACCGGGATGGAGTCGGGAGACGAGAACACCATCTGGGTCGCCTCTGATCTGGACGTAGGATTGTTCGAGATCTTTGCGAGAATGGGTGACGCGCTCGAGGCGATGCAGATGCCAATGATGGGCGGCGGCGCCGGCGGCGCGCAGGCGCAACTATTGCGCTACACCCAAATGACGAGCGCGGCCGGGTTGCCGAGCGGCGGGGTGGTGCGTGTGGACGCGAGCGACGAGAACGGCGCCACCACGATCACACTGCAGTCACTCGCCGAGGCTCCGTTCGGCGACGATCCCTTCGTGGCTCCAGCCGGGTACGAGAAGATGCAGATGCCGAACTTTCCGGAGTAGTCTCCGGGGACGCGGTGTATGGGTTCGTCGTCACCGACAAACATGAGAGAACCGACCGAGGACCGAGACATGAAGTCGAGACTGGCAACACTCGTACCAATACTCGCCGTCGTGGCGGCCGTCGTGGGGATTCCAGTGGTTGCCGGTGCGACCGACTATCACCACATGCATCTGACCGCCCCCGACGCGAAGGCCGCCGTCGCCTGGTATGTCGAACACATGGACTGCGAGGGCTTCGGGCGCGAGAACGCCTGTCAGATCGGCGATGTGCAGCTCATCTGGTTCGAGCGTGACCCGACCGACGTCAGCGTCGGCTCGGGAGTCGACCACATCAGTTTCTCGTTTCCTGACCTGGAAGCCAAGATGGCGGAGTGGGAAGCAGCAGGCCTTGACCTCGAGGGGCCGATTCGGGATGTACCGGGTCTTTTCAAGCTTGCGTTCCTGAGCGATCCGTGGGGAACCAGGATCGAAGTCGTCGAAGACGCCGAGTGGCCCGACTTTCACCACATTCATCTCAGCTCGGCCGACCCGGCCGCCGCCTTGACGTGGTATCAGAACATCTTCGGCGGTGAGCGGGACAAGCTGAAAGGACGAATCGACGGTATCCGGTACGGCGGAGTCTGGCTGGTTGCCATGGAACACCCGGATGGCGCTCCGGCCCCGTCCAAGGGACGTGCTATCGACCACCTGAGTTGGAGTTTCTCGGATCTCGACGCGGCCGCGGTCGAAATCAAGAGCAAGGGCGTGCCTTTCGACATGGAACCGCGTCCGTACACGAATCCGCTCGGTCAGGAAATGAAAATCTCGTTCGTCTATGGTCCCGACGACGTCTGGATCGAAGTCGTCCAACCCGGCAGCTAGTGCGAAAACGCGAGTGGGCCGCTGAGCGGCCCGTGGGGTTCGGGGCAAAGCCCCGTCTGTGGCGCTCGGCCAGGCGCGCGACAATGCGCGCCCCGCGGCCGCGGAGTGGGGCACTCAGAGTCCCAGCGGAGCGGCCGCGTGGGGTTTTCGGGGCGCAGCCCCGTCTAACTAGAGACACCAAGAAGCTTCGGGCCGTCCGCGTCCCTGAACGCTGCGGCGGGCCGCAAGCTCCCCGCCTTGGCTTCCTCCCCACCAGCGCCGCAAAGCGGGGCGTGTCCAGGACACACGCCAGCCAAGTCTCACCCGCTATGGTCTCGTAGCAGAACCATCCCCCCCAACCGCCCGCTCCGACGTTGACAGACAGCGTTCAACGTCCACGACGTACGCGGCCATGAGCGGTGACGAAGACGTTCGACGGTTTCACATCGCGATGGACGATGTCGCTCGAGTGCAGCGCTTCGAGCACGGGGAACAGCAGCGCCAGCGCGTCGACGGGAGATTGCGGACCCGCCTCAAGCACGTCGGACAACGGTTGTCCTTCGAGCAGCTCCATGACGAGAAACAACTGGTCTCGGTCTTCCGCGATCTCGTAGATCTGGCAGACGCCGGGATGATTCACGGCGGCAGCGGCGCGGGCCTCGCGCCAGACCCGCTCGTGGGTCGCGGCACCAATATCTCGAATGGTCTTGACCGCCACCGGGCGGTTCAGCTTCTCGTTAACCGCGGCGTAAACTACACCCATCCCACCCTCACCCAGTTTGTGGGTGACTCGGTAGGCGTCGATTCGCTCTGGCAATTCAGTTATACATGACAGGCTCGCGCGAGACTACGTCCGCACTGATTCTATTGTCCTCATTGGGCTTCAGGCATCGGGGCGCGGACATCGGGCGTCAGGCTTCAGGGGCGGTGGCCGCGTGACGATGGTCCTGTTCGGAAGAGAAGACGTCACCTTGGCAGCCCAGCCGGACCGCCTCCTAGCCTGAAGTCTGAAGCCCGATTACCCGAAGCCCAAAGCATTATCCGGGCGCACGCACCGTCGCGCGAACCACGCGTTCGATGGTCAGCCCCTGCACCACAATCGAAAAGACGACCACGCCGTACGTCGCGGCCAGTATCGAGTCGCGAATCTGGGACGGCGGGAGCGACAGCGCCAGCGCCACGGAGATACCGCCACGCAGACCACCCCAGGTCAACACCGGGATCGCGCCGGGGGTGAAATCATGCCACCGCCCGAGCGTCTGGATGGGCACGCTGACGCTGATGAACCGCGCGCCGAGCACGAGCGGGATGGCCACGACCGCAATCCATATCGTCAGCGACGTGATCGTGAGCGCAAACACCTCGAACCCTATGGCCAAGAACAGTAACGAGTTCAAGATCTCGTCGAGCAGCGACCAGAACTTCTCGACATGGTCTCGGGTGCTGGCGCTCATGGCCAGGCGCGTGCCGTGGTTGCCGATGAACAAACCCGCGACCACCATCCCGATCGGTCCCGACACGTGCGCCCAAAGCGCCACGGCGTAGGTGCCCATGACCAACGCCAAAGTGATCAAGACCTCCAGGTTGTGCTCGTCGATCGCCTGCATCGCCCGATAGGCGACATAGCCCCCCACCAGGCCGAGCAACGCGCCACCGACCGCTTCGGTGAGCAACAACTGCACGATACTGCCGAGAGTCAATGCAGCTCCGTGCCCATCTCCGCCGACCGCGACGGCGACGAGAATCGTGAACAGCACGACGCCCACTCCGTCATTGAACAAGCTCTCACCGGCGATTTTTGCCTCAAGCGTCGCCGGCACATCGGTCTGCTTCAGAATCGCCAGCACCGCGATCGGGTCGGTCGGTGAGATCAACGCGCCGAAGACAAGACAATACGCAAATGGGACGTCGAGTCCGGCCAACCGGGTCAGGAGGTAGGTCGCCACCGCGACCAGTCCGGTCGACAGCAGGATGCCAACAGTGGCGAGCGTGGCGATGGCTGAGCGACGGCTTACGAGATGGTCGAGGTCTACGTGGAGCGCGCCAGCGAACAGCAAAAACCCCAGCATGCCGGTCATCAAGGTGTCGTGGAAGTCGATGTCCGTGAGCGTGGCGCGCACCATGCCTTGGAGCCCCAGTGCCGGAATCAGAGCGTCGACCAGCAACCCGGCGAACGACACGCCGAGGGCGATCACCACGAGCCCGATGGTATGGGGCAGCCGGAACCACTTGTGGTTGACCCACCCAAAGACGGCGGCCAAGGTGACGACCAGCGCGATGAGATTGAAGAGGGAACTGAGGGACACGGTGCGAGTCTGCTCTCGGACGGATGACGATCAGGCTTCGGGCTTCAGCGCGTATTGGCGGCGACCGGCATCAGCGGCGTTTTCGGGCGGTCTTTCTTGTGGTTCGCTTCGGGCGCGACGACCGTGTCGCATCGGCCTTGGCTTCATCCAGCGCACCCAGCGCCACACTGCGCTGGTGCGCCGCCATCACCGCCTTCGACAGCACAGTACGGAACCCGCCCTTGTCGAGTTGGTAGATCGCATCGGCGGTCGTCCCGCCCGGTGAGGTCACCATGTTACGCATCTCGGCCGGGTGCACCGGCGAACGCTCCGCGAACATCGCGGACCCACGCACGGTCTGGACCACCATCTCCTTGGCGTCGTTGCGCGACCACCCTAGATGCACGGCGGCGTCAATCAGAGCCTCCATCAGCATGAACACATACGCAGGTCCGCTGCCGCTGACGGCAGTCGCCTTGTCGAGAAAGCTCTCGTCGCGGACAAATAAGTGCTTGCCGAGCGCGCCGAGGATGGCGCCGGCCTGCTCGCGCTGCTTGTCTGACACCGCATCAGTCGCAGCCCAGACCGTCATGCCTTCGCCGATCTGCGCCGGGGTGTTGGGCATGGTCCGAACGATCGCCTCATGGTTCAGCCCGGCCGCCATCGAGGAAATCCGGGCGCCGGCAACGATTGAGACCACCAGCGTCGACGGCCGGAGCACACCGTTGAGATCGGCACACACCGTTGACAGGACCTGTGGCTTGACCGACAACACCACGATACGAGCCTTGCGCACCGCGGCGCGATTGTCGTCAGTCGTCCGCACGCCGAACAGGCGCTTCACCTCGTCGAGGCGTGACTGGTGGAGGTCAGAGGCCGTAATCGCGTCGGGCTCGACCAACTTGTGGCGCAGCAAGCCGCCGATCATCGCCTCACCCATTGCGCCGGTGCCAATGAACGCGATCGGGGCGTCGTGCAGAATCGTAGGCAGTGTCAAAGAAGAAGCTCCTTTCGACTGAGCCGAAGCCTCTATGTTACCTGCTCGCGTCTAGCAGCTCTTACTCCTGTATGCTTCCTCTGCCATACCCCCAACGTCAGTGGCGGTAATCGACAGTTCGACAGCGGGCGAGTCACCTTCCATGGATCCGTTGACCCACACACTCGTCGGTGCGAGCCTGGCGCAGACCCGATTCGGTCGGGTCCGGCTCGGGACGGCGACGCTGGTAATCGGGGCCAACCTTCCGGACGTCGACGCCGCGACCTACTTCCTGGACAACCAGTTGTCGGTCGGGTTCCGACGCGGATGGACCCACGGTCCCCTCGCGATGGCGGTACTCCCCGCGCTGCTCGGATGGGTCGTACACCGGGTGGACGTGTACCGGTGCCAACACGACCCGGCCGCTACGCCGGTATCGCTCAGACGGTTGATGGCCCTCTCCTACCTGTCGGTCCTGTCACATCCGGCGCTCGATTGGATGAACACCTACGGCGTGCGGCTCCTGATGCCGTTCGATGGCCGCTGGTTCTACGGCGACAGCCTGTTCATCATCGATCCATGGGTGTGGCTCCTACTTGGCACGGTGGTCGTGCTGGCGCACAGTGGGTCGCGGCTTCAGACCGCTGGCTGGATCGCACTGGGCAGCATCACGACCGGGTTGGTGACCTTATTACCCGGCATGCCCACCCCAATCCGTGTGCTCTGGTGTCTGGGGGTCGCGAGCATTGCCGGACTGCGTGTCTGGGGCGGACTGCAGCACCGCCTGCGACAGGTCTCGACCGTCTGCCTGGTGCTCGTCGGTGGCTACCTGGTCGGCATGGTCAGCCTCTCGCGGCTGGCACACGAACAGGTCACGCAATGGGCCCTGGACCGTGGATTCGAGCCACGTCGCATCATGGTGGGCCCGGTACCGGCAAACCCCTTCCGCCGCGACGTGCTAGTCGCTGATGCCCGCCACTACCACCGTGTGCGGCTAGACTGGCTGGCCGAAGAACGGATCACGTCGGTGGGAACGCAGACTGCAATCGGTGACGACCATCCGGCGGCAGCCGCGGCGCTCGCCGCGCCTGAGTTGTGGGGCTTCACGACGTGGACCCGGTTCCCCAGCTTTGATGTGGAACCGACGACAGACGGCTACCGCGTGACGATCGCCGACGCCCGATTCGGCGGCGGCGTCATCGAGTTGGACCGAGAATTGCGGCCGATCGCCCGGCACCCCTGACAATGCCCGCGCTGTTCGGGCTCGGGTCGACACCCGGCCGGTGGAGGGCTGGTCGGGCGCGACCTCGTCAGACGGGGCTCTGCCCCGAACCCCACGCGGACCGCTACGCGGAGACCCTGAGTGCCCCACTCCGCGGCCGCGGGGCGCGCAGGTGCGCGCCTAGGCATGGCAGGACATCCAGGGGGTTTCCGAGCGAAGTGTTCGGCTGGTAAGGCGCAACGAGGGAGCAGTCAGGCGGGCTGTGACCGAGGAAGCAACGCCGCCCAGACGGGCACCTCGGCAGGAAACCTAAATCTCCGGCGCGTAGGAGCCGAAGCTCCAGAGGTGCCCCTCTAGATCACGTGCCACATACTCACGCGACCCATACGGTGTCTCCTCCATCGGCGTGACGATCTCCGCCCCGGCCGCCCTCGCGTGGTCGTGGTGCGCGACCACATCGTCGACGTGGACGTAGATACCCTGGGTCGTGCCACCGGCCTCGGCGGGCGTCTTCATGTTCATCTCATCCGGTTCTGCCGTCCCGATCATCACCACGCCACCGCCATAGCGGAGTTGGGCATGGGCGATGGTCCCCTTCGGTCCCGGCACGATCATCTGCTTCTCGAACCCGAAGGTGTTGGCCAGCCACTCGAACGCAGCGGGCGCGTCCTCGTACCGGAGAAAGGGGAAGATGCGCGTCGGAGTGTTGCTCATGTCCTTGATACTCTCCATATCTCACAAGAAAGTCACGCGTATCAGTACTATGTCCCGTCATCGGTATCTCCACTTCGACGTGTTTCCCCGGCGCCCGCTGGCGGGGAACCAGCTCACGGTGTTTCCACACGCATCCGACCTCGACGCCGACCTCATGCAACGTGTGGCCCTGGAGATGGCGTTCCCGGAAACCACTTTTGTCCTACCCCGCCAAGACCCGGCCATCGGCAGCACGTTCGCGCTCGCCCGGGAGGGCTTCATCGGACCGGATCGCGATGAGGTCATCTTCCAACTCGGGGTTGGCCCCACTCCGGTCTCCTTGGAATGGGCCGGCGACGCACTCGCGTTCGCCTGGATGCGTCAGCCGCTCCCCGAATTCGGCCAGGTGGTCGAGACACCCACGGCGGTGGGCGCGACCTTGGGACTCGACCCCGTTCAGCTTCGCGCCGACCTGCCCCTGCAGGTGGTCTCGTGCGGGGTCCCGGTGCTCTTCGTCCCCCTCGTGACCCGGGCCGCGGTCTATGCGGTCCGGTTCTCGGTGCCCCCCATTCAACCGGTGTTCGAGCAGCACGGGCTCGACGTGCTCCCCGCGTTTGTGTTCTCGCTCGAGCCGGGACAGGACGACGCCACTGTCTACAGCCGTATGTTCGCCCCGGCGTTTGGCATTCCCGAAGACCCTGCCACAGGTGGCGCGTCCGGTCCGCTGGGCGCGTATCTGTTGCGCCATGGCGCGGTGTCGGCAACCGTGGCGCGCCCGATGGTCAGCCTGTAGGGCGCGACGATGGGCCGGCCGAGCCGAGTGCATATTTCGATCGCAGCCGAGGGTGGTTCAATCACATCCGTGCGGGTTGGGGGCGTGGCGGTGCTGGTGGCTGAAGGCGTGCTATGCCTGTGCCCAGGCGCGCCGGTGCGCACGGGCGCTCTGCCACCTTTGGGGGGTCGGTTAGGGGTCTAATGCGGTACCATACGGTCTGAATCGATCAAACCTGCTGAGGGAACCTGAATGACGCTTCGGTGGCGGCCGGCGACTTGGTCACGGTGGTGCGCGGGTAGTGCGGCCTGGCTGACGGCGCTGACACTGGCTCATCCCGCTACGGCCGCGCCCGAGCCGCAGCCGGCGGGAGCCGCCAGTCAGTCCAGCGGGTCGAGCCAACAGGCGTTGCTCGACGAATACTGTCTGCGGTGTCACAACGATCGACGCCTCGTGGGCGGACTCTCGCTGGACGGGGTCGACCCGACCAACGCGAGCGCCGATGCCGAGGTGTGGGAAAAGGTGCTGCGGAAACTGCAGGCCCGCTCGATGCCACCGGTCGGCGCCCAGCGCCCGGACGAAACAGCCTATGTCGACCTGGTCGCCTCACTGGAGCGCGGGTTGGACCGAGCGGCGACGGCCAACCCGGACCCCGGTCGTCCGGCGTCCTTCCACCGGCTGAACCGGACCGAGTATCAGCATGCCATCCGCGACCTGCTCGCGCTCGATGTCGATGTGACCACCTGGCTCCCCGGCGACGACGCCGCGTATGGGTTCGACAACAACGCCGGCGTGCTGTCGATGTCGCCGGCGCTGCTCGATGCCTATCTGTCCGCCGCCAGCAAGGTCAGCCGACTGGCTATCGGCGACCTCACGGCTGGCGCCGATGTGACTGCCTATCGCTTCTCGAAGGCGTTGTTGCAGGAAGAGCGACACAACGAGTTGCCGTTCGGGTCGCGCGGAGGCGGCGTCGCGCGTCACTACTTTCCGCTCGACGGCGAGTATGTGGTGAAGCTGGACCTGGCCGGACCGCGCTCGCAATCGGAACAGATCGAGGTGCGGCTCGACGGCGTCAAGGTCGGCGACGTGTCGGCCGAGGCCAGACCAAGCCTGCTGGACCCGGTGGAGACCGAGGTCCGCATCACGGCCGCGGCCGGCTCCCACACGGTGGGCGTCGTGTTCCTCAAGCGGATGCTGGCCCCGGAAGGTCGCTTCCCCGCCTATTTTCCATGGGCCAACAGCGCGGTGTTCGCCACCACCACCGGGGCCAGTCAATATCTGCACGTCGATGGCATCGAGATCACGGGACCCTTCTCGCCGACCGGGACCGGTGATACCCCGAGCCGACGCCGGATCTTCAGTTGCCGCCCCACGGCAGACGACGCCGAGTCATGCGCCGGCGAGATTCTGAGCCGCTTGGCGCGCCGAGCCTATCGGCGGCTAGTGACCGGCGATGACCTCGACACGTTGCTCCAGTTCTACCGGCAGGGGCGCGACCAACACGACGGCGACTTCGACGCGGGTATCCGGGTCGCGCTGACGCGGCTACTGGTCGACCCCGACTTTCTCTACCGGACCGAAGTCGACCCGCCAAACGGCACGCCCCGCGCACCCTATCGATTGAGCGACCTCGAACTGGCGTCGCGACTGTCCTTCTTTCTTTGGAGCAGTATTCCTGACGACGAGTTGCTGACACTGGCCGAGCAGGGCCAGTTGACGAAGACCGGGGTATTCGACCACCAGGTGCGACGGATGCTGGCGGACGAGCGCGCGTCAGCGCTGGTCACGAACTTCGGCGCGCAGTGGCTGTTTCTTCGCAATCTGCGCATGGTGTCGCCTGACCGCTTCGAGTTCCCGGAGTGGGACGACGACTTACGGGAGGCGATGGCGCGGGAAACGGAACTCTTTCTGGACAGCCAGCGTAGCGAGAACCGTCCCCTGAGCGAGCTACTGACGGCTGACTACACGTTCGTCAACGAACGTCTGGCCCGCCACTACGGTCTCTCGGACGTCTATGGCAGCCAATTTCGACGAGTGGCGCTGTCGGACGACCGTCGGGCGGGGCTGCTTGGCCACGCCAGCATCCTGACCGTGACGTCGTTTCCGAACCGTACCTCACCGGTGGTGCGCGGCAAGTGGCTGCTTGAGAACATGCTGGGGATGCCTCCACCAGCGCCGCCGCCGGACATTCCCGAGCTCCCAGAGAACGAACAAGGCGAGGCGCCCCGGTCCATTCGTGAGCGGCTGGAACAGCACCGTCGGAATCCCGTGTGCGCCAGTTGTCACGCGACGATGGACCCGCTCGGTTTCGCACTCGAACCATTCGATGCCATCGGCCGGTGGCGGACCACCGAGGACGGGCAACCGGTTGACGCGCGAGGCGCGCTGATCGACGGCACCCAGATCGACGGACCTCGCGGCCTCCGGGACATGCTGGTCGGGCGCCAGGACGAATTCATCCGAACCGTGACCGAAAAACTACTGACCTATGCAATCGGGCGTGGCGTCGAGTACTACGACATGCCGGCCGTGCGACAGATTCAGCGCGAGGCGGCCGACACCGATCATCGCTGGGAGTCGATCATTCTCGGCATCACCAAGAGCACGCCGTTCCGGATGCGGGCACGGAGCGGTGAGGCGTCCGCGTCGGAGGAATAACAGTCCCCATCAACGGACAACAGCCATGATTATCACGAAGCAGGCGATCCCGAGACGCACGGTGCTGCGCGGGCTGGGTGCCGCGGTTGGGTTACCGCTGTTGAACGGCATGGTGCCGGCGATGACCGCACTGGCGCAAACGCCAGCCGGGCGTCTACGCCGGTTTGCCACGGTCTATGTCGGCAACGGCGCCGCGGTCGGCTATTTCACACCGGAGGCCCAAGGTCCCGACTATGCGCTGACCCCGATTCTCGAACCACTAGCCCCACTGCGCGACAAGGTGCTGGTGCTGACCGGGATCGACAATCCTCCGGCGCTCGCCCTCGAGGGAGAACCTCGCGGCGGTCACGGACGCATACCGTCCGCGTTCATGAGCGGCATGCACGCCAACCCGACGGTCGGCGCCGACTTCCGGGCCGGCAAGACGATCGACCAGATGGCGGCGGATCACCTCGGTCAGGACACACAGCTGCGAACCCTCGAACTGTCGGTGGACTCACCGGAGTTCGGCGGCACCTGCGACACCGGCTTCGCCTGTGTGTATACGAACACCCTCGCCTGGCGCGGACCCACCAGTCCGCTACCGATGCAGAACAACCCCAGGCTCGTGTTCGAACGGTTGTTCGGCGAGGGTGGCACCACGGACCCGGCCGTCAGATTGGCCCGCTGGCGGCAGCGCGCCAGCATCCTCGACTCCGTCCGTGAGAAAGTGGCGGGCGTCACCCGTACGATCGACGGCGAGGACCGGGCCACGCTGGACGAGTATCTCGAGTCTATCCGGGACGTCGAGCGGCGCATCCAGCTAGCCGAAGAACAGAGTGAGCGTGAGGTGCCGGAGGTGCTGCAACCGGCCGGCGTACCCGACACGTTCGAGGGACACGCCAAGCTGATGTTCGACCTGCAGGTGCTCGCCTTCCAGGCCGACCTGACACGGGTCACCACGTTCATGCTGGCTCGCGAGCTGAGCGGTCGCGGGTATCCGGAGATTGGCGTGTCGGAAGGATTCCACGCCGTCTCGCACCACGGCAACAACCCGGAGAAGATTGCCGACCAGGCGAAAATCAACACCTACCACACCACCATGGTCGCTTATTTCCTGGACCGGCTGCGGTCGATTCCAGAGGGCGACGGGACCTTGCTCGACAGTGCGCTCGTGCTGTTCGGTAGCGGCATGGGCAACAGCAACGAACACGACCCGCGGAATTTGCCGCTGGTCCTGGCCGGTGGCGCTGGTGGTCACCTCAAGGGCGGCCGTCACCTCCGGTATCCGGAGGGCACCCGGTTGACGAACCTCCACATGACGCTGCTCGCCAAGCTGGGGGTGACGGTGGAATCGGTCGGCGACAGCACCGGGCATCTGGACATCGATCGGCTGTCTCCGGCGTAGCGCCGAAGCGCTGCACCGACACGAGCATCATCATGACCCGCATCCACGCGACATTGCCGGCCGCTCTGATTGTTGTCACATGCGCCACGTTGGCCCTGTGGCCCGGCTGGCTCCTCGCCGCCGACGTGCCGCTGATCGATGCGGTGACCAGCGGCGACCATGAAACGATTCGCGCACTGCTCGACGAGGGCGTCGACGTGAACGCGCCCCAGGGGGACGGCGCCACAGCGCTGCACTGGGCCGTGCACCTGAGTGACCGGGACACCGTCGCCGTCCTGCTCGAGGCGGGCGCCGACGTCGATGCGATCAACGACCTGGAGGTGGCGCCGTTGCTCCTCGCCGCCATGAACGGTGACGCGACCGTCGTCCGAATGCTGCTCGAGGCAGGTGCCGACCCCAACGGCGGCCCGGTTGAACGCGAACGCCCGCTAATGCGGGCGGCCTGGGTCGGCAGCCTCGACGTCGTGACCGCGCTGCTCGACGCTGGCGCCGACCCGAACGGCGCGGAGCCCGGCCGCGGGCAGACGGCCCTGATGTGGGCAGTGTCCGAACGTCATCCCACCGTCGTCGAAATGCTGCTTGAGCGCGGCGCGGATGTGCATGCTGCGACCGTGAGTCACCTCACCGGACGTGCAGCAGAGCGAGATGTAACCGGGTATACACCGCTACTGTTCGCGGCGCGGGTCGGTGATCTCGAGTCGGCCCGGATGCTACTTGATGCGGATGCGAACCCGAACGCCGCCGCCACCGACCGTCTGACTGCGCTGGGCCTGGCAACCATCCGAGGTCACGTCGACGTCGCGATGCTGCTGCTCGACCATGGCGCCGACGCCAACGCCGACCAGCGCGGTCACACACCACTGCACTGGGCGTCCGGCTGGTGGGAAACCACACTGACGACTTCGGACTTTCGAGCCGGTCGGGAAGGCAACGACGAGTGGAACGCCTTGCCAGGACTGACCACCGGCAAGGTCACACTGGTGCGCGCGCTGCTGGCCAGCGGAGCCGACCCGAATGCTCGGCTCGAGCGCACCCCGACACGGGCGGGCGCCACCCGGAGCCCGGGATTGCCGGAACTGGTCGGTGCCACCCCATTTCTGCTGGCGGCAGTGGGCGGTGACGCCGAGCTGATGCGGATTCTGGCCGAGGCCGGCGCCGATACGTCGCTCACCACCGAGACCCGATCGACGCCGTTGATGGCGGCGGCCGGCTTGGGTCGCGTCATGGGCGAGAACACGTTGGACGAAGCGGTCCTGCTGGAAGCCGCCCGGCTGGCGGTGCAGATGGGGGCCGACCTCGGGGCCACCGACGACGTCGGCAACAGCGCGCTGCACTACGCGGCCTACCACCGATTGAGCGCGCTCGTGCAGTTCCTTGTCGATCAGGGCGCGGCGCTGGAAGCCCGGAACAAATTCGGGGAGACGCCACTGTGGCTCTCGGAACTGGCCATCCAGTTCTACGGCGGCGGCTCCTATCAGATCGTGCCGACCGGCACCGGCGACCTGTTGCGTTCGGTCGGAGCCCAGACCACCACCCCGTTCTACGACCGGGCACGTCCCCGCGACTGGCCCGACCTGGCGCTGCAGTAGGGGCCGCGACCAAGTTCCGGGAACTCACCCCAGCTGACGGACCTCGCTACTCCGGCATCGCGAACGCGACAAGCTCCTGATTGCGGCCCGAGCCGGTCGCAATCAGCACGAACTGCCGGCCGGCGCTGGTCTGGTAGGTCATCGGCGTGGCCGTCGACCGTTCCGTGAGTGCCCCGGACCAGACCTCGCGCCCGCTCCGCTTGTCGAACGCATACAGCGCGTCCTCGCCACCCCCCGCGAACACCAGCCCGCCGTTCGTCACGATGGCGCCCGGTGCCCCGGGTGTCCCGAGTCGGTCCGGTAAATCGACCCCCTCGAGCCCGGGGTGCGTGCGCAGTCGCTCGCTGCCCCGGCCGAAGGGGACGCGCCACGCCAGGTCTCCCGTGTTGAGGTCGAGGGCCACGAGAAACGCGTAGGGTGGTTTGTTGAGCGGGAGACTGCCCTCGAACGTCGGACGGCCGCCGCGCGCCGTGTCGTAGCCCACGTAATCGGGCTCGTTCGTGTCAGCGAACGGATTGCTGGTGCTGGCGGGGTCGAACTTCGCGAGCGTCATCACCGCCGCCACGTTCGAGGTCTTCACGTAGAGATACCCGGTGTCAGCGTCGTAGGCGCCACCGCCCCAGTTGACCGCTCCCCCGCCACCGGGACGGACCAACGACCCTTCCAGACTCGGGGGCGTGTACAGCGGCCCGATGCGGAACTGGCCCATCGCGTCACGCGCCTTCTCCCGGAGCTCGGGGGTGAGGTCGAAAGCGTCATCGAGGGTCATGCCCGTCGTGGTTGTCACCGCGGGGGGGCGGGTCGGAAACGGCTGGGTGGGCGACGTCACCTCGCCTGGCACGTCGCTCTGCGGCACCGCACGTTCCTCGATCGGCCACACCGGCTCACCACTCACGCGGTCGAAGACGAAGGTCAGCCCCTGCTTGGTGAGCTGCGCCACCGCGTCAATCGCTTGGCCGTCGACCCGAATCGACATCAGCATCGGTTGGGTCGGCAGATCGTAGTCCCAGACGCCGTGATGCACGATCTGAAAGTGCCACGCCCGTTCTCCAGTGTTCGCGTCGAGGGCTACGAGACTCTCAGCGAACAGGTTGTCACCCAGACGTTGCCCGCCGTAGTAGCTGTTGGTCGGGTTACCAACGGGCAGAAAGACCAGCTCATTCGCCTCGTCGACGGTCATGCCGGCCCAGACGTTGGTCGCGCCCGTGTAGCGCCACGCCTCGTTCTCCCAGGTCTGGCTCCCGAACTCCCCCTCTTGCGGAATGGTGTGAAAGCTCCACACGAGCGCACCAGTACGGGCGTCATAGGCGCGAACGTCGCCCGGCGGGGTCCGTCGATAGATCACCCGGTCGCCGACCGCACTACCCACGATGACCAGATCCTTGAAGACGACCGGCGCCGCGTTGAACTCGAAGTGGCTGCGGTCGATCGGCCACACCAGGTCTCGGCTCAGGTCCACGACCCCTGCCTCGCCGAACGAGTCGACCACCTCGCCGCTCTCAGCGTCCAGCGAGAACAAGCGGAAGCGGCTCGCTAAGAAGATACGCAGGGCATCGCCGTCACGCCAGGTCGTAACCCCACGGTGTCGGAAACCGCCGCCCAGCGCCGGCATACCGTCTTCGTAGGCGCGAGGGTCGAAGACCCACCGGACCGCGCCGCTGCCCGCGTCGAGCGCGGCGACCCGGTTGTAGTTGGTGCTGACGTAGACCGTGTCGTCGATCATGATCGGCGTGCTCGTGAAGCTACCGGGCACCGTACCGAATTCCTCTCTCGCTCGTTCCTCGGGCCGCCAGGTCCAGGCGACCTGCAGCTGGTCGACGTTGGCAGGTGTCACACCGTCGGCTGGCGACGAGCGGGTATTGGCCTGGTCGGCACCAACGTAGGGCCACTCGACGATCCCGGCGCCGCCCTGTGCCGTCACGTGGGTGGACGCAGTGAGGGTGGCGACGACGACCAAGGCGATGGTCGCTGCGGCTCGCTCGAGGGGGGAACGCTTCATATTGGTCATGGTCAGCGTCGGAGCCTTTCAGCGCATTGGAATCGGCCGCGCCACGACACCTGCCGTGTGCGGACATGACTACCGAGGGGATCGACGAAGTATAGCGGGAAGGCGTGCGGGTCGCTCTGGACCCCGGTCCCCAGCGGCCCGTGGTAGCGCGGTGACGAGAGCAGAGGCGACGTGTCACTCGGACCGGGATGACCACGCGATTGAAGGCGCCCTTCGCGCGTACCCGGTCGGACGGCGGGAGCGGGCATCTCCGTCCGCGAACCGGTCGACGAGCCCACCTTCCTCACCTTGGCCCCCAGAGCACTTGGCACGGGCTAACGGATACCTGGTCCCGACACCAAGGGGAAAGCGAGCGCGGAGCTGGTCCCAGACCCGGCGCTAAAACTCCGCGCCCGTGCAAGGTCCTCGCTGGCGGCACCACCAGCACCCCGGCTCGTCTCCGACGGTTCTCGGACCGAGATGCCCGCTCCCGCCGCCCGACCGCACTGGCGCGTGTTCACCGCGCGTACAGACTTCCGCCGCCGAGCTCGTGGTACACGACCGGGACAAAATCGTTAGCGTTCCAGGAGGCTTCCTGTCCCCACCGGGCGTCGTAGGCCGCCGTTGGTCTGGCCGCCATGACCTCGTCGAGACCTCGGCCTTCTGTGATCAGCGTCTGTACCTGATCCCGCACGTCGACGATCATGTCGCAGAACTCGATGATAGCGGCGCGTCCGACCACCTCGAGACCGTGCCCGGGAATCACTCGGGTGTCTGGCCCAGCCATCGCGATCGCCATATCCAGCGCGTCAACCGTGCCGGCCAAGCTGCCGCCGTTGAAGATGTCGATCACCGGATAGCTCGTCGTGCGAAATACATCCCCCAGATGCATCACGTCCGAGTCCGGGAAATGCACGAACGTGTCACCGTCCGTGTGGGCTGGCGGCGCCAGAAACGCGCGCACCTCCTCTCCATTGAGGTGGAAGCTCACGGCATCGTTGTAGGTGATCACCGGGCGGGCGTTGTCAGGCGGCTGCGGCGCAAAACTCCCGCCGCGGCGCGGGAACCGGAGTCGCTCCAGCGCACGCACCCGAACATTGTCGTGGGCGAAGATCAGCACGCCCTGGTCGGCGAGATGCTCATTCCCACCGATGTGATCAGGGTGCACGTGCGTATTGATCAGAAAGCGAATGTCAGCGTCAGACACGGTGCGAACGGCGGCGACCAGCCGTTCGGCCAGCGGCGCAAAGAGCGAATCGACGAGAAGCACTCCTTCGGGGCCGGCGAAGACGCCCACATTACCACCGCCGCCCGAGCGCTGCACCATATGAACCTGGCCGCCCGCCGGTACGGCTGTGAGCTCGACGCCCGCGAACTGAGTGCCCTGGTTCTGCCCGCTCGCCGCGACGACGACCGTGAGCGCGGCCGCGGCAACGGTTCCTGCGAAGACGTGGTATCGCGTGGTCATACAGTGCTCCTGGAGGCCGACGGCAGGTTCCGGCGAGAGTCGTCACACCCGGTCGGCGACTCAGTGTAGCGCTAACGGCGGGCAGCACGGCGACGCGGACCGAGGACAGCCAGCCATATAATCGCCCACATGCACTATGTGTCACGTTGCGGAATCATTGGCGCGGTCGCGCTGGTGAGCTTCGTTCTCGATGGGCCGGCGGCGGCCCAGAACGGGTCGAGCTTCCTCGACGCGTCGACCTCGGCCATAGACTACCGGGCTCCCCAGGTGACCGTGAGGCGCCCGGCCACATCGTGCCGGTCGCTCCTCGACCTGACCGGGCACGACTACGCCGTCGTGTCGGCCACGCTGGTCGCGGCCGCCTCCGACGTACCGGAGCACTGCCGCGTGTTCGGGGTGATTCGACCCGAGATCGGCTTCGGGGTCCATCTGCCCACCGACTGGAACTGGCGGTTCTACATGCAGGGCAACGGCGGATACGCGGGCAACGCGCCTGACGCCGAGGGGACGCTGCGCACCGCGATGCGGGCCATCGCGAATGGATTTGCCGCCGCATCGACCGACACCGGGCACGACGCCCGAGTCGAGCCGCTGGGCACATTCGCCCACAACAATCTGGCGAAAGAGATCGATTACGCGTTCCGGGCCGTGCACCTGACGGCGGTCACAGCGAAGGCGGTCATCGCAGCCTACTACGAGACGCCGCAGCGATACGCATACTGGGACGGGTGCTCGACCGGCGGCCGACAGGGCCTGATGTCCGCGCAACGGTTCCCCGGAGACTTCGATGGCATCGTGGCCGGCGCGCCCGTCCAGAACTTCACGGACACGCAGATGGCCTACATCTGGAACAACCAGGCACTCGCCCGGGCACCGCTCACGGTGGCCAAAGTGGCCCAGGTGGGCGAGGCCGTCTATGCACGATGCGACGGGGCCGACGGTCTCGAAGACGGGCTCATAGACGACCCGCGGCAATGCGACTTCGACCCGGCGCGTCATCTCCCGGTCTGCGATGGCTCGTCCGGCGACGACTGCTTCACGAACGGTGAGATCGAAACCTTGCAAGCCATCTACGGCGGCCCGGTCGCGGACGGACGGCAACTGTTCCCCGGCCAACCCGTGGGGGCTGAGGCGGGCGGGTGGACCAACTGGATTATCTCGGACCGAGGACCAACGATCGGCTCTCGGTTCTCCGAGACCTTCTTCAAGTATCTGGCATTCACGCCGGACGAGCCGGAGTTCGACTGGCGGACGTTCGACTTCGCCACCGACCCGGCCCGGGTGACGGGTCGGACCATGCTTGATGCAATGGACCCGGACTTGTCCGCTTTCCAGGCCAGAGGGGGCAAAATGATCACCCACTTCGGGTGGGCCGACACTGCCTTGAATCCGATGATGGGGGTGAACTACTACGAGGATGTCCGCGCGACCATGGGCGAAGAGGCCACTACCGACTTCTACCGGTTCTTCACCGTACCGGGCATGTTCCACTGCGGCGGCGGGCTGGGGACGGACACATTCGACGTGATGACGCCGCTGGTCAATTGGGTTGAAGGCGGCACACCGCCTGACACGATTCCGGCCTCGCGGGTCGAGGGCGGCGCAGTGACGCGCACTCGCCCTCTGTGCCCCTACCCTCAAATCGTACGATACGCGGGGTCGGGCAGCATCGACGACGCGAGCAACTTTGCATGCGTCGCACCGTCGCGCTAACGCTTCTGGGCCTTGCTGCGGGCAACGAAGACGATGGCTCCGGACGTCACCGCGACTAGGCCACCCACAAAACTGGCGTAGGCGATCACGGCCCCTGGCCGAAATCCGGACCAGCGCAGGACCAAGGACATGATGATCGACGCCGTGACGGCCACGTTGAGCGCTCCCAGGATGTCACTGGCTCGCATCGTCTCTCCCTGAAGGACCCATCCTAGTTCACACTGCGGCGGGAGCGCGGCGGTCCCGGAAGAACAGCGCGAACAGCACCAACACGGCAGCGGCCCAGACGGCCGGCACGATCCAGATCTGGCGCCAGACGTGTCCGTCGCCCGCCACATACAGGTCGACGACGAACCCGGACAGCAACGACCCGATGAACATCCCCACGCCGAGGGTCACGAAGGCGATGAGCCCCTGCGCGGCGGCGCGGAGATCAGGGGGCGCCTTTTCGTCGACGTAGATCTGACCGGTCACGAAGAAGAAGTCATAGCAGATGCCGTGCAACAGAATACCGCCATAGAGCATCCAGACCATGGCACCATTGTCACCCCACGCGAACAGCAAATACCGGCTGACCCAAGCGGCCATGCCGACCAGCAACATCCCTTTCACCCCGAGCCGTCGAAAGAGCAGCGGCATCGCCAGCATGAAGCCCAGCTCCGAGAACTGACCTAGCGTCATCTTACCGGCGGCGTTCACCACCCCGATCTCGTTCAGAAACGGATTGGCGAACGTGTAGTAGAACTGCAGCGGGATGCACACCAGGAGCGAGCCCACCACGAACACGGCGAACGACCGTTCGCGCAGCAGAAGCAGCGCGTCGAGACCGAGAACGTCGCGAGCGGTGACTCGGGTCGCCGCCTTCGTGGGAGGCGTGTGCGGAAGCAGCAGACAGAAGAGCCCCAACAGCACCGACGCCGCGGCGGCAATCTGCAACGGGCGCGCCGTGTCCTCGAGCCGGAGAAACCCCACCAGGTTGCCCGCCACGATCCAGCCGATGGTCCCCAACACGCGGACCCACGGAAACTCGCGCGCCGGGTCCTTCATCTGATGGAACGACAACGAATTGGTAAGCGCCAGCGTCGGCATGTAGCAGAGCGCGTACAACAGCAGCACCGCGTAGAACGCCGCGAACGTCGTTTGTGTTGCCACGACGAACAGGATCAGGCCGCCGGCGACGTGCAACACAGCGAGCAGTTTCTCGGTGGCGAAGAACCGATCGGCCACCATGCCGACGAAAAACGGCGAGATCATCGCCGCCACCGCCGTGGTACCGAACACCAGACCGATCTGCTGTCCCGGGAAACTGAGCGTCTCCCCCAGGTAGGTCCCCAACGGCACGGACCATGCGCCCCACACGAAGAACTGCAGGAACATCATCGCCGACAGCTTGAGGCGAGTGGATAGAGGCATCGGGAGGGGCTGACTAGGGGAACCCGGCTTCGCCGAGGCTTCGGCGGGCACACGAGCGCGTGTCAGGCGAGCGCTCGTTTGCAGAATTCGAAGCAGCGGCGCATCTCTTCCACGGTGTCGCCACCTTGATACTCGTACTCGATGTTGGCGGGAATGTCCCACCGCTGGTCCCGCAGCAACGTGAGCACCGCCCCAATCGCCGTATCGCCCTCACCCCACGGGGTGTTCGGGCCCTCGTCTCGCTTCCGGTCCTTCAAGTGCACGGTGACGATGTGCTCGTGATGGTCGCGCAGATAGGCAACAGGATCGTGGTTGGCAGCGGTGTAGTGCCCGATATCGAGATTGACCCTGATCGACCGGCCATCGCCCTGCGCCATCGCCGCGGCGAACTGGTCGGGGTGCGAGTATTCATTTGGGTCAACCCGCGAGTGGTTGTGGATGGCCACCGGGATGCCGTGATGAGCGGCCCGAGGAGCCACCCGGGGGATGACGTTCACATTGGCCGACGCGGTGAGCGCCGGAACCCCGAGCGCCTTGGCCATCTCGAAGCCCCGGTCGATTTCTTCGTCAGAAAAGTGGTCCTTGAAGCTGAGGTTGTACGAGTTCAGTGTCAAGCCGGCGCGCGCGAAACGCTCGCGAATGGACGTGAAGTGGTCGAGGCCAATGGTCATCCGCCACCGTCGTAGCTCTTCGCGGGCGTCACGCCCTCTCAATTCGCCTGGCTCGACGTGCCCTTCCCACAGCTCGCAGCTCGTGATGCCGACCTCGACCATACCGTCAATGAGCCCCTGCAGGTCACGATCACGGAAGCTGTAGCTCTGGGCCCCGATCAAGACGCCTGCGATCCGTGACTCGGCGCGACCCGTCTGCGCCTGTCCAGACCTCCTCGCCGTCCCGGCCAGCAGGCTCGCCACGATCAGCTTGTGCCATTCCCGTCTCGTCAGCATGGTCATGTCGTACCCCTATCGAGTGCCGCCCATTCTACCGGACGCGACCCGGGGCGACGATACCTACGCGCAGGTCTCCGGACGAACGGTTCATCGCCTATGAATCAACCCTGAACGATCGGACCGATATCTGGGCGCACCCGTATCCTGACGGGGCGCCGACCTGGACGCCGAGCTGAACCGGATCGCGCCCCCGAACCAGCGAAGCCGTCAGATCGGCGACCGGCCATCGTGAGCACCGTCTTCACCGTCGACTTTCAGCAGTGTGGTCCGTAGCTCGTCGTGGGTGCAGACCCCTTTGTCGACCATCAGGCGCTGTAGGGTCTTGGTGACCAGCGCCAGCTCGCCCATCACGCGTTCGAGCCGTTACGCATCAATTGAGCCGCCCCGATTGATGCGGCGGCCTCCCGCCGCGCCTCCATCGCTTCCTTCCGCGCTTCGTCGATCTTGGTGTGCTGGTAGATATCGAAGATCCAGTTGGTTAGTCCCATGCAGGCCTCCTCGCAGGATGGACGGAGGCGGCGTGCTTCCGCCGCCCGTTGGTTCACCGAGACATACGGAGACGGCGCTCCATCCGTGCCCTGCGGTCACTCATCCTCGCTGATCTGAGGGCTCAGAACGCCCAGTTGGTGACGGCGAAGGCGATGAACACCAGCGTCGCGGCCAGCACCCCTTGCCCGATCCTCCGCCAGGCTCGGGTCTGGCTGCGGAAGAGCACCACCGCNCCGCCCACGATCAGCAACAGCTCGAGCGGACCCACCAGCCACCCGTAGTGTCTGGGGTCCCAGTACGAGACGGGACTCACGAACCGCCACGAGGAGAAGGGAAAGAAGTGGGCGTGGGCGTCCTCGCGATGCACGAGCAGGTCGGTCACGCAGTGCAACGCCATGCTCGCGAAGAACGCGAGCCACGCGGTTGATCGCAGCCGCCACGCGGTCAGGGCGCCGAGAACGANAAGTGGGAACGAGTTNAAGAGGTCGACCACCAGTTGCCAGTCGGGGTCGAAGTAGCGGGTCCTCCAGATCACCCGCTCGGGCGTACCCAGCACCATCCGCTCATACGCGTAGAGGAAGACCATAGATAGGTCCGGCACCAGCGCACCACCGCAGATCGCGAGCCAGTGCGACTGCCAGCGGCCGCGGCCCAGCGCCAGAGCGTTGAGCATGACGTGGGTGGGCGNGTTCATCCGCGGAACCGGTGTTCGGTCCCCTGCCGGACTCGGAAGAGGTTGGCCCGATGGGTGAACACGATGAAGCCGGCGAGCAGGATCGTCGCGAACAAAGTCTCACCGGGAATCTCGTATCCCAGGCCATAGCGGGACGCGGCGAGCACGGCCGGCATGGAGACGCAGGCCAGGACCGACGCGAGGGACACATACCCGGTGCCAGCGACGATGGCCGCGAAGACCACGGCGCAGATGGGCACCGCGACCGGGTACAGAGCGAGGAACATGCCGGCTGCGGTGGCCACCCCCTTGCCCCCGCGAAATCCAGCGAAAATTGGATAGCAGTGTCCGACCACCGCCGCGGCGCCGGCGATCAGGGGCAGGACCTCTTCGAGCCCCGGCATGTCCGCGAACTGGAGGCGCGGCGCGACCAGGGTGGGAAGAAAACCCTTGGCTACATCCACCGCCAGCACCACTACGGCCGGCTTCCAGCCGAACGCGCGCAGGATATTCGTGGCGCCGGCGTTCCCGCTCCCAAGGGTGCGTACGTCGGTCCTGTAGACCAGTCGGCTGACCACGACGGCGGTCGAGAACGACGCCACCAGAAACCCGAACAACGCGACCAGGATCAGGTTGGTGACTACGATTCCAACCTCCTCTGCTGTGCCACCATCCGCACCATCAGGCGGACGCTCTACGTCTCGGAGGCCGGGCGACCACCATCGCGACAACGGTCAGCAGGAGACTCAGATACGCCGGCACGTCGCCGACACGACCGTAGAACGTCAGGCCCCTCAGCAACCGGACATTCTCGGTGATAACGGTGGTTTCAAACAGTTCGCTCCGCGCCACGACGCGGCCGTAGGGGTCCACGACACCGCTGATGCCGGTATTGGCCGCGCGCACCAGGTAGCGCCCCTGCTCGATGGCGCGCATGGCCGCCTGCTGAAAATGCTGGTGTGGAGCAGCGGACCGCTCGTACCACGCGTCGTTCGTAATCGCGACCAGGAGCTCGCTGCCGTTGCGCACGAAGTCCCGGATGAGCGCCGGATAGATGACTTCGTAACAGATCGCCGCACTGATCAGATGTGACCCGACCGGAATCGTGTTGGCTCGAAGACCCGGTGAGAACGGCCCTACCGCCTCCACGAGAGGCCCCACGAAAGACAGCAGTGACCGGAACGGGACGTACTCACCGAACGGCACCAGGTGCATCTTGTGATACACGGCCGATGTTTCGCCCTTCGGGTTGAGCGCGAAAGCGGCATTGAAGAGCTGAAACTCCGGCTCCAGCCGCAGTTGGGTGCTCCCGAACACCAGGTCGACACCGGCGTCACGCGCGAGCCGGCGAATGTCCTCACTCGCGGGATGGCTCNCGAAACTGAACGGCGTTGCTGACTCGGGCCACACGACCAGTTCCGCGCCGGCGGCCGTGCTCTGACGGCTGAGCTCCGAATACCGAGTCAAAATCTGTGCTTCCCGGTCCCCGTCCCATTTCTGGTCCTGCGGGATGTTGCCCTGTATGAGCCCGACCCGCAGCGGGTCTCCCGCCTGGACGAGTCGGTTGTCGGCCAGCCGTGCCATTCCGAACGCGACGACCACGACACCCACGCCCCCGGCCGAGGCCAACGCGCGCAGACGGTATCGGGCCGGCCCGACCAACGCGAGAGCGAGCACACTGTTGACGAACAGCACAAGCAGCGTGATGCCGTGCACGCCGAACAGGCTGGCCAGCTGCGCCACCGGCAAGACGTCGGTCTGGCTGTAGCCGATCAGCTCCCACGGNAACCCACCGAGGATCCACAACCGACCNAGCTCGGTCGTGAGCCAGAGCGGCGCCGCCCCCAGCAAGCCGAGCGACCCGAGTCGCCGGCACAGCACCACGACCATGACGGCAAAGGCGGCGGGAAAGAGCGCGAGATACGCCACCAGCAGGCCGTTGATCAGCACGCCCAGCAGCTGGGGAAACCCGGCGAACGACACCATGACGGCGGTCAGCCACGGCAGGGTGCCACCGAAGTACACCGCGCCGGTGGTCAAACCAAGCCAGAAGGCCCGTCGGACTGATTTGATGTCGTGGAGTGCGATCAGGAGCGGGATGCACGCCACCCACGCGGACGCGGGGTGCCCGAACGTCGGGAAACTGAGCGCGAGCAGCGCACCTGACAGCCCCGCTGCGGCAAATGCCCGCCCTCCGTGCACGCGGACATCATAGTATGCGGCCCCGCGTTCACGAAGGTACGCGGCTCACCCGCTGCGTGGAGTGGGGTCGGGATTCGTGGAACAGGGCCCTATAATGCCGGATGCCTCATCGTCGATACGGCCGGTTGGTCGTCGGACTGTCTCTCGTCGTTGGCGTTGGTGTCGCCACGCCGCAGGCGGCGAGCGAGGACGGTGTCGTCACGCTCGACACCGGCACGGTCCGCGGGGTGCGGCTGGACGACGAGGCCGGCCTCTGGACGTTCAAGGGGATGCCGTTCGCCTCGCCCCCCGTCGGCGAACGACGCTGGCAGCCCCCGGCTCCGGTGGCGGCCTGGACCGGCGAGCGGGCGGCGGAGCAATTCGGGCCACGGTGTATGCAAGACAGCCGACCGAGTCTCGGCGGTGGTATNCCGCCGCTCAGCGAAGACTGTCTCTATCTCAACGTGTGGACCACGGCGGCGCCGGGAGAGCGGCTGCCGGTCATGGTCTGGATCCACGGGGGCGCACTCACGGGTGGGGCCGGTTCCGGATCGAGTTATGACGGTAGCGCGATGGCCCGCCGCGGCGTCGTCCTGGTCACCATCAATTACCGCCTCGGTCCGTTCGGCTACCTCGCTCATCCATTGCTTACGNCGGAGTCNCCTCAGTCCGCATCGGGTAACTACGGCGTGCTGGACCAGATCGCAGCGCTGGAGTGGGTGCGACGCAACATCGAGGCGTTCGGCGGCGACGCTGACCGAGTCACGATCTTCGGTGAGTCTGCCGGATCCTGGAGCGTCCAGACGTTGCTCGCCACGCCGCTGGCCGAGGGGTTGTTTCACCGTGCTATCGGCGAGAGCGGCGGCGTGCTCGGCTCGTATGGGGCAACGCCCGATCTCGTCACCGTGGAGGCGGAGGGCGAACGGTTCGGCGCCACGCTCTTGGGCGTCGACGATCCCGCCGAGGTCACGCTGGCCGCCATGCGGGCCGCCTTGGCGGTCGACGTCATGACGACGGCGCGCACCCCAGAGGGCCGGACCCGCGCGAGACCCGTCGTGGACGGATGGGTGCTCACGGACACGGCTCGAGCCATCTTCGAGGGGGGGCGCCAGCACCGAGTTCCGGTCATGGTCGGGTGGAACGCTGATGAGGGCTCGCTGGCCGTCGGACGCACGCCGACGGACGTCGCCGCGTACCAGACCTGGGCACGCGACACGTTTGGCGACAAGGCCAACGCGTTCCTGGAGCTGTACGGCGGTGATACACCCTCGACCGCTCGCGAGGCGTTCCTCAAGGCCTATAGTGACCAGAACTTCGGCTGGGAGATGCGTGAATGGGCCCGCCTCATGGGAAACGTGAACCAACCAGCCTTTCTGTATCACTTCAGCCGGGTCCCGCCGGCGAGTACGACCGGCGTCTACCACGGCGCCGAGATCAGATATGTCTTTGACAACCTCTATGCGCCGGGCGCCCAACACGAGTACACCTTGCTCGACGGCTGGGTGTCCGGTCTGATGGCCTCGTACTGGGTCGCGTTCGCCACGACCGGGAATCCCAACACCGCCGACACCCCGCCGTGGCTCGCCTACACGTCTCTGCGTCACGAGCTCCTGGACTTCGGCGACACTGGCGTGCACCGGTTCGACTTCCGTAAGGCAGAACTGGACTTCTTTGACCACTACTACGCGGAGTCCGCGGACGCNGATCACGACGAGGACGACCAGTAGCCATGAGACGGCCCCCACGAACGGCGCCGCTGGCCCTGATGGCCGGCTTGGCGCTGCTNGCCACGAACTGCTCACCGTCGCCGTCGGCGACCGTTGCGACTACCGTCTCCGAGGCATCCGGCTCAGCCGCCGAGGGACCACCCAACATCGTCATCATCACGGCCGATGACCTCGGGTACGGCGACCTGGCGTCATACGGACATCCCAACATCCGCACCCCACACCTCGACCGGATGGCTCGCGAGGGCCAGCGGTGGACCAGTTTCTACGCCCAGGCCCCGGTATGTTCCCCCAGCCGCGCCGCGCTGCTCACGGGACGCGTGCATCTCAGAAGCGGCATGTTCGGGCGACGCACCGCCGTCTTTTTTCCCGATTCCCTCACCGGGCTCCCAGCGACCGAGGTCACTCTGGCCGAAGCGTTGCNGGACCAAGGCTACGCCACCGGCATTGTCGGCAAGTGGCATCTCGGCCACCTGCCCGANTATCTGCCGACCCGACACGGCTTCGACTCCTGGTTCGGCATCCCGTACTCCAACGACATGGACTGGCACCTTCCGGAGGGCATGGCGAACCGAACTGCGTACTTCGCGCCGGAAATGGACTACTGGCACGTGCCGATCATGCGGAACGAGGAGGAGGTCGAGCGTCCGGCCGACCAGAGCACGCTCACAGACCGGTACGCGCAGGAAGCGGTGACCTTCATCGAGTCGCACCAGGACCAGCCGTTTTTTCTGTATCTGCCGCACACGATGCCGCACATGCCACTGTTCCGGTCCGAGCCATTCGAAGGACACAGCACCGCCGGCACCTACGGGGACGTCATCGAAGAAGTCGATTCGGCGGTTGGACGGGTGTTGGAGACGCTGGAACGTCTGGAGTTGGCGGCCAACACCCTCGTGGTCTTCACGAGCGACAATGGCCCCTGGACCAGTTTCGAGACCCATGGCGGGTCGGCTGGCCCACTGCGGCACGGCAAGGGCACGACGTTCGAGGGCGGAATGCGAGTGCCGGCGATCTTCTGGTGGCCCGGGACCATTGAGCCGGGGGTGGTCCAGGACATCGGATCGGCGATGGACCTGTTCACGACATCGATTACGCTCGCCGGGGGCGTGGTGCCCGCGGACCGCCCGATCGACGGCGTCGACATCAGTCCTGTCCTGTTTGGTACCGGCATGACCCCGCGCGAAAGCATGGCCTACTACCGGATGGGCGAGCTGTTCGCGTTCCGGCAGGGGCCGTACAAGGTGCACTTCGTGACCGAAGGACGCTACGGTCTGCCACCGGCACGCACCGAGCATGACCCGCCGCTGCTCTTCGACCTGAGAGTCGATCCCGGTGAGCGCTACGACATCTCNACCGAGCAGCCGACGACGGTGGCGGCGCTGGTCGAAGCCGCCGCGCGGTATGAAGCGAACATGACGATAGCGGAGCCGCTCTTCGACCTGCGCGGCGGGTGATCAGGCAGGCGATCGCGGGATGCCCCGCCCTGAAATCGACCGAATTCCATGACGGAGTCGGTCGGCTAGCGTTACTATTTGGTGAGCTTTGTGACTTGTCCCCACACTCGAAGCTCTTATCCGGTGGCACAGACACTTCGCGGATGGCGGAGTTGGAGAATCGTCCAGTATGGCCGCACCCGCTCGTTCTGCCCACGACACGATCCACGCGCGCTTCACGAGCCCGTTCCCAGCGATCGTCCACGTCGAGCTGACCAACGAGTGCAATCTCGATTGTCCGATGTGCGCCCGGACGACGAGCATGACGCGTCCGGTGCAGCACATGCCGGACACGATGTTCCGTCGGGTCGTGGACGAACTGCAGGGGAAGGGCGTCGACCGGGTGCTCTTGCACCATTTTGGTGAATCACTCCTCCATCCGCAGGCCTACGAACTGATCCGGTACGCGTCTCGAAAGAAGGATATCGGGAGGGTTTCGCTGTCGACAAACGTCACGACGCTGAACCGGGAGAATGCCAAGAAGCTCCTCAAGAGCCGCCTGCATCACGTGACGCTCTCNGTAGACGCGCACAGCAGCGACGTCTACAAGGTTGTGCGAGGTTTCGACTTCGATCGCGTCGTGACCAACGCGAAGGGCTTCCTCGAGCAGCACCGCGAACGCGAGTCCAAAATGAAGGTCACGATCTTGATCATCAACATGGGTATCAAGCGTGGAGAAATCGAGGCCTTCGAGCAAGCCTGGGCGCCGTATCAGTCGCCGCGTGTCAAGATCCTGGTCAAGAAGATGACCAACTACGGTGGAGCGGTCGATACGGATCAGTTCAGCGGCAACGAGAGCGACACCGATGAGTACGATCCCGACCGGCGGCGGAGCTGCCCCAAACTCTGGGACAGTCTCACCATCCAGTCGAACGGCCAGATCGTGGCGTGCGGGTATGACGTCAATGGCACGATGCCGTATGGCAACGTGGCTGAGATGAGCCTGGTAGAGGCGTGGAATGGCGACCAGATCCGGTCACTACGCGAGAAGCACCTCAATCTCGACTTCCAGGGCCTGGACCTCTGCGCCGCCTGCAACAAGACCATGAAGAAGCGTGCCAAAAACGCCCGCGACCGCGGCGCCGCCTAGGTTTTCTGACGAGGCACCCGCGTGGACAGCGTTGCTTCCTCGGTCACATGCCGCCTGCATGCTCCNTCGTCACGCCTTGCCACACAGACGCCTCGTCAGAAAAACCCCGCGCGCGTGACGCCGGCGTGTCACCCGCGCGGCGGCGCAAGAGCCGCGAGCGTGTCGCTCAGACGCCCCATTTCGATCTCCCACGTGTAGTCGAACACCCCGCCCTCCCCGACCGACCCGTCCACGGTTCGCCCAAAGACGAATCCCGCGCGGCCACCCTTGGCCGAGCAGACGTGGTGCATCGTCACGAACAGGTTCTCGAACTTGGTGACGGGGGGCGTAAGCACGAGGGCTCTCGGGGCACGTCGTGAGAAAAGAATATTGTAGAGTCCCGATCCGAGCGGTCCGGCGACAAGCTCGCAGTCGCGGAACATCGCCAGCGTCTCCACCGCACTGAGCGCACTCGGTTCGATGATCCGGAAGCCGTGCCGAGCAAAGAGCTGCTCGACCGCCTTTTCGTTGGCGAGCCGCCGTCGCCGGTTGCCCCGGCGCGACACATAGACGCGCTCAGGTCCCTGGCCGGGCAGGGCCAAGCGAGACACGGGGCGGTGATCCCATCGTGCCCCCGTGCAGAACACCTCGAACGGATTCCCGTACCGGGAACTCCCGGGCCTGTAGATCTTCGGCGGCACGATGAGTCTCCGGTAGCTCGAGATACCCTGCGGGTCGTGGAAGACCACCCGTTTAGGGCCGACGCCGAGGGACTCCATCAGGACCAGGAACTTGTCCGGCACGTCGGCTGGAACCACGACGTCGATACCGGCCTCCGCGAGCAGCGTCAGGACCCTGAGTTTGGGAAGGCACTTCAGGACCCACATGCCAAAGTGTCGGGTGGCGGGATCAGACAGTAGCAGTGCGTCGCGCTCGTGCGTCGACACCGCGCCACCACGCTGCGCGCTTTCGATCAGACCGGTCAGGCCGTCGGTCAACCGGCAGGTCTGGTCGGGACCCGTCGCGAGTCCGAATCGCTCAGCGTGCCTCCCGATCGACTTGTCCAGAATCATTCCATCCCGGGTAAACACGAGCCCGGGGCCCACCAGTTGGGCGTCGTTGACGATCGACACGTTCAACGTGCCGACTCTCAGCGGTGTCTCGCAGAGGGACGGGTCGTGGTGTGGTTGCCAGTGGCGATCGAAACACAGCGGCGCCGGCTGCGGCAGCTGGTCGACGGGGGCCGGGAATTGCAACAGGACGCCGCGCCCGGATGGGTCGAGGGCATCGATGGCGAAGCCGGGGCTGCCCTTGACGCGCTGCAGGTGCTTGCGTGACGCGGCGATGCCGTATTCCGCGTGGGGATCAATCACCATTCAGCACCAGAAGCCTAGACTAGCAGGTTGCTGAAAAAGGCCCCAGTGGGTTTTCTGACGAGGCGTCTGTCTGGCTAGGCGCGAGGAGGGAGCAGCCAAGGTGGGCTGTGACCGACGAAGCAACACCGCCAGACTGGCGCCTCGCCGGAAAACCAGTGTCCTCGACCGGTACACCAAGGAGGCCGCGCCGCCAAGTTCCTGGCGGCACGGCCTCGCTATGAACGGATGAGTCGATGGAAACGGTGCTGATCTGCTACCGGGAAGACTCGGCCGCCCGCTCGTTGGCGCGCGCCCCGCTCAGGATGTTCGTCATCCCATAGTTCCCCTCGTGGCAGGCGTACTCGACGAGCTCGTACTGCTCGTCGTCCTTGTCCATCCGGAACATGCCGGTCCAGGGACGGGTCCAGATCGAGGGATCGTTCATCGTGAACTGATACTCGAGGACCGTGTCGCTGACCCGGGTGAATCGCTCGGTCAGCGTCAGGTTCTCGCTGGATCCACGATACGGTGCGCGACCGTTGAAGTGCGTGGTCTCGATCACCAGCGTGTCGCCCTCCCAATGGCCCTGCGGATCTCCGAGCCAGCTGCTCAGATTGGATCCGAGCGCCGGACGAGGCTGGGTAGCGATAACCCTGGTCTCGTGGATCATCTCATTTTGAATGGCGACGTGGCCTGGCCCCTGCACGATCTGGACGCCGTTGTTGTAAATGCCGGGCATATAGATGCCTGGCGCGCCCCGGGTGATGCAGCGCACGAACAGACTGAGCTCTTCCGGACCGGCAGCCAGCATGCCGACGCCGGAGGTGTTCACCCGCCCGCGAGCCTCCCTCGCCGCCATGGCCTCGTCGGTCATCGGGGGAATCCGGCCGTCTGGTGGATCAATGATCATGGCCACCTGGGTCGACGGCGCGGTCTTGACATACCCCAGCGTGGTGTCACGCCACTCGCGTTCGTAGCCCCAGATGCTGCCCAGCGTGCCACGTTCGCGCCGGGCCTCCGCCTCCTCGGCGGTCAGCGAGCCGATGTCATTGGCATCTGACGGACGTTCGAGCGGAATGCCGTGCGCAGAGTTGCTGGTCCAGACGGCCTGCAGGTCGGGCTCGCCCCAGGGAGTCCTCGGCACCGTGTACGGCGCGGCGTCAAGGGCCACCTCTTCAACCCGCTCCTCAGCGACGCCAGCCCAACCTGTTTCTACGAGAGCCAACCTGACGTTGTCTGGACCGACGAGAAACGCCCGCTTTGCCGACGTGCGCGCGTTGGCCGGAACGGCTGGCTCCACGGTAAACGCCACGCCACCGCGAACCAGGGTGGCCGCCTCGGCGTCGAGGTCCGCCACGACGAAACCGATGTGATCAATCGCACGGCCCTGGGTGGTCGCTGGGACACCCTCCCCATGCTCGGCGACGAGCAGCCAGACATCGCCAAAACGCAAGCCGTCGATCTGACCCTTCAAACTGGCTGGTTCGCCACCGAACCGATCGCGGTAAAACGCCAGGGTCTCAGCCGGATTGGCGGCACTGAGATGGACATGGTGAAACCCGAGCGTGTCTGGGTCTTCCACCATCTCGATGCGGGTGCCCCACGGATCGAAGATGAACCCCATCTTGAAAAGGCCGGGGACATCACGCAACGTGGCTCCATTTGGAAAACGCTGCATTCTGACCCCGGAGCCACGCACGCCGACCGCTTCGAGCTCGGCCATCTTCGCCGTGACATCGGCATACGAGAACCCGATGTGATTTACCCCGGTGCCCTGCGTACTGCCCATGGTCGGTTGCACCACGAAAATCAGCTCGACGCCGTCGCAGTCGGCCGCGTCGGGCCGGTCCGCGACCGGCAGACAGTCCAGGTGCTCTTCATACCACCCGACGGCCTCCGACGGCGCGGATGCGGTGATGTGGACGTGGTGATAGTCGGCGGCACGCGCGAGAGCCGGCGTCACGACCAGCGCCGCGGTCATGGTGAGCGCGCAGAGCGCAAGAGCGGTTGGGGGCCGATTCATGTGGGGTTCTCCGGGTTCGCAGCTGGTTCAAGCTGGTTCACGAGTACAAATCTGATTCAAGTCTTGCTCGGCCCGACGATCCAACGTCAGACGCCGGTTAAACGACCTGTACGAATATCCCTAACATAGATCTTTCCGCCGCGCCGCGCACTGGAATTCCTCGCCCCGCGAAAAAGTGGGCGGATCATCAACCTGCCTTCTTTTCTTCGAACGGGGCTACGCCCCGAACCTCACGGGGCCGCACCGCGAGGCGCGTTGTCGCGCGCCTTGTGGTGGCGGCACGGCGTTAGAGATATCCGGTGATACAGATTCGCCCAGCTTATTCCGGCTCGGTGGCGTCCCGGCCGTCAAGCGGCGCGCCGGTGCCGGACGACCCTGCGAACAGCCGGCGGCCGTCGGGGAAGGTCACATCGCGGCCATTCGCCCGAAACGCCCCGTCAATCGCCTGATAGCCCTCGACGAGCACTTCGGTGCCCGGCACGACCGACTCGCGCGTCCAGCCGCGGCGCACCAGCGCCCCGGGGGGTCCCGCCTCGATCATCCAGTTCTGCACTTCGCCGTCGGCCTCGACCTCGAGGTGCATCCAGGCGTGGGGATTGATCCACTCCATCTTCGTGATCTTGCCGCTCAGCCGGACCGGCTTGTTAGCGTCGAACTCGGCCGCGAACGCGTGATGCGCCTGCACCGCCGCTCCCGTCATCAGAAGACCGGCTCCAAGACTTGCCACCATGATGCCTGTTGTTTTGCGCATTACCGTCACCTCTTCACTTCCCCTGAAAACGTCTAGCCTCTAGCGTCCTGCTTCAGCTTCTTTGGAGCGCGAACCGCTGAGGATGTTGGTCATCCCGTAGTTGCCTTCGTGGCACGCGTATTCCACGAGTTCATACTGCGACTCGTCCCGCACGTAGGTGAACATCCCGGTCCACGGCCTCGTGAACACTTTCGGATCGTCGATGGTGAACCGATATTCGAGCGTGTCGGGTCCGGTGCGGGTGTACCGCTCCGTCATGGTCAACGCGTCGCTCGACCCCTGATACGGCGCCTTGCCATTGAAGTTTCGGATCTCCACCACCAGCGAATCTCCGTCCCAGTGGCCACGCGCGTCACCCCGCCAAGACGCGATATCGGACCCGACAAACGGGCTGTCGTCGGTGGGGATGACCCGCGTCTCGTGCAGCATTTCCACCTGCATGGCGACATGGTTCGGTCCCTGCATGACCTGGAACCCGTTGTTATAGACCCCGGGTGTCTGCACCAGGCTGCGCGTGATGCAACGCACCCAGGAGCTGAGGTTCTCAGGCCCCTCGGGCAGCGGTTGTCGCGCGGCGCGCGCCTCTGCCCTCAACCGCTCCCCCTCCGCAGTGCGCGGTGGAATGCGACCGTCCGGTGGGTCGATAATCATCGCCACCTGACGCGACGGCGCCGACTTCACGTATCCCAGCGTTGTGTCGCGCCACTCGGCCTCATAGCCCCAGATGCTGCCCAGGGTGCCGCGCTCGCGCCGCGCGGCCGCCTGCTCTGGCGTCAGCACGTCCGCGTCGCCTACGTCGTCGGGACGCTGCAACGGGATCCCGTGGGAGGCATCGCCAGTCCAGACCCCCTGGAAGTCCGGTGTCCCCCACGGGGTGCGCGGCACGGTGTAGTCTCTGCGCTCCGTCGTGATGTCGGTGACTTCGGCCATCTTGCTGACAACGCCGGCAAAACCGGCCTCGACCACCGCCAGACTCACGTGGTCGGGTCCGTCGACCATGGCACGCTTCGCGGAGGTCCGGGCACCCTCCGGCACGCCCGGCTGCTCGAGGAACTGCACGTTGGCGCGCTCGAGTTCACCGGCGACCGGGTCCAAGTTTGCGACCGCGAACGCAATGTGATCGATGGCCCGACCAGCCGTCGCGGCCGGGACGCCACCATCGTGCTGCATGGCGAGCAGCCAGATGTCGCCCATGCGCAGCCCGTCGATCTGTCCTCGCAAGCTCGCGGGCTCGCCACCGAACCGGTCCTGATACCACTGCAGAGTCGTGTCCGGATCCGTGCTGCTCAGGTGAATGTGGTGAAAGCCGAGCGTGTCGCTGTCCTCCACCAGTTCGATACGAGTGCCCCACGGGTCGAAAATGAACCCGTACTTGAACAGCCCCGGTACGTCGCGCAGAGTCGACCCGTCTTCGAACCGTTGCAGCCTGACCCCGGAGCCTCCGACGCCCACCGACGCCAACTCACCCATCTTGGCCGTCAGGTCCGAATACGAGAAAGAAATGTGGTCGATACCAGTGCGCTGGCTACTGCCCAACGTCGCCTTGGACTCAAACACCACCTCGGTCCCGAAGCAATCGACACCGTCGTCTCGGTCGGTCAAGGGTTCGCAGTCCAGATACCGCGTGTACCACCTCATCGCTTCGGTCGCGTTCGAGGTGGTCAGATGTACGTGGTGGTAGTCGGCCTCGGCCGCGAACGACGCCGTCGGCGCAACCAACCAGAGCAGGGCGGCCGCTGCGAGTGTGCAAGCTCTTTGTCTTCGATTCATTATGCAATCCCGTTAACGAGTGGGCACTTTGCGAAGATGCCCGTAGATCAGGTCTTCGGTGAACTCCACACACTTGAACTCGAGGACCTGGACATTCTCGTCGAGCCGCCGGTACAGCGGCAGCCTGATCGTCCACGGCTCCGTGAACGTGTTCTCGTCCGTCATCGTCGCCTCATACATGATGACGTTCGCACCCATCGGCGTATACCGCTCCTGGACCTGCAACGCGTAGCTGGCATGGTTGCCGGCGCGATCGAACCAGGACTCCCCGTTGAACCCTTCGGCGTCGACGACAAGGGTGTCGCCATCCCAGGCCCCGTGCGAACGGCCCATCCAGCTGTCAATCGGTGCGCGCTCGCGCTCCGGCTTGTCCATGTGGATGGTTCGGTTCGCCTCGGCAAAGCCGTAGACCATCATGATCTTCTTGTCGCCCTGGATGATGCGAAACGGATGCGGCAAATAGGTCGCGCGCGGCACACCCGGCATGAAGCACTTGACCTCCGGGTCGTCGGTCCACCGGTTCTCGAAGTTCTGTTGTTTTTGCGCCAGCGCCTCGGGTGTGTAGGGAATGGTGTTGCCAACCACCACGCCCTGCCCCGGCGGAATGGCGCCGATGGCGCCGGTATCGACCGGTCCGGCTGCGGCCGGGTGGTCCTGGAGGTCCCAGTTTGCGGTGCCGATCGCCTGCCAGACGCCGTTGAGGTCCGGATGGCCATCGAATGCGCGTGGACCGTCGCCTTGCGCGGCGGCGATTCCCGGCGCCAGACACGCCATCAATAGTCCTGCTGCCATCGCCAGCAGCTGTTTCTGCCGCTTCATCATTTGAATCAATCTCCCTCTACGACCTTCAATTTTGACACAGTGGGACAGACACCGCCAGCACCCGAGGCTTCGGGCCTAAGGACTCCGGCCGAGTAGCCGCGTCGGCTCAAAGCCAGGGCACGCGACAATGCGCGCCCCGCGGCCGCGGAGTGGGGCACTCGGGGTCCCCGCGGAGCGGCCGCGTGGGGTTCGGGGCGCAGCCCCGTCTAATTACCAGCCCCTACACGCGCGCCAGGGCGCCCTCAATCGCCCGCTTGGTGAAGACCGACACCATCGCGCGGCGATACTCCTCGCTAGCGTGGAGATCCCCGTTGACATCGCTGAGGCTGGTCCCAGCCCCCTTTGCGGCGTTCGACGCGGTCTCGGCGGTCGGTGCCTGGCCCACCAACGCCTCTTCGACGTACGGCAGGCGCACCGCGCTCGAAAGCGCGCCGGTCAATCCGATGCGGGCGGAACCGATCACACCATCAGCCACCTCGAGCGCCGCTGCGACCCCGACAATCGCGAACCGCGACGCACGTTGATACAGCTTCGCGTAGGCCGCGGCACGCACCGGCGCAAACCGCACGGCGGTGATGATCTCGTCCGCGCGAAGGTCGACGGTAAACAGATCTTGAAAGAAATCCTGAGCGGCGACCGCACGTGTCCCGCCCGGACCCTGCAGTTGGATCTGCGCATCGACCGCCAGCAGCATCGCCGGGTAGTCGGCCGCCGGATCCGCGTGCGCGAGGCTCCCGCCGAGGGTGCCCCGATTCCGCACCTGCGGGTCTCCGATCGTCGCCGCCGTATCTGACACGACGGGACACTGGTCGTGCAGCACGGAGGAGGTGGCGACATCGTGATGCACGGTGCCGGCCCCGATCTCGATCACGCCATCACCCTCCCGAACCCCGGCGAGGTCGGGAATCCGCGCGATGTCGATGACCGTGGTCGGCTCGTTCAACCGCAGCTTCATCAGCGGGACCAGACTGTGCCCGCCGGCAATCAGCTTGCCGGCTCCGCCGGTCGCAGCAAGTTTCGCCAGGGCGTCGTCGACCGAAGTCGCACGCTCGTACTCGAAGGCGGACGGAATCACGAGTGACCTCCGTGAATGATGTGCCACAGCTTTTCGGGCCGCAGCATCATGTCGATATGCTTCACACCAAACTCGCTCAAGGCGTCGACAGCGGCCGACACGATACAGGGCGTCGACCCCAGCGTGCCTGCCTCACCGACCCCTTTGGCCCCCAACGGGTTGACCGGGGTCGGGGTCACGGTGTTGTCGAGCTCGAAGCGTGGAAAATCGGCCGCACGCGGGATGGCATAGTCCATGAAGGACGCGGTCAGCGGTTGTCCGTCTTCGCTAAACCGGACCTCTTCGACCATCGCTTGCCCGATGCCCTGCGCGAGCCCACCGTGAATCTGACCCTCGACAATCAGCGGGTTGATGAGGTTGCCGGCGTCGTCAACCGCCACCAACCGAAGCAATGTCGGTTCACCGGTGTCGCGGTCGATCTCGAGCAGCGAGATGTGGCAGCCGAACGGATACGTGTTGTTGGCCGGCTCAAAGAACGCTTCTTCGCTCAGCCCGGGGGTCAACCCCTCAGGCAACGGCACCGGGACGTAGGCGTAACCGGCCACCTCCGCGAAGGTCTTCCCGGAATCCGGCACACCCTTGACCGAGATGCGACCGTTCTCAAACACCAGATCGTCCTCATGGGCCTCAATGAGGGCAGCCGCGAACTTGGCCATCTTCTCTTTGACCTTGCCGCCGGCCAGGTGGAGCGCGGTGCCCGCCACCGCCTGCGAGCGACTGCCAAAGGTGCCGATGCCCTGTTTCACTACGCCGGTATCGCCGTGATGAATCGTGACGTGTTCCAGCGGCACGCCGAACTGGTCGGCCAGCATCTGCCCGAAGGTGGTCTCATTGCCCTGACCGTGTGGCGACGCCCCGGTGGTCGCGCTGATGCGACCGTCGCGCTCGATGGTGACCTGCGAGTGCTCCCAACCGCCCGTGGGGAGCGAGGAGGACGGACCGAGGCCGCAGACTTCCACATACATGGCGAGCCCAATCCCGACCAGTCGGCCTTCTGCCCTGGCGGCATCTCGCTGCTGTTTCAGCTCTTCCCAACCCGCGTTCTTCAGGCCGAGGTCGAGCGCTTTCTCGTAGTCGCCCGAGTCGTAGACGGCCCCCATTTGGGTCGCGTAGGGAAACTGGTCAGGCTGGATGAAGTTCTTGCGACGCAGGTCGCCCGGGTCCATCCCCAGCTCCCGCGCCAGCATGTCCATGCCCCGCTCGACGAAGTAGGTGGCCTCTGGTCGCCCCGCTCCGCGGTAGGCATCGGTGGGGGTCTTGTTGGTGAACACCTCGGTCAGGGTCGTGCGAATGGCCGGAATGTCGTAGGTCGCGTTGGCCATCATCATCGTCAGCGTCGGAATGGCGGCGGTGAGCAGCATGTTGTACGCACCGATGTCGGCGATGAGCCTCAGCTTCATCCCCAGCACCTTGCCGTCGCTGGTCGCGGCCAGATCGAGATAGCCGATGATGTCGCGCCCGTGAGTGGTGGCGAGAAACGCTTCCGACCGGTCCTCGGCCCATTTCAGCGGAACCCCGAGCCGCTTCGACAGGCCGGCCACGACATACTCTTCGCCGTAGATGTTGATCTTCGCACCGAAGCCACCACCGACCTCCGGCGCGATCGCACGAACCTGGTCCTGTCCCATCCCGTTCAGGGCGGCGATGAACGACCGCAGAATGTGCGGGTTCTGGGTCGACGACCAGATGGTCATCGTGTCCTTCCCAGGCTCGTAGTGGGCCACCACTCCGCGTGGCTCCATCGCCGTCGGGGCGAGACGCTGGTTGTACATCCTTTGCGACACCACCACATCGGCATCCGCGAATGCCTTGTCGACCGCGGTGTCGTCGACAGTCTGGAGGTCGGCCGAGACCCCTGTGCCACTCGGCACCAGCGCGACCGCCAGGTTGTTCTCGAAGTCGGCGTGAATCTGGGCCGGTTGACCGGTCATCGCCTGCTCGGGATCGACGACTGCAGGGAGCGGCTCATAGTCGATGACAATGGTGTCGGCCGCGTCGCGCGCCACATACCTGTCGTTGGCCACCACCACCGCGACCGGCTCGCCGACGTAGCGGACGGTGTCCACCGCAACCGCGCGATGATCGGGTGACGGAAACGGGGTGCCGATCGGCATCGGGGCCACGAACTCGGCGATCTGGGCACCGGTGAAGACCGCCTCGACACCAGGCCTCGATTCTGCCTCGCTCACATCGACCGACAGGATGCGAGCGTGAGCCAGGTCACTACGCTTGAACGCAGCATGTTGCATGCCGACGAGCTTGATGTCATCGACATACGTGCCGAGACCCCGGATGAGACGCGGGTCTTCACGTCGTTTGACGCGCTGACCGACCAACTTCGGAAGCACGGGAGACGCGGCCATGACCTACTCCTTACTCGCGGTGCCCGCCGCGTGTTGCACGGCGTTCACGATGTGCTGATACCCGGTGCAGCGGCAGAAGTTGCCGTCGAGACCGTGCCTGATCTCCGCTTCAGAGGGGGACGGGTTGTCGTTCAGCAGATTGACCGCTGACATGATCATCCCCGGAGTGCAGTAGCCGCACTGCAAACCGTGCTCCTCCCAGAAGCCGTCCTGTAGCGGGTGCAACTGATCACCGTCAGCCAGGCCCTCGATGGTCGTCACCTCGGACCCGTCGGCCTGTACCGCGAAGAGCGTGCACGACTTGGCGCTGCGGCCATCGACCAACACGGTGCAGGCGCCACACTGGCTGGTGTCGCAGCCGACGTGGGTGCCGGTTAGGTTGAGTTGTTCGCGTAGAAAGTGAACCAGCAGCAGGCGCGGCTCGACCTCAGCCGTGCGTTTCTTGCCGTTGACCGCGATTGTGACCTGAGCCATGTAACCTCTCCTCAGAACAAGCAACCTTACTGAAAATCCCGGTACAGTCGACCGAGGCTCCCATCAAGGGATGCTAAGCCTACCACCAGATTGTCTGGAACAAGAGGGCGGGCGCAGTTGTCTTTCTCCTTAACAGGTTAGGAGAAACGAAGCATGTTTACCTAAATAAATTAGGAATATACAGACCACGACACCCCGTTACATCCCGGCGACACTGCGGGTCCCGGCTCGGGGGAGACGTCGGTCGGCACGAACCGCCTGAGCTCGTGTGCTGAACTCTGATGCGCGGACAGGTCAGTGGCGCCGCGTGCGGTCACGACGGCCTGACACGGGACCCACTCCAGGGGTTTGGGGCGCAGCCCCGTCGGGGACCTACTCGAGTGTGCGGATGACGAACAACAACTCGCCTGGCCGCAGGTCTTCTGCATCGCCCAGTTCCAGCGTCGGTAGTGGGCGATCCAGCTGCAGCTTCAGCAGCGCCAGACCCGTTTCCCGATCGACACCCACGACCTGCGCGCCGACAACTTCGCCACGGGGCCGCAGCATCGAACGGGGACCATCGGCGTCGGCCTCGCGGGCTCGTTTGTGGTCACCCGTGTCGTTCGAGGACAACTCTACGAGGTGACGACAACCCAACCGCTGAGCCTGGCCGGCATTGCGCTGCTGCTGGCCGCCATCGGGTGGTGCGCCAGCTACGTGCCCGCGCGGCGAGCGGCAGGAACAGACCCGATGGTGTCGTTGCGGGAGTAGTACCTAGCGTCCCGGGAACCCCACTCTCTTCCGCACCCTGCCAGACCCTCGGGCTACGGCGCCGGGAAACGAGCAATTCGATCCGATCCCGCGATGCCCCCGAGCCAGATCTCGTCTCCGACCTGTAGCCCCACCGTACCGAGGATGACGTACTCGTTGGAGGGATACCGCACGATCTCCTGCATGGTCAGCTGCTCCGGATCGACCTTCGCAACATGGGAGTTCACGTCATCACACTGCTGCTGTCCCAGGCATTGAAAGATGGACTCCGGGGTCGTGCCAGAATGACCGGCAGCCAGGAGAGACCCGTCGGGGGCCCAGCGGACGTTGTCGATATGGAAGCCGACCTCGACGGCATCAATCTGCACCGGTGTCCGTCCCCGCGAGACGCGGATCAAGGAACGGGTACCCCAGCCCCCGACATAGAACCACCGGCCGTCGGGCGACGAGACGAGACCGTTTGGCCCGTTGGTCTCGAACCCGGGCACCTGCGCCCACCCGGTCTCAGGCTGCCACTCCCACAGCGCACCGACCGGACGATTGAAGTGTGTCGCGGCGAAGCCTTGGCCGGGCAACGCGGTCACCGAGTTGAAGGTGACGCCCTCGGGCGCCTCTGCGCAGCCCTCCCAGGTCAAGACGGGCGCGCCGTTCCGGGCATCGACATCGAAGACCTCGATCGCCTCGCGCGCGCCATGTCGGACGACATACAACGTGTGACGGTCATCGCGGCCGGGACGCAAACTGAGCCCATGCGGCCGAAATCCCCCTGCCATCGGTCCTGAACAGCGGCTGAACGCCGCGTCGGGGCGCGAACCGAA
>PAUN01000055.1 GCA_002712885.1 Acidobacteriota bacterium
CCGCCTGCCGGCGTTGCTCCTCGGTCACAAATGCCCAATTTGCTCCCTCCTCGCGCCTTGGCAACCGGGCGCCGCGCCGGCGACTTAACCAACGAGCTCCTGAGACGGGACACTAGACGTGTCGCCGGGCCGCGTCAGGGAGAATTCCTTGTAGGGTCCGATTGGACGCACACGAAGCGACGCCGGAGTATACAGGCAGAACGGGGCCGATGAACAACGCGGGCGCGCTTTCCGACTAGCCGTCGGCGGTCATTGGATCGAGCGTCGGTCGCCCGCCATGATCAAGAACGTCGTCAGGAGCCACCATGCAGTCCGTGATCGTGCACTACCAGGAGATCGCTCTCAAAGGACGCAACCGCCCCTGGTTCGTCGAGCGGCTCGTCAGCAACGTGCGGGCGGCGACGGCTGACCTGGGCGTTCGCAAGATCCGGTCGCTCATGGGGCGAATCGAGGTCCAATACGATTCGGACGACAATTGGGAGGAGATTCGCGAACGGCTGGGCCGTCTGCCAGGCATCGCCAATTTCTCGAAGGCGGTCAGGACGAGATGCGACTTCGACGCGATCGCCGAAACCGTGTTGGCCGAGTTGGCCGATNTGCAGGTGGAGAGCTTCAGGGTGACGGCCCAGCGAGCCGACAAACGGTTTCCGCTGACGTCTCCCGAGATCGAACGCCAGCTCGGCGGACGAATCAAGGCCGCCCAGGGATGGCGAGTGGATCTCGAGCGACCGGAGTTGACCGTNCGGGTGGAAACCNTGACCGACGAGGCGTTCTGTTACCTCCANAAGGAACCTGGCGCGGGNGGGCTTCCNAGCGGAGTGAGCGGNCGNGTNGCGTGTCTACTCTCGGGCGGGATCGATTCACCGGTGGCCGCCTACCGAATGGTCAAACGGGGGTGTCGGGTCCGACTGATCCACTTCCACAGCTACCCCATTTTGTCCCACACGTCACAGGACAAAGTGGCGGAAATTGCCGATCGATTGACCCGCTCTCAGCTCGACACTCGGCTGTACCTCGTGGCGTTCGGCGACATACAACGGCAGGTGGTCTTGGCGATTCCGCCCCCGTTGCGGGTCGTCGTCTATCGGCGGCTGATGTTGCGGATCGCGGAGCGGATAGCGCTCGCGAGCGGGGCCAGGGCGCTTGTCACGGGGGAGGCAGTCGGCCAGGTCGCCTCGCAAACCCTTGAAAACATGTCCGTTATCGATTCAGTGGCGTCGTTGCCGGTGCTTCGACCCCTTGTCGGCATGGACAAGGACGAGATCGTGCAGGAGGCTCGGCGGCTTGGCACGTATGAAGTGTCGATTATCCCGGACGAGGACTGCTGCACCTTGTTCACGCCGAAACATCCGGCTACCAAGGCTAGGGCCGGCCAGGTGGACGCGGCCGAGCAGGGGTTGGAAGTGCAACTCCTGGTTGATCAGGCAGTGACGGCGGCCGTCCGGCGGGACCTCAGCTTCCCGGCGAAGCCTGCGTCAACCGTCGCGGAGTAGCGCCTACCGAGTGTGGGCGTGGAGGACACCGGCGTAGTAGTCCCGCAGCGCCTCGTGGGTGCTACGGAACGCCAGGTCGGCCCAGGGGATCTCATCCTCACTGAATGTCCCGATCTCCAGACTCTCGTCGTCGTGGTGGAGTTCGCCGGAGGTTGCCGTCGCCGCGTAGACGATGATGACCGGTGGGCGTCCCGGGTATGAGTAGATACTGACGAGTCCATCGAGCCGGATCTCGATCCCCGCTTCTTCGCGAGCTTCTCGGAGGGCCGCGGNGCTGACGACCTCTCCCCGGTCGACATACCCGCCNGGGAACACCCAACGTCCGTAACCCGGCTCGATGGCGCGTNGNACCANGACGATNCGACNGTCNTNCATNGCGATGATGGTGCCGACCGCCACTTTGGGGTCCAGATACAGCACGAACTCGCACTTCGTGCAGACCAGCCGTTTCGGGTCTCCAGCCTTCAGCTGGCGAGACTCAAGCGCGTGGCCACACGCCGGGCAGTAGCGGTAGCTGCCGTCCTCGTCGTGAAAGTGCATGCGGTGAACCCGTCCCGTCGACGCTCGATGACGATAGAAACCTACACCAGTGTACTCCCGGCGAATGCACTTCCCCCGCCTGATCGGCGGGGCCCCGCGATACCAGAGACGGCACTTATGTCGACCGGGGTCCTCACGTATAATTCGGACCCATGTCCATCTTGAAGGTCGCCCGGATGGGGCATCCGGTGCTTCGCGAGCGAGCTCGCCCGCTCGACGCCGCTGAGATCACGACGCCTCGTATCCAGCGCCTCATCGACGATATGTTCGAGACGATGCACGACAGTCAGGGCATCGGTCTGGCTGGTCCCCAAGTCCACGAGAGCATCAGACTGTTCGTGGCGGGGATCGACGACGACGACGGNACGATGGCGCCGGTCGTCATCATCAATCCGGAGGTCAGTCAGGTCGGGTCAGAGGTAGAGGAAGATTGGGAGGGGTGTCTTAGTATCCCGGATATCCGGGGGCGCGTCTCTCGAGCCCTGGACATCCGTGTCCGAGCCTTGGATCGTCACGGAAANNCTATTTCGATGACGGCGAACGGCTTTCCGGCGCGGGTNATTCAACACGANACGGATCATCTGGATGGCGTGCTNTTTTTCGACCGGATGACCGCCTTCGACAGCCTGACCTTCTTGGACGAGTACTCGCGATTCTGGTCGAAGAACGACGAGTAGGACCTCGCTCCGGCTCCTTAACTCCCGCCCGGTTGCGCCTCTCGTCGACGCTCGGAGTTTCGCTCCGCGCTCAGCCGTTCGAGGGCCACGGCTGAGTGGTCGGCGAACGTCATCGCGNCGGCAATGGCCTGGTGGCCCGCCTCTTCNGCGATGAGACGGTGCATGCGCTGGCAGACCCGCCGATAGGCAGGGTGGCCCTGGGGAGCCGTCCGCAGCTCGATCACGTGCATGGCTTCGCGGGCGTTCATCTGCATCCGGTATCNGATCCGGTAGGCCATGGCCACCGNGTATTGTGCGAGTTGGGAGGANTCGGCNCGNAGCGNCTGGTGCATCTCGGCCGTCCGGTCCATGACCCGCCGCCAGTCATCCACTGCTCCGATCTCTTCGATGGCGGCCGGCTCGGTGTAGCCGTGCTCTGTCGTCAGTTCTTGCCATTCGATGGTGAGCAGTCGGTGGCGTTGCAGGTCGCGGAACGCGCCATAATCCGACAGCATCTCGAAGGAGTACGTCGTCCGCTCGAACGCCCGCCCTGGTCGATGACGTCGGTTCGCACGATTCCCGATATAGGCGCGCAGCACCGCGGCCCGGTCGTCGGCGCCCATGCCACGCGCTATCCCCAGTAGTTGGCTTTCGGAGAGACGGGAAGACTCGTACAAGGCCGCCGCGACGACTTTGATCTCGCCGTCCGGATCGAATTCCGTCAGCGCCACCTCTGGCCGGGGGTCGGCGTCGATCTGACCAAGCAGACGTGCCGCGATCGCACCCGTCTCACTCCGCGTGTCGGTGAGATAGCGACTCCAACGAACCCCGCGGTCTTCTCGGTCGACNCGGGTCAGAAAGGCGGGGATGAGCNGCCGAAGCTCCCTGAGCATGAGGTCGGCGCAGTCGCGGGCTTCGGCGAGCGGGTGCGCGCGTAGACGCAGCAGCAGCTGCTCGAACGCTTGACCGGTGCCGAAGATGCCAACGTTCGAGCGAGTGGCCGCTGGCAAGAGTCCCCGAAGCGTGTCCAGGGCCTTGGCCCGGATAGCGGCTCGGTACACTCCGTCCGAGTCGGTCGGCGACTTTGGGTGTCGCCGGCGGTAGTAAGCCTGGGCCGGCTCGATCCATCGGCTGTAGGTCTGGAACGCGTCATCNAGGGTCGCCTGATACGGGGNTCGTAGCNCGTGCCCTTCCAACTCGGGGGGCGTCAGGTACTTCCATCCGCCGCCCGGTCGGTCGGTATACGGCACATACCGAGTCGACTGCTCGAGATAGGCCATGAGACGACCACGCTCGAGGACCTTCGTCAATACGTTCGACACCCCTTCGCACGCCAGGTGCGCTCCGCCGAGCTGGGCGACCGAGTCGTCGCCATAGTCGCCGAAGACGCGTTCGTACAAACGCTCTGCGCGCTCGGTGCCGATCCCGGCGTGGGCGGTGTCGCCGACCACGCTGTCCAGGAACTCGTCGAGAAACAGTCGTCGAATCGATTTCGCGGAACGCGAGTAGCGAGCGAACAAGGCGCCCTTGACCACCTCAGGGAGGTTGCGNAGCGCGAAGACCGGCTGGTCCAGATTGGTGAAATAGGGCGTCAGCGCACGACGCTCATCGGACGTGAACGACTCTTGGGTGGGATCAGGCACGCGTATAATTGTCATCGCTTTTGCCGGTTCGTCAAAGAACCCCCCTCTCGGGCCCCCTGTGAATACCACANTGGTTTTCGGCGACAACCCCGGGCCGTACACCGGCGCCGGCAACAATACCTATTTCATTTCCGGTNAGACGCCGACTCTTCTGGACGCGGCCACCGGCCAATCTTCCCACCTGGACGCCCTGGCCGGCGCGCTCGGGGCGGCAAGTCTTACACAGGTGCTGGTGACTCACGCGCATCCCGACCACGCGGACGGCTGCGACCCGATCGCGGCTCGGTGGCCAACCGCCGTGTTCCGAAAGATGCCGTGGCCGGAGCGCGACACGCGGCAGTCGGTCGACTTCGAACCGATCGCGGACGGCGAACAGATTCCGGCCGGGGACGGGGCGCTAAGAACGGTGCACACCCCCGGTCACGCACCGGACCATCTGTGTTTCTTCGATGAGGCGGGGGGCACATTGTTTTGCGGCGACCTGGTCNTACTGGGTAGCTCCGTGGTAATTCCAAGCTCTCGCGGGGGCAGCCTGACGNAATATCTCGCGTCGCTCCGGCGGGTACGAGATCTGGCGCCGGCGCGTATGNTACCGGCTCACGGGAGCGTCATTGACGCGCCGGGCTCCGTCATTGACGCGTACCTCGAGCATCGCCAGCGGCGGGAGGATCAGATCATTGACGTTATGCGGGCCGGCGCGCGACACCCGGATGTGATCGTGGACCGTCTGTACCAGGGCGTCAGGGCGGAGCTTCGGCTGCTCGCTCAGGAGAGCGTTCTGTCGCACTTGATCAAGTTGAGGGACGAAGGTCGTGCGCGTGTGGACGGTGAAGAGTGGGCGCTCAGTTGAGTCTGGTCCTGCGCCGTGAGCCCTGAGCTTGAACGATGACGAACACGGACGCCGGTGTCCTCGAGCGCTGGTTTCACCTNTCCGAACAGGGGACCACCCCCCGAACGGAGATGCTGGCCGGCGTGACCACGTTCCTCACGCTGGCCTACATCCTGTTCGTTCAGCCGGCGCTGATGAGCTCCATCGGTCTCGACTTTGGGGCCGTTTTTGTGGCCACCTGTCTCGCCTCCGCGTTTGGCACACTTCTGATGGCGGGACTGGCGAACTACCCGATCGCGGTCGCTCCGGCGATGGGCCACAACTTCTACTTCGTCTTCACGGTGGTGGTGGCGATGGACGTGCCGTGGCGGGTGGCGCTGGGCGGTGTCGCCATCGCTGGCCTGCTCTTCGTTGCCACGGCCGGTTTCGGGCTCAGGGAGCGGCTTATCGTGGCCATTCCAAGTTCGTTGAAGCACGCCATCGCGGCTGGGATTGGTCTGCTCATCGCGACGATCGGGTTGCAATGGGCTGGCATCGTGGTCGCNTCGCCCGGCACCCTGGTTGCCCTNGGNGATCTGCGCACCCCNCCGGTGCTGGTGGCCCTGCTNGGGTTGGTGGTGACGGCGGTATTGTGGGCACGAGGTATCCGCGGTGCGATTCTGATCGGGATACTGGTNTCCACGGCCGCGGCGTGGGCCGGCGGGCTTGCGCGTTTTCAGGGCGTGGCCGCGCTGCCGCCCTCGATCGTGCCGACGCTCGGGCAATTCGATCCCCTTGGTGCACTTCGCATCGAGTTTGCGTCAGTCATCTTCGTGTTTTTCTTCCTGGCGTTGTTCGATTCGATCGGCACTCTCGTCGCGGTGGGTGAACAGGCCGGCCTGATGCGTGACGGCGTGTTGCCGAGGGCGCGTGGCGCGTTGCTGGCTGACGCGGTCGGAACGGTCGCGGGCGCCGCATTGGGTACGTCCACGGTGACCGCCTACGTCGAGAGTGCCACCGGCGTCTCAGCCGGCGGGCGAACCGGATTGACCGCGGTTGTGATCGCTGCCCTGTTTCTCTTGTCGCTGTTTTTCTCGCCACTGGTAGGGATGATCGGCAGTGGCTACGATGCGGGCGGTGGAGTCACGCTATATCCAGCCGTGGCGCCGGCGCTGATCCTGGTAGGCACGATGATGGTGCAGGGCGTACGCCATATCGAGTGGGACGACCCAACAGAGGCCTTGCCCGCCTTTCTGACGCTGATGGTGATGCCGCTCGCCGTCAGCATCACTGACGGCATCGCATTCGGGTTCATCGCTTTCGCGCTGCTCAAGGTCGCGACCCGGCGTGGCGGTGAAGCGCACTGGCTCGTCTACCTCTTCGCCGGGCTGTTTCTGTTCAGATATGCGTTTCTGTAGGTACGCAAGGGGCCGCTTACTGCCGGCCGGCACCCTCGTGCGAGAATCAGGTTCAGGAGCAGACTGCACTGCATGACAACGCATGACAACCCGAAGGGGTATACGAATCCGCATCTATTGACCGGCACCAAGGCGCTGGCTCGACGAATCGGCAGCCCCGGCTCCCCCACGTTGCTTGATCTCAGACCCGCCGAGCAGTTCGCGGTTGGTCACCTCCGGGGTGCGGTGCATCTCGACCTGTTCGGACTCAGTCTGATTGACACCAGTCCGGCCCCGCTCGCGGCTTTTCTCTGGATGATCGGGCATTTGCTCGCGTCGCGGGGAGTCGAGCCGGCTCGTCCGGTCGTGGTGTACGACGACCAATCCGGCATTCGCGCGGCACGCGCGTTTTGGTTTCTTGAGTACTTCGGGCACCCGGAAGTCAGCCTGCTCGACGGAGGGTTCGACGCCTGGCAGCGCGAGGGTCGTCGCGTGACTCGGGACGTCGTCACCCCGCGGGCGAGTCGTTGGCAGGTCGGCGGCGTCGAGAGGCAGTTGGCGACATGGCGCGACCTCAGAGACCGACTCGAGACACCGGATGTCGCCATCCTCGACACCAGGACCGAGGGTGAGTATCAGGGGACGACGGTCCGCGCCAAGCGAGGGGGTGCTGTCCCCGGCGCGGTGCACGTCGAATGGACGCGTAACCTTGATGAGACCGGCGCGTTCAAATCTGGGGAGCAGTTGCAGGAAATGTACGCTGCGGCAGGCATTACCCGGGAGAAAGAAGTGGTCAGTTACTGTCAGGGCGGCTACCGCGCCGCACACAGCTATTTGGCCCTCCGACTTATCGGCTACCGACGTGTACGGAACTACATCGGCTCCTGGAAAGAATGGGGAGATCGGGACGATTTGCCGATCGAGATCGTGGGAACGGTTTGATCTGACAGGGTCGGGCAACCCAGTGTCGCGGCGGCCTCCTGGCCGGTATGCGTGTTGGCGGTCACACGGGTCGCCGGGGCCGCATGCGCGCCGGACCCGGAGCAGTTGAGGGCCCAGCGTACGATTGATGCCGAGTACGATATGGAGACCGGTCGGCTCGAGCTGATCACCTTCGACTCGGAGGACAACGGGACTGTCGATACCTGGAGCTACATAGACGGAAACACGGTGCTGCAGATCGAAATCGATCAGAACGAGGACGGCGTCGTCGAGCGATGGAATTACTACGTCGGGGATCGGATACTGGAAACGGTCGGGTCCTCCCGGGGAGGCGAGCGCGCCCCAGCCCGACGACGCTCACCGGACCTGGCTCCCCCCTCGCTAGTGTCAGTTCAGGCTTGCCACGCGACGGCGTAGTGCTTTGACGTGTCTCCAGATTTCCGACCGGTCATCTTGGTCAGGCTCAGCATGGTCCCCCTGGGGAGCGAACCGCAGATAGGCCTCGAGACTTCGCAGTGCCGTGGTGAAGTCGTTGAGATGGTAGGCGAGGAGCCCGCGATCCCGGAGTTCGGTCAATGCTGACGGTTCGATGGAGAGAAGTAGTTCGGTCAGTGCGAGACCTTGGTGAAATGAGCGCATTCCCACGTAGATGCGTTTCAAGTTCGCGAGCATACGGACCAGGATCTGCAATTTGGTGGCAGGCGCGAGCATACCCGGCTCGAATGCGACCGCACGGCCGGTCCGTTGCTGGAGCAACGTCCGGCAGTCGGTCTCGGACATGACCGCGCCACGATGAAACGGGTCGACGAAGACCGCACCGCTATGGTCTTCATCCGGTCCGAACGGAAATCGTAGAAGGAAGTGCCCGGGGAAGTTGACCCCGTCGACTCGCACCCCCGCCCGACGTGCGACTTCGATGTAGACCACGGCCAGCGTGATCGGTATCCCGGTCCGGCGCTCCAGGACCTGGTTGAGGAAGCTGTTTCTCGGGTCCTCGTAGTCGGTGGAATTGCCCCTGAATCCCTGCTCGTCGAAGAGATAGCGGTTGAGCGAGTCGATCGGACCGTGCGGAGCATCCGATCCATCGTCGACGGACAACCGCTTCGCGGCCGTTTGGCCCATTTCATGTAGGTGGGCCAGGTGTGCCGCCGTTTCGAGGCGCGGGGATCCCAGGCGCGCGATGAGCAGGGCCGGCGTCGCCAGATCCGGGTCGGCGCTTGTCGCCGCTTTCCGGAAAGTCTCGACGAGGTCGGCCCCGAGCAGGTTGGCGGTGCTCATGGGTCCTCGCACGCCTGACGCGCCTGCTCTATGTCGAGCCGGTCGATAGAAGGCAGGACAAGGTGGGCGTCGCGCAGCGTCTCGGCGGGATAGGTGTGCGCGATTCCGATACAGCGGAGTCCGGCGGCGAGCGCGGATTCGATACCCCAGTTCGAGTCTTCAATCGCCACGAAGCATCCATCCGGGTCGAGTCCGGCCGTCGCGGTGAACGGGCGGAGCAGATCGACCGCTCTCGCATAGGGATCAGGAGACGGTTTGGAACGCGGCGTGTCGCCCGACGCGACCACGGTCTTGAAGTGACGGCGAAGCCCGGTCGTTGACAGCAGTGTTTCTATTTCCGCCCGGAGCGCACCCGATGCGATTGCGACCGGCACCCAACCCGCGATCCGGCGGACGGCGTCGGCCGCGCCCGGAAACAGGGCAGCCCCCTGTTTCGCGAGTTCATCGAAGCGCTTGCCTTTGACCGTGACCAACTCGGCCAGGGTCGCTTCCGTTAGCTCCCACCTGCCATCCCGCGCGACCGCGCGAAACACTCCGACATCGTCGAATCCCAGATATCGTTCGTAGTAGTCGTTTGCCGCGAGTGTGATGTGACACGGCGCGAGCGCCTGCTGGAAAGCGCGCAGGTGCAGCGGCTCGCTGTCAGCGAGCACGCCGTCGAAGTCAAAAACGACGCCTGACAGGGGCACGGGCTGCTAGGGTTGGCTCGGCGGCGTCGCTGCCGTGTCGCTCTCGGTCGACGGTGGTGCGCTGTAGGGCGCGCCGAACCCCGGTGCGAGCTGTTCGCCGGCGGGTATCGGAACGGGCAGCCAGTTTTCCCGTGGCGGCACCGGGCACTCCCATGACTCGTCGTAGTAACAGTTCGGGTTGAACGCGCGGTTGAAATCGAGTTCGTAGTGGCCGGTCGCGGTGCGAGGAAGCTCTATGTATCGCCCGCCCCCGTAGGTGTCGCCATCGTTGGTCTCATCCTTGAACATGATGAACAATGCCTCAATGGAACGCACCGGGGCTTCGGCCAGGGCCGCCAGCTGCATCGGCTGGCCGTTGAGCGCGAACTTGAGGACGCCCACTCGTTGCATCGGAAAGATTTCGCCGGTCGAGTACGGGATTTCGAAGATCTCCTCATCTGGCGACACTTCGAGTGCAGCCGGGACGCGATAGGCCTGGTCGGGAGCGTAGTAGTTGATCGGGAGCAGCGCACCCCGTCGCTCGATCGGAATCGGCGAGTCCGGCGCTTCGCGGAAGAACTGATCCTTCAGCGCTCGGTCTTCCAACAACAAGTCCAGCCAACCACTTTCATCGGGCGGAGGGGCACTGGTGCATCCGGCTGTCCCCGCCAGCACCAGATAGCCCAGTCCCAGTCCGAGGACGATCCGGGCCCCGTCCATCAACACACCGCGTCTCGAACCGTTCATTGCGTCTGCCACTTTCCGAGCAGCCCACGGGCTGTCAACTCAACATATATCCTGCCCTGTCGACGACCGCCTCCGCAAGTCGACGGCGCATGGTCACCGTGTTCACCGGCGTCACCTTGAGCAACCGGCGTAGCGCGGCCAGATTCAAGCGAAGGTCGTCTCCTTCGAACATTGCGGCGAGAGCCGAGCGGGCGGCGGCGTCAATCCGGGTTGTCGCGTCGTTCACGTAGACACAGGCAGCGTCGCGTTGAAGCGCGGCGGTGTTCGGCGCCTCGGTGGACGCTTGCGCGGCGCGCGCCACCACGCTGTCGGCGGCGAAGGTGTCGATGACGATGTCGGCGGCCCACGAGAGGATCTCCTGTTCGTCCGTCAACTTCTCACCGTATTGCTGCATGGCCAGCCCCAGCACCATCACCGAGGCCTTCTTGAAGGCGGACACGGCCTGTCGTTGGTCGTCGAGCGGTTCGTCTGACAATTCGGGCAGCGATGGGGGAGCCATGATCTCGTCTTGGAGCTTCCTGGCTGCGGCAATCAACGGCAGGCCGCCCTTGAGGGCGCGGCGGATCAGGGTACCGGGTATGAGCAGCCGGTTGATCTCGTTCGTGCCTTCGAAGATTCGATTCACCCGCGCGTCGCGGTAGTGCCGCTCGGCCGGATAGTCTTTGACGAATCCATTGCCGCCATGGATCTGGACGTTCTCGTCGAGCACGTAGTCGACCATCTCGCTACCGGCTACCTTCAGAATCGAGCACTCGATCGCTAGCTCTTCCAGGGCCTGACGCAACAGCGTTGGGTCGGCCGAGTCGTGATCGAACAGCGCCCCATCCAGGAGCCCGGTCGTGCGGTAGATCATGCTCTCGACTGCGAACGCCCGAACCAACATTTCACCCAGCTTGTGCCGGATTGCACCGAAGCTCGCGATCGGCCGGCCGAACTGGTGCCGATCTGCGGCATACCGCGCCGCCTCGCCGATGGCGACTCGTGCGCTCCCGTTCGCCGCAACCGCCAGCTTGAACCGACCGTAGTTGAGGGTATTGAACGCGACTTTGTGCCCCTTCCCAACGTCGCCCAGCACGTTGTCGGCCGGCACGCGGACCTCTTGCAGGATGACCGGCGTCGTGGAGGAGCCATGGAGGCCCATCTTGTGCTCCTCCTTGCCGGTACTCAGACCCGGGTAGTCGCGCTCGACGAGAAACGCGGTGAACTGCTCGCCATCCACCTTGGCGAACACCACAAAGAGGTCGGCGAAACCCCCGTTCGTGATCCACATCTTCTCGCCACTCAGCACATAGCTTCCGTCGTCCTGGCGAGTGGCGCGCGCTCTTGCTCCGAGCGCGTCGGATCCGGACCCTGACTCGCTCAGGCAGTAGGCGCCGACCCACTCTCCACTGACGAGTTTGCCCAGATACCGCTGTTTCTGCACCTCGGTGCCGAAGCAGACGAGCGGCAAGATGGTCAGGCCGGTTTGGGCGCCGAAGCTCGATCCGAACGACCCGCACTGCCCGATGCGACTGCCTACGACGACCGACGACGCCTTGTCGAGGTCGAGGCCGCCATACGCCTCCGGCACGTCGGTGGCCATCAGACCGAGTTCGCCAGACCGTCGAAACAGCCGTCTGGCCAGATTCCAGTCCTTCGTTTCGAGCTGATCGTGGTGCGCCATGACCTCCTTGGTGGCGAACTCTTCCGCTGTTTGGTCCATCAGCCGATGCTCGTCGGTCAGCCTCTCTGGTGTGAACACGGTGCCGGGAGGTGTGTCCTCGAGAAGCCAGATGCCGCCGGTGATCGTCGGTGCTGTCGGTGCGGTGGTCGTCATGAAATACCTCGATGGTAGGACGGGGAGCTGTCGGTGCTGGAGCGAAGAGCGTGATGAGACTCGGGCCGCTAGGGCACTAGGTCACTCGTTCGAAGATACCGGCCGCGCCCATGCCGCCGCCGACGCACATGGTCACTAGGCCGTAGTGCCCCTGCCGGCGTTCGAGCTCATAGAGCAGCGAGGTTGTCAGTTTGGCGCCGGTGCAGCCCAGCGGGTGGCCGAGCGCGATAGCGCCGCCGTTGACGTTGAGCTTGTCAGGGTCGATGGGAAGCTCCCGAAGACAGGCCAGTGCTTGCGCAGCGAACGCTTCGTTCAGCTCCACCAGGTCGATGTCATCCAGCGTCAGTCCCGCTCGGGTCAGTACTTTGTGAATCGCTGGGACCGGGCCCACCCCGAACCGTTCCGGCTCAACCCCGGCCGTCGCATAGGCGACGAAGCGCGCCAGCGGCGTCAGGCCGGCCCGCTCGGCCCGTTCACGCGACGTCACCACCAGGGCGGCGGCGCCGTCACTGGTCTGCGACGAGTTGCCGGCGGTCACGCTGCCCTTGACATGGAACGCCGGTCGCAGTGCACCAAGGGCCTCAAGGGAGGTGTCGGAGCGTGGCCCTTCGTCCGTATCGAACACGAACGTGCGCACCGTGGGAGCCTCGCCCTTGCCGTTGGCCGGAACCACCTCCTGTACCTCTAGCGGAACGATTTCGTCGCGGAAGCGTCCGGCCGTGATGGCGGCGATGGCGCGCTGGTGGCTCCGGAGCGCGAATGTGTCCTGCTCCTCTCGTGAGACGCCTGCCTCACGCACATGGTTCTCCGCCACCAGCCCGGTGGACAGATACACGTCCGGATAGTCACGCATCAGTGCCGGGTTGGGTGCAATCTTGTGGCCGCCCATCGGAATGAGGCTCATCGACTCGGTGCCGCCCGCGACAATAGTCTCGGCCGCCCCGACCATGATCCGTTCGGCCGCGAACGCGATGGCCTGGAGGCCAGACGAGCAGAACCGATTGATCGTGACGGCCGACGCTTCGATCGGCACCCCGGCGCGGAGGCTGGCGATCCGCGCCACATTCAGACCCTGCTCGCCTTCCGGCATTGCGCACCCGAGCATCACGTCCTCCACCTCGCTCGGTTCGATCCCTGGCGCTCGCTTCAGCGCCTCGGCAATGACCGTGGCGGCCATCTCGTCCGGTCTGGTCGCTCGCAATGTGCCTTTCGGCGCTTTCCCGACTGCCGTGCGAACCGCCGACACGACTACCGCGTCCGTCATGACTGTTCCTCCGCGTGGATCTTAAATCTGGTCAGGATAACGTCGTCGACCTCGGCGACCTTTCCGTCGAACAGATGGTTGGCGCCGTCGATGACGGCCAGCGTCCTCGGCTCGCTGATTTCCTGGTATTGAGCCCGCATCTGGGCCACCGGTATGAGTTCATCCAGCTCGCCGTGAATGAAGTGCATCGGCTTCTGGCTCTTGGCCACGTCGGTGAAATCGTACCGGCCTACCGGAGGGGCAATCGCCAGCAGCGTCGTGATTCGCGGGTCCGCGACGCCGCGGCACAGCGCGATCCAGGCACCGAAAGAGAACCCGCCGGCCCACAGGTCGACCCCGGGATAGGTGGCTGCCGCCAGCTCGATCCCCGCCACAAAGTCATCCTGCTCACCAAGGCCGCCGTCCCACTGGCCGTCGCTGGCACCGACGCCTCGGAAGTTGAATCGGAGGACGGCGCACCTGAGTTTCAGCAACGTCTTGGCGGCACGATACACGACCTTGGTGTGCATGGTCCCGCCGTGCAGTGGGTGCGGATGGCCGAAAATCATGACGGCGCGGGGACTGTCGGGGGGGTGTTCAAATAGCGCCTCGAGTGTGCCCACGGGTCCGGGAAACTGCCGAATCGGGCTACGCACCAGCGGGTTGAGTTCCATGGTTCGAGTGTCCGCTGGCGCCCCTAGGCCGGCCGTCGAATGGTCTCCGCGTCGAGAGTGCGCTCTGCTACGAATCGACCGACGATGTCGCCAAAGGGGCCTGGCCGTGTCACCAGACCGATGTGCCCGGTGCGTTCCAATGTCTGGTGACGAGCGCCGCTGATGCGGTTCGCATAGGACCGGGTCCCGGTGACCGGCACGACCCGGTCGAGCCCGGGCTCGCCCGTGACGACCAGTGTGGGGGCCGACACGCGTCGGCATGCCTCGTCAAAGTCGACGGCCGTCAACAAACGTGCCCGCTCCGCCATCCGGGTCGGCGAGAACGGCGAACGCGCAACCCGCGCGAGGTAGCGGCCGGCGAATCTGATCCGGTCGCCGACACTGTCGAACGCTCGCCAGATCTCGGGTCCCAGCCGAAAGGGCGACTGCACCGCGAACAGCGGTGAGAGGAGCCGCGGCGCGCGCAGATACCACTGGATCCGGCATCCCGGTGTGAAGTCTGGTGGCGGCGTGGAGACCAGGATCAACCCCTTGGTTCGTTCCGGTCGCCGTGCCGCCCACTGCAGCGCCACGAGCCCGCCGAACGACACCCCGCAGACCGCGGCGGCGCCGACGCCGACATGCGCCAACACATCTTCGACTTGGTCCACGTAGTTGTCGAAACCACGAGCCGGGTCAAACCGCCGGTCGCTGCCGGTATCGCCGACCAGCGAGAAACTGATGACTCGGCAGTGCCGTCTCAAGCTCTCGACCGCCGGCTCCATCCACTCCCAACGTCCCTGGACACCAGGAATGAGCAGGAGTGGTGGTCCGGATCCGACGTCAATCATGCGCGGTCATCCTAAGGACACCTATTCTGGTCAGCGTCCGTACTTAGTTCCGCAGCGTCTTGCCGGTCTTGAGCGTGTGGCTGATTCGCTCGAGCGTCGAGCGCTCGCCGCACAGGCTCAGAAACGCCTCGCGCTCCAAATCGAGTAGATACTGCTCCGTCACGCTCGCCGGGTGGGGAAGATCGCCACCGGTCATGATCCGGGCGATCTTGCGCGCAATCAGCGCGTCATGATCGCTGATTCGCCCACCCCGCCAGGCCAGATGGACGCCCAGGTCTAGGGCGGCCCGTTGATCCTCGCCACCCACCTGGATGGCCATGCGTCGTGCCGGCGCGCGATAGCCATCGCGCACGCGGTCGAGGACGGTGGACTTGGCGTCCGCCATCAGGCGCTCGCGGTTCATCGTGATGCCGTCGATGTCGCGTAGCAGCCCGAGTCGCCTGGCGTCGGCCGCGCTGGTCGACACCGTGCCGAAGCCGATTGTTTCGAAGGCACGCTGCAGCCGGGGCAGCGGGTCAGCCCCGCGCACCGTGGCGTCGACGGCCCGCACTGTCAATTCTTTGGTGCCGCAGCCGGCCGGGACCAGGCCGACGCCGGCCTCGACCTGCCCCATGTAGGACTCGGCGGCGGCCTGAACACGGTCGGCGTGCAACACCATCTCGCAACCGCCTCCGAGGGTCAGCCCGGCCGGTGCCACGACGACGGGCACGGGCGAGTACCGCAGCCCGATGACGGCGCGTTGGAAGCCCCGTACCATCAGGTCGATCTCCTCCCAGTTCCCTTCCTGGGCTTCGAGCAGCACCATCATCAGGTTCGCGCCGGCGCAGAAGTTCGGCGCGTCGTTACCCACGACCAGTCCGTCGAACCGCTCTGCCGCCTCAGCAACGCCGCCGATCAGCATCTGGACCGTGTCGCCGCCGATGGTGTTCAGCTTCGAGTGGAATTCCACCGCGAGTACACCATTCTCAAGATCCACCAGGCTGGCGCCCGCCTTGCGCTTCACGACCCGCTCCCGCTGTTTCGCTGTGGCGAGAATCTGCAGGTCGGGGCCGGCCGGGGGCAGCGGGGCGCTGCGTAGGCGTCGCGGCGCGGTCGACCGTGGGTCGAGCCCGGCCCATTCGCGGGCGGCGGCGGACAGGTCGGCCGTGTCTGGGTTGGGGCCACAGGCGGCCAGCACCGCGTCGAGCCCGATGGTGTCGAGCAGCTCGAAGGGCCCGAGTTCCCAGCCAAACCCCCAGCGCAACGCGCGATCGACATCGTCTGGCGTGTAGGCCATCGACGCCGCGGCCTCCGCGGTGTAGAGCAGGGTGCGGCCGAGCGTCGCCCGCATGAAATCGCCGACCTTGTCGCGGGCGCCAAACAGCGAGCGCACTCGCTCGGCACTGTCCTCGATGGTCCGGGCCGCGTCGAGTGAGGCCAGGCGCGGCGACTGACGCGGCCTGTACGCCATCGTCGACGGGTCCAGCGTCAAGATGGTGCTGCCGTTGAGGCCGCGCTCCTTCTTGTAGAAGCCCTGACCCGCTTTCTCACCGATCCAGCCTCGGTCGAGGAGTTCGCCGACGAGAGGCGGCAGGTCGAATCCCTGACGCTCGTCATCGCTTTCCAGCCGCTTGGCGAGGTCCGTCGTCACATGGGCCAGGATGTCGATGCCCGCGATGTCCATCGTGCGGAACGTGGCGCTCTTTGGTCGACCCAAGGCTGGGCCGGTCATCGCGTCAATCTCCTCGATGGTGAACTGCCCGTCCGCCAACTCCCTCAGGACGCAGGCAACGCCATAAAGTCCGATGCGGTTCGCGATGAACCCGGGGGTGTCTTTCGTCACCACCACACCCTTGCCGAGCTGGTGGTCGACGAATGACGACAAGGCGCTGACGACCTCCGGGGCGGTGTTGGCGGTGGGGATAATCTCGACCAGCCGGAGATACCGCGGAGGATTGAAGAAATGGCTACCGAGCCAGTGCCGGCGGAAGTCTGCCCCCCGGCCCTCGGCAATCGAGCCGATCGGAATGCCGGAGGTGTTCGAGCTCACGATCGCGTCGCCCCGGCGATGAGTCTCCACCCGCGCGAGCAATGACTGCTTGGCGTCGAGCCGTTCGATGATGGCCTCGACGATCCAGTCAGCGTCCGCGATTCTCTCCAGATCGGTGTCGAAGCCACCGAGGCGGATGAGTGACTGGGCCTGGCGGGTGAAGAACGGATCCGGCGACAGTGTCGCCGCCCGTTTCAGACCGGCCGCGGCCGCGGCCGCGTCGAGGTCGAGCAAGAGCACCGGCAGTCCGGCGTTGGCCACATGGGCGGCGATTTGGGCTCCCATGGTGCCGGCGCCGAGGACCGCGACCGAGCGAACGTTTTTCATAGCTTCATTCCATTGACGAACAACGTCACCACNTCGTCGGCCTGACCTGCGAGCGCATAGCGCTCGCGGCTGAGTACCCAGTTGGTCGCCATCTCATCCAAGGCGCCGAACAGCGCCTTGGCGGCAAAGGTGGCGCTGACTTCTCTCCGGAAGCGTCCCGCGCGTTGGGCGTCACCAATGGCGTCGCGCAACGTGTGCAGATAGTCCTGGAGGAGCGACGACGAGAAGTGCTCCATGAACTTGATGGACTGTCGTAGTTCGACCTGGAACACCACCGCGAGGTCGCGGTCTGCACCCAGGCGGGAGAGATGTAGCCGGGCCAGCACGCGCAGGCGTTCGACCGGGTCGGTGACGTCCGTCAGGGCCCGTCGAACCTCGTCCATGCCNTGGCCCATCGTGCGCTCGAAGATGGAAATCAGCAGGTCGTCCTTGCTCTTGAAATACAGATACACGGTGCCGGCGGCAATTCCTGCCTCACGAGCCACGTCGGCGACCTGGGTGTTGAAGAAACCGCGGCGCGCGAACAGCTTCGTGGCCGCGCGCAGAATCAACTCGCCTTTGTCGCCGGCTGGCTGCGTTCTGGTCAGACGGCGTGGAGACGCAACTACTGGCATGAATGGCCTGCGAGGGATTNTATGAATGAACGTTCATTCATTTCTGGACACAGTATNAATCGGATGTGCGGTTGCTGTCAATTGTTCGCCCGGGTAGCGGGACAATGCGCGCCCCGAGCCAGCGGAGTAGNGCAGTCAGANCCCTTCGGACCAGCTGCGTGCGGTTCCTGAGTGCCACCTGGTCTGAGGACAGGAAGCAAGAAAANGGGGAGTGCCGGCGNGCACCCCCTTCTCGTCTCGGCCAGACCGTATAGTTCTACCAACGGAGGCCGAAGGCCAACTGGAACGCNCGGAGTCCGTCGAGTCCTGGGATGNACTGCGGGTAATTGTCAGGNGAGGTCGCCTCTCCGAAGCGTGAGCCCTCGGTGAACGTGGTCGGAATCCCGAGCGCGTCGACCGTGCCGCTCGTGTCCGGCCGGACCGTCACGTTGGTGGAGGTCAGCTTCTCGTTGTTCAGCAGGTTGAAGACCTCCGCCTTGATCCACGGGCTGAGTGATTCCCACACTGGGATGTCGTAGTTGACGGACAGGTNGAAGACCCCGTAGCCGTCGAACGTTTCCGAGCCACGGCCCTGCGAGTAGTAGATTGTCCAGGAGGATGGCCGGTCAGGATAGCCGAGTCTGGTGAGCAACGCCCGCTGGGTCGCGTTCGCGCTGACGCCGCTCGACCGGAGACTGTAGGCCAGTCCGGAGTTCGCGCGCAGAATGCCGCCAACGTCGACGTTGCCGAAGCGTCCGAGGTCCATGTTGTAGATGCCGAAGATACGGAGTTTGTAGCGCTGGGGCTCCTTGCTATCTGGAGATGGCCGGCGTTGCTGGTGTTGAGCCTCGCGCCGCTGCTTGCGTGTCTACGTGGATGCAACGCAACGCATGCGGTAGGACCGAAGCCTTGCTCTCGGAAGCAGGCCAGATCCGGCCGCCGGGGACGTCTTGGCAATAGACGCGCCAATGTCGTCTTGCATTGACACACATCCAGTAAACTACTGACTAAAATAGAGATGTGTAACTGCAGCGCGGTTCACGGCTGCATCTTGGCCGAACGAAAACAAGCGCATGGTTGGAGGGAGTGTCCAACCATGCGCCAGTCGATTTCACCACTGTAGGTCGGGGTGTCGCTCAGGGGAGCGCGTCAAGCGTGGCCTTGGCCTGGGCGCCTTCGGCGGAGTTCGGATCTTTCTCGACGACCTGGGCGAAGAATCCTTTCGCGCCCTCCATGTCGCCCTGGTTCAGTGCGGCCAGTCCAAGCTTGAAGAGGGGCAACGCCCAGTCCGGGTCTGCAGCGGCAGCCTGTTCGTACCAGCCGACCGCGCCCTCGACGTTGCCTTTGCCGAATTCGACTTCGCCCAGGTTGTAGAGATCTTCCCGCGAACCGGCGCCGCTGCTGGCGAGCGCCTCTGCCGCGCCTTCGTCACCCCGCGCCACCTTCAGGCGGGCGATGGCGGTATCGATTTGGGGTTGGAGTCGTGGGTCGCCGATCGCCGCTGCCTCGAATGCCTCGATCGCCTCACCGTACCGTTCCACCATTTGCAGGGTGTTGCCTCGTTTGATCTGCAAGTCCGTCATCATTGGGAGCTGGGCCAGGACCGAATCATAGCCGCTCAGCGCCGCGTCCCAGTCGGTACTCTCGTAAGCGGCATCCGCGGCCGCGAGCTGGTCGCTGATGGCTACGGGATCCAACCCTTCGAGCGCCTCCTCACCGAGAGCCAGCTCCAATGGGTGCAGGATACGCTTCAGATACAACGAGAGAGCGGGGTTGTTGCCCTGGCGGACCATCACCGTTCCAGGATTCGGCTGGTACCCCTCCGCGCTCGGGGTGATGGACCACGCGCCGCTGTTGAGGCCGAGCATCGTGAAGTCACCTTGATCATTCGATGTCTCTTCGATTCGTGGGGGGTTCGCCGACGGGTTTTCCAGAGCGATGGTGGCGTTCGCGATTGGTAATTCGGTGTCTTCATCCAACACCTTGCCCATCAGGATGCCGCCCTGGGCCAGTGCGCTCGGGGCCAACATGCCGGTGGCTAGCAGGATCACGAGAAACGTCAGGAAAGGCTTGCGCATGGGGCAACTCCTAGGTCTCGAATTATTCACGATTGCAGCAGCTCATGACTCGGGTTTGCGCTCGGACACGCGCGTCCAGCGCCGCAGATTCGTCAACTCAAGTATAAACCCAAGCACCCCGGGTCGGTTACCGATCGCGTGTGGCCACGCCGGCCAAGTCGAGCGCCGCCGCCGCTTCCGAACTGGAGGGATCGGCGGCCAGCGCGGCGCGATAGGAGGCCACCGCCTGCTCCCACTGCTGTAGCTCCCGGTGCGCATGCCCGATTTCCAGATGGAGGCTGGTTAGCGCCGGCGCTGAGGCCAGCACCGCCTGGTACGCAGTGATCGCCAATTCGTAGTCACCGGTGTCGAACAGCCGGTCAGCTTGCCCTAGACTCTCGACCAGATCCGTCGCTTTCAGTCCAGCCAGCACACCAGCCGTGGGCGCCGGCGGATTGAAGAGGTCACGGTCCATCGTGAACTGGACCGCGGTGCTCGGTCCCGACCCCCGGATGTCGGCGACACCCTGAACCGGTTCGAATCCGTCGGCTCGGACGACAAAAACCCATTCGCCCCGACTTAAACCGATAAACGAGAAACGGCCAGACGCATCTGTCGTGGCCAGGCTGGTCCCGTTGGCCGCGAGTTCCTCGGCCGTGATCACGGCCCCGACGACCGGCGCGCCGTCCCGGTCGGCGACCAGGCCCCGGATACGTCCCTGCGCGGCAGCCTGCGATGTGACGCAGAGCAGCAGACCGCCGATTACGAAGAGTCCGTGGGCAAGTGGTCGTATGGCGAATTGCATAGAGGGTCTTCCCCAAGTGGAAGGACAGGGCATTGTGGATCCAAGTCAGTCCAGAGCAATCCCAGCCGATCAGGCAGTATGGTCAGAAAGTATAATCCAATCGTTGCCGACAGGAGACCACAACCGTCGTTCCGTTCTTGGATGTGACGCGCGGATGACGCCCGCATTTCGACATCGGTTGCTGGTGTGTGTGTGCCTCCTTGCGCTGACTCTCCCTCTCTCGGCCGAGATCGATCGCACCCGGTTGCGTCAGATCGGACCATTGATCGAGGCGGCGATGCAAGCGGGTCGGCTACCCGGGGCCGTGGTGTTGGTCGGACATCATGGGGAAATCGTGTACGAGCGCGCGTTCGGGGCGCGTTCTGTCGACGGTTCGGTCGATCCGATGACCCTCGACACAGTGTTCGACCTTGCCTCGTTGACGAAGGCGGTCGCCACCACTACGAGCGTCATGGTGCTGCTGGAGGACGGGCGGCTTCGCCTGCGTGACCCAGTCGTGACACATATCCCAGAGTTTGCAATCCATGGCAAGGAGAGAATCACGGTCGCCCACCTCCTTACTCATGTGTCCGGGCTGCGGCCGGATCTGCCGTTGGAGGAGGTCTTCGAGGGAGCGGGCGTCGCTATCGCGCGCACGGCCAACGAGATACCAGAGGCCGCGGCGGGGGAGCGGTTCATCTACAGCGACCTGAACTTCATGTTGCTAGCGGAGATCGTGCGGCGTGTGACCGGCCAGACCGTCGACCGTTTCGCCCAGGCACGCATATTCGAGCCGCTCGGCATGAGAGACACCCTGTTCACGCCGCCGTCCGCGCTGACCCCGCGGATTGCACCCACAGAGGCGTGCGCCCCGCTGGCGTGGCCGTGTGGGGGACCAGGGGCCCGCATGTTGCGTGGCGTGGTACACGACCCGACAGCGCGGCGTATGGGCGGGGTGGCCGGTCACGCGGGTCTGTTCAGCACGGCTCGCGATCTGGCCCGCTTCAGCCTGATGCTGCTCCGCGGCGGGGCGCTCGACGGGGTCCGNGTCCTNACGCCGCGTACCGTCGCGCGGATGACGGCGATCTCGACCCCGAGCCACTTGCCGGACCGCCGGGGNCTNGGCTGGGACATCGACTCGCGGTTCTCGTCCAACCGCGGAGACCTGTTTGGGGTCGGGTCCTTTGGACACACCGGGTTCACGGGTACGTCGCTGTGGCTCGATCCNGGCTCAGACACGTTCGTGGTGTTTCTCTCCAGCCGACTTCATCCCTCCGGTCAAGGTGATGTGACCGGGCTGCGAGGGCAGGTCGCCACCCTGGTTGCGGCGTCGCTTGTGGACGACGGCGCGGCGGTCAACCTGGGAGATCGGCCGGTGTGGACCGGTATCGACGTGCTGCGAGAGGAGGGCTTCACGCGATTGTCCGGCTCGCGAGTCGGCTTGGTCACGAACCAGACCGGGCGGGCGCGCGACGGGGCGACCACCGTCGACCTGCTGCACGATGAGGCCTCCGTGGAACTGGTCTCCCTCTTCAGTCCCGAGCACGGCATCCAGGGGCGGCTGGACGGTCCGGTGTCATCGGACCGAGACCTCGGCACGGGGCTGCCCATCCATTCGCTGTANGGGGACACGCGGCGTCCCTCAGCCTCGACGTTGCAGGGCCTTGACACGATCGTGATCGACCTGCAGGACGTCGGGGCTCGGTTCTACACCTATGCCACGACGATGGCCTACGTGCTGGAAGCGGCGTCGGAGGCAGGCGTGCGCGTGATGGTGCTCGATCGACCCAATCCGATCGGAGGCGCCGTCGAAGGTCCGGCCCTGGACGAGTCGNTGCTCGGATTCACCGGNTACTTTCCGGCTCCCGTCCGTCACGGCCTCACGCTCGGCGAGCTCGCGCGGCTCTTCAACGCGGAGCGGGACATCGGGGCCGAGCTAGAGGTGGTGCCGGCCCGAGGGTGGCGNCGGGGCCGCTGGTTCGATGAGACCGGGTTGCCCTGGGTGGACCCGTCACCGAATCTGCGAAANCTGCATCAGGCGTTGCTCTACCCCGGTATCGGGGCGATCGAAGGAGCCAACCTGTCGGTCGGCCGAGGCACCCACACCCCGTTCGAGCAGATCGGGGCGCCGTGGATCGATGGGGTGCGACTGGCGCGGGAACTGAACGCGCTGGCGCTTCCGGGTGTGCGGACGTATCCCGTCCGCTTCCGTCCGTCGTCGAGCCGGTTCGNCGGTGAACTGTGTGACGGGGTGTTCTTTGTGGTGACCGATCGAGACCGATTCCGACCCGTGCGGTTCGGGCTCGAAGTCGCGGCCGCGCTGCTCCGTCTATTTGGGGATCAATTCGACCTGGAGGCCGTGGTCCGGCTGTTCGGGTCGGCCTCGGTGGTCTCCAGGCTACGTGGTGGCGATGCCACCTTGGAGATCGCAGCCGGCTGGGCCGCCGACGAGGAGGCGTGGCGGCGACTGGTCACGCCGTATCTCTTATACGAGTGACGACGGGCCGCCCTCACCGGACCGTCAACTCGCAGCGCCGTCTAGCGTTCCCTGTTTGTTCCGAGACATGTCTTCATCGGCGGCGTGGACGCGGGCCGTGATGTCGTCGGTGTGNTCGGCGATGTCGGCACATCCCACACTGAGACCGACGTTGGTCGNCAGACCTACATCTGGTACAGCATCCAGTAGANCACCACCCCAGTCACCGACACGTAGAGCCAGATAGGGAGGGTCCAGCGCGCTTGGCCCGGTGCTTCGCGTCCTGGCCGCGCAAGCCACGCCGGAGCGTCACCGGCGCCAGCGGCAGGATCAGCGCGGCCAGGATGATGTGAGAGGCCAGGACCGTGAAGCACACGATCCGGATGGGACCCTGCCCGGTGAAAGGCTGTGAGCCCACTTGCGCGTGATAGGGGAGGTACGAGACCAGGAACAGGGCCGAGGTGGCGAACGCCGCCAGCATGAACCGCCGGTGCTGTTCGATCCGTTCGTGGCGAATTTGCCAGTATCCTAGGACGAGCAGCACGGACGCCACGGCGTTGAGCCCCGCGTTGACCGCGGGCAGCATCATGACGTCGAACATGCCCTAGCAGCCCGTGGTGCAAGTGCCGCTGCATTCGACGGGCGCTGCATCCCGCCATCCACATTATTCATCGGTCGCATACTGCCGGTATTTTCCCTCTTCTCGCCTTGTTCGGCGGGTCCAGCGCCCGTCTCGGTGGGACGCGGTACTTTCACCATGGGCTGCTATCCCGCGCTGTCGAGCAGCAGCAAACCCCACACGACCGGTAGGTAGAGCAGAGTGGCTCGGAACAGCAGCCGAGCTCGCTCGGTGCCTCGTCCGCGAGCGAACCACACAGCGAGCGCCAGCAGACCCACACTCAGCGCGACGGCGCCGACGGCATAGGTCGTCCCGGCCACGCCATACCAGGTCGGGGTCACACTCACCGGGATCAACATCCCCGCGTAGACCAGTAGATGGGTGGCGGTGCGCCGGCCGCTCGGGTCGGCGTTGGACAACAGCGGCAGTTCGGTGCGGGCGAAGTCATTGCGGAACAACCACGTCAGGGCCAGGAAATGTGGGAGCTGCCATACGAAGACGACCGCGAAGAGCGACCATGCACCGGCCGAGAGCGGCGCCGCCGCCGACCAGCCGATGACGACCGGCAGAGCGCCCGGCACCGCCCCGACCAGCAACGCCCAATGCGTGGCGCGTTTCAGCGGGGTATACACCGCCACGTAGCTGAGCAGCGTGGCCAGCGCGACCACCGCTGCGGTCAGGTTGGCGCCCAGGGCCAGTTGCACGAGCCCGGCCCCTGCAAGTAGCAGTGCCGCCCAGGTTGCCTCCGACGGCTGCAGCCGGCCGCTCGGCAGCGGCCGATCGCGTGTACGCTGCATTTGTTTGTCGAGGTCGCGTTCCGCCACCTGGTTGAGCGCCGCCGCGCCGCCCGCCACCAGCATGGCCCCGACCGTGGTGTGAAGGAACGTGATCACCTCGAACGGGCCGCCACGAGCCGCGACATAGCCGACGCCGGCCGTGACGACGACGAGTGAGTTCAGGCGTGGTTTCGTGAGCGCGACGAAATCGGCCAGCCGACTGCGCGGCGCCGTGATCGCCGCCGCTTCAGTTGTCATACGACTGCCCCGCTGGCAGCCCTCTTGGCCGGGACCGCCACCGGCGACTGGGGATACGCCACGGACGGGCGCGCATCGGGAAACCGGTGTCGGTTGACTCGCAACGCCAGCAAGAGCGACGTGGCGAGCACCAGCGCTCCCGTCGCCACGTGCGCGGTATTGACGACCGGGGCTCGTCCGCTCAACACCGTCCAGCCGCCGAGGCCAATCTGGACGAGCACCAGCACGGTCAAGAGTCCAGCTGGTCGAAGGAGATCCAGCCGGCCGCGATGGTGCATCGCGATTTGGCGCATGGTGGCGAAGATGACTAGCGCGGTCACCCCTGCGCCTAGGCGGTGGGCATAGTGCACGGTGATCGGAAATGTCCACTCGTTCGGCACGACACCGCCGAAGACCAGCGGGAAATCTGGGATCGCCAGTCCGGCGCCGGTGTGTCGCATGGTCGCGCCAACGAGGATCTGCGCAAAGACCAGCGCGGGAAGCGCGGTCGCCAGCGCCACCGCGGTCAGTTCGGTCGAGTGGCGTGCGACTGGGGTGTGACTGCCCGTCGTGCCCCTCTGTCGCCACCCGGCAGAGGTAAAGAGGGCGAGGCACACGGTCAGACAGAAGAAAATTTCTGCCAGACCCGCGTGTGACACCGAGACCGCCGTGGGCAGGAAATAGAGCACCGTGATTCCGCCAAGTAGACCCTGCAGGATGACCGCCGCCAGCGCGACCACTCCAAGTCGGCGCATCCATCGGCGCGGGTCGACACGCCACAGCCAGACCGTCATCCCGATCGTCAGGACACCCACGCTCGACGCGATCAGGCGATGACCGTGCTCATAGAAAATGCCGCCCACCATGCTAGAGAGCGGGAACGAGAACATGAAATACCCGTAGCTGTTGGGCCAATCAGGAACAGAGAGCCCGGAGCCGGTGCTCGTCACCATACCGCCGGCCGCGATCAGCACGAGCGTGGCGGCGCAGAGAAACCGGGCATACAGGTGAAGCCAGGTCATGGGACAACCGGAGGGGATGAGGCCCCCTGTGCCACGTGCCTCGATGGTGAGGCATATTCAAGTGAGCGAGGTCCGGCCGCCGAGCGGCGTCCGGACCTCACCTGCTGCTCGTAACGGCCGCCGTTACTGCGCAAACGTGAACGACACCTCTGCGGTTTGACCCGTGGCGACGGTCACGTTCTGCGTCTGGGTGCCCAGCGACTCGTGCCAGGCTTCGAGGACGTAGTCACCGGGAGGCAGCGTGCTGATGTCAAACATCCCGGTCTCACCGGTGACGGCGAAGTAGGGGTGATCGAGCACACCGATGTACGCGTTCATCCAGCCGTGGACGTCGCATTTGAACGGCACCATGATTTCAGCCTGCTCAAAGGTCCGGTCGAATGTCATGCCTTGGATCGGCTGACCCATGTTGAACTCGTCGTTCGCAGCCGGGGTCGCATGGATGTTGTGGAGCGTCATGTCGCTGTTGGTGATGGTCAGCGTTTGTCCGACCTGGATTCCCATCACGTGCGGTGTGTAGCGGCAGCCCAGTTGGTTCAGTTCCACCGAGCCAGTGGCGGCCGGGAAGCTCTGCCCCTCNAGTCCCTCCTTCACATACACGAACACGTTGCCCAGATGGCNGTCGCTGCCAANGAACGTGCTGGACATCGTGTTGGTCGCCGTCATGGCGCACACCGGGTCCGAGTTCATCATCAGCTCTTCGGCCGCCGGCANCNCGCCGTCGAACATGACCATGCCGGACACGTTGCCGGCCGTCGCGGGGTCGAACGCGGGCGCCGTCGGGGCGGCAGCCGGTGCGTCGCCACCGCCNTCGCCACCGCCGCCGCAGGCCACCGCGGTCGCCAGCACAAGCATGGAAAGGACCGTCCACAGATTTCGCTGTTGCATTGAGATTCTCCTGCGCACTTCTTCGAATGACGGGTTGTTGGTTATCGAGCGAGCGGGTCGCGCCGATGGTCCGGCGGTTCGCCCGACTCGGAGGGTATGTAAGCCTAAAAATCAGCTCGTCCAGCCCTATCTAATTACCACAGGGGCCCGGGTGTGTAAACCGCCGGCCGATCAGGATCATGACGCGACCCGGAGCTTGCGCGTGATCCGATCCTCGATCCAATGCGGGTCCCACCACTCCATCGGCGTGATGGGCCAGCCGTGGAGGAGGATCGCGAAGTGCAGATGGTCCCCACCGGCCAGGCCGGTCTTTCCGCTCAGACCGACCTGCTCGTCGATGGCCACGGTATCGCCGGCACTGACCGCGATGGACGAGAGATGCGCGTACAGCGATTGCAACCCCATGCCGTGGTCGACGATCACGCAGTTACCATAGATGCCGAGGTAGTCGGCCCAGATCACTCGGCCTCCGTTCGACGCCAGGATCGGCGCGTTGGCGGTGGATGCCAGATCGAACCCAAGATGGATCTGCTGGTCCACCTCCTGCCCATCGTGGACGTAGGTGCGATGGTCGGCGAATCCCGATTCGACTTGCGAATTGCCCAGTTGCCGAAACGGGCCGTCCCACAGCGGCTGTGGCGACGTGTCTGCCGCCAGGGAAATGATCCGCTCGCCGTTGATTCGCCGGAGGCCGCCGTTGATCGCCAGATACTGTGCGAGGAGGTCCGGTTCCGGGGCCAACGGAAGGGTGCGGAACTCTTCCGAGCGAGCGACGATGTCGGGAACGACCTGTTGGAGGAATCGGTCGCTCACCGGAATACGAGCGCGTCGGAACTGTTTGGGGAACACACGATGATCGAACTCGATCTCCGCTTCGTTGCCCGCCGCGTCGCGCGCGACCACCCGCATCGCCGCGGTCAGATCTTGGTCATGCAGCAACGCGAAGAGTGCGACACGGGTGGCGTCGTCAGCCCCTTCGACCCCGGCGGCGGCGGCCGGGTAGCCAGGGAAGAACCGCTCGCCGACCCGTACTCCGGATTCGGCGTCCGGGGGGGTGACCCGGTACACGATCAGCTCCGCTCCGCCGTGATTCACATAGTGGAACGAGGAGACCACGCTGAGTCGGGGCGGGTCGAACCGCGCCTCGACGTCGACGNGCGTGACTGCCTCCCGTTCGCGGAGCCCGTACAACACCGATCGAGTGGCCCGCACGACGATCGTCGCCGGACCCGCGGTCAACTCTGCGTGACTCTCGCGAGTGATCTCCCGCGAAATTCTGACCCGCGTCTGGGTCTCCTGCGTCAANTGTCCGGCGTCGGGGNTGGTCAGCGAGAACAACGGCCANCTCGCGCCGTTCTGTTCGATGACGGCGTCGACCTGGGTCAATTCGCCGTCCATCGGGTCGACCGACGCTTCGAAGGTGGCCACGCGGCCGAATAGCCCGGTCGGTTGGTGGATTTCGATCGTTGGGCCTGGGGCGCGACCTGCCCCGATGAACATGCCGGCGCCGAGGGCGATCGCGGCCAAGACGACGACGCCGGAGACGAGTCGAATCACCCGTCTATTGTACAAGAACGCGCGGTTTGACCCGTCCAAAGAACGGTTGATACCATAGGAGAATCTTCTGTTCCGGGCCGTTTCTTGGACCGGCGCCGTGGCGGTATCGTCTAGGGGTTAGGATACATGGTTCTCATCCATGAGACCGGGGTTCGATTCCCCGTACCGCTACCAACCTCCTGTCCACGCAGCTTCCACAACGATTGTTTCGGCATAGGTGTCAAACCCCGTCAGATCGGATGGGGACGGCACCGGCGAAGTTTCCCCGCGATGCTACTCGCGACGGTAGCCGTCCTTCTTTAGGCGTTTGGCGAGATTCGCACCCCGCTTATCTCGTCCATCGGCGCAGAAGGTACGTGCCTGATCGTAGTGCCACCGCGCCTCCTCGCGGTCACCCGCCAGGTCGGCCAGTCTTCCGAGTTCGAGATGGGCTCGCCCCGTGACCCACAGCCGTGCGTCNAGGTCGAGCACGGCGAGCAGGTCGCGCCGTGCCGCCGTGTCACGCTTGAGTTCGAGCCGGGTCTTACCGCGCAGGTAGCGCCAGAGCGCCTCTTCGCCCTGCATCCGCGCCCGCTTGTCTGCCTCCAGCATCGAGAACCCCTCGCGGAGCGCGCTTGCCGCCAGTGCGGGCCGGTCGTCACGAAGCGCCGTTGCGGCTGATTCCAACCAGGCGACGCGATTGCGTGGATATCGTCTTTTCAAGCCACGAATCACATTCTGGGCGGCCGCGTACTCTCTCTCCCGGTTGTACAGGAGCACCAGTCCGAACTCCGCCTCGGTCCGGGCCTCGCCCTCGTGCGTGGCGGCCTCTCGGATCAGCCGCAGTCCTTCTTCCCTGCCACCCCCGAACCCGACCATCCGCGCCATCAGTCGGATCGGCAGCGGGAGGGTCGACACCAGATACCGATACGTGCCAATCAGCAGCATGGCGTCCTTGCGAGTCGGATCGAGTTCGAGGACCCGTTCGTGGGCGGCATACGCCNGCTTGGCCGGCTTGAGCGCACCCATGGTTTCGCCCATGATCGTCGCGCGGTAGGACGCGGCCAGCCCCAGCGAGGCACCGAGCTGGTAGTGCGCGTCCGGACTGTCGGCGTCTGCCTTTACCATCGCTTCTGACAACTCGACGGCCCGGGTCGAGTGCTCGGCGAAGGTGGCCGCCAGGTCGGCCGGCGGCTCCGGCAGGTCGACGTTCTTTGGCGTGAGGCCAACGAAGTAGTCGTCGACGGTCATCGTGCCGCGCAGGAACATGACCCGCATCCAGGTCGCGGCGGCGAGNCCGCGATGGGTCGCCGGGTTGTCGGGTTCGGCCGCGACGGCCGCTTCGAACGCCAGGGCTGCCGCGTCGTAGTCGAGGTTGTAGGCGAACTCGTAGGCGCGAGCCAAGTCTTCGCCGACGTCACCGGCGTTCGCGGTGCCGGCGGCGAGCACGAGCGCTGCGCCGATCAGGAATCGTCGAGCCATGCAGTCCTCTATCATAGCGGAGGATCCTGGTCGTCCGGCCGCTGGCGTGGCCAGGCTGGGCGTGCCTGCTACTGGGAGCTGAGGAGCCTGTGATTCACCGCATCCAGACCATCGACGCCCACACGGCCGGGGAGCCGTTGCGACTCATCGTCGGCGGATTTCCCACCCCCGTTGGGTCAACCATGCTGGAAAAGCGCGAATGGGTGCTGCAGCACTGTGACCCGCTGCGACGCGCGCTGATGCACGAGCCACGGGGACACGCCGACATGTACGGCGCCGTCCTGACCGAACCGTGCGACGAGACCGCCCACGCCGGGGTGCTGTTCATGCACAACGAGGGTTACAGCACGATGTGCGGTCATGGGGTGATCGCCATCTGTACGATCGCGCTCGAACGGGGGCTGATNGGGCTGGCGGGCGACTCGACGTCCCTGGTGCTGGAGTCGCCGGCGGGGCTGGTGTATGCGCGTGTGACTCACCGTCTCCTCTCGGGGGACAGCGTGGGCGACGATGAGGACTCCATGATGACTCCACAAGTGGAGGGCGTCGCGTTCGACAATGTCCCGTCGTTCGTGTTCCACGCGCGTCTACCGATCGTGGTGGGCGACCGTACGATTCCCGTCGACGTGGCGTATGGTGGGGCCTTCTATGCGGTGGTCGACAGCGAGGCGGTCGGGGTGCCGCTGAGACGTGAGGCGATGCCGCGGCTTCGGCGGCTTGGCTGGGACATTGCGCGCGCGGTCGNGGCGGCGATCCCCGTGCAGCACCCGACCGAGCCTGGACTCCACGGCGTGTATGGCACTGTGTTCACGGGAATGGCCGAGCGATCGGATGCGGATCTCCGCAACGTGACAGTATTCGCCGACCGTCAGGTAGACCGGTCACCGTGCGGGACCGGAACGGCGGCGGTCATGGCCGTACTTGACGCGATGGGGTTGCTGGCTGACGATCAGGTGTTCCGTCACGAGAGCATCGTGGGGACACTGTTCCGCGGTCGTATTAAGCGCCGTGCGGCGGTGGGCGACTACCAGGCCGTCGTGCCGGAGATAGAAGGCTCGGCCTGGATCACCGGCGAGCACCTGTTCCTGATCGACGATGAAGACCCGTTGCGGGAAGGTTTCCTCTTGTAGCAGGCACCGGGTTCGGGANCGGGTCACTGCTTGACCCGTCGAAGCAGCTCGTCCAATCTCGTCTCCGAAACCCGAAGCCGGCGGGCACCGCCCTACCACNCGTCACCAACCCAACGCGAGTCCATCTTTCCGCGGATCAGAGCCGCCCATTAGGACGCCGGTGTCCTGATCGATCAGTACGCCTTGAAATCCGCCGAAACCGAGCCCGTCGATGATCCGATGTCCCCGGTGGCGGAGCTCGTTCCCGGTGGCGGTGGAGATACCTCGCTCGAGACAGATACCGGTTGGGTCGTATCGCGCTCGTGGCGCCTCACCCGCTTCCTGGAGGTTCATGCCGAAGCAGGTCAGGTTCAGCAACACCTGCAGGTGCCCCTGTGGTTGCATGTCGCCGCCCATCACGCCGTAGGCTAACCAGGGCCGTCCGTTGCGGTAGACCATCGCCGGGGCCAGCGTGTGGAGCGGGCGTTTGCGCGGCGCCAGATGGTTCGGGTGAGACGGGTCGGTGGAAAACAGACTGCCGCGATTGTGTAACACGATGCCACTGTCGCCGGCCACGATNCCTGACCCGAAACCGGCATAGAGCGATTGAATCAGAGACACCAGGTGACCGTCGCTGTCGGCCGCCGCCAAATAGACGGTGTCGCCGCTTCCGTCAGTCGTGGGCCTCGGCTGGTGCTGTCGCATCGGCGAACGTGTGGCGCCGATGCGCCGCCTCATCTCGCGTGCGTAGTCGAGTGAAATCAATCGCCGGAGCGTTTCCTCGGACACCGAGTCCGGGTCGGCCAGGTGTGTCTCTCGGTCCGCGAAGGCCACCGCCAGGGCTTCGAGCACCAGATGCAAGTAGTCGGCGGAGTTGTGGGTGAGTCGGCCGAGGTCGTCTCCCGCCAGAATATTGAGCGCTTCGATGGCGACGAACCCATGCGTGTTGGGCGGTAACTCGAGTAACTCGAGGTCATCACCACTGGCCTCATACCGGGTCTTGATCGGGGCAACCCAGTCCGACTCGTGGGTCGCCAGGTCTTCGTGGGTGAGCCAGCCCTCGCGCCGCTCGATGTCGCGAGCGATCGTGTGCCCGAGCTCGCCCTGATAGAGGATGTCCGGCCCGTTCTCGGCGATGGCCTCGAGGCTCGCCGCGAGCGCCGGGTTCGCGAATAACTCGCCAGGCCCCGGCGCCCGGCCCCGTGGTAGAAACACTGCGGCGGCGGCAGGGTCGGCGGCCAGCAACGGTTCGGCGTCGAGCCACTGTCTGGCTACGACCTCGCTGACGGGAAACCCGTCGCGGGCGTAGGCGATGGCGGGGGCGAGGACCCGAGCGAGTGGCATCTGGCCGTGCTCCGCTAGCAATCGAGCCCAGCCATCCACGGCGCCGGGGACGGTGACCGACAGCACCCCGCGATCCGGAATAGAGGCGTGACCGTCGGCCCGCAGGTGTGGCAAACTCGCCGCGCGCGGCGAGCGGCCGCTGGCGTTCAACCCCCGGGTGCGCCCCGTCTTCGCGTCATGGACAATCGCGAACAGGTCCCCGCCGATGCCGCTCATCGTTGGCTCGATGACCGCGAGCACGGCGGCCGCCGCGACCGCGGCATCGATCGCGTTCCCGCCTTCGCGCAGTACATCCAGCCCGGCGACGGATGCCTGTGGCTGGCTGGTGGCCATCATGCCACGGCGACCGAGCGAGACCGACCTCGATCCGCGCGACGCCAGGCTGGGCGCACCGGGCCGTCGCGGGGTCATCGGGCGTCTCGCGCGGCGANNAGAAACCGGTCGAGTTCTCGNCCGTGCTCGTCGAGGATCGGATGGGTCCAGGCCTCAGACAACATCTCGTGCACCTGCCGCTGATACCAGACCATGTCTTCGAGTCCGGCGCTGAAGACATCGGCGAACCCGGTGCCCTCCGTTTCGAGTCCGGTGGCCATGCTCGACAGGTTGTGGATCTTGTCCGCGGATGCGACCGCCCGTGCGTCGTTGCCAGGACTTTGCCGGAGTCGCGAGATATAGCTTTCCTTGCGAGGGCGCCAGTGAACCGTTCGTGGCGGCTCCGTGACGTCCTCGACAATCGCCAGCACGCGTGCGCCGAAACGATCCCGGATGACATCGCGGTGGAGTGTCGTGTCTTCCAGCGTGTCGTGAAGAATCGCGGCCACGACGGTCTGCTCGCCGAACCCGAAGTCTCCGACAATCATTCCCACGGCGAGCGCGTGAGTCGCTTCGAANGCGCGCCCGGCCTTCCGGCGGCGCAGCTTGTGCGCCTCGAGCATCGTGGTGATGGCCAGCTCGACCTGGGGTGAAAACATCCGCCGGCTACTGGCCCTCGTCCTGTGGCGCGACGTAGGAGCGGCGGGCTCGAGCGGTCGTGCCTTCCTGCGTGACTTGGACGTCCAACTCGTGCACCTTGCCGTCGCGAACCGAGGGGGCGAAACCGACCACATACTGGCTGTGCAGCTCTTGGGAGACCCGAGTGAACGTTGGGCCCAGTTCATCGCTGTCCTTCAGTTCGAAGTAGCCGCCGCCGGTTTCCTCCGCAAAGGTCTTGAGTCGTTTGTCCGGTTTGCTCCGCACCTGGCGGACCCCGTTGAAGTAGTCCATCTCGAGCCCGATTGTGTAGATCATCACCTCGGCCGCGCGTGCCTTCTCGAGAACGTCGCGCCAGCCGATGGCGTGTTGGGTATCTTCCCCGTCGGTGAAGACCAGGACCACTTTGCGCCCCTCCACCTCGGCCAAGTCATCAATGCTTGCCCCGACGGCGTCGTAGAGTCGGGTCGGGTTGCCGAACTGAAGGCGNTCGAGCTGTCGGATCAGNGCGTCGCGGTCGCCAATGAACTGAGAGGGAAGGATCTGGATCTTGTCGTTGAAGGCGCCGACCTTGCCTCGATCGTCCGGGAGCATCCGGAGGAGGAACTGCTCAGCGCCCGCCATGAGCAGGTCGAGCTGTGGGGTCATGCTGGCACTCGTGTCCAGCATGACGACGACGGTAATCGGCCGGACCTCGTTCTCGAACAGCACGATGTCCTGGGGCTCTTCGTTGTCCAGGATGATGAAATCGTCCTGGCTGAGGTCTGGCACCAGACGGCCATTCTTGTCGGTGGCCGTGACATACAGGTCGACGATTTCGGTACCGGACCGAAAAATGGGGATCTGCGGTTGCTGTGCCGAGACCGCNACCATGAGAAGGCACGTCGCGAGCAGGATCGTAAGCGCGGTGCGGGTTGCCATGAATCGAGCTTAGCAACCTTCTGTCTGGCGAGCAACGCAAGACCGCGCGACGCACACACAAGTCGGACACGCTCGAAGAACGTCTGGAGCTTGGCTTGACAGATTAAATACATGTATTTAGATTTGTGTATGTGAAAACGGCAAGCACGCTGTTTCGCCTTCTCGGAGATGAAGCCCGGCTACGGTTGCTCAGGTTGCTCTCCCAGGAACGTTTGAACGTGAGCGAGTTGACCGCTGTCCTGGGAATAGCCCAGTCTGGGGTGTCGCGTCATCTTGGGCTGTTGCGCGACGCCGGGCTCGTGTCGGAGGAACGGGAGGGGGGCTTCACTTTTTTTCGGGCTACTCCGGATGAGCAGGATGCCCGGCTGGGTCCAATATGGTCTTTGCTGCAGACCCGGTTCGACGCCGCTGGCGCGGACGCGGTTGTGCGAGAGGACCAGGCGCGGCTGCGACAGGTGCTGCAGCAGCGTCGCGACAATGCTGAAACGCATGGAGGGACGACCGGCAGTGGTCGCCGCCAGTTCGTCCCCGGAAGAAGTTGGGCGGCATGGTCTCGCGGGCTCGGGTTGCTCTTGCCCAGGCACACCGTCGTCGACCTCGGGTGCGGCGAGGGCTTTCTGACGCTCGAGGTTGCCCGCTGGGCCGCCCACGTCATCGCGGTTGATCGCTCGGCCCAGGTGCTGGAACGCGCCCGTGACTTGGCGACACGCCGGCGCATCGCCAATGTCGAGTGGCGGCTGGGCGAGATCGAGCAGCCGCCGATCGAACCCGGGGCGGCCGACATCGCGCTGCTGTCTCAGGCGTTGCATCATGCCGAGGATCCGCGGCAGGCGTTGCTAGCCGCGACCCGGGTCGTACACGAGCGGGGGCGGGTGCTCGTGCTCGACTTGCTTGCGCACCGGGAAGAGTGGACGAGGGAGCGTTTGGGCGACCGATGGCTTGGGTTCGAGCTTGACGCGCTGACTCGGATGATGGGTGACGCCGGCTTGGTTGATCTTCAGGTGGGACCTCACGATGACGCCACCCTGAGCCCTTTTAGCGTGGTGACGGCCATCGGCACAAAACCAGCCACGAGCGTGCGAAGGAAGTGAGCACGATGGCAGACGGAACGACACCCACGGGGCGACCTGATGTNGCGACCACGCGANCTCGGCTCGAAGCGCTACTCCGGTTGCGCATTCTCGTCATGGACGGGGCGATGGGCACGATGGTCCAACGACACACGCTGGACGAGGTGGCNTTTCGCGGCGAGCGCTTCGCGGGGCACGCCAAGGATCTGCGAGGCAACAACGATCTGCTGGTATTGACTCAGCCGGATGTCATCACGGGGATTCACCACGCTTACTTGGAGGCCGGCAGCGACATTATCGAGACGAATACCTTCAGCAGCACCGCCATCGCGCAGGCGGACTACGGGCTCGAGTCGCTCGCCTACGAATTGAACGTGGAGGCCGCCCGGTTGGCGATGGAGGCGGCGGCGGCCTGGTCCAAACGCACGCCCGAGCGTCCACGCTTTGTCGCGGGGGCGATCGGGCCGACGAATCGCACCCTGTCTATTTCGCCAGACGTCAACGACCCCACCTTCCGGGCCTGCACTTTCGAGGCGCTACGGACGGCGTATGCGGAACAGGTGCGGGGCCTTGTCGATGGCGGCTGCGACCTGCTGCTGGTAGAGACCATCTTCGACACGTTGAACGCGAAGGCGGCGCTCGTGGCGATTCAGGAGGTCTTCGACGAACGCGGGNTCGAGCTCCCGCTCATGATCTCGGTCACGATCACCGATCGGAGTGGACGCACCTTGTCCGGCCAGACGATCGATGCNTTCTATGTCGCGATCGCGCACGCGCAGCCGCTCTCCGTGGGTATCAACTGCGCGCTCGGCGCGCGCGACATGCGGCCGTATCTGGCCGAGCTCTCGGACATCGCCGAGTGCTACGTCAGTTCGTACCCGAATGCGGGGCTGCCGAACGCATTCGGAGAATACGACGAGCAACCGGACCAGACCGGGGCCCTGCTGAGAGATTTTGCCGACAGTGGGTTCGTCAACATCCTGGGCGGGTGCTGCGGCACGACGCCAGACCACATCAGCGCAGTCGTGCGTGCGGTCGACGGGGTGGCGCCCCGCCCTCTGCCGTCGCGTAGCGCGGGGGCGTCACGTCTCAGCGGTCTCGAGGTCTTGACGGTCAGAGACGACAGCAATTTTCTGATGGTGGGAGAACGGACCAACGTGACGGGGTCCGCTCGGTTCGCTCGGCTGATCAAGTCAGACGACTTCACGACGGCGACCGAAGTGGCGGTTGACCAGGTGCGCGGCGGTGCGAACCTCATCGACGTCAACATGGATGAGGCGCTGCTCGACTCAGAACAGTCGATGACGCACTTTCTCAACCTGATAGCCACCGAGCCGGAGGTGGCTCGGGTTCCCGTGATGATCGACAGCTCGAAGTGGTCGGTGATTGAGGCGGGGTTGAAGTGCGTCCAGGGAAAGGCGGTTGTCAACTCGATNAGCCTGAAGGAGGGCGAGGCCGACTTTCTCGACAAAGCTCGGACCCTCAGGCGCTATGGCGCCGCCGCCGTGGTGATGGCGTTCGACGAGACCGGCCAGGCCGACACGATCGAGCGGAAGGTGAGCATCTGCCGCCGAGCCTACACGCTGCTGACCCAGCGCGCTGGTTTCGACCCCCACGACATCATCTTCGACCCCAACATTNTGGCCATTGCGACTGGCCTCGAAGAGCACAACGACTACGCGGTCAACTTCCTCGAGGCGATCGGCGCGATCAAGCAATCTTGTCCCGGCGTGCTCATCAGCGGCGGGGTCAGCAATCTGTCGTTCTCGTTCAGAGGCAACAACGTCGTCCGTGAGGCGATCCACTCGGCGTTTCTGTACCACGCCATCAAGGCTGGGATGGACATGGGCATCGTCAATGCCGGCCAACTGGTGGTGTACGAGGANATCGCNCCAGAACTACTGACCCGCGTCGAGGACATCATCTTCAATCGNCGTCCCGACGCCACCGAACGGATGGTGGAGTTTGCGGAGACGGTCAAGGGGGAGGCGGGCGCCACGCGGGAGGTCGACCTGGCCTGGCGCGAGGGCACAGTGGGCGAGCGGCTCTCGCACGCCCTCGTACGGGGTATTGTCGACCATATCGAGCCGGACACGGAGGAAGCACGGCAATCGCTGGGTCGACCGCTCGACGTGATCGAGGGCCCGCTGATGGACGGTATGAAGATCGTGGGCGACTTATTCGGCGCCGGCAAGATGTTTCTGCCGCAAGTGGTCAAGAGTGCCCGCGTTATGAAGAAGGCGGTCGCCTACCTCGAACCGTTCATGGAAGCGGAACGACGTGCCGGCGGCGGGACGCCGACGTCGCAGGGCAAGGTGGTGATGGCGACTGTCAAGGGTGACGTGCACGACATCGGCAAGAACATCGTTGGGGTCGTGCTGCAGTGCAACGGGTATGACGTCGTGGATCTTGGTGTCATGGTGCACTGCGAGACCATCCTTCGGACAGCGGCCGATCAGAGCGCTGACATCATCGGGCTGAGCGGGCTGATCACGCCGTCGCTTGATGAGATGGTCTTCGTCGCCCGCGAGATGCAGCAGCGCGGGCTCGACCTTCCCTTGCTGATCGGTGGCGCGACGACCAGTCGTCAGCACACGGCGGTGAAGATTGCGCCCGCCTATGACCACAGTACGGTACATGTGGTCGACGCCTCTCGTGTCATCGACGTGGTGTCGAGCTTGTTGAATCCGAAGCGACGCGCTGAACTGGACCGCGAGAACCGTGAACAGCAGGCGTCGCTCAGAGAGCAATACGCGACTCGGCAGGCGAGGCCGCTGCTTCCCTACGACCGGGCGGTCGCCAACCGGTTTCAACCAGACTGGGCTACGAGCGACCTACCGACGCCGGCGTTTCTGGGCCGCCGTGTGCTCGATGACATCGCGCTCGAGGAGGTCATTCCCTTCATCGACTGGACATTTTTCTTCTCCGCCTGGGAGATCAACGGGCGGTATCCTGGGGTGCTCGACCACCCGAAGTACGGCGACCAGGCCCGCCAGCTCTATGACGACGGCACCGCGCTGCTCCGGCGTATTGTCAATGAGCGAGCCCTGACCCTGCGGGCCGTGTATGGGTTCTGGCCGGTCGCGAGCGACGGCGACGACATCGTCGTCTTGGAGCCGGGTGCGCCCGTGCCGGGGCCCGCGCTGCTCCGGTTCGTCATGTTGCGTCAGCAGGGCGAGCATCCGGACAGCAGACCAAACAGGTCGCTCGCCGATTACATCGCGCCGGCGGGCGCGACCGGGCAGGATCATCTCGGTGCGTTTGCCGTGACCGCCGGTATCGGTGCCGACGGTCTGGCCTCGGAGTACGCGCGCGATCATGACGACTACCAGGCGATCATGGTCAAGGCGCTTGCCGATCGGCTGGCGGAAGCGGCGGCCGAGTATCTGCACGCGGAGGCGCGCCGCCAATGGGGCTATGGGCGGGGCGAGACCCTGTCACCGGCGGACGTGCTGCAGGAGCAGTATCGCGGGATTCGTCCCGCTTTCGGATATCCCGCCTGCCCGGATCACAGCGAGAAATTCAAGCTATTCGATCTGCTAGAGGCTCGCTCGATCGGTATCGAACTGACCGAGAGCGCCGCCATGACCCCGGCCGCCAGCGTGAGTGGTCTGTACTTCGCTCATCCCGACGCAAGCTATTTCTCGGTGGGCCGGATCGGAGCGGACCAGGTTGAGCGATACGCGGCGCGCAAGGGATGCCCCGTGAGTGAAGTGGAGCGGTGGCTCGGGCCGTCGCTCGCCTACGACGCCGCTCCCGCGTTGGCCTGAGACAGTAGCAAGTTGCCGAGAATCCCTGGCGTAGAGCTGCGGCTCGAGATGACCGTGCTGTTCGTGAAGAAACGTCCGCGGGAGTTTTCTGACGAGGCGTCTGTCTGGCCAGGCGTGAGGAGGGAGCAGCCAGGTGGGCTGTGATCCCTCTGAATCAATGAAGTGACGTCCGCCCACTACGGACGCCTCGTCGGAAAACCTAGCGGCGTGAGGCCGTCATGTGTTCCAGCTCGTCCAGCGAACGCGGCCAGTCACGCTTGAGTAAACGGGACAACGAGCGGTCCGCCAGGAGCCGCCCGCCGGTCTGACACCGTGGGCAGTAGTTCGCTTCGTGACTGGCGTACACGATTCGTTGCACGGGAGCGCTGCACGCGGGGCAAGGGTGGCCGTAGCGTCCGTGAACGGCCATGCCCTCCCGAAAGGCCGTCACTTTTTCCGGAAACCCGTCTCCCACGCTCGCTCGCAGTCGGTCGGTCCACAGTTCGAGGGTTGCGCCTGTGGCCTAGTAGAGCCGGACGATCTCATCCTCGCTCAGTTTCTGCGTCAACTTCATTGGGGACAGTCGTGACGCGTGCAGGATCTCATCCGAGTAGGCGTTGCCGATGCCGGAGAAGAGCCGCGGGTCGATCAGCGCGCGTTTGGCCGTGTGATTCTCGCGGGTGAGCGCCTCGCGAAACTGTTCAACCGTCGCATCCAGCAACTCCAGCCCTCCGCGGTCATGCGTCGCGAGTTCCGCGATCATGAGGTGGATGACCAGAGAGAGGTGGCCGTCGAGCGTTATGACGATCCGCTTCCCCAGCCGGCTGACCGCGCGCACGGTCTGGGTTTCGACCGAACTCAGCGGGGGCGTGACCGAGCGCAAGACGAAGGGACTGCCCAGTCGGACTCGGTCGAGCGGCTGTCCGACGACGCGCGCCCGCAAGCGCTCCACATAGACGGTGACGTCAGGCAGTTCTGGCATGCGAACCTACTCGGGACGGGGCTGCGCCAGAATCTCCGGGGGTCCGCGCATTGTCGCGCGCCCGGGTTTCCAGAGTCGCCCGTGTATGATCACGGGCCGGTAAAACACATCAATCTGCCCATGCCCATGGAGTATCACATCAGGCAGTACGGTCTGCAGCAGGGCGCGCTGGAGATCCAGTACATCGAAGAATTCTTCGGCGAATTCCCGCGACGGAAGACCTCGGCCGAAGTTGTCGCCCGTTTGCAGAACCGAGACCATCAGATCGTCATGGCGGAGGCGGCCCTTCCGGACGACCCCGGTACGGTGGTGCCGGTCGCGTTCAAGGTGTCGCATGAACTGCGCGAGAGCGAGACCGATCCAAAGCTGGCCGACCTGGTTCAGCGACTCGCTGGCTGCGTGACGTTCAACGGTCGTCGGGTCCTCTACAGCTGGATTGGGGGTACACGTCGGGACTGGCGGGGCCAGGGGTTCTTCCGTGCGTTGACCGAACAGCAAGAGGCATGGGCGCTGGACAATGGTTTTGATGAAGTTGTCGTCAAGACGAAGAACAAGTTCTACGCCATGCGCGGAACGCTCGACCATCTGGAGTTCGACGTGATCCAGTTCGAGCCCCAGCTAGATAGCCGCCCCGAGTCCAAGGTGTATCTCAGCAAGCGGCTCGGTCGAGCCGTCGTGGAGCAGCACGGGAGCACCCGCGAAGTAGTCAACCTCTCCTAGGTTTCCTGGCCAGGCGTCCGTCTGGCGGCGTCGCTTCGTCGGTCACATGCCGCCTGCATNCCCCCTCCTCGCGCCTTGCTAGACGAACGCCTGGCCAGGAAACCGGTGCAAGGTGTCCAACTCCGTTTAAAGCTGGGCCCGCCGATGGTCCGAGTAGGCATCGCCCAAGACATTCGTCGCGAACCNATCGAATCTNCCGTTGAAGAANGGCAGCTTGGCAGATACCGCCGTTTGTNCGAGGGCCGCCGTGAAGAGGCCGAGGTTGATCGCGGCCGGCCCGCCGTCGACGATGTATTGCACACCGNCGTAAGTGAGTGGTGAGGTATGGCACGCCGCGCATGTGAAGCCCGCACCGTCCACGACGCCGCCTATGCAGGGTAGGTTTCGGCTGCGTGTTACCGCGACACCGACTGGGAGACCGAGGGGATTGTTCGGGTTGACAGCGCCCTTCATGAAGCCGAGTCGCCAGAAGTAGTCGTTGCCGATGAACCGACCTGATCTGGCGAACGGTAGCGCGAGNAGCGATCGTTGGGGGGCTTCGAGCGCGAGCAGCCAGGAAAGCGGAACGGGAATGGTTGTGGTGCCCTGTGTGATGGAGTGAAAACGCTGGCTGTCGCTCAGCGACTAGTTCTGNTCGAGACGTTGTGGGATCGCTTCGCTATTTACCTTCGGCAAGACTGGCGGGGTAAGAGCTTCGACGATGGCGCCGACCCGTGGCCCAGCCAAGAAGAGAACGCTTGCGGCAAGACCCAGGAGGAGGATGAACTGCAGGAGGCGCTTCACTCGCTGACGTCATATCGCCTTGGCTACAGTTGTCATCATCACCCCCTGTTGCCTTCACTACGAACCTTCGCCAGCACCAGTCTATGCAGAGAGTAGTTACTTTTCGACAGACGCGGTGGGGACCACGCTGGTGATCAGCGGTAAGATCGCACTGAGATACCGACGCGAGTCGAGACGCGACTCAGAAAGACTGTGGCACTTCTAGACATCGCCGGTTCGTGCCGGACTACCCGACGTGTCGCTTGTATCCCTCCATGCGCGCTTCTGGCGCGTCGTCGGGAGGATGGCTGGCCGTCCAGGCGTGGTTCTCGGCGTCAGCGGAGCCGAAACCGATGATCCTGCAGCGGTCAGACCGAGTCGATCTGGCGCGGCGGGGGATCGGGCAGGCCGAGGTGGCGCGTCAGCTGGGGTTCTTTGCCCGCCCTCCGGCGTGGGTGACGTTGGACGGGCCGTGTACGCCCGGCGACGGAATTACGCAGATTGGCGTCGGTGACGCCGCCCGATTCACGCGGGCCTTCGAGGCAGCCCGGTTGGTGGGCCGGTGCGGGAAGTTCGTGCCGGCGTCAGGCGCGGCGAACCGGATGTTTGCTGCGCTGATCAGCGCGCGCGGCCGCGTGAACCCGATGACGCGTGATGCGCTGGCCCTGGCGGCCGAGGCGGGCGACGCGGATGCGCGCCAGGCGCTGGTCTTTGGGGAGAACGTCCAGCGTTTTGCGTTCTTTCCGTCGCTGGCGTCCGCCATGGCGGACGCCGGGCTCGATGCGACGACGCTCGCCGCGTCAGGGTCCTATACCCAACTGGTCGAGTATCTGGTGGACGGTATCGGGCTCGGCTACGCGGCTCGACCGAAAGGGTTGCTCGACTTTCACGTGACTGCGGGTGAGAGCCGGACTCCGCTTGAGGAGCATCTTATCGAGGCCGCCGCCTACATCGGAGACGCGACCGGCCTCTGTCGAGTGCATATAACCGTCTCCGTGGACCACCTCGCGCAGTTCGAGGCGGCCGTGGAGGAGGCCCGGCAGAACCACGAGGACAGATTGGGGATTCGGTTCGAGGTCAGTTTGTCGGTTCAGGCGACGAGCAGCGATACTGTTGCCGCGGACCTCGACAATACGCCGTTGCGCGACGCGCAAGGGAGGCTCGTGTTCCGTCCCGGTGGCCACGGCGCGCTGCTCGACAATCTCAACAATCTCAACGGTGACGTGGTGTTCGTCAAGAACGTCGACAATGTGGCGCCTGAACAGCTGAACGGCCCGACCGTGCAGTGGAAGCGCGTGCTCGGCGGATGCCTCGTCACTGTCCAGCAAGAGGTCCGCCGTCACATGAAGGCGTTGCATCGCGGGGATGGCGAGGCCGCGGTCGTCGCCGCGCTGGCCTTCCTGCACGATACCTGCGGCGAGGAACCGCCGCCGGTCCTTGCGGGTGGGTCATGGACGGCTCGTCGAGATTTCGCCGTCGAGCACCTCGATCGACCGATCCGCGTGTGCGGGATGGTACCGAATCAGGGGGAGCCGGGCGGNGGTCCGTTCTGGGTTAGAGGCGCCCGCGGGGAGCGTCTTCGGCAGATCGTGGAAACGGTGCAGATCGACGCGGGTGNACGGGAGCAGATGGACATGCTTGTCGCCGCCACCCACTTCAACCCCGTGGACCTGGTGTGCGGGCTCCGCAACTGGCGTGACGAACCATTNGACCTGCGTCGCTTTGCGGATCCAGACAGCGTCTTTATTTCCAAAAAGTCATATGCGGGTCGTCCGGTAAAGGCGCTCGAGCACCCCGGACTGTGGAACGGCGGAATGGCCCGCTGGCTCAGCNTCTTTATCGAAGTCCCGCCTGAGACCTTCAANCCGGTCAAGACGGTCAACGACCTGCTCGGNCCCCAGCACCGNCCAGGCGCTGGATAGAGGTCCTACGTCGGGTCGCCGTAACGGAAGCACCCCACCAGATGGTCGTTCACCATTCCCGTCGCCTGCATGAAGGCGTAACAGATGGTGGGACCGACGAAACGGAACCCGCGCTTCTTGAGCGCCTTGCTCATGGCCCGTGATTCGTCTGTGTCGACCGGGATCGCTCCCGTCGTTTTCCAATGGTTCCGGCGTGGTCGACCGTCGACGAACCGCCAGATGTACTCGTCGAAACTACCGTAGTCCTCTTGAATCCGCAGGAACGCCTGGGCGTTGGTGACCGTCGACTCGATCTTGAGTCGATTGCGCACAATAGCGGGGTTCGCTAGCAATCGGGTGATGCGTCGACGGTCGTATCGCGACACTGCGGTCGGGTCGAATCCATCGAGTGCCGCGCGGTAGCCTTCGCGTTTCCTGAGAATCGTGATCCAGGCGAGTCCGGCCTGCGCCCCTTCCAACAGCAATATCTCGAACAGTCGCCGGTCGTCATGGAGCGGGATGCCCCACTCCGTGTCGTGATACCGCTGGTACAAAGGGTCGGAGCTCGCCCATGCACATCGGGTTGGTTCTGTCATGGAGACAGCCGTTCGCGAGTTCGCTCGACCTCGCGGTGAAAGGTGAACAGGGCGTCGGCGTTCTCCTGCTCGTCCGTGAAGTTGTAGGTTCGACCGTCTCGACGCCGTATCGTCAAGGTGTGCTCAAGATACTCGACCACATGCTGCTCGAGTTCGCCGAACGGAATCGAGAAGGCGTCGTCATCCGTGGTTTCGTAGTGGATGCCATCGAGATCGGCTCGCAGTCGGCCTGCGCAGGAACCGAATCGATGCTTGTGGACGACGTCGACCGAGGCGGCGAGGCGGACCTCGAGAAAACGAACGTCGACCGAGACCAGCTCGTCGCCGATCTCAATCTCCTGAGAGAAGCCCTCGTAGCCCTCCGACGACACATTGAGTCGATGCGGTCCTGATGCCACATCGCCGGTTTCGAATGGGGTCGTCCCGAGGAACCGTCGGTCTAGGAAGACCGAGGCGCCCGGCACGTCGCTCGCGACCCGGAGGAGCGGTTCGAGCCGCGATTCCGGCACCGACGGTTTAGCGACGACTGGTGCCGGCGTCGGGTCCGGCTCCGGTACTGGTTCCGATTCAGGCGCGCTCGGTTCCACCACCGGTTCCGGCTCCGGTTCCGGGGTGAGGGCCGCAACCGGCGGCGGGTCCGCGGCAGCGGTCGTCGTCACCGGCTCTTCCTCGTCGGTCGGCACCAGCGAGACATACGCGGCCGCGGCGCCGCTGATGAGGATTAGTCCGATCAACGCGGCACGACCTGTTCGGAACGGTGCGTGTGTATCTATATCCGACTGGTGTTCTAGCAAAGACATCCTTATATGATCCTACTGTGAGACGACTTCTTTTCGTGACGCTGCTGTTGTGGCACATACCGGTGATGGCAAGAGGCGGGCAGGACCCGTTTGTCACGCCACTGAGCATCGAACAGATGCGGAACAAGCAGGTACTGTTCGAGACGACCGAAGGCATGGTCGTCATCGATCTGCTGCCGGACGTCGCGCCAAATCACGTCGGGTTGATCATGGAGCACGTTGCCGACGGTGGTTTTGACGGCACGAGCTTTCACGGGATGGTGCTGCGAGGGATCATCCAGGGAGGTGACCCGTTTTCGAAAGATCCAGACCGTCGTGACGAATACGGTCGGGGGGGGTTGGGGCTGGTTGCCGTCGAGCCGAGCGACGAACGCCACACCGTCGGCACTGTCTCTGCCGTCGGCGTGCCTGGCGATCCGAACAGCGACGGCCTGCAGTTTCTCATCACCGTGGTCGCACAACCTGGGCTCGATGGCCACCACACGATCTGGGGACGTGTGGTCGAGGGTCTCCCGGTGGTGACCCGCATCTCGGAGACCGCCGTCGATGCGGACGGCAAGGCGATTGAGCGCGTCGAGATCGTCGCGGCCACCATCCGCGACTGGGCCCCGCCCCCGCCCCCGCCGTTCACGACGGAGACGGTCGACGAGCTTGCCGCGTATCGCGCCGTGCTGGACACCGACGCGGGGCCGATCACGATCGAGTTATTGGCGGACCTCGCGCCGGAGCACGCGCGCAATTTCCTGCGATTGGCGGACGCAGGGGTCTATGACGGCATGGCATTCCATCGCGTGGCCCCGGGGTTTGTCGTGCAGACCGGCTTCATTCCCAGCCGCGATACCCCGCTCACGGAGGAGCAACGTGCGGTGGTGGGCACACTGGCGCCGGAGTTCAGCGATACCCCGCATGTGAAGGGAATTGTTTCGATGGCGCGGGGCGACGACGAGGCGAGCGCGTCCACGTCGTTCTTCATCGTGGTCGGCGAGGCAAGCGAGCTCGACGGTGTGTATACCGCGTTCGGACGAGTGACGGCCGGCATGGAGGCGGTCGATCAGATCGCGGTCGCCCCCATTGAGGGCGAAACCCCGACCACGCGTATCCCGCTTCATCGAGTCAGATTGGAACGCGACCGATCTCCAGATTAGCAGGGTGCGGAACAACGGTCCGGGGCGGTTTCCTGTTGGCAGGAAACTACAGCCGTGTCAGTAGCGCGCCGGCGATGTCTGCGTAGTGATCGACGGCCGCGTGTAGCGCGTCGATACTGACGTGTTCGTCGGCGGTGTGCGCGACCAGCACGGAGCCGGGGCCGAACAGCAGCGGTTCTCCCCATGCCGTCAGGAACGGAATGTCGGTCGTGAATGGGAACACCGCGGTGTCGAACCCCGGCACCGTGGCCATGCGAACCACCGGTACCTCTACTACGTCGTCGAGCTCGATCCAGTCGGCCAGCGGCTCGAGTGCGGCGCGTACTGATGTCGCTGGTTCTACGATCCGAAAATTGACCTCCGCGGACGCGTGAGGCGGGACGACGTTGGGCGCTACGCCGCCGTCTATGAGCGCGACGGTGTAGGTCGTGTCTCCCAGGGTGGGGTCCGACGGCAGCGCAATGGTGCGCAGGGCGACCAGGGCATCGACCAGCTTTTCGATCGCCGATTCTCCCTCTTCAGGATGCGACGAGTGGGCCGCTCGACCACTGGCTCGTAGCCGGACTCGATACACGCCGCGGGTGGCTATTCCGAGCCGGTTATCGGTTGGTTCTCCGTCGACCAGGTAGCGGGCGGCGCGCGGCGCGCGGTTGGCCGCGTGGGCCCCGTGGCTGCCGCGTTCTTCGCCGACGACGAACAGGGCCCCCACGCGGGTCTCTCCGCCGGCACGCAGTTGGTCGAGCGCGCCGACCTGCGCGGCGGCGATACCCTTGGCGTCACAGGCACCCCGGCCGTAGAGCAGGTCGCCTTCGACGCGGCTCGGGAAGAACGGGGGGACACAGTCGAGGTGGGTCGACAACACGACGTCCGGGTCGCGCTCTTCGACCGTGACATACAGGTTCACTCGGTCGTCCTCGACCGGCTGTTCCTCGACACGGTAGCCTCGCGCTCGGAGCCACGACGCGAGGCATGACGCGACGCGGCCCTCGTTCGGCGTGGTCGAGTCGATATCGATCAAGGACCGCGCAAGGTCCACGACGTCGAACGCTACCTTAGCCATTGCTCGAGCTCGGTGCCGGTGTCGGTCTTGTCGTCGCGATACTTCACGATGACCGGCGTTGCCAGCGCGAGTCCCCACTCCCGGCCGGCTTCGGCGGTGACAGGTCGCGTTCCGGGCACGACCACCGCCCCTTCCGGGATGACGAGTGGTGAACCGTCGCCAGGCCTGATTACGCGGCGCCGCGGGAGGTCATACACGGGGGTCGAGCCAGTCAGCACCGTGCCGGCTCCGATCACCGCCAGTGACTTCACGACCGTACCTTCATAGATTCCTGTACTGCCCCCCACCAGGGCGTCGTCCTCGACGATGACCGGGAGTGCCCCGACCGGCTCGAGCACGCCGCCGATCTGTGCGCCGGCGCTGACATGCACGCGGGCTCCAATTTGAGCGCAGGACCCGACTAGCGCGTGCGAGTCGATAAGACTGTCGGCGCCGACGTAGGCCCCGATGTTGATGTACATCGGTGGCATGCAGATGACGCCCGGTCCCAGGTAGGCGCCGTCACGGATCGATGACCCGCCGGGGACCAGGCGAACCCGTGACGAGGCGTCAAGCCTCTTGAGTGGGAGCGTGTCCTTGTCAAGAAACGAGACTTCAGGGTCGCCACCGGGGAAAGAGCGGATCTCGCCGCAGCGGAATCCCAGCAGGATGCCCTGCTTGACCCATCGGTTGACGCGCCAGCCGGTTGGCGACTCCGGGTCAGGTGTGGCCGCTCGCACGCGCCCGGCTGACATCTCGGCCCTCAGCCACGCAAAAATCTCTCGCGCTTCGTCGCGGTCGACCTCGCCGCCCGCGGCGTGAAGTCGTTCGATGGACGACGGGAGCGACGACGGTTCTCTGGTCACGATAGAGACTGTCCTTTCTTGGACGGGGCTGCGCCCCGGACCCCACGCGGCCACTCCGTGGGGACCCCGATCGCCCCACTTCGTAGCCGCGGGGCGCGCAATGCCGCGCGCCCTGCCCGATCACGGCTCGGCGGGATCGGGGTGAATTCCCAGATCATCGAGCACCTTGACGATCTGCTTGAGCGACGACCCTTGCGGTTCGACCATGGGGAGACGATAGTACGGTTCGAGCAGCCCAAGGTGTGCCATCGCGGCCTTGACCGGAATCGGATTGGCTTCGATGAAGTTGACCTGCATCAGAGGCAGCAGCCGCGCGTGCAGTCGGCGAGCGGTGAGAAAGTCGCCGTTCAGTGCGGCTGAGGTCAGCTGCGCCATCTCACTGGGGACTTCGTTCGAGGTCACGGAGATGACGCCGGCCCCGCCCACCGAGATGAGCGGGACGGTGAACAGGTCATCGCCAGACAAGACGCGGAAATCGGGTGGGACGCGACGGCAAATCTCACAGAGTTGAGCCATGTCGCCCGAGGCCTCTTTGACGCCAATGATGTTTGGAATCGCAGCCAGCCGGCACAACGTGTCGACGTCGACGTTGCAACCGGTGCGGTCAGGCACGTTGTAGACGACGATCGGAAGCGGCGTGCTCGCCGCGATGGCCTCGTAGTGGCGGTATATTCCTTCCGGGGTTGGTCGATTGTAGTACGGCGTGACGGAGAGAATTCCGTCAGCCCCCGCGTTTCGCATGTCGGCCACCTGGTCGATGACCGCGCGGGTGTCGTACCCTCCGGCTCCGGCGAGAATCGGGACCCGACCGTCCGCCGCTTTTACGACCAGATCAACCACGTGCCGCTGTTCGGCACCGGTCAAGGTTGGGTTCTCGCCGGTCGTGCCACACGGCACCAGAAAGTGGATTCCAGCGTCTACCTGTCTGGCGGCGAGCTGGTGGACCCGCGCGTCGTCGATCGCACCGCCAGCCGTAAATGGCGTCACGAGCGCCGTGCCGCATCCAGACCATCCTCCCGTCATTGTCCGAGCCCCAGCACATCGCGCATCGAGAACCACCCTCGCCGTCCGTGTAGCCAGCGAGCCGCCTCCAGCGCGCCGCGCGCGAACGTGGCACGGTCCCGTGTGGTGTGGGTGAGGGCGATCGTTTCGACCGGACCGTCGAAACCGACCGTGTGGGTGCCTGGAGCTGACCCGACACGGGTTGACGCCATGTCGACCGTGCCGGTATAGCCCTGCCGTTCCATCGCCCTCTGCATGGCTAGCGCTGTGCCGGACGGCGCATCGATTTTCGCGGCGTGGTGGACTTCGTGAATCCAGGCGCCGAATTCTTCTCGTGGTTCGAACAGTTCCGCCGCGCGTTCGGTCAAGGCCAAGAACAGGTTAACGCCCAAGGAGAAGTTGGCGGCCGCGACCACGCCGATGCCGGCCTCCTCCGCCGTCACCCGCATGGCCGTTTCCTGGTCCTGCCACCCGGTGGTGCCAATCACGAGGTTCACGCCGTGACCGGCCAGCCGCGGAAGGTTGTCTGCGACAGCGTCCGCCGTCGAGAAGTCGATCGCCACGTCGACGTCACGCACCTGATCCGCCGTGATGCCCGCCCCGCCACGATTGTTGTCGATGTCGAGGCGTCCAGCCACCTCGAAGCCATAGGACTCGCTGAGATGGTCCACCAGCTTGCCCATGCGACCGTAGCCGATGATGAGCAGACGCATCTCTATTGCGCCCCGTGGTCGCTTGTCGCACCCGCCCGTATCACCTTGCGTATCACCGCCGCCGCCTTTTTTGCGTCGCTCTCGGTAGCGAATGTCAGGGTCGACGAAAATCGCTGGTCCACGACACCAGCCTCATGATCCCGGATCCCGATGCCGGCCCAGGCCACAGCGTTCGCCACCGCGTACGCGAATCCGGGCCAGTTGTCTCCGTGCATCAGCAGGGTCGTGGCCGGAGAGAGCGAGAAGCCAGCCGCTCGGGCCACCGTCGCCGCTCGTCGCCCCTCGCCGGCGTAGATCTCGACGATGTTGCGTTTCGCCCGTCCCGGAGCGGATCTGACACGCACGACCTTGAGGTCCGCACCCTGTTGCGCGAGTGGTTCGAGGGCGGCTGCCAGCGCGCCGGGTCGACGTGGGACCTCGGTGCGCCAGAGACCGATCTGTTTGACTTTGATATCCATGTAGGGAGACGCCTCTGAGGAGCCGCAGGCTGTTGAATCCAGTGATTATACTAGTGCACCGCCGTCAAGATGCGGTCAAAGGATCGGGTTCGCAGCGCGTCCAGGCGCGAGCGGGACATGGAGTGGATTGGAGCAACACACTGATGGCGGCGATACCAAATACGATGCGCGCGATTGATATGTCGGGGACCGGTGACCCGGAGGTCCTCGTAATGGGTGAACAACCGGTGCCGGACCTTGGCGCGGGCGAGGTGCTCGTCAAAGTGGTCGCGGCCGGAGTGAATCGAGCCGACTGCATGCAGCGGCGCGGGCAGTATCCACCCCCACCCGGTGCCTCCGAGATTCTAGGGCTCGAGGTGTCCGGCACCGTGGCGGCGCTGGGAGAGGCGGTGTCCGGTTGGCGGGTCGGCGATCGTGTCTGCGCGCTGCTGGCCGGGGGAGGATACGCGGAATATTGCGCGGTCCCGGCTCCGCAGTGCCTGCCCGTGCCTGCGGGTGTCGATCTGGTCGATGCGGCCGCGCTACCTGAAGTGACGCTGACCGTGTGGACCAACGTGTTCGAGCGTGGCGGTCTGACGTCGGGGGAGACGCTGCTTGTGCACGGCGGTTCCAGTGGCATCGGCACCATGGCCATCCAACTGGCGAGCGCGCTTGGATCGCGAGTGTTCGTGACGGCCGGTTCGTCTGAGAAGTGCGCTGCGTGCGAAGCGCTGGGGGCCGAGGGCGGGTTCAACTACCGAGAGGTCGACTTCGTCGAGGCCGTCCGCTCCGTGGCCGGCGGGGTCGACGTCATTCTGGACATGGTCGGTGGAGCGTATCTGGACCGCAACCTCGGTCTGCTGAATCTCGATGGCCGGCTCGTCATCATCGCGTTGATGAGCGGGGCTCGGGCGGAGATCAATCTGGCAACGCTGATGCGGCGCCGCCTGATCGTCACTGGCACGACGTTGCGCGCGCGGACGATCGAAGAGAAAGGGGTGGTCGTGGACGCCGTACGGCAGCGCGTCTGGCCGCTCGTCGAGGCCGGACGGGTGCGCCCCGTGATCCACCAGCGTCTGCCGTTGGCCCGGGCCGGAGAGGCTCACCGGGTGATGGAAGCCAGCACTCACATCGGCAAGCTCCTCCTAGTTGTGTGATTTGAAGCGGGTCGCGGCCATGGCCCCACGGCGGTGCAGCGGATCCCTGAGTGGCCCGCTGCACCGGCGCTCGGCGTGCGTTGTCGCCGGCTGCGCTTGGCGTTCAGGGAGACTTCCAGAGATAATCGGTACTGAGAAGAGTTCCAGGCTTGGCGCACGGGCGAGCCGCAGAGGCATTCACCGATGAACTGCTGGTGAAGCCGCTGCGCGAAGCCCTGGCCGAGGTGTGAGGCACGGTTTCTTGTGGGTTCGACCCTTCTCGCCCTGTCCGACCAGAGCGTCCATCTCGGTCCAATACCCGACTGTCACCTCGGGCTGCTCGCGGTCAAGACCGATAGGTCCGTGTCGCCATGCTCCATCGCTAACATCAACAGCAGGTAGTCACGGATGTGTCGGGTAGTGAGGAAGTTCTCCTTCACGTGATCATGTCCCGCGTCGCCCAGCGCGTCTCGCAGGTTTGGGTTCCCAAGCAGCTCCACAGCCCGGTTGGCCGCCCCTTCCGGCGAATGAACGAGGAATCCGGTCACGCCGTTGAGCAGCTGCGATCGGATGCCGCCGACGGCGCCACCAATGACCGGCTTGCGTTTCCAGAGCGCCTCGGTCACGGTGAGGCCGAATCCCTCCTTGAGTGACTTTTGCATGACGACCGTCGACCCGCGAACCAGGGCGTTGATGTCTAGGTCGCTGAACGGGGGCAGTTCCAGGATGTGAATGTCCGGGTCGTCTCCCGCCGCCTCTCGCACTTCCCGAAGAACTTCCTCTCCCTCTGGGTCGTCCGTCGCCCCCCCGCCCGCGAGGAGGAGCTGGCAGTCGTGGCGCCGTCGGACCAGACGATACGCCTGCATTACCCCCAGCGGATCCTTGAGGCGGTCGAATCGAGATATCTGGGTGAGGATGGGCCGCTTCGGGTCCAGCCCGTATCGCTCCAGTACCGCCCGCACTTCGGCGTCGGGGATGTCGCGGTTCTTGTCGCCGAGGGGGTCGATCGACGGCGGTACCATATATTGGGGAATCGCAAGCTGCTGAGCGAAGTCGGGCATCGAAAAAATTGACGCGTCGTATTGCGCCACGTGGTCCTGTAGGAACCCCCAGACTTGCGGATCCGGTGTCGAGACATCGATGTGGCACCGCCAGATCCAGCGGCCACCGACGTCTCGTTTCCTCGCGATCAGGCCGGCCGGTTGGGGATCGTGCACGATGACGACGTCGCCGTAGGTGTTCAGGTCCGCCAGGTTCATCTCGGTCGTGTCCCGAAAGACCTGGAACATCTCCTCGGTGATGTGCTCTTCACCTCCGTGCAGGGCGTTGTGAAACGCCTTTGTCACGGCGAAGAAGGCCTGATTACCTTTGATGACGTCCCACGTCGTCTCAATTCCAAGATCACGAAGCAGTGGGACCATCCGGGTCAGGATCTCGGCAACACCACCGCCCACCGAAGTGGAGTTGATGTGCTGTAGGCGGCGGTGACGGACACGGTCGGCCAGCAACAGCAATTCGTCGATGACCTGGGACCCGACGATCGGTCGGTAGTCTTCGAGGTGGTCGCTCATGTCTCGGCTCCGAGCTGGGCAATGTCGCGCCGAAGCTCGTCTAGCGTGCGGAGGTAGGGGTTCAACCCGTCGACCGCGGACGCGAGATCCGGGCGTCCGCGGTCGGTGAGCCAGCGGGAAAAGTCGTTGGTTTGGCGGCCAAGCCGCAGACGGGCTTCGAAAAAATGGAAATACAGCGAGGCGTGTGAAATCGACGCCACTTTCTCGAAAAAGTCACCGACGTCGTCGGCAATGAGTCCGGTCGGCAGCACAAAGCTTCGTGACCGGCAGAAATGGAACGCTTCCTCCGGGCGGCATTGGTAGCCGGGCCGATCCAGATTATCGAGATACGTGTCAATCGTCTGAAGCAGTGCGTCGCGAAGTTCCGCAATGCTGGTGAACGCGAGCAGGTCGATTGCGGCCAGTTTCTCCGCCAGGGGTTCTTCGCGAAGCGCCTCCGAGACCCATCGCGCGAAGTCGTTGTAGCGGGCCGTCTGCTGAAAGTCGTGCGCTAGATACTCCTGATGCGTGTGGAGGAACACCGACGACTCGGATATCCGCGCGAGCTCCGTCCTCAGTTCGCGCAAGCTGCGGGCCTTGATACCGGTCACGACGACGAGGTGGAGCTCGGTGTCGAAGATGAACGATTTGTGGTTGGTCATGGATGTGATTCACTGGCTTGATGGCTGAGGACCGGGGGTTGGGAGCGTGGGGCCTATGGGGACCGTTGGCTGAACACGCGGTCAAAATTGCCGGCCAGAATTTGGTGACGCGCGTCGTCGCCAACGTCGAGGTCGTCGAGGATGGACCGCTGCGTCTCGTATACTGGCCGCTGCCAGCCTCGCGGGAAGAATGACGAATCGGTGCCGAACAACAGGCGGTCGGGTCCAAGCGTTTGTAGCGTGTGGGCGAACACGGTTCGCAGGGTCAACTCCGGATGGTACTGGAGCCACCGGTTGGAGCTGGAAGTGTCAAGATGCAGGCTGGCGCACAGGTCGGCCGCCATCAGTGTTTCCTTCAGGAACCCGGCGCCGAAGTGCGGAATGATGATCGGCACGGAGGGATACCGGGAGGCCACCGGTACGATGGCCAGCGGATCACCGAGCCGAATGTCGACAGGGGTCCGTAGCCCGAGCTTGCGTCGCACACCGACACTGAGCACCCCGCAATGTATGAACACGGCGGCGCCGGCGGTGGCTGCGGCTGCGAACACCCGATCTACGACATCATCGTCCAGGCGGAAGCCGTGCATCGCCGGAAACAGACAGGCACATCGAATGCCTAGCTCGTCGAAGAGCCGCGTGAGGCGCGCGTCGGCATCTGGCCGCGTCGGGTCCACCATGCTGAGGCCGACGAGACGACTCGGGTGTCGACGCACTGCGACCGATACCGATTCTTCGTCGTCCGGGACGCTCGCCATCAGCGCCGCGCGATGCACATGGTGCGTATCGAGTTCGCGTACCCATCGGTCCGCCAGCCGTTCTGGCGTATCTGGCGGGTCCCATCCCAGACGCTCGGGAATGGCGACTGCGGCGTTCTGTGTTGCGGGTGCCGTCTGCGTGCCGAGTGCGGCGAAAAATCGGGCCGAAAAAAAATGGCAGTGCGCGTCGTTGAGCATCGCTGCGTAAATTGGTCCTTGAGGCGACGGCGCCTCTTCCCGCAGTATACTGGCTCTCCGCGTGCGTGGTTCGTCGCGCGCAAACGCTCCGCTTGCGGGGCATCGTAGTCTTTCAGGAGGTCGTGACTTGGCAGGTGACAAGGTCGGCCGAAATGATTCGTGTCCTTGTGGCAGCGGCAAGAAATACAAGCAGTGCTGCGAGAACAAAGAGCACTCGCTGAGTCCAGGCGCCTGGATTGCGATCGTCGGAGTGGCGGTGGCCGCGGTGGTTGCGGTGGTCATGAGTTTCTCGGTGACGGCGCCGCCGCCGGCCGCGGTGGCCTGTCCGCCCGGCCAAGTGTGGTCAGGCGAGCACGGGCACTGTCACTAGTCGCCCGTCCGCTTCGCCGCGGCTTGGTTGACCGCCAACCTGGGTGGGGGGCGATGAATCTCGTCGAGGCTGCTCGAACCACCGGCCGTAGCCGGCGGACGGGGCGAGCACGCGTTGTCGACGCCGCGGTCACCATCGTGACTCTCGTCATGGTGTGGACCCCGTCGACCGCGGCCGTCAGGCCGGACCTTCCCCGGGCGCGTCCGCGCCGACGCCGACGGTTCAACTCTACATGCCGGACGGTCAGCTCAAGTCCCACTCGCTCCGGGTCTACGTGACACATGAACTCCGAGAGGAGCACAACCCCCAGTTACGACTGCTGGGGGGCCATGCCGTCACGGAAGGGACGAGCGGCGAGGGTGCGCTCCGGACGCCAATCATCGTTTCGTCAGGACAGGTGTGGTCTGAGACCGTCAACGGAGAGCAGATTACGCATTCCGGCACCCTGCTGCTGTTCGCGACACCAACGCCGTAGACTTTCGCTACAAGGCGATGCTGCGGGTGACTCCGGTCGTATCGTGGACCGAGGCTGGCGTCTCGCGGACCGTCGTGGGCGAACATGCGGTCACCATTGGCGATGTCGTGGCCGTCCTGGCGTGGACGTTCGTGGTCGTCGGACTGACGCTTCTGCTTGTGTTCGGATTGGCGAAGCGGAGTGGAACCAACCCGCTCCTGTTGTTTGCCGGCGTCCACGGCCACCTGTCGTTGGCTCAGAGTCAGATCGCCTGCTGGACGATCGCGGTCGGCGGGGTGGTGCTCGGCTACGGCTTGATCAGGCTGCAGATTCCAGATATTCCGGAATCGCTCTGCTTGGCCTGATGGGCGCGTCGCTCGCTACGGGCGGCGCCGGGTTCTTCAAGGACGGACAAAACAAGGCGAATGCGGAGAAGGCGAGGGCCGTGTTCGTGCAGAGAGCCTTGGCGTGGTTGGATCTTGTCCGCACCTATAAGACCGGCCGGCCGCCGGAGTTATCGTTGGCGAAGGCTCAGATGCTGTTCTGGGCCGTGTTCCTGCTCGCGCTGTTCGTCTTGAAGAGCATTCTGGAGGGTGCCATCTGGGAGGTGCCCTGGCCGCTGGTCTTCCTGATGGGCTTCAGTCAAGCCGGCTACCTCGCGCCAAAACTAACGGAAGGGTCGACAACGCCGCCAGCGCCCGCGGCACCGGCGCCGTGACCCAGTCGGTCTTGGACCCTCACGCAGTGAGTTCGTTGTGAAGACCCAGCACGTGTTCGAGATCGCCGCGGAGTTCCTCTTCCATCCCCGGCGACAGTTTGTCGCCGTTGCGCGTCAGATGGAAGACGTCGATCGCGCGATCGCCTTCCGTCGAAATGAGGACCAGTTCGATGTCGCATCCATGTTCGGACATGATGCGGCTGATGCCGTAGAGCAGTCCCCACTGGTTGGCGCCGCCGATCTCGAGCACCGTGTAGCGGTCTGAATAGTGGTGGTCAAAATGTACGAGCTTGTGCACACGCATCTTGTCTCGGCGTGACCGTGCCGCTGCTTCGCGTCCCTTGAGCATCGCCGGGAGGTCGACATCGCCGGCNACGACATCGTGGAGCANGCGCGTCAACTCGGATTGCCCCGCCTCGTTCAAGGCCAGGAACTGGTCGGCGTCGACGAACCGGAACAGATCGAGCACCACGTTCTGGGCGTTGCTCATCGCCTGTCCCCGCAGGATGTCCATGCCGAAGTAGGAGAGGACGCCGCAGACGTTGGAGAAGATCCGCGGGCGGTCCTTTGTGACTACGCTCAGCTCCCACACATCGTCCTGCTTGTCGAGCGTCATCCGGAGCTCGTCCGGTTCCAGGTTGCGCGAGAGGCGGATGTGGTCGTACACCGTTTGTGGCTCGACCAGACGCAGATAACGCTGGGGGAGCCCTTCGAGAAACGCCGTAACTTGTTGTTCCGAGATTTCAGGCGGTCGCCGGGCGCGCAGCGCTGACACGTTCGACTGGTCGGTCTCGATTACTTCGTCGCCATAGCCAAGCGTGAGGTGGTTGTAGGTGTCGACATACAGACGCCACAGCAGCTCTTCCTTCCACGGCGTGAGCACTTCCGGGCTGACGGCCTGGACGTCGACCAGCGTCAACAGACACAGCATCTTCAGTCGGTCCTCGGTCCCCACGAGACGTGCGAATTGGCGCGCCACCTCGGGGTCCTCACTGTCCCGCCGAAATGCGGCGACTGACATTTCCAGGTGATGTCGGATCAGNAACTCCACCGTGTGGATGGAGTCGGGGGCGATACGCAGCCGCCGCAGCGGCCCTCTGACCATTCGCACGCTTTCCTCGGCGTGATTCTTGTTTGACCATTTTCCGACGTCATGGAACAGGAGGGCTAGGACGATTAGCTCAGGTTCGTCGAGTTCTGCCAGGATGCTCGAGAATCGTCGCCGGGCCCTGACATCAGGATCCGCCAGAGTCGAGAGACCTCGGATGGTCAGGAGCGTGTGCTCGTCGACCGTGTACTTGTGATAGAAGTCGCGAAGGACCCTACAGTAGATCTTCCGGAATTCCGGGAACATTCGACCCAGTAGACCAGTCTGGTGCAGTTCGGACAGTCGCTCGTAGAGGCCCGGTGCCGGGGTCAAGAAGCGAAGGAACGTGTCCCGCTCGGCCGTGCCCGGAAAGAACTCCTCCGAAGTGTAGCGGTCTCCGTGGCGTTCCACGAACGCCAGGCTCTCCGGCGACACCGCGCAGCCGTGGTCAATCGCCGCCTGGAACAGACTGAGCCAGGTGCGTGGCTGGAGCGACGCTCTGACGCTGTCAATGAGGCTGATGCCATTGATGTCACGCCGCAAGTTGTCGCCGGCCGGCGCTTCCGGCACCGGCTCGGGGGGCGGCTTCGCTTCCCGCACCGCNGCGGCGAGGATGCGGCTGACGATGCGCGCATGATGGAAGTACACGCTCATGAGCGCTTCGACCTGCCCGCTCGTTTCAGAGCCAGGAGACCCGAATCGTTTCGCCACCGCTTCCTGATGCTCGTGACTCAGCCCGTTGAGATTGCGCGTGTTCGCCAGATGTACGAGCGAGCGGATTCGAAGAAAGAACTCTTCGGCTTCATCGAGCGCCTCATCCAGGCGGCCGGCCGTCATCGGCACCGCTCGCGCGGCGTTGGGCTGGGTAAGGCCGACGAATGTGCGAATAGCCGAGACGTCGCGAAGCGCGCCTGGGGCTTCCTTTACATCAGGTTCGAGCTGATAGATGGTGGCGTTGAATTGATGATGGCGGTCGGCGACCAGGCCAAGCAGTGCGTCTATCGTCGGCTGGCGCCACACGGACTGGGCGCCATGGACGAGGGAAGTAAAGCGGGCGAANAGCCCGGTGTCCCCAGCCAGGAAGCGGGAATCCACGAGCGCGGCCAGAAATTCGGGATTGTCCTGCGGTACCTCTTCCAGTTCGTCCAGTTGTCGAACCTGCTGGCCGATCGCGAGCCCAAGGTCCCACAGGGGGTGCAGCAGGGCCGTCACGAAACGCTCCTCGGCGGTGTCGATCTCGCCGTCGAAGAGGAACAAGAGGTCTATGTCAGAGTGGAGGCACAGGTGTCGGCGTCCATAACCGCCAATGGCTACGAGCGCGACCGGGGTGTGGGTCTGGCTTGCCGCCTGGCGGTGCAGCAGTTGCAGGATTTCGTCGACTCGGGTCGAGAACTGAGCGGCCGCGCGGGCGCCGCCCCGAGCCGCTTGGATCTCATCCCGATACGTCGCTCGTGCCGCCCGTAGNGAGTCGACGAGAGCCGCACCCGCCAGCGTCGACGCATCGGTGTTGTGCGTAGTCTGCGCCATGGAGAGACTCTACGGAGCCACGACGGATGCGCTGATCAGGGCGANCAAATCCGTCGCCGCCGCGCCTCGCCACAGACCACGCCACATCGCTGCCATGTGCCCTCCATCGGACCACTAACAGTCCGANTGATCGAGCGATCTTACCAGAGGATTGGCGGGGGGACGGAGGGGNGCGCCCGGCGTCGAAGGGTGGTGACGCCGGGCGCGTGTCAGAGNCCTAGGTTTTCGGGCGGGGCATCCCGATCTGGCGTTGTTGCTTCCTCGGTCACAGGCCGCCTGCCTGCTCCCTCGTCACNCCTGGCCAACTGGTGGTCGCCACGCTCCGAAAACCGTTCCNCGTCGTGCTGCAGNACCCTCCTAGAATTCGAACGTCTTGCCGATGCCGAAGACCAGGGTCAGCCCGGGCGTCGGGAGCCCGGCCGAGTTGAACAGGCCCGAAAGCTCCGCGTCGCTCAGGATCCCCACGATACTGAAGTCTAGCTCTGCCGCCGAGAAGCCGTAGCCGAGCTCGCCATAGTTACCGCTGAAGTCGCCGCCGAAACCTGCGACTGTGCCGTAGAGTCCCTCTTGCTCGATTGTGACCCCGGTGAACCAGTAGTCCAGCGTGGGCCCAGTGAAGTTCTCGTACTGCCCGAACGAGAATTCGTAGCCCACGGGGCCCGAGCCTATATTGATATTGCCCTCGAGATAGGTGTCGTCGAACTCACCCGTGTACAGGTAGGCGGTGAACCCGACGCTGCCGCTGAAATTATCCCCGCCGAATCCGACACTCCCGAACAAGTCGACTTCTGCGCCGTCTCCGACGTCCGCCAGCCAGGTGCCCACTGACACGGGTCCCGCGCTCAGGTCCAGACCGGCGCTCGCGGACGACTTTTCTTGGAAGATCCCACGATAGTAGTACTGACTCACCCAGCCCGCATTGGCGGACACCGAGGTCTCGACTTGGGCTTCGGCGGTGACCGGAGCTAGTAGCGCGAGTGCGATGGCTGCTATGCCGAGCGTTCCTAGCTGTTTACCGNGCCTGCGCGCTCTNGCGCGTCCCACGACTGCTCCCACTCTAACTCCGACCGGACCTTGCGTTCGCATCAACGACATCTTCGTCCTCCGTATCTGGTTGCTAAGCAACAAGTTGATTTCCCTTTGAGTGAAGCTCGGGCGGCACGCTGCCGCCCGAGCNCCGGATACAGCGTTGCAGGCGCTCAACTCTGCTAGCTGTGCGTGGTGGAGAGGCCACCGTAGGCCTCCATGCCGTGTTCACTGACGTCCAGCCCGACTCGCTCCTCTTCCTCGTCGACCCGGATACCGGTGGTGGCCTTGAGGATGAAGAAGATGATGAAGGCCGCGGGCAGACAGAAGATGCCGTAGGCCAGGACCCCGATGAGCTGGGTCACGAACGAGTGGTCCGGGTTCGTGCTGAAGATGCCAACCGCCAACGTGCCCCAGATCCCGCAGGTGAGGTGGACGGAGAGCGCGCCCACCGGGTCGTCGATCTTGACCCGGTCGAAGAGCAGCACCGATGCCACTACGATGAGACCGGCAATCAGGCCGATGAGCATGGCCGCGTTGACCGAGACCGTATCCGCCCCCGCGGTGATGCCGACGAGTCCGGCTAGCGCCCCGTTCAGCACCATACTCAAGTCAGGCTTGTGCTGGAGTGTCCAGGAGGCGGCCATTGCCCCGATCACGCCAGCGGCGGCGGCCAGCGACGTGGTCACGAAGACCAGCGAGACCAGCNCCGGGTCGGCGCTCAGGACGGACCCGCCGTTGAACCCGTACCAGCCTAGCCACAGAAGGAAGACGCCAATCGCCGCGAGCGGCATGTTATGTCCCGCGATCGGTCGGANCTTCCCGCNCTCGAGATACTTGCCCAGGCGCGGCCCGAGGACGATGATGCCGGCCAGCCCNGCCCAGCCGCCGACGGAATGGACGAGCGTGGAGCCGGCGAAATCGTAGAATCCCATCTGATCGAGCCAACCCGCGCCCCATTTCCAGGAGCCNGCAATCGGATACACGATGGCCACGTAGATGGTCGAGAAGATCAGGAAGGGGCCGAGCTTCACGCGCTCTGCCACGGCACCGGACACGATTGTCGCGGCGGTGGCCGCGAACATGCCCTGGAAGATGAAGTCCGTCCAGTAGGTGTAGCCGACGTTGTAGGCGGAGGTCATGTCTTCGGGACTCGGGTTCAGCCCGAATCCGGCGAAACCGAAGAACTGGCCGATCATGAAGTCGCCCGGATACATCAGGTTGAAGCCGACAAAGGCGTAGGTCAGTAGCCCGATGGAGACAATTGAGATGTTCTTGAACAGAATGTTCACGGTGTTCTTGGAACGGGTCAGCCCTGACTCCAGAGTTGCGAAGCCGAGGTGCATGATGAATACCAAGAACGTGGCCACGAGCATCCAGGTGTTGTTGACCGTGAACGTCTCTTGAGAGACTTCGTCCTGCGCGTAGGCCACGGCGGGAGCGAGTATGAGTATGAGAAGCAGCAGCGTCGCGTGCCGGCCGATCGACCGGATCAAACGGTTCGTCATGGGGGTATGTCCTTCCATCTGCACGGTTCCGGATGATGGCGNTGTCACTAGAGCGCCTCGTCGCCGATCTCGCCGGTTCTGATCCGGACGGCTTGACCGATATCGCTGACGAAGACTTTGCCGTCTCCGATTGACCCGGTGCGGGCGGCCTCGATGATGGCGTTGCTCGCCGCTTCGAGGAGTTCGTCCGTCACCACGGTTTCGATCTTCATCTTCGGGACGAAATCCACGGTGTATTCGGCGCCGCGATAGATTTCGGTGTGACCTTTTTGACGGCCGAAGCCTTTGACTTCGGTGACGGTGAGCCCCTGAACACCGGCTTTGGCNAGCTGGTCTCGAACGTCGTCGAGCACGTGGGGCTTGATGATGGCCGTGATCAATTTCATCTGACTCTCCTCTTCATCCGACTCTCCTCTGGNCCAGAGCAGGTGTTGCNCCNGNCGGCCGGCTACGTATTCGACGTTGANTTGCAACCGTTCCGAGGAGCGGTCGTCAGCCGATGTCTTCCGTAGTAGCAAGTTAAGGGCCAGCTTGAGCCGTGGTCAGGCCACGGTACGCCCGGCCCCTGTGAATAGGGGCCGAAGGGCAGATCCTGGGATGGGCGGTCTGGCCGAGATCGACGGGATTGTGATGCCGGACGGTGGGTTTCGACGTTCGTGTAGATCGGGGGCGGGCGAGGAGGCGGGTGGGTGCGCTGGCTACTTTCGATAGCGGCTGCTGTCGATCCCGAACTTCTTGACCTTGTAGCTGATGATGCGCTCGGTTGACTGGAGCAGCATCGCCGCCTTACCCCGGTGGCCGCGGGTGGCCTTCAGCGCGTCTTCGATCAGGTCCGTTTCATAGGCCTCGACCGCCTCGCTGAATGACAGGCTCATCACCGTGCCAGATGCCTCGCCGGTCTGCAGAGACGGAGGGAGGTCGTGCGCGTGAATGACGTTGCCGTCGCACACGAGTACCGCGCGTTCGAGTGCGTTTTCCAGCTCGCGCACGTTACCCGGCCAGTGATAGGACATCAGCATGTCGATCGCGGGGGTCGAGATCCGCTTGACGTGTTTGCCGTGCTCAACGGCGTAGCGGTCAAGGAAGTGGTCCGCCAGCAGCAGAACGTCGGTTTTTCGCTCACGCAGTGGTGGCACGAAGATCGCGAATACATTGAGACGATAGTGGAGATCCTCGCGAAACGTCCCGGCCGCCATCGCGCCCTCGACATCCGCGTTGGTTGCCGCAATTAGCCGGACATCGACCTTGACCGGCTGGGTGCCGCCTAGCCGTTCGAACTCACGTTCCTGCAGCACGCGCAGCAGTTTGATTTGCGTCGATGNGTTGAGATCGCCAATCTCGTCGAGGAAGAGTGTGCCTCCCTCGGCGAGCTCGAACCGTCCTTTCTTACGATTCTGCGCCCCGGTGAAGGCACCTTTTTCATAGCCNAAGAGCTCTGACTCGATCAGCGAATCTGGCAGGGCGGCGCAGCTCACCTTGATGAACGGCTTCTTGGCGCGGCGGGAGTTGTAGTGGATGGCATGGGCNATGAGCTCCTTGCCGGTGCCGGATTCGCCGCGCACCAACACCGTGGTGTTCGCGTTGGCAACCTGATTCACCTGGGCGTAGACCTCGCGCATCGGGCGGCTGGTGCCCACGATGTTGGCGAAGTCGTATTTCTGTTTGAGCTCGTCTCGCAGGTGGACGTTCTCCTCCACCAGCCGCCGACGCTCGGCATCCACTAGGTGATTAACCCTGATGGCCTGCGCGATCATGGTGGTGACGACCTCGAGGAACCGGACATAGCCTTGATAGTCCCGTCCTTTCTCGAAGGGGAGATCCACACTGATGGCGCCGACCGGATCCTTGAGGGTCTTGATCGGCACGCAGATGAAGCTGATGTCACGACGGTCGAGGTTCTTGCGCCGCGCCCGGTTCAAGAACATCGGTTCCTTGCTGGCGCGTGGCACGATTACCGGTTTGCCGCTTTCGACCACTCGTCCAGTGACGCCTTCGCCCACCTTGTACCGGGCCGAGCGACCCTCTGGGGTCAGCCCTTCCGCGGCTTCCACGTGAAGGAGACCCGTGTCCGGGTCCAGCAGCGTGATGGATCCGCACACGACGCTGTCCCGCCGGTCGAGCAGCTGGAGTACCCGTTGGAGCGAGGCGCGAAGACTGGACCCGCCGGCCAAGGCACCGTTGACCTCGGACAGGGTGTCCAAGCGGGCCGCGTCCTGAGAGAGTGCGCGTTCAGATGGCACAAAAATGTCGCGGTGATCCGGTCGAAGGGACGACTCTGTGGTGCACCGGGAACGTCGCTACCGCAGCGTCATCGGTAATCGTGTTTCGCCCATCAGGTATTGGTCGATTCCGGCCGCCGCGCTGCGGCCCTCGGCGATCGCCCACACGATCAGTGATTGTCCTCGCTGCATGTCTCCGGCGGTGAAGACGCCCTCAACGCTCGTCATCCAGGTCTTGTCGCGCGAGACGTTCCCGCGGTCGGTGAGTGCGACGCCGAGCTGGTCCAGCAAGCCGTCGCGCTTCGGGCCGGTGAAACCCATGGCTAGTAGCACCAAGTCCACTCCGAGCTCGTACTGGCTGTCCTGGACCGGTCTGAATGACGGGCGTCCGTTTTCCTGGGTCATTTCGACCGTGGCGGCATGCAGCGTCGTCACGTGCCCAGATTCGTCGCCACTGAACCGTTCTGTCGACACCGAATAGACGCGGTCCCCACCCTCTTCATGCGCGCTGGTCACCCGGAAGATGTGCGGCCATTGGGGCCACGGGTTGGCCTCGNCGCGCGTNTCGGGCGGACGCGGCAACAATTCGAACTGATGCACCGAGGTTGCGCCTTGCCGGTGGACCGTGCCCAGACAATCGGCCCCGGTATCGCCCCCGCCGATGATGACCACTCGCTTGCCCTCGGCGCTGATGAAGTCGGCGTCATCGATGGCGTCTCCCTCGCATCGCCGATTCTGCAAAGCCAGGAACTCCATCGCGAAATGGATGCCGCGCAACTTGCGTCCCGGCACGTTGAGGTCGCGGGGCATTCCGGCGCCACCCGCCAGCAGCATGGCGTCGAAGTCTCGGCGAATCGTGTCGGCTGGTATTGTCACGCCGATATCGGTGTTGGCGCGGAAACTGATGCCCTCGGCCTCGAGCATTTCCAGACGGCGGTTCAGGAACCGCTTTTCCATCTTGAATTCCGGAATGCCGTAGCGGAGCAGTCCACCGATTCGATCCGACCGTTCGAACACGGTCACCTCATGACCGGCCCGATTGAGCTGGTCCGCCGCGGCCAGTCCAGCCGGGCCTGATCCGATCACCGCCACCGTCTTGCCGGTCCGGGTCTCCGGAGGGTCGGGGCGGATCCATCCTTCGTCGAACGCCCGTTCTACGATGGCGAGTTCGATCGACTTGATAGTGACGGCATCGCGGTCGATCGCGAGCACGCAGGAACCCTCGCAAGGGGCGGGGCAGAGTCGGCCAGTCCACTCCGGAAAGTTGTTGGTCTTGTGGAGCCGATCGCTGGCAGGGTGCCACTTGTTGCGGTAGACCAGGTCGTTCCAGTCGGGGATCAGGTTGCCGAGCGGGCATCCCTCGTGACAGAACGGGATCCCGCAGTCCATACAGCGGGCGCCCTGAGCGCGCAGGTCTTCCGTGGCGTACGGTAGGTAGACCTCCTGCCAGTCGTGGAGTCGCTCTTCGACCGGGCGGGACGGCGGCTTCTGCCGATCGATCTCGATGAATCCCTTTAGCTTGCCCATATGCAGCACTAGTCTGCGGCGGTGCCCACCAGTTCGGCGAAGCCCGGTTCCCTGGACTGCGCGCGTGCCGTCGCTTCGGCGGTTAGCACCCGTTTGTAGTCGCGCGGCATCACCTTCACGAACCTCGGGCCCAGCACGCTCCACTGGTCCAGGACCCGCTGAGCGTTGGCGCTCCCCGTGTACTCGACATGGCGAGTGACCAACCGGCGCACGAACTCGGCGTCGTCGTCGTCCAGAGCCTCCAGGTCGACCAGACCCTTGTTGCACCGTGCCCCGAACTGTCCTGGCTCGTCCAGGACATAGGCGATGCCGCCACTCATGCCGGCCGCGAAGTTGCGCCCGGTGCGACCGAGCACGACGACCCGGCCACCGGTCATGTACTCGCACCCGTGGTCGCCGACGCCTTCGACCACCGCGTGCACCCCGCTGTTACGCACCCCGAAGCGTTCCCCGGCAAGCCCGTGAACGAAGACTTCGCCCCCGGTCCCACCGTACAACGCCACATTGCCGATGATGATGTTGTCTGCGGCGACAAATGTGGAGGTGCGCGGAGGAAACACCGCCAGGCGTCCGCCCGACAGGCCCTTGCCGAAGTAGTCGTTGGCGTCACCCTCGATCGTGAGCGTCACACCATGAGGGACGAACGCGCCAAAGCTTTGCCCGGCGGAGCCCGAGAACTGGATCTGAATAGCACCGTCGGGCAGACCGTCGCCACCCCACCGGCGCGTGATCGCCGAGCCCAGCATCGTCCCGACCGTCCGGTTGACGTTCCGGATCGGCAGACTGAACGACACCGGAGTTCGCTGCTCGATGGCGGCCGCGCACCGCTCGATGAGGGTATTGTCCAACGCCCGATCCAGCCCGTGGTCCTGGGTGGTGGTGGCGCGCCGGCCGACGGTGTCTGGGACCTCCGGGTTGTGGAGGATCTGCGACAGGTCCACGCCCTTGGTCTTCCAGTGGTCGACCGCTTTTCCCGTGTTCAGTCGGTCGATCCGGCCGATCATTTCGTCCATGGTGCGGAAACCCAGGCTTGCCATCAGCTCCCGCACCTCTTCCGCGACGAACCGGAAGTAATGTTCGACGAATTCCGGTCGGCCGGTGAAGTGCTTGCGCAATTCCGGATTTTGCGTGGCGACGCCGACCGGACAGGTGTCCAGGTGGCAGACTCGCATCATGATGCAGCCGGAGACCACGAGCGGGGCGGTGGCGAATCCAAACTCTTCCGCGCCCAGCAAAGCCGCGATGACCACGTCGCGGCCGGTTTTCATCTGACCGTCCGCCTGGACCACGATCCGGTCACGCAGCCGATTCATGACCAGTACTTGCTGGGTCTCGGCCAACCCGAGTTCCCAGGGAACGCCCGCATGCTTGAGACTGTTGAGCGGCGCGGCGCCGGTGCCGCCGTCGTGACCGGAGATCAGTACGACGTCGGAGTGAGCCTTGGCTACGCCGGCCGCCACCGTGCCGACGCCGACCTCGGCTACCAGCTTGACGTGGATCCTGGCGTGCGGATTCGCATTCTTCAGATCGTGGATGAGCTGGGCCAGATCCTCGATTGAATAGATGTCGTGATGCGGTGGCGGTGAGATCAACTGCACGCCCGGGGTGGAATAACGCACCTTCGCGATCCACGGATAGACCTTGAATCCGGGGAGCTGGCCGCCCTCTCCGGGCTTGGCCCCTTGGGCCATCTTGATCTGGATGTCGTCCGCGTTGACCAGATACTCGCTCGTCACTCCGAATCGTCCGGATGCCACCTGCTTGATGGCGCTGCGGCGGAGGTCACCGTTGTCGTCCGGGGTGAAGCGGGCCGGGTTTTCGCCACCTTCACCCGTATTGGATTTGCCTCCGAGCCGGTTCATCGCAATGGCCAGGGTCTCGTGCGCCTCCGCGCTGATCGATCCATACGACATCGCACCGGTAGAGAACCGGGCCAGAATCGACTCGATCGGCTCGACGTCATCGAGTCCAATCGGACCATGCGTTTCGTCGGTCTTGAACTCGAGCAAGCCCCGGAGCGTCGCGCGTTGGCGGCTCTGGTCGTTGACCAGGGTCGCGTACTCACGATACAGGTCGTACCGGCCGCTCCGCGTCGCGTGTTGGAGCTTGAAAACGGTTTCGGGGTTGAACAGGTGATACTCGCCGTCGCGGCGCCACTGGTATTCGCCGCCGCTGTCGAGCTCGCTGTCCTCCTTCCCACGAATTGGAAAGGCGCGCTCATGCCGACGCTGTACCTCGGCCGCCACGGTGTCGATGCCGATCCCGCCGATTCGCGACGCGGTCCAGGTGAAATACCGATCGATGAAGGCCTGGTTCAGACCCACCGCCTCGAAAATCTGGGCGCCGCGGTAGCTCTGCAACGTCGAGATTCCCATCTTTGACATCACCTTGAGCACGCCCTTGGTCAGCGCCAGGATGTGATGACGGATCCCCTGCGGCGGGTCGATGCCGGTCACTTCGCCGTCGCAGATCAACTCCTCGATCGTCTCGAACGCGAGATACGGATTCACGGCTCCGGCGCCGTAGCCCAGCAACAGCGCCATGTGGTGCGCTTCGCGAGCTTCACCGGTTTCGACGATCAAGCCACAGCCGGTACGCGTGCCTTCACGCACGAGGTGATGATGCACGCCAGCCGTGGCGAGCAAACTCGGAATCGGCGCGTGTCGCGCATCCACCCCGCGGTCGGAGAGCACCAGGAGCGGCGTGCCTCCCTGGACCGCCGCGGACGCCTTGTGGCACAGCTCGTCCATNGCTTGCTCGAGCCCCTCCGCTCCTTCGCGTGGGTCAAACAACATNGGCAATGTCACGGCCCGTAACGACGGGTCAGGGTTATGCTGCACTTTCGCGAGCTCGTCGTTGTCGAGAATCGGGTAGTCGACCCGGATCTGATGACACGATTCCGGCTCTGCGCATAGCAAGTTGCGCTCGGGGCCCAGCGTCGAGCGCATGTCGGTGACGAGCTCTTCGCGGATCGCGTCCAGCGGCGGGTTCGTGACCTGCGCGAAGAGCTGCTTGAAGTAGTCGAAGAGCAGCCGGGGCCGGTCGGACAGGACCGCTAGCGCNGTGTCGGTNCCCATCGACCCGANCGGCTCGACGCCCTTTGCGGCCATCGGACCGATCAGTATGCGGAGATCCTCTTCGGTGTATCCGAACGCGTGCTGACGTTGTCGCAACGTGCCCCCGTCNGCGGCGACCGTGTCAGGGGCGTCCGGCAGATCGCGCAAGTCGACCAGCTGGGCGTCCAGCCACTCTTGATACGGGTGCTCGGAGGCCAGTTCGGTCTTGATCTCCTCATCGTCGATGATGCGGCCCTGCGCGGTGTCCACCAGGAAGATCCGTCCCGGCAGCAGCCGTCCCTTCATCAGGACGTCTTCCGGTGGGATATCCAGCACCCCGACCTCGGACGCCATCACGACCAGGTCGTCCTTGGTGACGTAGTAGCGCGANGGCCGCAGACCGTTGCGGTCGAGCACGGCGCCCACGACCGTCCCGTCGGTGAAGGCAATCGAGGCCGGACCGTCCCACGGCTCCATCAGCGACGCGTGGTATTCGTAAAACGCTCTTCGATCCGGGGGCATTGACTCGTGCTTGCTCCACGGCTCCGGAATCATCATCAGGATGGCGTGGGGCACCGAGCGGCCGGTCATCACCAGGAACTGCAGCACGTTGTCGAACGTGGCCGTGTCGCTCTGGCCCTCTCGCGCGACCGGAAAGAGCTTCGACAGGTCGTCACCGAACAGGTCGGATTTGCACAACGCTTCGCGAGCGCGCATCCAGTTGAGGTTGCCCCGTAGCGTGTTGATTTCGCCGTTGTGCGCGCAGTACCGGTACGGGTGGGCGAGTGGCCACGAGGGGAACGTGTTGGTGCTGAAGCGCGAGTGGACGAGCGCCAGCGCCGACTCGACGTCCGGGTCCACCAGGTCTGGGAACATCGCCTCGACCTGGTCGGCGATCAGCATGCCCTTGTAGACGATGGTCTGCGACGAGAGGCTCGCGATGTAAAACAGACTCGCCTCTTCGAGCCGCAGCACGTCGACGGCTCGTGCGAGCCGCTTCTGAATGACATACAGCTTCCGTTCGAACCGTGCCCCCGCGTCCGGGCCGCCCTCTAGCCGTGTGCCGCGACTGATGAAGACTTGCCGCATGGTCGGTTCACCGCGGCGCGCGCTGTCCCCGAGGGCGCTGGAATCAGTGGGCACGTCTCGCCAGCCGAGCAGGCTCTGGCCCTCCTCGTGCACGATCCGGGTGACGAGTTCCTCGACCCGGGCGCGTTCATCGCGTCCCCGGGGCAGGAACAGCATGCCGACTCCGTAGTCGCCAGCGGCGGGTAGCGAGAACCCCAACGCCGCCGTTTCTCGTCGGAAGAATTTGTCCGGTATCTGTATCAAGAGGCCGGCGCCGTCACCGGTGTTGGTCTCGCAGCCGCAGGCCCCCCGATGCAGCAGGTTGAGAGCCACCTCGAACGCCTGCTCCACCAGCTTGTGCGTGCGGACCCCTTTGATATTCACGACGAATCCGACCCCGCAGGAGTCGTGCTCGTACCGTGGGTCATAGAGTCCGGTCGCACCCGGCGGTGCAGTCGGTCGCAGGGCGTTCGCGTGCCTCGCCGTCATAGGAGTGCCCCTCGGGCCCCGACGACGGCGGCGGTCGGGTCATCGCTCGGCGGCGGTGTCTGCGTATCCGCGGGCGGCGCGGCGTCGACGGCGACCGCGGTCGGCCTCGATACGGGCTCGGCGGGGGCGTCAGCGGCGTCGTTCCGGAGCAATCTGATGAATTCGGTGACGGCCGGGTTCAGTCGGCGCTTCCGGCGATGCACGATGCTGAGTGGTCGAACCAGCGGCGGGTCTCCGACCGGGAGCAGCAGGCGGGCCTGGACCAGCGTGCCACGCCGCACCTCGCGGCGCAGGGTCGGCTCCGGCAGAATGGCAACCCCCGCGTCTTCGTCGACCGCTTGCTTGATGGTCTCGATGTTGTCGAACTCGGCCGCGACGTCTACCTCGACGTTGTAGCGCCGGAGAAACTTGTCGATCTCACGCCGAGCCGGCAGCATCCGATCGAGCGCCACGAAGCGCTCTCCGGCGAGCTCGTGCGGCCGGACGCCACCGTGGTTGGTGGCCAATCGCGCGAACCGGTGGTCTGGCGTGCAGGCCACCACCATGACCTGATTNTTCCAGGGAANCGCGGTGAGCTCTCGTCCTGAGNTGACGAACGACAAGAGCCCGAGGTCGGACTGATCNCTGAGAACCCGCGCGCGCACCTGGTCGGGGTGCATGTACTCCAGGTCGACCGCCGCTCCCGGCACGCGGGCCCGGAACTGATCGACGTATCGACTCAGATGTTGCAGACCCACGGAGTAGATCGACGCCAACCGCACGGTGTGGCCCGAGGGATTCTGACGGCGCCGGACCGCGTCCTCGAGCTCGTGATACCGCTCGACGATCTCCTGACAGCCCTTAAAAAAAATCTCGCCCTCGGCCGTCAATTCCCACGGTCGCTTGGACCGGTCAATCAGCTGCGCCCCCAACTGTTTCTCAAGTTGCCGCACCGCTTGGCTCGCCGCTGATTGGCTGACAGAACTGGCCAGCGCGCCCCGGGAGAAGCTNCCGTGGCGGACCACATCGCAAAAAATACTGAGCGTCTCGACGTGCATGGGACTAAGTAGTTTATCACATGTAGCTAATGCTTGCCCTGTTTAATATAAGTATTGCTAATACATAATAATCATCCTCGGTGCGGCCATCACCCTCCGCGACTTCCCAAGCCTTGATGGCCGACCGCCGGTCAAGGTTGCTCAGCTGCTGGGCATGGACCCGAACCGGTACGACACTTGTCGTCTGTGCCAGAAGACTCGGCTGCNACAGCCNGCTATGGTCCGCTCCGGTGTTGGNGCCGGAACTGCGGCCCCATGTCTGGTCTTTTTACCTGTGACGTGGCCGGTGACGGCCCGGGTCAGTTCAGCGAGCTGCACCAGTTCTCGGTCGACGAAGATGGCAACGTCTACGGCGCTGACAACGTCAAAGGCCGCACAGTCAAGTTTCGTGCCGAAAGCGGACGCCAGTCACCTGGAGTCCATCGCGAACCTGAATCCGCCACGGCACTGAGGCGGGTCCTGCGCGAAGCAGGCTCCAGAAATCGGATTTGGTGGCACGAGACAGAGGCCGTGCTTCGGGTGACCGACGCGCGTCCTTTTCTTCTCCGCGGCGTCAGTCCGCGAGGGCTTCGGCGATTTGCCTGCACCGGGTCTGACTGTGTCGTGGAAGGTCGCACAGGTCGGGCTCGATCTCGGTGGCCAGCGCTGGCCGGTAATGCCAGCTCACTGCCAGGGTATCCCGCGCTCGCGCAACCAGTCTTGCGCGCCACGGTGTTCCAAACGAGCCGCATCCTTGTAGAGTTCGGTAGCACGGGCCCGGTCGGCGGTCACGCCGAGTCCCTGCTCGTACATCTGTGCGGCATTGAAGGCGCCAAAACGATTCCCGGCGTCAATGGATTGTTCGTAACAGCGTCTCGCTTCGTTGTAATCCAGCTGCACGCCCCAGCCGTTTTCGTATAAGACGCCCAGGTCATTCATGGCACTGCCGTCACCCTGCTCGGGGCAGCCCACGTCGCGCCTTCAGCACAATCTTGGCCACGCCCTCTAATGGGTGCCGATCCGGAAGGAGCCGCGGCGACTGTGGTGGGCAGACGCCCTGCACAAAAGCTTCGGGGTTGATCCGCTTTTGGACCGCGACGGCCAGCGGATGCGCTGGAGTCGTCGCGAACCACCGGCCCGAGTCGGCAACCTGCCCCAGTGAACCGGCCCTAGCGGCGGATGGAACGACCAGCCGTGCCAAGCAAGCTCCAAGCTCGAACTGATTTTGCCCGCGCACGGAATCGCCGCCAACGGTCTCCACAATCCGTCAGCTTCCAGAGATTTGACCGACCCCTCCCCGGACGCGGGGCTAGTCCCGCTCACCGCCCATGCTTCACGGCCGCTGGGGCGGTGCGCGACAGCATGAGGCTGCAGCACCTCACCTCGCTTGGCCGACGATACCCGACTCGGGCCTGCGCGCACCGGGATATGAGTTTTGAACTTCCTATAGTTCAAGCGTCGACGTAGATAACCTCGCCGTTGAGGAAACCGTCGACGGCGCGTTCAAACGCCTTGCCGACCAGGCGGCCCGGTACCGGCTCGAACCCGGGCATTAATTCCCCGTACGCCTCCCAGGACTCTTCCAACACCGTCGGGTTAACGGCGTTGACGCGGATGCCACGGGGCATCTCCAAACCGGCGCATTTTACGAAGGTATCGATGGCGCCGCTGGTCACGGCGTCGGCGACACCGAGGGGGATCGGTTTCTGGTTGAGAATGCCGGAGATGAGCGTGAAGGAGCCGCCGTCGGCGATGTATTCCGCGCCGATGCGGACCAGATTGATCTGGCCCATCATCTTGCTCGCAATCGAGCTCATCCATTGCTGCTCGGTCATCTCGCAGACGGGCGCATACTCACATTCACCGACCGCATTGACGACGGCGTCGAATTCTTCGACCTGCTCAAATAATTTCCGAATCGATGCTTCGTCGGTGATATCGACCGCATGGTCGCAATCCCGACCCGAACGGCTTGCCGTAATGACCTTGTGGTTTCCCAGGCCGCTAAGCGCCGCCTGCCCTATCATGCCCTTGGCGCCGATAAGAATGAGCGTTTTCATGAAAGCTCTCCCGGTTCTGTTAGTTAGCGATTAAGCGTCGGCATGGTGTCGTCGCCCCAGATGCGCCGCTCGCGGATGTAAGGCAAGGGGCGTTCCGGGTTCTCGCTCTCGAACTCGCGCGCGAGGCGATGGCCGTCGAAGATGGTGTTGTAGATCAGGCGCGGCGCGAAGTGGCCAGGATCACGCTGTCGCACTCAAGGGTGCTGGTCTTGCTGCTCATCTCGCGGGGATAGTCTCCGGTCTGACTATAGAGACTATAGACAACATTAGAGGGCAATAGGAGGCATTACACCATCACAGTTTGCCTAGGATCCGGGGTGATAGCTGTGGGCTTTCAAGCGTCGTGCGAAACGGCCAGGCGCGAGGCGATGGTGTCCAACGTGGCGGGCGCCGAAGCCAGAGCCCTCACGCCAAACGGTGCGCCGGCGTCCGGTTCTTGCGTGAGCGACCAGTCCGTCTCAGCCGACACCGCTTGTAGGAACGCCTCCAGAGCCGGACGGAACGCGGTCAAGGTCGCGGTCGTGTTCGGGGCCAGCAGGCGATCGTGCGCGACGCACGAGATTTCGTTCCCCGCGAACCGCACCGGCCCGGGAAGCGTGGCGTCTGTCTCCAGCAGACGCGCCGCCNGCACCAAGGTACGACCAAGGCCCCCCAGCNTCTCGGCCAGCGAGCCTTCCAGCGGNCGGGTGCGNGTGTACTGCANACCGAGTCGACCGTNCGTCCGGTCGAGCGCGTATTGGCCCTCGTGGGCGACCAGGAGCACCGACGGCCCGGTGGGCAAGTGTGTGTAGTCGGCCACATCGATGAGGAGTCCGTCCACGGCCTGGGTCTGGATCCATCGATGAAAGACAGGGATCACATCGCGTGCGTCCAGGTTCGAGTCGTCGGTGAGGAAGACCTTGAGGGCGATGCGGTGGAGGTCGCCGACGTGCGTCGACGGGGTAGCCGTCGTCACGTCGTTCACGAGGGTCTCCCTGCGGCGGGTGTTGCGTCTAGGGGCGACGGCATCACGACCGGCTGTGCCGCGAGTCGGGCCTGGCACGCATGGGTGGCCTCGACGAACAGCTGGGCTTCTTCGATGAGCTGTCGCGCGGTGTCGGCACCCTCCGCGGGCGTGTTTCGCGCGTGGCGACGGAACAGGTATTGCGCGAACTTCCCGCCAGCAAATCGATCAAAGAAGATCTGCGTGTCGAAGAAACGGCGGCGAAACTGCGTGACGATTTTGTCCGCGTCGTCCGAGATATCGATGTCTTCTGTCTTGATCAGCCCTCGGGCCGCCTGCAGCATGGCGCCGTAGGCGAGCGTGTCGGCTCGCTCGAAGTTCCCCTCCTCGAGCTGCAGTTGTCCCTCGAAGATCTGGCTCTCGGCGCCGGCCAGGTCGAACTCGGTCAGCGACACGACTTCGCCGGCGCACTCTCCGACCCCCATATCGCCGATACCGAACTCCCGAGGGTCGCCCCAGTCGCGATAGTAGCTGGCATCGACTTCGTGTGCCGGCACGGCCATGAGGTCGTCGAGCATGTCACGCAGGGCCCGCTTGCCTACCCGGGTCGTGAAGGCGTAGAAGCTTTCGGCGCCGTCGCGTTCCGCGACATAGCGGTCGGTGATGCGTCGTACGACCTCTGGAATGTTCTTGGATGGCACGGCCCCGATGGCCAGTCCATAGGCGCCGCCGTTGTCGACCCACTTCCCACCCAGCACGACCTGGAAATGCGGAACGACGTGGCCACCAACATGCCGGCTGACGCCGTAAAACCCGAGGTCGCTGATATGGTGCTGCCCGCAGGAGTTGAAGCAACCGCTGACCTTGAGACGAAGCCGGCGTACCGACTCGTCCATGGTACCCAGTTGGTCGGCCAGTCGCCGCTCGAGCTCCGCCGCGAGCCCGCGTGACGACGCGATACCGAGCTTGCAGGTGTCCGTGCCTGGGCACGCCGTGATGTCCGCGATCGATTCGGCCCCTGGACGCGCCAGGCCGATCGCGTCGAACTCGCGATGCAGCGCGGGCAGGTCAGACTCGCGCACCCAGCGGAGCACGATGTTTTGCTCGACGGTTGCTCGCACCGTGTCGCCGACGAAGCGCCGCGCCACGTCCGCCAGCCGCCGTAGCTGGTCGCTGCTGAGATCGCCGAGCGGTAGGCTCACGGTCGCCGTGACGTATCCGGGTTGTCGCTGGTGGTAGACGTTGGTCCGGGCCCAGGCCTGAAAGGCGGGCGAGCCAGCCTCATCTCCCAACGCCTGGCCCGTCTTGAGCGGCTGCTCGCCGTACGCGGGGAGGTCGTCCAGATATCCGGTCCAGCGGTCGTCTCCCGGCAGGGCGGCTCGTTCCTCCCGCACCAGGCGCCGGAATTCCTCGAGGCCGAGTTGCGCCACCAAGAACTTGATGCGCGCGCGGGCGCGATTCTTCTTCTCGCCCAACCGGGCGAACACCCGGGACATGGCCTGGAGCGTCGGCAGAATCTCGTCTTCCGCCATGAATGGTTCGAACAGCTTGGCCTCGTGTGGCACGGCGCCAAGCCCGCCACCCACATACACCTCGAAGCCGCGCTGCGTCATGCCGTCGACCTCTTTGGTCACACCGATTGCGCCGAAGTCGTGCATGTTGACGAGTCCGCACGCGTGCTGCCGGCATCCGGAAAACGCCACCTTGAACTTGCGGCCGAAGTCCTGGGCGTCGGGATGTCCGAGGAGAAAGCGCATGGACGCCTGCGCGTAGGGTGTGACGTCGAACGCCTCGTCACGGCAGACGCCGGCGATCGGGCAGGCGGTGACGTTACGCACCGTATTGCCGCACGCCTCTCGGGTGGTGATGCCGACCGCCGCGAGCCGCCGCATCAAGTCCGGCGTGTCGTCGATGTGCACGTAGTGGAGCTGTATGTCTTGTCGCGTCGTGATGTGCACGACCCGGTCGCTGTACTCTTCGGCCAGCTCGGCCAGCGTCTCCATCTGGTCGGTGGTGAGCCCGCCGAAGGGAATCTTGATCCGCTGCATCCCGGGGGCGTCCCAGACGGTGTCGGGACCCTTGGTTTGTCCGTTCGATGGGAATGGCAGCGGTTTTACCCCGGTGCCGTCATTACGCTGGCCGTTGTCGTAACGTTGTCCGTACGCCCCACGCCGCAGGCGGGTCTCGGCGAACACCTTGTCGTCGATCTTGCCCTGTCGCTTCAGGGCCATCTGGTTCTCGTAGGTGTCGATCTCGCGTCCCAGATCGTCTGGCACGCGGTCGCCGAGAGCGTCCTTCCAGGTCATGTGTCAGCCTTTCCCTTCGGCGGCGAGAGTGGAGATGCCGACGTCGCCGAGCACCGTGTGCAGGTCGACGACCTTCCCGACCACGATCGTGCCAGGGTCCTCCGTGGCTGCGGCGTCAGGCGTCTCGCCGAGGGTGCGGAGTGTGCCGATCCAGGTCCGCTCTCGCGCGCTCGCCGCCGCGAAAATCACCGCGGCGGAGGTGTCCGCGGCCCACCCACGTTCCAGCAAGCAGGTCGCGATGTCTCGTCGATGGGCCAGGCCCATCAAAACGACCACCGTGGCGGAGCCTGGTGCCAGTGAACTGAGGACAGGCCGGTAACTCGCGTCGTGATGTCCGGATACGACAACGAATCCGGAAGCCAGGCCGCGATGGGTCAGCGGGACTCCGGCCCCGGCCGGCGCCGCGACGGCCGTCGTGATCCCCTGCACGACCTCGAAGGGAATCCCCGCGGTCCGGAGTGCCACGCCCTCTTCGGCGCCTCGACCCAGCACGTAGGGGTCGCCGCACTTCAGACGGACGACTCGTCGGCCACGTCGTGCCGCCCGAATCATTAACCGAACGATGGTCTCTTGCTGAACGGACTTGCGGCCTGCGCGCTTTCCCACGCAGAACCGTTGGGCCTGGGCGGCNAGTGCCACGACCTCCGGTGAGACCAGCGCGTCGAACAACACGAGGTCGGCGGCACGCAGACGATCGACGGCCCGCACGGTCAGAAGGTCCGGATAGCCTGGACCAGCGCCCACCAACGATACGAATCCACCAGACATATTCACCCTTGATCTTCGTAGAGACCGGACAGCGCTTGCAACAGCAGGGGGCGCCGCTGCTCCATCGGCACATTTCCGCTGATCCAGGCCGCGCGTTGGACACGGGCGGTGGTCATCCATCGCTCGACCTCCGGTTCCGGTAACAGCGCCTCGAGCGCCTGCCGGACCAAACCGGCCAGCGCGGGGGCCTGGCCGTCGGTCGAGATGGCTACCGTGACACCGCTCCGTCGAAAGACACCACCGAGATAGAGGCTCGCGTTCATCGGGTCATCGACCGCGTTGACGAACACCTGCCGCTGCTCGGCCGCTTCCGCGACCTCGCGGTTGACGGCCGGGGGCGCGGCGGCCACCACTAGCCAGGCGTCGTCGAGGTCGGCTGGTTCGAATCGTCGACGGCGTATCGGCACGCGACTCGCGATGATGTCTCCCGTTACCTTGGGCGCGACCACGGTCACCGCCGCGCCGACATCGAGCAGCCCCCTGAGCTTGGACGTTGCCACTGGCCCACCACCGACGACCACCACCCGGCGACCGGTCAGCTTCAGGAAAGCGGGAAAGAGGGGGGCTGACGCGCTCATACGAAATGGCGTCGGGCGGTGCCGGTATCCGTTCTCAGGACCGGGTCCCGGCGTGACCGACCTCTGTGGCGCCGCCGACATTGGCATGGAGACCACACTCCGTCTTGGCGTTACCCCGCCAGCGGCCGGTGCGATCGTCCTCGCCAGCGTTCACGTGGCTCGTGCAAGGCAGACAGCCGACGCTCGGGTAGCCGCGGTCGTGAAGCGGATTGTATGGCACGTCGTGCTCGAGCAGATGAGCCCACACCTCTTTCTTGGTCCAGCGCACTAGTGGATTCACCTTGGCGAGTCCGAATTTCTTGTCCCACTCGACAGGCTGCGCATCCGCGCGATGGTCTGTCTGTTCGCGACGTATGGCGGTGATCCAAGCGTCGAACTGGCTCAGTTGAGCCACTAGCGGGGTGACCTTGCGCATGTCGCAACATCGATCCGGCTGGCGCGCCCACAGTTCAGGGCCATGCGCGGCTGCCTGCTGTTCGACCGACAGTTCTGGGGCGACGCGGCGTATGGTGAGACCATACCTGGTCTCGAGTCGCTTCCATAGGTCGGAGGTCTCCGGAAAGAGGAGGCCCGTGTCCAGCGTGAAGATGTCAACGGGAAGACAGTGCCGCCCGATCACGTCGATAAGGACACATCCTTCCGCTCCGAAACCGGTGGCGAAGGTCAGTCGGGGTCCGTATCTGTCGGTTGCCCACCGCAGGATCTCAAGCGGCGAGTCGGTTTCCAACGCGCGCCCGGTTTCAGCCACGGTCCTGGGGTCTGGACTGGTGAGGGTGTCGGTCATTCCGGCTTTCCGCTTGGTGAGGCCAGCGCGGGCGCGCCGGTCGGATGCAAGTCGGCAATCGGTTTTCGCCCCACGTTCAACCGGTTCCACATCCGCTCATGGAAGTAATACAGCGCCATCTTGATTGTCGCTTCCAGGAGCCCGATGGTGACCGCGATGTCGGTGCGCCCGGTGAAGGCGTACACGAGGAGCGTGGTGGTCAGTGTAGCCAGGACGCGCCACGAGACTGCCTTGATCATCGAGCGCACTGCTGATTCTTCGAACATTGTGCCTTCTTTTCGCCCGTGGGACGGAGTCAAGAATCGCGGTCCACACAAAAAAAGCCCGGGAGCGTGTGGCCCCCGGGCTTCGGTCATTCGCGTCTTGATATTTATCAGTCTGTTATAGACGTCACGCGCGGCACGACCGTCAGCTTGGGGGCCCAGAGGACCACCGGACAACAGCAACATCGACAGGCGGCGCGCGTGTGCATCATCACGTCCCCCTATGTTCGTGCACTGAGTGGGTATTCGTCAAGCCGGGCCAGGACGGCGTCAAATTCTTCTTGTCGCGGCCGGCGCGAACGGTTCTCGACGAACTGGTACACTGCGCTCGCGATGGTGACAATCGAAGCGGTCAACGAGATTGCCCTGCGAGCCGGCGAGGTCGTACTGCGCCACTACCAGGCGCGAGACACGTGGGTGCGGGAGAAAGAGGACGGGTCGCCGGTCACGGGTGTGGATCTTGCGGCCGAAGCGATTATTCGTGAAGGGCTGATGGGCCTCGACGACACGATGCCCTATATCTCTGAGGAGCGGACGCTGCCGGATTACGAAGAGCGACGCGCGTGGTCCCGGTACTGGCTGGTCGATCCGCTCGACGGCACCAAAGAGTTCATCAACCGGACGGATGAGTTTACCGTGAACATCGCCATGATCGAACACGGCGAGCCGGTACTCGGAGTCGTTATGGCCCCAGCCTCGGGGCTGCTGTTCTACGCGCGGAAGGGCGCCGGCGCGTGGAAGCGGGAGAGAGGTGCCAGTCCTCAACGGCTCCGGTCGACACTATCCGANCCGTCGGAGGCGCTTCGCGTCGTCGAGAGCCGATCGCACCCGAGTCCAGCCCTCGAGTCGTTTCTGAAGCCGTTTACCATCAAGGAGCGGGTCAAGAGCGGAAGCTCGCTCAAGTTCTGCGCCGTCGCCGACGGTCGGGCTGACGTGTATCCCCGACTCGGTCCGACGATGGAGTGGGATGTGGCCGCCGGCGACTGCGTGTATCGCAATTCGGGGTCTCCCGAGCCGCATCCGGGGGCACTGCGATACAACAAGCCCTCGCTGCTCAACCCCAGCTTCGTGATCGGCCTGTCCCCAGGCACCTACACCATTCCTTAGACGAGGCCTGTTTTGTAGGCCAAGGCGCGCCCCGCTGGCCTCGTCGGAAAACCCTAGACGATCATGCCGGCGGCTACGGTCTCGTTGGTCTGCTCGTCGATCAGGACGAAACTACCAGTGATGCGATTGCGGTTATAACGGTCGTAGAAGAGTGGCGCCGACGTGCGCAGCGAGATTCGGCCGATCTCGTTCAGGCGAAATTCGAGGTCGCCCTCGATCTTGTGCAGCGTGTTGATGTCGACCTTGAAGCGCAGCTCGCGGACGACCGCCCTGACCTCCTTGGTCGTGTGGCGGAGCACGTATTTGCCGCGCGACACTAGGGGGCGTCCCGAAAACCAACAGATCATCGCCTCGATGTCTTGGCCGACCCGAGGCGGGTTGTTCGGCTTGACGATCATGTCGCCTCGGCTGACGTCGATGTCGTCGTTCAGTGTCAAGGTGACCGATAGCGGGCTGAAGGCCTCCTCGGCTTGTCCGTCGAAGGTCTCGATGGCGGACACGTGGGTCGCGAACCCGCTGGGCAGAACGAGCACCTCGTCGCCCGGTTTGAAGACTCCGCCAGCGACCCGCCCAGCGTAGCCGCGAAAGTCTGGATGCGTGTCCGATTGCGGCCGGATCACCCACTGGACGGGGAAGCGCGCGTCNACGTGATTTTCCTCGGACCCGACGTATACCGTTTCGAGGTGATGCAGCAGAGTGGGACCGCTACACCAGGGCATCTGCTCGGACGGGTTGACGACGTTGTCCCCGCGCAGGGCGCTGACGGGGATGAACGTGATTTCGACGATGTTGTCCAGGCGCGACGCGAAGTCCTGAAACTCGGCGACGACCGCGTCGTATGTTTCCTGCTGGTAGTCCACCAGATCCATCTTATTCACCACCACCACGGCATGCTGGATACGAAGCAGGTTGGCAATGAAGGCGTGACGGCAGGTCTGCTCGATCACGCCCTTCCTCGCGTCAATCAGGATGATGGCGAGGCTGGCGGTCGATGCACCCGTCACCATATTGCGCGTGTACTGAATGTGTCCGGGGGTGTCGGCGATGATGAACTTTCGTCGCGGCGTTGCGAAGTAGCGGTAGGCCACGTCGATGGTGATCCCCTGTTCGCGCTCGGCGCGGAGGCCATCGGTTAGCAATGCGAGGTTGAGGTGCTCGTCGCCGCGCTTGCGGCTCGACTCCTCCATCGCCTCGAGCTGATCTTCGAAGATGCTCTTGCTGTCGTACAGGAGCCGTCCGATCAGGGTGCTTTTCCCGTCGTCCACACTGCCCGCTGTTGTGAACCGCAGCAGATCCATTTCCAGGTAACTGGTGGTCTCGCTCGTGGACACTAAAAATAGCCCTCTTTCTTGCGATCCTCCATGGCGGATTCCGAGCGCTTGTCGTCCGAACGCGTCCCACGCTCGGTTTCGCGAGCCGCGGCAACTTCCGCGATGATGTCGTCCAGCGAGGTCGCCGTGGAGTCCACCCCGCCGGTACAGGTCATGTCTCCGATGGTTCGAAACCGGACGGTTCGTGCCTCAGAGGTTTCGCCCGCCTGCACCCGAACCACATCAGACACTGCCAGCAAAGACCCGTAGCGATCGACGACTTCGCGCTGGTGCGAGAAATAGAGGCTCGGGAGGTCGATCGCCTCGTGCTTGATGTATTGCCAGATGTCCATTTCCGTCCAATTGCTCAGAGGGAAGACGCGGAAATGTTCCCCATGGTGATAGCGTCCGTTGAACAGGTTCCACAATTCGGGGCGTTGTCCCTTGGGATCCCACTCCCCGAAGTCGTTGCGGTGTGAGAAGAACCGCTCCTTGGCGCGAGCCTTTTCCTCGTCTCGTCGACCGCCGCCGAGTGCGGCGTCGAACTGGTGTGTCTCGATGGCATCGAGCAGCGTCACGGTCTGAAGCTTGTTGCGGCTCGCATGGGCGCCCGGCTCCTCGATGACCCGGCCCGTGTCGATGGAGTCCTGGACGTACGCCACGATGAGGCTGGCGCCGATCTCCTTCACGAAGCGGTCGCGGAACTCGATGGTCTCGGGAAAGTTGTGGCCGGTGTCCACGTGGAGCAACATGAAAGGGATGCGCGCCGGGTGAAAGGCCTTTCGGGACAGATGCGCCATAACGATGGAGTCTTTGCCACCAGAAAACAGGAGTGCCGGGCGGTCGAACTGAGCCGCGGTCTCTCGCAACACGAAGATCGATTCAGACTCCAACTGCCTGATGTGGTTGAGTTTGTAGGACAGCATGTGCATTCTGTCGATGAGGACCCGAGCAGGAATCCAGATCTGCTTTCTCGCCGGGTCTCGAGCCTCGCGGTTAGATCAAGGGGCGCACGATCCGGTAAAGCGTATCGGTTGCATCTTCGACGGTCGTGTGCTCCGTGTCGATGACCACGACATCTCCGACGTTCGCGTCAGGTTCTTCGAAGAGGGAGTCTCTTCCCGTGAAGTCCTGCACGCCTCCGGCCTTCGCCTTCGTATACAGTCCCTTCACGTCGCGGGCGGCGCAGGCGGCGAACGAGGCCTTCACGTAGATTTCCAGGAAGTCTCGCGCTCCGACGATGTCGCGCGCCATGGCCCGCAGCTCCCGCGTCGGCGTGATGAACGCGGCAAGTGTGACGATCCCGGTTTCGGCAAAGAGCTTGGCCACCTCGCTGATGCGCCTGATGTTCTCGATGCGGTCCTCGTTCGAGAAGCCGAGCCCACGACTGAGGCCGGTGCGAATGTTGTCGCCGTCCAGCAGGCGCGTGAGGACGCCTTCTCCATGTAACCGCCTTTCCAGGGCGTGGGCCAGGGTGCTCTTCCCTGAACCAGACAGGCCGTACAGCCAGAAGACCCGACCACGCTGGCAGAGAAGGTGTTCCTTGGTCTCGCGCCCCAACATGCGATGAAATTCGGGGTGGATGTCGATGTCGTCGTCACGAGGCATGGAACTAGATATCATAAACGCCCCGGGCGTCGACCGAAGTCGCGACGCCGTTACTGGGGGCTGCCTGCCACGCCCGCGTGGCAGCGTGGCAGGAGCACCAACCGTGATCAGTTCTACCGATCGATTCCAGTGCGCGATTGACCGGTTCGATGCGGCGAACGCCGAGGATCCGAACCAGGACCTAGTCAACGGCGTCGCGCAGCCGAGAGAGCTGGTCTACGCGCGCCGGATGACCGCCTGCCTGGACCGGTATCGCCCGGACGCTCCGGAGCCGGTGCGCCTCGCGGCCCGGTGTCAGCACATTCGTCGCTGGACCAGCGCCCGTGCCGACTATCCCGACGGACGAGACGGTTATCGGCAGTGGCGCACGGAATTGGCCCGGTTTCATGCGTCGACCGCCGCCGCCATCCTTCGAGACGTCGGATACGACGATGCGGTGGTCGCGCGAGTCGAGTCGCTCCTGCGGAAGGAGCAGCTCAAGGCCGACCCGGACGTGCAGTTGCTCGAGGACGTCATCTGCCTCGTGTTCCTCGCACACTACCTCGCCGACTTCGTATCCAAGCACGACGACGATACGCTGCTGGGCGTGTTAGCCAAGACCTGGCGAAAGATGTCCGACGAGGGGCGTGGGGCCGCCCTCGCACTCGACCTACCGGCCGCCCAGCGCGGCTTGGTCGAACGGGCGGTGACCAGTCGCTGAGCCTGGGCGACCGGCCGCGTCACGATGTCCGAGGGGGCGTGGTAGGCGGCGCGTCGTCGGCAGGCGATCGGTTCCACCATGCCGCGGCCAGACTGCCGATCAGCGAGTGTGCGACGGTGGAGATTGCGCTGGGGACGGCGACCAGCGGGTTCGCGAAGTTACCGCGCGCCAGCACGACGCCGAGACCGGAGTTTTGCATGCCAACCTCGATGGCGACGGTGCGCGCGCCGGTTTCGCGCCCGAGCACGGCCTTGCCGGCAAGATAGCCGAACAGAAACCCGAGCAGATGCAAGCCAAACACCGCGACCAGCAGTCGAAGGCCAGACTCCAGGATCTGCTCTCGTCCGGCGCCGACGACCGAGGCGACGATCAGGGTGATCGTGAGCACGGCCACCAGGGGTGCGATTGGCAACATCGATTCGATGACTCGAGGGAAGCGCCACTTGAGCAGCGCGCCTGCCGCCACCGGCAGCACCACCACCTGTGCCGTGTCTAGAAAGAGACCAGTAGCGGAGACATCGATGCGGTTGCCAGCCAGTAGCGCGGTCAGCGTTGGGGTCATCAGGGCTGCGAGTAGCGTAGATAGGACCGTCATGGTGACCGACAGGGCCACGTCCGCCTTCGCCAGATAGGAAATGACATTCGACGCCGTGCCGCCCGGACAGCAGGACACCAGGACCAGGCCGACCGCAAACGGCGTCGGTAGGGCCAAGAGATAGCCGAGGCTCCACCCCAGCGCTGGCATCACCGAATATTGCAGAAGCACACCTGGGAGCACGCGGCTCCGCTCTCTCCCGATGCGTCGGAAATCGTCGAATCCGAGCGTCATCCCCATGCTGAGCATAATGATGCTCAAGCCTAGGGTGATGAGTGAGCCGCTGAACCAGGTGAAGAGCGTGGGGCGAACCAGTGCCACCGCGCTGCAGATGAGCACCCAGAGCGGAAATGCTTTGGTGAGAAACGCGAGTATTCGCAAGACCGGTTGCATTGTATAGCGCGACACGGTGCTGCTCGGCCCACTCGTCCGACCGGGCGACAGGCGGAAGGCGCCATTCCGGCAAGACACAAGGAGAGCCCATGACGTTTCAGTCGCACCTGCTCGAGGGACGGACCGCGCTCGTAACGGGGGGAGGGACCGGCATCTGCCGGGGTATCGCGCTGGAGCTTGCCCGCTACGGATGCGACGTGGCGATTACGAGTCGGTCCTCCGAACACCTGGACCCGACCGCGGCCGAGATCCGCGCGACCGGCTGCCGCGCGGTAGCGGTCGCAGCCGACGTCAGGGACCCAACAGCGGTCCAGGGGGTCGTGGCGAAGACTGTCGAGGAACTGGGCGGGCTCGACATTCTCGTCAATGGCGCCGCCGGCAATTTCCTCTGCCTGGCCGAGAACCTGTCACCCAACGGGTTCGGGGCCGTGGTCGACATCGACCTCAAGGGAACGTTCCATTGCGCGAAGGCTGCGCTCCCTCACCTGAGACGCCGCCGCGGAGTCATGCTGAATATCAGCGCGACCTTGCACTACCTGGGCACCCCGGCGCAGTTGCACGTTGCATCGGCGAAGGCGGGTGTCGATGCGCTGACCCGGGTTCTTGCCGTCGAATGGGGGCCGTACGGTATCCGGGTCAATGGAATCGCCCCGGGGCCGATCGCCGACACCGAAGGCGTGCGCAGACTCCTCGACGACGCCGCAAAGACGCGGGCGGAGCAGACCACACCGCTCCAACGTCTCGGGCTCGTCAAAGACGTGAGCGACGCGGCCTTGTTCCTATGCTCTGATGCAGCCTCCTACATCACCGGGCACACACTGGTCGTTGACGGCGGCTTGTGGCTGACCGCCAGTCGTGATGCGTTCGCAGCGCCATCTGACGGCGCGGGTGGTTGAGCGCGCTGGCGTCGCCCTTGAGCGGATCGTCGATCTTGCTTCATTGTGACGGAGACCGCCTACACAACGGGCACGATCGCCTGACGCCTCACGCTGGATCCGTAGATTCACCGACCCCAACTCCAGACCGCTGGCTGGTGAGCCGGTCCTAGCGCCAGCGGAAGTCCACGCGTACTTCGCTGCCCTCCGGAGCCCGTGGCTCGGGCGGCTCGAGCGTGTAGCTGAAGCCCGCTTCGGGGATGTCGGCCCCTCCAAAGGGCAGAGTGGGGTTCTGATAGCGGTTCGGTCGTTCATCCGTGAAGGCGCTGACCGCGGCGAAGGGCGATGCCGATTGTCGGCTCATGACGCCGTCTCGCGGTCGATACACCTCGAGACCGTCAGCGAAGTCCTCTATCGCGAAGGGAGCATCCGCCGAGTGCATGCCGCGAAGCGCTCGGTCATACAGCCGATACTGTGTCTGGCCGTCGCGGATACGCAGGTCAAACAGACTGCCGCCGGACTTACGTGCGCGCCGCTCGGGACCGGGGAGGAATTCATTGATGATGGTGTAGCCATACATCAGGGGCCGCTCGTCCCAGATCAACCGCTCCATCGCCGGTTCACCGTCGACCAGGACCTCCGAACACCGCGCTGCGTCCTCTGGGGCCACATCGGTCGAGTAGTAGGCCGGGCGACGCTGGAAGCACATGGCGTCGACAAAACCGTCGCGGAGCAGGGGCTGCGCCGCGTCGTCGAACTGCCAGTGGGTCCACCCGTCAGCGGTCTGAAAGTACTGCTGCGGCAGGCCGGGGAACTGGAACTCCTGTGGGTTGGCATCCACCACGAGCAAGAAGCCGCGTCCAGGCCCGGTTTCGGACGGCTCGTTCTGGCTCCACAGATACTCACCGTTGTAGTACCACATCACCACACCTGGACGGTAGTTGACGTTGATGGCCGACATCTCCCCGTCCCGAACCGGAAAGAACGTGAAACCGGGGTGGGACAGCGCCTGGTCATAGTTCTTGACGGTATCGAACGCGCGATACGGGTCACGGTATTCCAACAGGTAGAAGTGCGGCACCGCCAGCGCGTGCCGTCCCGAGGACAACGTAAAGCCCTGTGCCTGCCAGCCGGTCAGGTCGGGGCCCTCGAAGTCGTCGCGGAAGTCGATGGCAGGAATCGAAATATTGTCGAGCAACGCGCCATCCTCGACCGCCGCCATATCGGTGAAATAGGTGAAGCGCACCCTCACCTCGCGGCCCCGGTAATGGCTCAGGTCGAACGCGGCCTCAATCCACTGTGCCGCCTCGCAGGGGTCTGCCGTGTCGGCGCCGACTCGGTCTTCCGCGAGCGTCCGCGCCGCGCTGGGATCGCAGCCGCGCGCGCGCTCCACCTTCCCATCGCCGTCCAGGTCGCCACTCCGCCCGGTGAAGCCGGGGGAGGACCCGGCCCCCTCATGCCCCTTGACCGATGGCATGACGCTCTGTTTGTCATCGGTGGCGCCCTTGTCCGTGGGCACGATGCGTCGGAATGGCTCGCCCGCACCGGCGACCTCGACGTAGAGATAGTCCCACTCCGCTTCGATGACGAACCAGGCGTTCAGGGTCATTACCACCGGGGCCGTGGCGGCGACCCCGCTGAGGTCGAACGTGCGCGCCAGGGTTCGATTCATGTTGTTCCCTTGGCCCGAGTAGACGGCCTGCGTACCGTGCTCGGCCCCCAGCGGTCCCAGCACGATGTCGCGCACCTTGGGCGGCAGAATCACCATGGCGGCGTCACACAGGCCCTCCGCCGGGGTGTGGCCGGTCTCACCGCTCCAGTCGTTCATCGTCTTCAGGTACAGCGACCCGGTGCGCGGGCCGCCGAGGTCGCCCGGTCGCACGACGCACGGCTCCAACCAACCCAGTACCGTGCGTGACCAGGCGCTCAACTCCTGCGGTTCGGGTGAGGCGGTGCTGGACATGGCGTCCCACGACGCGGTGGAGTTGTTGGTCGCCCTTGCATAGATGTCCGGCAGCCCCAGCGAGTGGCCGAACTCGTGAATGAACGTGGACGGCTCGGTGTACTCGGACTGCATGTTGTAGTCCAGCACCCACAGCCCCGTACCGATGTCGGCCCCGCCGCGCACGTTCATTCGGCCGTCCACGATCGGACCACTGTCCAAGTTCTGGCTCAGTGCGAACCGGTGCGGCCAAATCCGGTCCGCGCAGTCTTGTTCGGTCTGGGTCAGCCCGAAGAACGCGTCGGATGCGGCATTGGTATTGAGCTTTTCATCGAGTTTGTACAGACCCTGGCACGACGATTGGCCCTTTCCGGCGACCACAACAATGAAGTGATCGAGGTACCCATCGGGTTCGTCGCGATCGTCGTCGCCGTCAAAGTCCTGCGGATCCCACTGGTCGTAGTCCTGCCACGGGAAGTCGGGCTCTGTCGTCGTGGCGGCCTGTAGCGCGGCGATGACCAACTCGCTCGCGCGCTCGTCATTGCGCCAGCTGCCGTCCGAGTTTTGCACTGGCCGACCGTAGTGGTGCAACGGCTGTTCGAGTTCCACGACCGGGAAGATGTCTCCCGTGACATTGTAGCGACCGCGCGACTGATGCCAGTAGTAGTGAGACAGGGTGCCCGGTTCGGGGTCCTCGGGGCCTCCCGCGAACAGGAGATCCTGGAAATAGGCCCGGTTCTTGTCGTCCTGGGCCGGGTCGCTGGCAAAGCGGTCGTAGCCCGTGTCGGCAAACCGGACCGGCAGGATCAGGAGTCTGTGAGGCCGTGTTCGTGGGGCGAGCACCGGCTTGATGGAGTCAGATTTGATCTGGGGATGGCCAAGTTGGTCGAACCGGAATTGTGCCAGCGATTCCACCATCACCTGGGTGGGGTCCTGCTCGCGGGTCTGGCGACCGGGCTGCCCACCGGCCGCCAGTCCGGCCTGCGCGACCAGGACCATCGTCAGCCAGAAGATCACCTTCACTTGCATCGGCGTGGCCGTGGCGGCGGCGCTCACTGCGTGCCACCCGAGGGCGCGGGCGCCTCGACCGGCGCCGGCCTCTGGTCGTAACCGCGTGCGACGTCGTGCTGGCGCACTTCGACGGCACCAAGTTCCTCCACTAGCAGTTGCATCGCTTTCTCGCTGTCACCGGCTCCGCAGTAGAACAGGTCCGCGGCAAAGTAGTTGAGCTCGGGCCAGGTGTGCACGGCGAGGTGCGATTCGGCCAGCATCGCCACCGCGGTGACCCCTTGCGGACTGAACCGGCGGAGAGACAGGTCAAGGAGCGTGGCTCCGAGCACGTTGACGACTCGTTCCAGGAGGGCCCGGATTCCCTCCGCGTCGTCCAACCGCTCAGCCGGTGAGCCCCACGCGTCGATCAGTACGTGTCGCCGCGTTTGTCCGCTGCGCGCGGACTGTCTGAGCGGTGCGATGTGCTTCCCGACAGCCATCAGACGATTCACGACCACAACACCCTGCCGCTGCTCACACGCGGTGAAGGTCAGGCTGCCAGTCCTTGACTGCCTGCTTGATGGGCGTCGCTTTGACGATGTTCTCGTCCAATACCTTGCGTGCCAAGGCTGGTAGCTCCGCGTCGCTCGCGAATCGCAGGCCCACCATCTGCGTCGGCGTGAAGTCGTTGATGCGGCCTTGGAGGTCGTCCGGAAGCAGCTCTCGCATGCGCAAGCGCATCTCAAGTCGAATGACTCGGTCTTGGGCGCCCAGCGCGAACACTCGCGCGAACAATGCCACGATGATCAGCGCCACACCGACCAGGACGTCCAGGATCGCGTCGAACGTGAGCCCGCCCGAGAGCCAGTAGAGTCGGTACAGGACGTTGACGAGCAAGATCGGGAACGCCACGTAGTGATACGGCGGAACAAAGCGGGCGTGGTTGGCAAAATTCTGCTCTTGTTCAGCCATTGGAACCGCCTCCTATCCAGGTTGTCGACGCTGCGATCGTTCAGACCCACTATAGCAGGCCAGCCGTTGCGTGCATCGGTTCTGGCTCGCCCCATTCGACCGGGTCACCCACGGCGATCCGGCCGTCGTCGATGACCTGGGCGAAGCCCCCGCCCGGCCAGCCTGGATCGAGGGCCGCCCGCAGTCCCGGTTCCGTCTCGTCCATCAGCGCGCACGGTCGCGTTTCGCCGCGGACCTGGAGTCGACACGACCCCACACGCAGGATCTGACCACGGCTGCGGGGCAGCGCGACATCCGCCACCAACAGATTGGCTCGTCTGCTGATCGGGTCAACGGCGATTCTCAGCGCTTCCCGCACCTCGTCTCACTGCGCCGCAGCGATCAGCGCCATCTGGCGCCAGTCGCCCTGGTCCGCGTTGCCCACCCGGCCCGCGCCTCGGTGCAGCTCGGCGCGTCCCACCGGGTCCATGGGACCCCGATGGAACCGCTTTATCCAGATCTGCTCCAGTTGTCCCATGCGTGTCCTCTTGCGTGGCCGCGCCCCGGGCGGTGCGTTCCTGGCCCGCACGGCGCAACGCCCCGTCGTCGCCGCGGCTTCGGCGGGTAGGCCGCGTGCTCCCACGGCCTAGTGTAAGATCACAGGTTGATGAGTACGGAGAGTGCGTTGACCGAAACCAAGACGATAGGGGCGAATACCGCGCTCGACGCGTGGGTGCGAGAGATCANCGAGTGGCATTTNAACCCTGGCACCGGGTGNTCGTTCTGGCTCGATTGGGCCCGGCAGGCGGGCTGGGATCCGCGGCAGCAGGNCCAGAGCTTCGCCGATCTCAACAAGTTTCCGAACTTCGAAGACGACTGGCTCCGCGGGGGACCGGTGAGACGGTGGGTGCCCAAGGCCTACGCCGACCGGCCGACGTTCGTGTTCGAGACCGGTGGCACNACGGGGATTCCAAAGAGCCGCGTGACTCAGGCGGATTTCCGCATCGACTATGAGCTGTTTTCCGACACGCTGCCCGACGAGTTTTTCCCAAAGGGCAGCAACTGGCTCATGCTCGGGCCGAGCGGTCCACGCCGGCTCAGATTGGCGGTCGAGCATCTGGCTCAACATCGGGGTGGCATCTGTTTCTGCGTCGACCTCGATCCCCGCTGGGTCATCAAGNTGATAAGAAAGGGCTGGATGGAACACCTGAAGGCCTATCAGGACCACGTCATCGACCAGGCGCTCACGATCTTGTCGGCGAGCCACGACATCAAGTGCATGTTCGCGACACCGAAGTTGCTCGAGTCGCTGGCCAGTCGGCTGGAAGNGAACGGGTCCAGCCTGAAGGAGTCGGGTATCACCGGNATCTTCGCGGGCGGCACCGAGTTCACGCCGCAATGGAACCGTTTCGCGCACGAGGAGCTGTTGGAAGGCATCTACATGACACCCACCTACGGCAACACCCTGATGGGACTGGCGGCAAGTCCGCCCAGCGGGCCGGAGAACGGGTACAAAATCACCTACTACGCGCCGCAACCGCGCGCCGTCCTGCAGGTGGTAGACGTCGACGATCCTGAGAAGGTGGTCGGCTACGGCGAAACCGGGCGGGTGATGCTCACGACGCTCACAAAAGAGTTCTTTGTGCCGCGGTTCCAGGAACGTGACGAGGGGGAGCGGGAACCACCCTGCGAGCAGTACCCATGGGATGGGGTCAGCGGCGTTCGACCATTCAGCCAGCTGGGGTCGTCAACGACCGTTGGCGTGTATTAATCTGGCTTCGGCCGTTCCGGCTTCGCCGAGGTTACGGCGGACAGGCCGGCTGGCTGACATTCGTAACAGGGGGAGAAGCGCTAGTGCTANCAGCAATTAACGGATGGCAGCGGCGGACGGTGAGCGGGATGGGCGGATTGGTCTTGGCGCTGATTACCGGATTGACGGCCTGCGGAGGCGGCGCGCCAGAGCCCGAGCCCATGGAAGAGGCCATGGCGCCAGAGCCGGAGCCGATGGAGGACCGTTCGTCGATGATGCCGACGGTNGGCTTCGTCANNCCGNCNGACGGNGCGACCGTGTCGAGTCCGGTNNCGATGGAGTTCATNGTGTCGAATCTCAATATCTCACCGGTGCCGGCGGAGGTCGAGACGCCGCGTCAGGGGATGGGGCATCATCACGTGGGGATCGATACCGAATGCTTGGCCGTTGGGGAAGCGATTCCGAAGGCCGACCCCTGGGTGCATTTCGGCGACGGCTCAAAGATCTTCGAAACCCTGCTGCCCGCCGGTGCACACATGCTGACGTTGCAGATTGGTGACGACGAGCACGTGACCCAGGACGGTCTGTGCACCACGATCTCAATCACCGTCGAATAGGTGGTCTCGTCAACCGTTCACGCTAATCCAGGACCGACAGACCCGTGATTCATTTTCCGATCCTCCGGTGGGGACAGCCGTATACGAGCCTTGAGACCACACAGGTCCACCATTTCGCGACCGGCGAGCCGGTGGCCGAGGTCAGCCAGGCCAATCCGGGCATAGTGGCGCGCGACCTGCGCAAGGGATCGGAGCGTGCGCGTGACGTGTTGCGCGAGATTCCCTGCGCGGACTTGCTCGCGATGGTCAAGAAGGGCGGCGAACTCTTCAAGTCGGCCGAGTTGCCGCTTGGAGACGGCAGTCAAACGCCGGACGACTTCGTCCGGCAGCAGTCGGCCACGACCGGGTTGCCCGAGCACATGTGCCGGATGAACATGGGCAAGCTCGAGTACGTGCTGAGCCATCTCGACCAGGTGCTGCGGTCGCTGACTCGCCGACTCGACTACGACATTCTGACCCGGGGCTACGGGGAAGAGGACGGGGTGATGCGCAGCTATCAGGCGACAGCACCGGTGGTGGGCATGGTCCTCCCGTCCAACTCGCCAGGTGTGCACAGCTTGTGGTTGCCGATCATCCCCCTGCAGATCGGGCTCGTCCTCAAGCCGGGTCCACAGGAGCCGTGGACGCCCTGGCGGATGGCTCAGGCGTTCTTCGCGGCCGGCATCCCGAAGGAAGCGATCTCCCTCTATCCGGGGCTCGGCGAAGTTGGCGCCGCGGTGCTGAATAATACGACCCGCAGCTTGATCTTCGGCGGGACCGCGACGGTTGAGCATTACGCCGCGAGTCCGGGCGTGCAGGTGCACGGACCTGGGTTTAGCAAGATTTTGATCGGCGAGGACAAGGTCGACGACTGGGA
>PAUN01000056.1 GCA_002712885.1 Acidobacteriota bacterium
AGACCCCGGTGCGGATCGACAGCTTCCAGCCGCACGGTCACTTCCGTCTGGTGGGCAAGACCCTCGAGATCTTCGATCCGAAGACGGGCGAGCTGGAGATGGTGAGCTCGGTATCTGACTGGACCAACGACTGGCACACCAGTCACATCTATGCAGAAAACGCCGCACCGCTCGTGCCGGCGGGATCCGTCCTAGTGATTACTGGCTACTACGACAACACGGCCGGGAACAAGCAGAACCCCGATCCGAATCAGTGGGTGGGTCGCGGCAGCCGTTCGGCGGACGAGATGTCGCATGCATGGATCGCCGTGACGCATCTCGACGACGAGAGCTACGAGCAACTGGTGGCCGAGCGGGAAAGTCGCAAGCAGACGGACAACGACTAGGAGTAGCAGCACGGAGACGTGCGGAATTGGTCTGTGGCGGAAGAGCCTCTCGATATCGAGGGGCTCTTTCGATTTTCCGGCAACGACGCGTTGATGAAGGGAACAGCCGTGTTCGGACGATTGCTCGTGGGCGGCCTCGTAGCCACGGTACTCATCGGCTCCCCGTCGTTGGGGGCCCAGCTACAACGACCACTTACACCGCTGCCGCCGAACGGACTTCGGGTGGCCCCGTTCTTCGACGGCTGGTACCGGAATACGGATGGAACCGTCACCCTGTCGTTCGGCTACTCCAACCTCAACCTGACCGAGCTCGTGGAGATTCCCNTGGGTCCCGNCAACTTCATCGCACCGGCGGAGTTCGACGGCCGGCAACCAACTNNCTTCNNGCCGCCNNGGGCACGTGNCGAGGACGGCCCGCCCACGCGTGGNNGGCAGCGGAATCGAGGGGTGCGAAATCGAGGGGTGTTCACCGTGACCGTGCCGGTCGGCTTCCGCGACGACGTCGTCTGGACCCTGGTCAANCAGGAACGGACCTTCTCCGTGCCCGGAAATGCCCAGAGCAGTGCCTACCAGCTCNAATGGCCNATGGCTTTGGGGTCGCAGCCCCCACTGGTCCGCTTCAGCCCCGACGGNCCNGCCGGCCGGGGTCCCACCGGGATCGNNGCGGANCCGATCAGCGCGTCGGTGGACACGCCGCTTCCCCTGACGGTCTGGATCCATGACGACAGCGTGCGGGAGGAAGAACCGCTCGCGGTCAGACGGCGGCAGGGCGACGCCGCGGCGCTGAACGTGACTTGGTTCAAGCACGCCGGTCCGGGCTCGGTCGCCTTCAGCCCACACACCGAGCCGATCGCCGAGACAGAGGGGATGGCGACCACAACAGCGACCTTCGAGCAGCCGGGCGAGTACGTGATCCGCNTGCGCGCCGACAGCTTCGGACGGATCGACAGCTCCGCCGGCAACCAGTGCTGCTGGACCAATGGCTATGTGAAGGTCACTGTGACGTCGTAGCCCTCCGGAGCGCGGCCGAGAGCGCAGTCCAGTCNAGCCCGATGACCTACGAGGTCAACGGCACGCAGTACGTGACGGTGATCGCGACCGGCTCGGTCTTGACGTTCGCGCTACCGTAGCCGCTCGGTCGGGCCGTCGGATCAGGGCGCGAGAGACGATAGGAAGTGGGTACAGAACCGGACGCCCGCACCCGCGTGAGCCGCATTGCATCCCCTACCAGCCAGCGGAATGGAGACACCCTGCGTCTCACCTAAACCGACCAAGGGAGTGAGATGACGACACCCAAGCGAGTTTCACGACTCCGTCGACTTCGTCAGGGAGCGTCCGCCGCCGGTCTCGCGGTCGTCTGTGCCCTCCCCTGGGCCCTGACGCCGACGGTGTCGGCGCAGTTGGGTCGAGAACCGGTCGCCCTCGACGCCGACGACATCGGAGGGGNCGTCGCAGGCCCCGACGGGGCCGAAGCGGGTGTCTGGGTCATCGCCGAGACGACCGACCTGCCCACCAAGTTCGCCCGGGTCGTGGTGACCGACGACGACGGCCGCTACCTGCTGCCCGACATGCCGCCGGCCGCCTACAACGTCTGGGTGCGCGGCTACGGTCTCGTCGACTCGGCGAAGGTGCTGGCCCGGCCGGGCCAGCGGCTCGACCTTGACGCGACCCCGGCGCCAACCCCCCAGGCGGCGGCGCAGTACTACCCGCCGAACTACTGGCTCTCGATCATGGAGCTGCCCGAGGGACCNGACCGGGAGGCTGGCGCGCGCGCCGGCCGGTGCGGGCTCGCCTGCCACCAAATGGGCGGAAAGGCGACGCGTGAAATCTCCCCGGAGACGACCGCCGTCCTGGGCCCGTTCGAGTCAACGGCGCACGCCTGGCAGGAACGGGTCAAGGGAGGCCCGACCGGCGCGTTCATGTCCCGGTTCTACGAGCGGTCGGGCGCCTCGGTCTACCCCGCCTGGACGGACAAGATTCTCGCCGGNGCCGTGCCGCCGCGGCCGCTGCGGCCCCGCGGCGTCGAGCGCAACCTGGTCGTCACGCTCTGGGACTGGGGCGCGGTCAACGGATTCGTCCACGATCAGGCGCCGGCCGACCGGCGCAATCCCGTGGTACCGCCNGGCACGCTCATCTACGGCCCCAGCCANAGCCACGACATGNTAGTGTGGCTCGACCCGCTGACCCACGAGGTAGGCGAGATCAAGGTAGCTACACGCGACACCGACCTGCGGGTGGTGCCGCGTGACGGGCTGGGGGGCCCGTTCCCGCAGGACCCGTTCGGCGAGATCCGGCGCCCNTCCCCCTACTGGCCGAACGAGGAGATCTGGAACGTGGCGTCCGAGCCGCGTAGCGGGCAGATGGACCACAAGGGCCGCATCTGGGCAGGGTTCCGCATCCGGCGCGATGAGAAGCAGCCGGCGTTCTGCCGGTCGGGATCGACGAACGCGTTCGCCCGCTACTATCCGCTCGATCCCCGGCCAAATTCGAACATCGGCGGCAAGCAGACCGGTTTCTACGACCCCGAGACCGAGGCGTGGACGCTCATCGACGTCTGCTGGTGGTTCGACCACAGCGACTTCGCGTCCGACGCCGACCACACNCTCTACAGCGGCATGAACAACGTGGTCGGCTGGCTCAACACACGGCTCTACGACGAGACCGGCAACGAGCAGGCGTCGCAAGGCTGGTGCCCCGCCGTGCTGGACACCAACGGCGACGGCACCATCACCGAGTGGACCGAACCGGACGACCCGTTCGATCCGACGAAGGACATGCGCATCGACTTCACCTGCTATTCGGTGGGATCGAGCCCNATCGACCACTCCGCCTGGTGCAACGGCGCGGGCCCGCAGATCGTCCGCATCGAACGGGGATCGGATCCACCTGATACCTGCAAGGCCGAGCGCTACGAGGTGCCGCTGGACCACCCGGCAACAGGCGCGCGGGGGCTGGAGGTCGACTCGCACGGCATCGTCTGGGTCAACTTCACGAACGCCGAGTACATGGGCAGCTTCGACCGCAGCAAGTGCGCAGTGCTCAATGGTCCGACTGCTACCGGCCAGCACTGCCCGGAGGGCTGGACGTTCTACCGGCACCCGACCGACGCGGTGCCAAACTACGAAGGGACGACGATCGGGACCGACCGGACCTATCTGATCAACGTCGATCAGTTCGACACGCTGGGGCTTGGCCCGGACGTGCCGATTACCTACCCAGAGAACGCCGACGCGCTGATTGCGTGGCTGGGCGAGGAAGAGACCTGGGTCACGCTACGGGTGCCCTATCCGATGGGCGCGATGTTCACCAAGAAGCTGATCGGGCGCATCGACGATCCGCTCGGCGGATGGAAGGGGCGCGGTATGTGGTCAAGCACCGCCCACTATGCGCCCTGGCACATCGAAGGGGGCAAGGGGACCCGCGGAAAGCTGATCAAGTATCAAGTGCGGCCCCANCCGNTGGNNAAATGAGCGACAGCGGGTCCCGCCATTACCGGACCCGCTCGATCTCGGGACAGGCACCGATGCACGCAACCAGTGACTCGTCGGCCGACAAGAGCGTCGATCCGAATCGCTCTGCTCTCATGAAGAGGGTCCGCCGTCAGGACACGGCCCCCGAAATGATCGTTCGCCGCCTGCTTCATCGGATGGGATACAGATATAGGCTTCACGCCCGGGACCTACCTGGACGCCCAGACATCGTCTTTCGCCGGCTCAAGAAGGTCGTCTTCGTCCACGGGTGTTTCTGGCATCGTCACCACGGGTGTCGACGCAGTTCCATGCCGAAACGGCGAAGCGACTTCTGGGCCGCCAAGTTCGACAGAAACGTCCTGCGCGACCGTCAAAATGTTGCAGATCTCGAAGCGCTGGGTTGGCGTTGGTGGGTCGTCTGGGAGTGTAAAACCAGAGACATCAAAACACTTAAGATCCGCGATTGGCGCGTCTGGGATCCTTTTGCTCGGCCGCCATCNCCAGCCATCNGGCGGAGCCCTGTCTGGTACAGACGAAAGGCCGGGCGCGTAAGCACCCGGCCCTCGTCCGGTAAAATCGATGCCCGACGCTATTGCGGCCAGGCCACGCCCACATCCCCAGTCGGATTACCCATCCCGACATAGCGGAACTTCTGCACCCGTTTCCCCTCGTAGGTTTCGGTCGTGTAGATGTTCCCGTACTGGTCGGTCTCGATGCTGTGCGTGCCGTAGAACTGTCCGGCCATCCGGCCCCCACTCCCGAAGCTGTAGAGGTACTCTAGCGGCTTTCGGCGCAGGACGTGCACTTTCTCGTTCATCCCGTCGGCGACGTAGGCGAACGTCTGGTCAGGGTCGCGGGAGAACGCGATGTCCCACACGGCGCCGGCGCCAAGCGTCCTCGTCTGCAGATAGATCTCCTCGACAAAGGTGCCGTCCGACTCGAAGACCTGGACGCGGTTGCCGGGACGGTCGCAGGCGTAGACGAGCCCATCGTTCGTCGGGTCCGCGCAGTGGACCGGGTTCCGGAATTGCGGCGTGCCCGACTGGTCCGTGCTGACCGTCCCGTGCGCGGGCGCGGTNTCGAGGTCATAGGGCGGAAGCGCCGCGTCGTTCGGCTCGTTGCCGTAGGCGCCCCAGAACCGCTTCAGTTCCCCAGTGTCGGCATCGATGACGGCGACGCGCCTGTTGCCGTATCCGTCCGCGATATACACCTCGTTGTCGGCCGCGGAGTATCGCACCTTCGCGACCTGCGAGTACCGTGTCGTCGACAGGCTGTCGGGTCCCTCGTGGTCGTGCTCGCCGACCTGCAGTAGGAACTCGCCGGTCCGCGTGAACTTCAGGACGTGAGAGTCGGCGCCACCGTTGCCGCCAATCCAGACGTTGTCCATGTTGTCGAGCGCGATCCCGTGGTTCGAGTCGGGCCAGTCGTAGCCTTCACCCGGGCCGCCCCAGTGACCAACCAGGTTCCCCTCCTGGTCGAACTCGAGGATCGGGGGTGCCGCGAAGCAGCATTCCGCCGCCAATGGCGGGTCGAGCGCGGCTGGCATCTCGTTCGCCCCGAGGTTTCCGCGATGCACAACCCACACGTGATCGCGTGAATCGACCGCGACCCCGATCGTGGATCCGAGCAGCCAGTTGTTCGGCAGCGGTTTCGGCCAGAACGGGTCGACCTCGAACATCGGCGCGCCATCGCCGNTGGTCGGGCCCGGGGCCGTTTCCGCCATCTCGCCGTCGGAATCGGCCGACGCCATCTCGCCCCCACTACCACCGCCGCAGGCAACGGCGACCGCCAGCAGTGCAACCGAACTCAGCAGGCTCANATTTCGAATCATCGAGGGTCCTCCCAGGGATCGTTGCGCACAGCGTGCCACCGACCGGACCCAAGACGCAAGTCCGAACGGGATTCTTGTCGCGTCCACCTGCGAGGCCGGTCGGGCCGAGCGGTCTGGCACTTCACCACCACGGACGCCCGGGAACCCGGCCGGCGGCGTGGCGACCATTTCCGCGCGTTCGCTATGCCGCGGCGTTGTTGCGGGATTCCGCTTGACGTACATAACCAGATTTCTGGATGTACGGCGATGGCACGCCTTCGCGGGCCACTGCACTCAAGGAACAAACGGGTTACGGAGGATTCAGGAAGAGGAGCCACTTCAGGCGGCTCGAAACTGGAGGCGGAAATCCAAGTTCCCCAAGGTCTCAAACCCCGTTGGGGATTCTGTCAACTTGAGGGCGAACCTGGCACAGTCTCGGTATGACNCCGTTGACGTTCGACGAGTCACTCGCGCGCCTGGGCGACTAGTCTCGCCAGGTCCCGTCGCTCCGTCGAGTCACCTCGAGGAAGGCGTCCGCGGCGGACATCCAGGACCGACCCAGGCGTCTGAACATGCCGCGCAACGGCGACCGGTCGAGTCGTCGCAGGCACTCGACCAGGATCGACCCCTTGCCACCTCGAAGCCGCCGCCCCAACGCGGCGGCCGCTGCCTGTTCGGCCGAAGACAGCGTGTTCGGCAGCTGGTCGACGATCTCGAGGGCATAGTCGTCGCACTGGTAGAATGACGCCAGCACAGCCAACCGCAGTTGCTGCTGCGTCGTCGGAAGGCGGTCGTGGTCGCGAAGATAGAGGGCCTGCCCCCACAGTAGCTGCCCCCGAGTCGGCTGGTGGTGCGCCAACGTCGCGCGACGACCACGATACCGAGTCAGATCAAACAGACTGAAACCATATCCACGCAGGTGCGCGTCGACGTCCCCGAACAGTGGCTGATCGGTGTACATGGGTGCGAACTCGACCTCCACCTGCAGAGCCAGCACACTGTCTCGCAGCAGCGCCGCCGCCCCGCCCAGAATTTCGAGCTCACTGCCCTGCGTATCCANCTCCAGCACATCGACCCTGGCCACCCCCTGCGAGCCGAGATACTCGTCCAGGGTCACCGTCTCGATGGCGCGCTCGTCAACCACCTCGAACAGCGGAGNCAACCCGAGAAAACGGCTAACGAAGGCGTCNTTCGGCCGCAGCAGGGACGCACATGATGGGCTCCGCGTCACATGGAATCGACGGGTCTCTTGCGCCCCGCCCAGGGCTACCGGGAAGTAACGGCGGNGCTTCTTGCCNCTCGCGGCCAACCGGGCGCATGCCTCGGCATCAGGTTCGAACCCGAAGTACTCGGACCGCGTGAACGTCCGCAGCAAGCGTTTGCCGCGACCACCGATGCCGCAGTCCACGTAGACCAGTGGCCCTCCTACCAGCTCCTCTGTCATGGTCGAGCTCCTGTCACGGCCGCAACCGCCCGTGCCCCGTCACGCGCTCGTCCCGACGGGCGACGCGGTCTTTACCTCGATTCCCGGTAGAGATACCCGCCGAGCACACGACGGCCTAGGTGATGAGGCTGTTGAAGAGAAAGTAGGCGTGCTGAAAACCGAACACTGCCTTCGCGCCGACCGAGAACACAAGCGCCAGCAGCGCCGCCACCCCGAGAATCAGATAGTACCGGTCATCGCCGGCGGAGCCTGCCGCGAGCCTACTCGGCGTCAATCAGGACGGTCCACTTCGTCGTTCCGATCTTTGCGCCGAGCGCGGTGATCAATCGAACTACCCTGTCGACCCCGCTCATTCCGGCAACGCGAACACGAACAGATTGTTGCCTGAGCTGGGTCGTAGCTCCGGCGTCAACCCCATGAAGTGCGAGGCCGTCCCGCCGCTGCCGGTACCGACCGCCACATACTGCCGCCCGTCGACCGCGAAGCTGATCGGGAAGCCGCTGACCGGCGAGCCGAGATTGATTTCCCACAGCACGTCGCCCGTCTCCTGGTCGAACGCACGGAATCGTCCGTTGACGTCGCCACCGAACAGCAGCCCACCGCCGGTCGCCACCAGCGACATCGTGGCCGCGCGCTGTTCGTAGAGCCACTCTGTCTTGCCGGTCGCGGCCGAGATCGCCCGCACGGTGCCGACGTTCTCGGTGCCCGGCGCGATCTGATGCCGGTAGGCGATGGCATAAGTGTCGGCGCGGCTCTCGTTGGGATCGTTCGGGCGGGTCCTGTCGAACTGAGTGGTCGCCATCATGCGTGCGCACGTATTGCGCAACGGCATGTACATGGTGTTCGTCAACGGGCTGTAGGCGCCCGCCTCCCAGTCTTTCCCGCCGTTCCAGGTCGGACAGGTGAAAACCTCCTGTCCTTCCTGGGTGAAGACCACCTCGGGGTTGGTCGAGACGGTTCCGGTCGCGCCATCGATAGCACTGATCACATTCTGCGTGACAGTCGGCGTCGCCCACAGGAACTCGCCCGTCTCCCGGTCGAGGGTGTAGACCACACCGGTCTTACCCGGAATGCCGGTCAGAACCTTTCGCTCTTCACCCGGCTGCAGCCTCGGATTGATCCAGCTGACCTCGGACGGGTCCGGCGCCACCGCAGTATCGACCAGGATCCGCTCGAAGGGATGGTCGAGATCCCAGTGGTCGTTCAGGTGCTGGTAGTGCCAGCGGATCTCGCCGGTGTCCACATCCAGCGCCAGCGTAGAGTTGTGATACAGGTGCGTGTTCTCCACGCCTCCGAGCAGGAACTTCGGCGCCGGCGACGTGACCGAGGTGCCCTGATAGATAAGTCCCAGTTCCGGATCGTAGCTGGCCGGCATCCAGCTGCCGACATGGATCCGCTCCTCGTAGGGCACGCCGCCCCAGGTCTCATCGCCGGGCTCGCCCGGGAGCGCAACGGTACTGCGACGCCAGACTTCTTCCCCGGTGCGCGCGTCGTGCGCAATCACGACACAGGTCTCCGGTCCACCCTTGGGGCGGCAACTCCGGCCGGAGATCATCTTGCCGTCGGCGATGATCGGCCCGGCGCTGTGGCCGGCTGGGTTCACCTGGTAGTCAAAGATCTTGATCTCCCACACTACTTCTCCGGTCGTGACATCGAGTCCGATGGCAAAGTCGTCGTCGGTCGTGTTGACGATGAGCCGGTCATAGATCGCCACATTCCGATTGGTGCGGGCGTTGCCGCCGACCATGTCGTAGACGTCGTCTGGGAGGTCTCGTCGATAGGACCACTGCAGGTCGCCGGTCACCGCATCGATCGCCTCGATGACGTCGTCGGACTGCGGCATGTAGAGCACCCCGTCGTAGACCAGCGGTGTCCCCTCCTGCCGTCCCGTCGCCAGCGCCCTGGTCCAGACCATGCGCAGGTCGCCCACATTCTGGCGGTCGATCTGGTCCAGTGGGCTGTATCCCCAGCCATCGGTCGTCCGCCGCCAGGTCAGCCAGTCCTCATCGTCGGGGTTCTCCAGCATCGCGTCGGTGACCGGGACGAAGTCGCCATCCGTTTGTGCGAGCACCGGCGATGGACTCGACGCGATCAGGATTGCAAAGGCCAGGAGAACCGTGAGATGAGCCACGCTATCGAATCGCATCTGTTTCACTCCGTTGGCGGACACTTCATCGGCGCCGAGTCTAGCACCTGGAACGAGTGTCAGGGGAACTGCTGAGTCGCTGGATTATAGCGGCAGCTTCCGGATCGCAGGCGGGCCCGCCGGCAGGCATCCAGGACTCGGGCCGGCTGAGACCTTGCGTCATGACGGAAGCACGCTAAAATCTGCTGGCATCCGTACGCGACAAGTTCCAAGGAGAGTGTGATGTTCGAACGAATCACCGCCGTGCTGCTAGTCACCGTCGCGGTCGCGGCCCCCGGAGCGGCCCAGGCGCAGACCGCGCCAACCACCGAGTGGGGTTCACCCGACCTGCGTGGGGTCTGGAACAACTCGACCCTGACGCCGTTTCAACGGCCGGAGGCGCTCGGGGCACAGGAATTCCTGACCGAGGAAGACGCGGCTGCGATCGCCCAGCGGAGGGCCGACCAGGACGCCGAGTTGGCAGCGCGAAGTGCGTTGCGTACCTCGGCTGACCCGAACGGCAGCGTCGACCGTGGCGTGGACGGCGCCCCCGGGTCCTACAACAACTTCTGGATGGAACGGGGTACCTCGGTGGTACCCGACCGACGCACCTCCATCATCACCAATCCGCCGAACGGGCGGCTGCCCGATGTCGCAGCCGACATGCGAGCGTGGATGGAATCCGACGACGCACGCCACCTCGCCGACGTCCGAGGTGGACGTCTGCCACTGGCGCACTACGACCAGCTGGATCTCGGCGACCGGTGTATCTGGTATCGTGGCGTGCCTTCGTTTCCCACTGCATACAACAACAATTACCAGATTTTCCAGACACCGGACGTCGTCGCGATCGTGCAGGAGCACATCCATGATGTGCGATTCATCCCCCTGGATGGCCGACCCAACGTTCCCGACTCGGTCCGCCAGTACGGTGGTGATGCGCGCGGCCACTGGGAAGGCGACACGCTCGTGGTCGAAACCACGCACTTCAACGAGCACGCCTTCATTCGGAACTTCGCCCCCACCCTGAGCCAAGCGTTACAGGTGGTGGAGCGGTTCACCCGTGTCGACGAGCACACCCTGGGCTACGAGTTCACCGTCACCGACGCCAATACCTGGGCCCGCCCCTGGGGCGGCTCGCTCCCCATGACCAGCAGCAGCGGGCCGATGTTCGAATATGCCTGTCACGAGGGAAACTACGGCATGACCAACATGCTGGCCGGATCGCGGATGGAAGAAAGGGGTAAGTAGCGGTGTGCAGCCGTCCGGGAACGGTGCCGTTGATCAGAACCGGAAGAGCCGGTTGAACTTGATGATGAAGGCGCGGTTCTCGAGCTCGGGGAACTGGAAGGGATCCGTTCCGAATCTCTTTCGTGTCGGTCGCCACCTCCTTCGGGCCGTCCATCATCGGCGCTTGCGAACACAGGCCTTCGGTGTCTGGCGAGAGGTGACGTGTGTCTGAAGCGGAAGAATGGGTCACCGCCTCATCGCCGGCGGAGCCTGCCTGTTCATGCCAACTTGACAACGCCGGCGTCCTACCGAGTCCCTCGCTGAGATCCCGCTAACCTGGCTTGTCGCGGGTCCGAGTCGAGTCTTGCACCAACGCCCTCTTTCGGCCGTCCTGACGACTAGCTTCGGTTCGGCGGCAGACCCTCGACGATGAGTCCCACGCGGGATCCCCCAAAGAGTTCAGCGAGACGTAGCCCATTGATGGGATTCTTCGTTGACAACGGCTACCGGTTCATCCACTGTGGGCCCATTCGCGAACGGTCGTCATCAGGTGTCTGGACCATCGCCATCGGTTGAGGTCACCCCGCGCACAGCCGAGCGACGGCCCTTTTCCAGGAACGGTGGACGAGCCATGAGATACGAATCAGGCGTCACCGCATGCGTCGCCACCGCGCTGTGTCTCGGCGCGATCAGCTGCGCGGCACCGGACTCTGAGCCGGGAGACACCGGCGAAGCGGCTGCACCGGCCGTGGCCGAGCCACAGCAGATTCCCACGTTCGCGGTCGATGCCTCCTGGCCCACCCTGCCGAACGACTGGGTACTGGGACAGGTCGCATCGGTGACGGTGGATGGGCGCGACCATGTCTGGGTACTGCACCGGCCGCGTACGGTCGAAGAGAGAGAGGAGGCCAACGCGGCCCCGCCGGTGCTCGAATTCGACATCGACGGCGCGTTCATCAACGCCTGGGGTGGACCGACCGCCGACTTCGACTGGCCCGGGAACGAGCATGGCATCCACGCGGACCACCAGGGGCACATCTGGGTGGGCGGGAATGGAGGCGACCCCGAGTCGGACGACATGTTGCTCAAGCTCACCAACACGGGCGAGCTGCTGCTGCAGATCGGCGGCCGCGGCGTGAGCGGCGGCAACACCGACACCGACAACCTGCGGCGCCCGGCGGAGTCGTTCGTCTATGGGCAGACGAACGAGGTCTTCGTGGCCGACGGCTATGGCAACCGCCGCGTGATCGTGCTGGATGCCGACACCGGGGCGTTCAAACGCATGTGGGGTGCCTTCGGCAACGAGCCGATGGACGCGCCGCCGGATACGTCGGCCGACGACGAGCAGGGCCCGCCGCAGTTCGCCACCGTGCACGGGATCGAGGTCGCCGACGACGGGATGGTGTATGTGGCGGACCGGAACAACAGCCGACTTCAGGTGTTTGCGATCGACGGCACCTATTCGACCCAAGGCTTCGTCAACCGCGATGCCGACAGCGCGTCAACAGTGGCCGGCGTGGCCTTCTCGCCGGACCCGCAGCAACAGTTCCTGTACATCGCCGACCAGGGCAACTCGCTGGTTCACATCGTGGACCGCCAGACGCTCGAAGTGCTCGACTCGTTCGGCAGCACCGGCGAAGAGCCGGGCGCATTCCAGGCGCTACACCACATCGCCAGCGACAGTCAGGGGAACATCTACACCGCCGAGGCGCAGCGCGGCCGTCGCGCGCAGAAGTTCAGGTTCACCGGCATGGTCCCGCGAGACTAGTGGCCTGTAACCGTGATTCGCTGCGTAAGTCGGTAGCACGGCGCGCGGCTGAAATGACGTGACAAGGGACGTCACCACACGATCTCCACGCCGTAACCACGAAACACTCGGTCGCCGGTGACGATAGCGAGTCGCTCTACCTGGGCTTGCGCCACGAGTACCCGGTCAAAGGGATCGCGATGGTGAAACGGCAGTCGTTCGACGGCGGCACCATGCTGCCAGTCCACCGAGAGCACGCGCATACCGGTGCCCAGCTTGTCGGCCACGAACTCCGACACCGACAGCGGTAGGGTCAGCCGGCCCAGGCTGGCCTTGATCGCCATCTCCCAGACCGATGCCGCGCTGAGGTGGATCTCAGCTTCGTCGTGTTCAATCGCGCGACGGGCGGTGCGGGTCAGCCTCTTGTCACCGGCAACGAACCACAGAAAGGCGTGCGTGTCGATGAGCAGCCTCATCCCGTGTACTCCTCGATGCCGGGCACCAGGGCGTCGAAATCCTCACCGATGACGATTGTGCCCTTGTCGCACCCGAAGCGGAGCTTGCTCACGCCGTCGGGTACGGGACGCAGTTCGGCCACGGGACGGCCGCGCCTGGTGATCAGGAAGCTGCGTCCCTGGCTGACCTGCCGGAGCAACCCAGAATCTCGACGTAAACGCCGCAACCATAGTCGGCGGGATGCAGTGGGTGCTGCGGTGATAGCCAGACCGAGCAGAACAATCACCTCGCCGGTAACGACCTGACAACGCCAGAAACTTCCAGGTGCCGCTAGCGGGCGCCGCCAGCACTGGTGCTCGGGAGCCTCATCTCCCGTGCGAGTGAACCGGCCACCGTGCCTGCTGGCGTATCCGAGCGGATCCCAGTTTCGGACAAGTGACAACTCGTACGGTATCGCCACCACCCTGTCGGTGATATAAGGGCGGCACGGACGGCCATACGCTAAGAGACATCGCCAGACGACACCGAGGGGTGCGCATCATGTCGAAGGGAACACGCGTCGGAGTCGGCGGATCCCGCTGGGCGGGAGCGAATTTCGTAGCGGCGGCAGTCCGGCGAACGGTCGCCGTACTGNTCGTGATGGGTACCTCGACCGGCGCGCCAGGTGTCGTCGCGGCGGCGCAGCCCGCGTCGGCGGACGGGGCCTTCACCTCGGACCAGGCGGCCAGCGGCTGGTCGGCCTACGGCGTGCAGTGCCAAGAGTGTCACGGACCGGCCCTGGAGGGGATGGTGCACGCCCCGCCCCTCTCGGGCGTGGAGTTCCTGAACGCCTGGGNGGGACAGACGACCGATGAGCTGTTCGCCTACCTGCGCGACGAAATGCCCCCAGGGCAAGCCGGCTCGCTCAGCGATCAGTCCTACGTAGATCTGGTGGCTTACCTNCTGGAGTCGAACGGCGCCGTGCCCGGNGAGCGGACCNTGACCGCGGAGGCGGGGGTGCTGATCGGNGAGGCGGCGGACATCTCCGACGCGCGCCGCGCGGCGCAAGCGGGCGANCGGCTGCGGCGGCGATCGTCGCGGTTCGTCAACCAGGAGGTGCCGCACGAGCTGAGCCCGGTGACCGATGCCATGCTCACGGACCCGCCACCGGGCGACTGGCTGAGCTGGCGGCGCACGCGCAACAGCCACGGCTACAGCCCGCTCGATCAGGTGACGCGCGACAACGTCGCCGATCTGACGCTCGCCTGGTCGATCTCCATCCGGCCGGGCAACCACCAGACGACGCCACTGGTGCATGACGGCGTGATGTTCCTTGCCAATCCGGGGAACGTGGTGCAGGCGATCGATGCGGCGACCGGCGACGTGATCTGGGTGTACCGCGCGCGGCTGCCGGAGGACGCCCGGGCCGGCGCAACCCGCACGCTGGCGTTCTACGGCGACAAGCTGTTTCTCGCCACGGCCGACGCCGCGGTCGTCGCCCTCGACGCACGCACCGGCGCGGAAGCGTGGCGGACGGTCAAGGCCGACTACACCCAGGGCTTCCGGCAGAACGCCGGCCCGGTCATCGCCAACGGGGTTGTCCTCACTGGCACCAACGGCTGCGACCGATTCACGGAGCAGAGCTGTTTCATCACCGGCCACGATCCGGACACCGGCCAGGAGCTCTGGCGGACGTCCACGATCGCGCTCCCGGGCGATCCGAACGATGCGTCATGGGGTGATACGCCGCAGTATCTGCGCGCGGGCGGCGACGCCTGGATTCCTGGCAGCTACGATNCGGATCTGGGTCTCTTCTACATCGGCACGGCGCAGGCGAAGCCGTGGGTGGCGGCGAGCCGCGGCATGACGACGCGACAGGACGCGCTCTACACCAACTCGACGCTGGCGCTGAACCCGAGCACCGGACAGGTGCAGTGGTACTTCCAGCATGCGCCGGGCGAGACGCTCGACCTCGACATCGTGTANGAGCGCGTGCTCGTCGATGTCGACGACGACAAGTGGCTCTTCACGATCGGTAAGGACGGCATCCTCTGGAAGCTCGACCGACGGACCGGCGCGTTCGTCGCCCTGCGCGAGACAGTCCACCAGGACGTCTTCGAGTCGATCGACCGGACCACCGGCGCGCTGACCTACAGAGAGGACCTGCAGAACATCGCCATCGGCGAGCGCGTNTTCGCCTGCCCCAGCCTGCTGGGCGGCCACAACTGGCAGGCATCGGCATACCATCCGGGCGCCGGCGCCCTCGTCATCCCGCTCCACCAGGCGTGCATGCACATGACCGGGCGCGAGGTGGAGTTCATCGAGGGAGGCGGCGGGACGGCCGGCCGCTACGAGCTGCTGGAGATGCCGGGCAGTAACGGGAACGTCGGAAAGCTGGCCGCCTACGACGTGCGGACGATGGACGAACTCTGGAGCCACGAGCAGCGAACACCGTTCCTGACGTCCGCGCTGACGACGGCGGGCGGATTGGTCTTTGCCGGTGACGCAGCCCGCTTCTACCGAGCGTTCGATATCGAGACAGGCGAGGTGGTCTGGGAGACGCGTCTCGCCGCGTCGGCGCACGGATACCCGATTACGTACGAGGCGGGCGGNCGGCAGTTCATCGCCGTCCCGGCTGCGCTGGGAGGCGTCTTCCGCAGTCTCACGGCGAAGCTCAACCCTGAGATCTACCAGCCCGAAGGCGGAAACGCGCTCTTCGTCTTCGCGCTGCCGGAGTGAAGGTCAGTCCGAACTCGGCGACCGGGCGACCGTGTCANTATCGCATTGATGGCAGATCGCCCGGACGAGGCAGTCGTGCGTGAACGGCTTGAGCAAGAACGCNTGTCCCGCTTCCTTGCCCCCTCCACCAGAGACACCTCCCGCCCAGCCATTTCGTCACAGCTCTGACTCAGTGGGATGACCGGTTGTGGAAAGGCTCTCAGTAGCCCCTGGCGGTCCCTGCGCCCCGGCGGTCGGCGTATCCGGCGAGGAAGCCCTCCGAGGTCCGCTGGATACCGGCGGCCATACCGATGCTGCGGCGCTCGCTTAGCTCGTATCCCATCCGTTCGAGCTCGGCCCTCGTCTCCGCCGACAGCGCGAACGGTTCGTGGTCGATGCGGTCCGGCAGCCACTGATGGTGGACCCGCGGGGCGTCGATCGCTTGCTGCAGGTCCATGTCCCACACCGTTACGTTCAGATAGATCTGCAGCACGGTGTTGATGATGGTTGGTCCCCCAGGGCTGCCCATCGTCATGTAAAACTCGCCAAACCGGCGCACGATGGTCGGCGTCATCGAGGAGAGCGGGCGCTTGCCAGGTTGGACCGAGTTGGCTTCGGCGCCCAGCATTCCGTACTGGTTCGGCACGCCGGGACGAACCGAAAAATTGTCCATCTGGTTGTTCCACAGGAACCCGGCCCCGGTGGCGACCGCACCGAGCCCGTAGCCGCTGTTCAGGGTGGTGGTGATGGCAGCGACGTTGCCCCACCGGTCGGCGACGGTGAAGTGCGTGGTTTCGTCAGATTCGGCCGGACCGTGGGACACCCCACTGCTCTGGCCCGCCAGGCCATCTTGCGGCAGCAGGCGGCGGCGGTTCTCCGTGTAGTCCCGCGAGAGGAGCCGTTCGACCGGCACGTCGAAGAACTCGGGGTCACCCAGCCAGAAATTGCGGTCGGCGAACGCCAGGCGCTGTGCCTCGGTCACCATGGAGATAGCCTTGGCCGAATGGTACCCGGCGCGTTCAAGTGCCTGCAGGTGGAGGACGCCCAGGGTCTGCGCGATGGTCATGCCCCCCGAACTCGGAACCGGATGGGTGATGAACTGATACTGCGCGTGGTCGAACACGAGCGGTTCGCGCCACCGGGCGGCGTAGCCAGCGAGGTCATCATGGGTGATGAGCCCGCCGTTGGCTCGCATGTCGGCAACGATGAGATCGGCAACCCGCCCCCGGTAGAACCCGTCACGCCCCGCCTGGGCGATCGCCTCGAGCGTCGCCGCCAGCTCGGGCTGGGTCAACCGGTCGCCCATGCGAGGCCCATCGGCGAGCCCGAACGCCTGCACAGACGTCGTGAACCGCCGGAGGCGCTCGCTGCGGCTCAGGCTCCCCGCCAGGGCATAGGACACGGTGAATCCGTCCCGCGCCAACGCAATGGCCGGGGCCAGGATGTCGGCCCGCGCCAGGGTGCCATAGCGGTCGAGCAGCGCAAGCATTCCGTCGACACTGCCCGGAACGCCGACCCCGCGATGGGTGTCGGTACTGACGCCCTGGAGCATCTGCCCGTCGGCGTCCACGAACATGTCGGTGCGTGCCGCGGCCGGCGCTTCCTCGCGAAAGTCGAGCGCAAAGGTCTCCCCCTCCGCCGTCAACCCCACCATGAACCCGCCTCCACCAATGTTGCCGGCGGTCGGGTAGGTCACCGACAGCGCGAACTGCATCGCGGCGGCGGCGTCGAAGGCGTTCCCGCCAGCTTGCAGGATGGCGACGCCGACGTCTGTCGCCAGGGGCTCGGGTGAGGCCGCCATGCCGTTAGCGGCGACGTTGGGTCTGGAGAGCGGCGCGGTGGTCGTCAGCAGCACCGCGGCCAGGACCAGCGCCACCCCGCACACGCCGCGATGGCGGGCTGGTCGTAACGCGCGCACGATGGACGGTGGCAGCCTTGTCGGCATCAGCGGATTCCTTGGTGAGTATGGCTCGACAGCGTCATCTTACCTCTGGCCACGCCCGTCCGCGATATGCGCTACGACGGCTTGGTGGCCAGGCCTGTCGACAGCCGTGACACACCGCCAGCCAGCGCGATGACCCCGCAGATGACGCCGAGGGCGAACAACCACCAGCGGAACGAGGGCGGCGCCACCTGCGCCAGCACGGCGCGGAAGTCGAGCATAAACGAGACGAGCACGATGCCCCCGCCGGCGACGGCCAGACCCCACGACCACGCCGGAAACCGGAGCGGGATGCCTCGGTGCCGGAGTCGCAGCAACAGGAGCGACCCGACGATGAGCGCCACGCTGATGATGAGGGGGGCCAGCACGGGGCCAATCCAGGGCACCGGGATAAGGAATAGGATGTCCCAGGTCAGCAGCGAGGGCGGCCAGTCCAGGAACACCCACAACCAGACGTAGTAGAAGATGTCCCAGACCGCGAAGCCCAGACAGAAAAAGAGAAACCGCTCCCAGCGGTCGTCGCTCATCACCATGGCGACGCCGAGCAGCATGACCAGCGTGGCGGCTTCGCGACCGATCTCGATCGCCGACATGCCAGAGTCGAGGAGCACGAGCGGAAAGGCGAACCCGTCTGGGTAGTAGATGGCGCGCAGATACACGACGACGGCCGATTCGAGATAGGCCATGGCCACGGCGTAGACGGTCAGCCAGAGCAAGCGTCGCGGGAGTCTCTGCATGGGGTGACCCGTTGCTTTCGCGGCGGCGGCGCGCCCGCCTCTTGTGACAAGCATACTTTGTATTGTAAAGTTACAACAATGCAACTCGACGACGCGTTGCGCCAGATATCCGACATCCGCCATCAGATGGCGCGAAGCGAGGTGTTTCGCGGGTATCGGTCAGTGACGGTCGGACTCTCCGGCGGGCTCGGCCTGCTGGCCGCGGCGGTGCAACCCAGGTGGGTGGCCTCGCCCGCGAGCGAGTTGGGGCGGTATCTGGGCCTGTGGGTCGGCGTGGCCGCCCTCAGTGCAATCATGGCGGGGGCCGAGATGTCGTGGCGCGCACGAGGCGCCGGGCCGGGACTGGCCCGCGAGCGGACGCTGCTGGCGGTTGAGCAGTTTTTGCCCTGTGTGGTGGTGGGAACGCTACTTACGCTCTGCATCTATCGCGGCGCGCCGCAGGTCGCCTGGATGCTGCCGGGATTGTGGTCGCTGGTCTTCGGTCTCGGCGTGTTTGCCTCCTACCGGCTACTGCCGCCGCAGGTGTTCTGGGTCGGGTCCTACTACGTACTGTGCGGCTGTGGCTGTCTCTTGTGGGGTCAGGGCGACAACGCGTTCTCACCCTGGCAGATGGGCGTCAGCTTTGGCGGCGGCCAGATACTCGGGGCGGCGATTCTATACTGGACACTGGAGCGAACTGATGTCTCGCAAAGCCACGACTGACAAGACACCGCGCGCGAAGCCGAGTGCTAGCACGGGACGGTTCTCGTACGAGGGCCTCGACCGCGTGCTGCACGAGAAGGCGCGACTGGGTATTCTGGCCTCGCTGGCGGCCAACCCCGACGGGGTGCTCTTCAACGACCTGAAGCAGTTGTGCGCGCTGACCGACGGCAATCTGAGCCGCCACCTCAGCGTGCTGCACGAGGCGGGTCTGCTCGAAACCTGGAAGGGCCCCACCGGGCCGCGACCGCAAACCATGTGTCGGCTGACCGCCAACGGCCAGCGGCGGTTCACCGAATACATCAGTGTGCTGGAGCAGGTCGTCGCCGACGCGCAGCGCGACACACAGCCGGCCACCCCACCGCCGCTGTCGAAACGGCGGTCGCCGGCATGATGTCGGCCCCCTTTTTTGTCTCCACACTTTACATAGCAAAGTCTTGGGTTGGAGGGCGGTGACGCGACCATGCGAGTCATTCGAGCCGACGAGATGGGGATGTGCTTCGGCGTCAAGGACGCGCTGCACGCGGCCCGGTCGGTGCCTGACCCTGTGCAGGTCACGATTCACGGCGAACTGGTCCACAACCCGAGCGTCATCACGCAGCTGCGCGAGGCCGGGTTCCAGCAATCACCCGAGCACCATCGCCGTGCTCCCGCGCGGACTCCGCTGGCGCTGATCACGGCGCACGGCGTGAGCAATGTAGAGCGCCGTCGACTGGCCGCAGCGCACACGGGCCTGATCGACACGACCTGTCCGTTGGTCAGCCGGGTGCACGACGCCGCCCTCGCACTGCAGACCGAGGGCCGGCACGTCCTGCTGATCGGCACGCCCGGACATGTCGAAGTGCGCGGCATCGTCGGCGATCTCGTCCACTGCGACGTCGTCGCAGACGCGAGCGAGGTCAAGGGCTACGGGCATCAGCGGCTGGGGGTCGTGTGCCAGACCACGATGCCGCCAGAAGTCGTCGCGGACGTCTGCGCCCGCATCCGGCGCGACAATCCGCGAGCCGACATCCGGGTGATCGATACGGTCTGCCAGCCCACCAGGCTTCGGCAACGCGCGCTGCTCGAGCTCGTGCGGCAGGTGCACGCCGTCGTCGTCGTCGGCGGCCGCGGCTCGAACAACACCCGTCGGCTCCTGCAACTCTGCCACGACCAGCGGATGCCGGCCCTCCAGGTCGAGAGCGCCGACGACCTGGCCCCCGCGTGGTTCGGGGACGCCCGCACCGTCGGCCTCACGGCGGGCACATCCACGCTCGACGAGACGATCAACGAGGTGCAGCGCGCCCTCGAACAGATCGAAACGGGTCAACCGACCGGACCGCCCGCCGGTCGGGCCGCGAGCGCGTGACGCCAACGCGTCCGACGCCGACGGACGCTCCTCCTGGTCAGACTTGACGCGAGCCGGACGAGGCTCTCAAGATCAGCACCTGATGCGGACTCGACCGTTCCAGCAACCGGCACGCCCCTGTCGCGTGCGCCGCTTTGGCATGGCCGCCGCGTGTGGGCTACTGCTCGCCGCACCCGCAACACCGTTCCCCCAGGCGGCGGCCCAGGTGCCGTTGCGCGGTCCGGATGTGGCCTACGCGAGCGCGCCGCCCGCCATCGTCGATGCGATGCTCGAGCTCGCACGGGTGACCCGCGACGATGTCGTGTATGACCTGGGATGCGGTGACGGGCGGATCGTGGTGGCGGCGGCCAAGGCCAGGGGCGCGCGCGGGGTTGGCATCGACATTGACCCGGCGCGGATCGCGGAGGCGACCGCGCTGGCCCGGCGGGAAGGCGTCACAGATCGCGTGACGTTCGTCCTCGCGGATCTCTTTCAGGCGGCCTTTGCCGATGCGACGGTGGTGATGCTCTACTTGCAACCCGAGCCCAACCTGCGACTACGCCCGCGTCTGTTGACCGAGCTCCGCCCCGGCACCCGCGTCGTGTCGCTGTCCTACGACATGGGTGACTGGACACCGGACGACGTACGACGGGTCGGCGGTCGACGGATCTACCTGTGGACGATTCCGCCGAGATAGACACCGAGCGCCCCACCAGCGGATCACGGCGATGTCATCCCTGAGTGCAAGAGCGTCGTCGCCACATCGTCGCCGGAGGCGGTGACCGTCCATTCAGCCACGGGCCCGCGACTCGTCACGGCAGCGTGTACGTCAGCAGCGTGGTACCCGCCGCCACGGCCACATACTGCTTGCCATCCTGTCCCATGTAGATGATCGGATTGGCGCCGCTGATCAACTGCTCGGTCTCGACACTCCACAATTCGCGCCCGGTCTTCGTCTCGTAGGCGCGGAATCGTCGATCGGTGGCCCCCCCGATGAAGAGCACGCCCCCGGCGGTCGACGTCGGCCCGCCCTTTTGCGAATTGGGGGCGCCGGTCTGCAGCCCAGGCGGCGCACCCTCGACCGTACCGAACGGGATCTTCCAGGCGATCTCGCCCGTGTTCACGTCCACCGCGACCAGGCTGGACCACGGTGGTTGCCAACAGGGCCACCCATCGACGGTCAGCCGGTCCACGACGTGCCAGTAGCGCCGACGCGATTCCGGAGGCCCCACATAGCCTCGTCGATCAGGGTCCTCCCCCACCTCGTCGAGAGTGCTGATGTGTCCGGTGTCTGCGTAGTTGATGATGTAGTACCCCAGGGTCGGATCGAAGGTCCCACCGGTGAATTCGGTGCCACCGCCGGTCGACGGAAACACCAGCGCGCCCTCCACGGAAGGCGGCGTGAACGGGCCACGGTTTCGCCCGCCGTCGTAGGCCATCAACCGCTCGCGGCACGCGGCCGTGTGCTCTGGCGTCACCGTGGCGATGTCGTCCATCGTGAAGCGAATCCGCCCAAACGGCGGCGGCTTCACCGGGAACGGCTGCGTCGGCGAGTAGTACTCCCCGGGTAGATTGCCGGCCGGAACGGGACGTTCCTCTATGTCATAGAGCGGCTCGCCGGTGACCCGGTTGAAGATAAACAACACTGGGTACTTCGTCATAACCCCGACGGCCGGAATCGATTCGCCATCCCGCTCCACGTCGAACAGGATCGGCGGCACCGGCATGTCCAGGTCCCACAGGTCGTGATGGACGGCCTGGAAGTGCCATTTCCGCNCCCCGGTGAGCGCGTCGACCGCCACGATCGAATCCGAGAAGAGGTTGTCGCCCGGTCGGTCGGTGCCATAGAAGTCGTTGTGCGCGGAGCCGAGCGGCATNTAGAGAATGCCGCGCTCCTGGTCGATGGTGAAGAAGGTCCAGGTGTTGGCGCCGCTGGTGTTGCGCCAGGAGTCGTCGAGCCAGGTCTCGTTGCCGACCTCGCCAGGGTGGGGCACGGTGTGAAACGTCCACACGAGCTCGCCCGTTCGCAGATTCCAGGCGCGCACGTCGCCTGCCGGACCCTTCGAGCCGGTCTCGTCGGCGTTGTGGACACCGGTGAACACCAGGTGCTTGTAGACGGCCACCCCGGACGAGATCCCGTAGTGCATGTTCGGGAACCCGTTCATCACGTCGTCTGTCTTCAGGTCGACGTATCCGTCGTTGCCGAACCGGCCGTTGGGGATGCCGGTCTGGGCGTTGAGCGAGATCAACTCGCCCTCCTCGGTGCCAAACACGATCTGTGGAGCGGTGACGTCATCACCTTCCCAGTACGCCAGTCCNCGCATCGAACCACCCGTCCAGTGCACCTGGTGCTCGGGCGAGTTCCAGTCCCCGGGTGCGGTGTAGTCCCAGAGGACGTCACCGGTCTCTGGCTGCAGGGCGACCACACGGTAGTACGGAAACGACAGATACAGGACGCCGTCGACCATGAGCGGCGTCGACTGGGCCGGCCGTGACGGCACGCCCGGCTTCGTCATCTCGTACCGCCACGCCGGCACCAGGGTCGAGACGTTGCTGGTATCGATCTGTGCCAATGGGGAGTGGCGCTGGTTGCCGAGGTCGCCTCCCCACGACGGCCAGTCGTCCTGCGCGTGCACCGGCGGGGCGGCAANACTTGCCAGCATCAGGAACCACAGTGCACGGCGTNCGGTGCGATGACGCGTCGTCGGGCTGATGATCATGANTCGGAGGCTCCTCTCCAGAGTGGTAAATCTACGCGGTCTAGGACCGCGACTCAAGTCTGCGCTGCCGGTTTCCCGGGAGGACGCCTGCGTGTCATGAAGATGGCGTGGGTAGTGGCGGGTGCCTTGGCTTTCGCGATGACCCTGGGTACGGACGTGGGTGCCGCGGCGGGCGCCGAGGCGGAAACGCCAACCTTCGACGTGCGCTGGGGTCAGCAGACTTGGGAGGAGATGCAGTACACGGGCGTCACCTACCGGGTCAAGGAGTCGACCGAACGCTAGCAACCTCGGAGGGCGCTGAAAAACGACGGGGCGGTTTTCTGACGAGGCGTCTGCGTGGCAAGGCGCGACGAGGGAGCATGCAGGCGGCCGCCCCGCCCGGTCGGGCGGGGGTGACCGAGGAAGCAACGCTGTCCACGCGGGCGCCTCGTCAGAAAACCTAGCTAGGGCTGAGCGGCCGCCTCTTCCACCCGCGCTCCCGCCAGCATGACCGGCATCGAATAGTTGCCCTCGTGACAGGCATATTCGAACATCGGCTCCGGGTTCAGCACCAGCGGTACCGCCGCGGTCCAAGGGCTCGTCCAGGTCTCTGGATCGGTCACGGTAAACCTGTACTCGAGTGTCGCCGCGTCTACCCGGGTCAGCCGCTCCACCAGACGCATGCTCTCGGTGCTATTCCGCCACCGTCGCTTCTGGTCGAAGTTGCGTGTCTCGATCACAAGGGTATCCCCCTCCCAGTAGCCCCGGGAGTCGCCGGACCACTGCTTGACACCCGGGTGAAGCCGGGGACGACCGTCGAGCGGGATGAGGCGCGCGGTGTTGACCATCTCGGTCATGATGACCAGNTGGTCCGGCGTCTGAAAGACCTGCACGTTGTTGTTGTAGGCGCTTGGCGTGAACGGCGGACCGGCGTTNAAGCCCAGGATGCAGCGGACCCCGTCGCTGAAGTCCACCCATGAATCGGCCGGATGCTCCNGTCGATACTCGGCTCGTGCGTCCGCCCGGACTTGACCGGGCGAGGTCAACGACGGCATCCGGCCGTTCGGGGGATACACGATGAGCGAGGTTCGTCGGGTGCCGACCGCCTTCAGACCACGGTCCATCCAGAAGTTGTTGTAGGCGCCTACGTTGCCGCCGGCTTCGGTGCGTCGGGCTTCCTGCTGCCAGAGACGAGCGTCGCGGTCGGCCGCCGCCCCCTCCAACTCCGCCAACTCCTCCGCGGTCAGGAACGCCTGGTCGGCGAGGTCTTCCGGTCGCTGCATCGGGGTAATGCTCCGGAAGTCCCACACCCCCTGGAGATCGGGCTGTCCCCACGCCGTGCGTGGTGCCTCGTCCTGCGCGAGGGAAGGCACCGCTCCGACAACAAGGACCGCCGCCACCGCGATACATCCCACGACTGCGCCACGTTGGATCATAGTGTCCTCCTCGTGTCTGACCCGGGTTCCGGTCGATGTGTCCCGCACGGTCCGTCGTCGGGGCGAAGCCCCGCGGCGTACTAGTTGGTTGGCCGTCGACGGCCCGACGGACGCTGCCCGAGCGCCCGCTGCATCACTTCATACTGAACACCGATGATACGACCCATCGACTGGATCCAGTAGGCCGAGTTGTGGGCTCCGCCCATCTGCATGTAGTCGAACGGAATGTCACGTTCCATCAGGATACCGGCGAGTTCTCGCGCTCCCGCGATCAGCCGATCCTCGGTACCGCAGTCGAGGTAGATGTGCGGCAGTTGGTCCGGGGGCACCTGGTCGATCAGCGTGAACGGATCGTAGGCGGCAGCATCCTCGATCGTGGCGAAGGCTCGGCCCTGTGGCGTGCGCTCGACCTGGCTGCTGAACCCGTCGACACCAATGAGCGGGTNCGGGCGTCGTTGCTGGGCTTGGCGCGCGGCGCGCTGTTCGGGCGTCAGTTCTCGTCCCCGGCCGCGCCCGGCCGGTGCGTCGCCGCTCAGCCGTTGCGCCGCCCCGCGGGCATACTCGAGCGCGCCGCTGGTGCTGCCGATCGAGATGAACATGTCCGGATGACGCAGCCCGAGGGTGATCGCCCCGTAGCCACCCATCGACAACCCGGAGATCGCGCGGCCTTCGCGTCGCGCGATGGTGCGGAAGTTCCAGTCGACGTGATTGACGACGTCCGTCACGACGTGGTCTTCCCAATTGTTCTGTTGCCCACCCTCGTTCTCGGCCCAGTTGACATACCAGGAATTGCCGACGTCCGGCATGACGATGATGACGTCATCGTAGAGCGATGCGTAGAACGGCGACCCGTTCGACCGTCCCCAGTTGGTGTAGTTGCCGGTCAGCCCGTGCAGGAGATACAGCACGGGATACCGCTCGGCCGACGACGCGTAGTCGCTGGGCAGCAGGATGTTGTATTTCATGTTCCGGTCGACCGCCGGACTGAAGAACTCGACCGTGTCGAGTTCCAGATTCTGCGCGGGCGCCGGAAGCGCCAGGCCCGAGAAGAGCACCACCAGCACCGCCGAGCACAGCGTTCTTCCCACCATCATGGTCAGGCTCCTTGCCACGAATAGAGATGTGATGTCGTCAGCATACTCTCGATGGGCTCAATGTTCGAGCACGACCTCCTCACTCGGCGCGCAGCGTCGCNACCGGGTCTGCNCGGCTGGCGCGACGGGCCGGCATGTAGAGGGCGAGCACGGCCGTCGCCCCCAGCACGAGTGGGGCCCCGACGAACGCCATCAGGTCCGTGGGTCGGGTCCCGACCAGCAGGTCGCCAAGAAGACGGGACACCAGGAGTGAGAGGGCCAGGCCGACGACGCTGCCGACCAGCACCAGGCGGATGCCGTCGCCGGCGAGCTGCCGGGTGATGGTCGGCCCGCTGGCACCGAGCGCCATCCGAATCCCGCTCTCTCGCGTGCGCGCCGCCACGGCGTAACTGACCACGCCGTACAGACCGATCACCGCGAGGCCCAACGCGAAAACGGCAAACATCCCGGATACGAGATGGTGCTGTATGGCGAGTTCGGCTCGAGTCCAGATTTGTTCCCGGACCGGAGCAGATCTAACAGCGATATCGGCGGCGGGCTTTACCGCGAGAACGAGGCGGCGACCGAGCCGAACATCGTCGATACGACCTCGACACGTCCGACCTCCTGAGGGTCCTCGTCCGCGAGATCGTCACGAGCGAGCGGGGGCTCTGTATCCGCCGTTGACGGTCGACCCGCGAGTGGAAGCGGCGGACCCCAGGCTCCGGTGAGAATCGTGTGTCCGCGCCTGAGCCGCAGGCCCGCCTTGTCGAGTTCACCGACCAACCACGGGACCTCTTGCAACACATCGTCCGGCCAGCGCCGACCGGACCAGCATCCCACGGTGCGTCCATCGCATTCGACGGACAAGTCCNTGCAGGTCGCGGTTGCGGGCGGCGTGGTNCCGCTGGAACGAATGACGCCNGCGTGAATCGCGTTATTCGCGATCAGCTCGGGGCCTCGACTATCGCTGCGGAGCACGAGATTGTGGAGCTCGATGACGGTGAACACCCGGTCGACCGCGGCGGCGATGATCGAAATCGAGGCGTCGCCGGGCTCGATGTCGTGGCGCAGGGTCACCGCGAATTCGCCCTCAATCGCCAAATTGGCGAAGTCGTCGGGCGACAGGGTAACGTCGTCCGAGTACTGCTCGGTCGACCACAGCCGGCCGTAGACCGGATGGGACAGCCCGTGCCGCCGTTGATTGCCGCGACAGACGCACCCGATCTTGTAGCCGGCGAGCCATTCCCCACGTGCTTCTCGCAGGTGAGCGACGTGACCCTGAACCCCATACGCCTCGGCGATCGAGAGGTCCAGNCCTTCGGCAAACGCGGTGCCTGGATCGTGGATGTCGTAGTCACGCAACATGCGCTCGGCGAGCGTGACGAGATTCTCAACGCGGGTCATCAGCCGGCCCCGGACAGATCTACGGACCGCTGGCCATCATATGCTTGATGGCCCGGTACAAGCGCGCGGGATCGATCTGCACCCGTCCCGCACTTGGCGCTTGAGCTCCTTGACGATGCCGTATCCGGACACGGCGTCCGGCAATCCCGACTGAGNCGGAGTTGCTATCGATGGCAGTAGGGTCGACGGCACGGTTGCGTGCGGGGCGCACGTGGGCNATCATGGATGCATGCCGAGACCTGCTCTTAACGGCTCCCAGGAGGATCAGATGCGCCATCGTCATCTTGCGGCCTCTCTCATCGCGATTGTGCTCGTCGGCTGGTTGACACCGGTCGCCTCGGCCCAGGCTCCGCGCCCCGAAGCTCCGGTCCCGGACCAGACCGTGCCACGCACGGCGGACGGACGACCCGACCTCAGCGGGTTCTGGACCACGCAGACGTTCACCCCGATGGAACGCCCNGAGTATCTCGNGGACAAGGCGTTTTACACGGAAGAAGAGTGGACGCAGCTCCAGGCGCAGCTCACCGTCGACGGTGCCGACCCGCTGGCTCGTAGCGTGATCGAAATCGCCGACGCGGCGGAACGGGAACGGGTGCTCGACCAGACCCATCGGGACGAATCCTACGTCCACTACGACAACGCCATTTGGCTCGCCACCCCGGTGCCCAAGGGGCTGTCCACCCGACGGACCTCGCTGGTCACCGATCCGCCGAACGGACGCATCCCACCGCGCAACGACGCGGCCCGGGCGCGCGCGGCAGCCCGACGCGCCGAACGGGGCGACCGAGGGACCTTCGATGGCCATGAGTTGCGCCCGCTGAGCGAGCGCTGCATTGCGTATGCCTACAACGGACCGCCTCTGCAACCACCGTCCTACAACGACATTCACCAGTTCTTCCAAACCCCCGACCACGTCGTGATCTTCACCGAGCAGAACAACAACACGCCGAGAATCATCCCGCTCGACGGGCGACCGGTGATCGACGAGAAAATCCGGATGTATCCTGGCGACTCACGTGGCCGGTGGGAAGGCGACACGCTGGTCGTCGAGAGCAGCCACTTCAACGACCGGCTGGCGTGGCAGGGCTCGGGCCGCGATCTCAGAGTCGTGGANCGCTTCACGCGGGTATCGGCCGATCGGATCCACTACACGTTCACCGTCGAGGACCCAGACACCTGGGACCGGAGCTGGGCGGCGGAGATTCCGATGATGGCCACCGAGGGTCCGATGTACGAGTACGCCTGCCACGAAGGCAATCACGACATCCGGCACATTCTGGAGGTGTATCGCAACATCGAACAGCAAGAGACTGAGGGCCAGTAGCGGAAGTTCGGTTTCGCATTCCCCCAGTCATGGAGCAGTCGGTCACGCCGGTAGCGGGGACGACGGCAAGGGGATGATGTGACGACCGATAGTACGCGGATCGAGACCCTCGAAACGCACCTGGCATTCCAGGACGAGGCCATCCGGCAGCTCAATGATGCGCTAGTGGCACAGCAAGGACGGATCGATCAGATGCAGGCGGAACTCGAACGACTCGTCGCGACCGTCCGCGACGGGGCCAACGACACCCGGAGCACCCCCGCGGACGAGGTCCCCCCGCACTACTGAGTTCGGGGCGCGGGTCGGCGCGCCGCGCCAGCACCCTCCCGCCGTGGGCTTCCACGGCACGACGCACGATCATCAAGCCCAGGCCCCCGGCCCCCGTCTTGCGGGATCGTGATCGATCGGACCGGAAGAATGGCTCGAACAGCCGCTCGAGCTCGGTTGCGTCGTCCTGACCGCTCACACGCGAGCTCTGGGGTTAAGATGCGATACGCAAAGCGTCTTCGAGCCCATGGACTCGTTCCGTGGCTGGTGGCCACGGAACCAGAGAGGAACACAAAGATGACCCGACATGTTCGTAGGCCGTGGGCCCTGGCGCTGGTGGCATTGTGGATGATCGGCGACTGGACACTGCAGGGTCAGGAGCGTCCCGAGGTCACCGCGGCCCAGGTCGACGAGTGGATGCAGGAACTGTCGAACTGGGGCCGCTGGGGTGCCGACGACCAGCTCGGCGCGGTCAATCTGATCACCCCGGCCAAGCGCCGCGCGGCACTGGCGCTGGCCACGGCCGGCGAGGTGGTNTCGTTGTCGCTCCCGGTCAGTGTCGGCGAGCCTCCGGACAATCCGGACTCCACGGCCGCATTCACCAGCTTGCGAGTCGTCGATATCCCTTCCGGATTCCTGATGGAGCGGCAGCAGGTGGCGTTCCATGGNTCGACGGTCAGTCATCTGGACGCGTTGTGCCATGCGCACCACGACGGCCAGATCTACAATGGCCTCGCGCTCGAGGATGTCTTCACCGAGGATGGCTGCTCTCGGATGGGCATNAGCGGTCTCGCTGGCGGCATCGTCACGCGCGGCGTCCTGCTCGACATCCCGCGTCTCAAGGGTCTGGACGCACTCGAGACCGGCACCCATGTGTATCCGGAGGACATCGAGGCGTGGGAGCGCCGCACCGGGGTCACGGTGTCGGCTGGCGACGCGGTCTTTCTCCGCACCGGACGATGGAAGAACGACAATCGCTCGGGCTACGACATCACCGTCGCCCCCTGGCTGAAGCGGCGCGACGTGGCCCTGGTCGGGAGCGACGGCACGCAGGACGTCGGCCAGATCCCGGGCACGGCCCTGCCGTTTCACAAGCTGGTCCTCGTCGCACTGGGCGCGAATATCTTCGACAACATGGATCTCGAGGCGGTGGCGGAGACCGCGGCCCGACTCGGTCGGTGGGAGTTCCTCCTGGTCGCGGCCCCGATCCCGAACCCCGGTGGCACCGGCTCGCCATTGAATCCGCTCGCGATCTTTTGAACACGGTCTCGAGTCGATCCAGCGCATCATCCATCCGCTCGCCACCGCCAACCTGTTCGCCGACGCCCAATGCGTCCGGCTCGACGAGGGAACTACGGCATGGCCAACATGCTGCGGGCCGGACGTGTGGGCGACACCGAGAAGGACGGCACCCCGTAGACCGCTCTGACCTGGGCACCACGCTGGTGCGCTTGTGCCTCCATCATGACCTGCAGATCCTGACCACCGACCGCGATTTTCAGCACGCGGCACGCCACATGCGCCTCCGNATNTGGCATCCGCCGCAATAGGTAGCTGCAAGCAGCCCGTGGTGAAAGTGCCGCTNCATTCGAGCGGCGCTGCAAAACCGCCACTCTCGGTGCGACGCGCGGCTTTCACCACAGGGTGCTAGTGCCCTGGCACTAGGCGAGCGCGGCGGAAAACAGCGCCAAGAGACGGCTCCACGCACGCTCCGCCTGGGCCTCGTGATAGACGGTCGAATCCGGCGGGCACCATCCGTGCGCCGCGCCCGCGTACACCTCGATCTCGGCCATGAGTCCCGCCTGCGCAAACGCGTCGCGCAGCACGTCCTTGGCCTCCGGCTGGTTCTCGTCGTCGTTCTCGGCGATCGCGAACAGATACTGCGCCTTNATGTCCGGCACGAGGAGATGCGGGCTGTTGTCCTGNTCCGTCACCAACCCGCCACCGTGGAACGACGCAGCGGCGCCAACGCGATCTGGGAGTGTCGCCGCGGTCCGCATGGTGAACGGCCCNCCCATGCAGTAGCCCATCGTTCCCATCTTCCGGCTCTGGTCTACCGATGGCTGGCTATCGAGGAAACTGGCGAACGCCGTCGCGTCCCTCGTCTGCGTGTCCGCATTCAACGACCCCATNAGCGGCATGATCGTCTCACGCACTTCNGCGAAGTTCGTGCTACTGACGACCGGGGCCCGCTGTGTCCGGTAGTACGGGTTGACCACCAGGACCGAGTAACCCGACTCGGCCAGACGCCTGGCCATCTGTTTCTTGGCCGGCCGCAGGCCAAACGCATCAGGCCAGATAATAACGCCCGGATGGATCCCGGTCGAGGGGTGCACGAAGTGACAATCCGCCACACCATCGGAAGTGGTGACGTCGATATCGGCTGCCGTCACCGCCTGCGCATTCGCGGGCCGCGGCACAAGCATGGCCAACCCCGCTCCCGCCGACAACGCTCCAAACTCGCGCCGCGTCAATTTCGTCGCACGGACGTAGTCGCTGTTCTCGGCATCGGTTCGGTCATCACACATGGGTGCCTCCTGGCTGATACGNCCCTCGGACTCGNCNGATCTGCGTACTCAATCNTTGGCTCTCGAGAGGANGCGCGGGTCAAGTGCCCGAGCGAGACGCACGACGTCATNGCCTGCCGGCACCAATCCGCGTTCATCCCGAAAGCGGNTCAAGTGTAGCGCGGAGACCTGAGACCCTCAAGGACTGTGATGACCGACGGCCGTGTGTTCACTCGCCCCGCAGCGCCCCACGACCGGATCGACTCGACTGGCCCGACGCGCCGGGAGATAGGCGGCCGCTAGCGCCACTGCCACCAGCACCAAGGGCGCCACNATTTGGTCACCGCATTCCCCAAGCGCAATGGTTAATACGCGCCCCACTACCGATCGCCAGACACCGAAGGCCCGTGTTCGCCAGAGCCGATGATGGACCGCTCGCAGCGGGTGACGGCCGACGCGGAACAGGTTCTGGACCGCGCCGTGGACGGACGCGAAGCGCTGGAGCTGCCCTGCGGCGTTGAAGCCGCGCATCTGCCGTTCGCGTTGTCGCGTCGGTTTGTGCGAGACCTCGGCTCGGTTGTTGGCGTACGGGTCCGTGCGGTGGACGACCGAGGGCACCACCGCGCGGCAGGCTCATCATTCGCCTACTCTGCCACCTGCGGGCTCAACTTGACAAAGCCCTTACGAGACAGGCGCATTGATCCGGATTGATTTGACGACGTACAGNCGAAAGTCCCTAGTTCAAATCCTGGAACGCGTTCAGCACCACGTGAATCAAGTGATTCGTCTCCCGTGTTTCCTCGAACATCAAGAACCGTTCGCCATCAGGGAAGACGTCGTACATCCGAAACCTGAATGGATATGAGCTCGACAATCCGTAGTACTCGTCAGTGATTACTATCGGCGAATCGACAGTGAGCGTCGGTTCACGCCCAATCTGGACAACCATCAAGGCCCCAGTATCGAGTGACCGATAAAATATTTCATCGGCGTCAGGTGACCATTGCGGGCTTTGTCCACCACCAGTCGATACTTGCGTCTTTAGGCCAAGATCTGGAAATTGTTCAACGTAGATTTCTGAAACACCCGTTTCATTTGATTCGTATGTGATCCAAGCCCCATCCGNCGANACNTCGCCGTGCCTTTCGACAGCGGGGCTACTCAACAACGGGCTCCATTCGCCCCCGCTATCGATCGCCAACACGCCAACGTCCGAGGAGCTATCGAGCAGTCGATAGGAAAACACCAANTTCGTGCCGTCTGGTGTCCACGAGTCNGGAGNAAGGTCAGCCGATCCCGGTATTTCCAATAATTGTTCGGCATCACCACGCCCGTCTACACTTTGTCGGTANAACGCCCATTCGCCACTTCGTTCCGACGCAAACACCACGCCCGACCCATCCAGCGTCCACATGGGATTAGAGTCAAATCCAGGGCTTGTGGTGAGTCTGCTCAAGGTTCCACGAGCGACGTCTGATATCCACAGATCAAGATTTGCAACGCTTGCAACCATCACAGCCATCCGGGTCCCATCCGGAGACATACGACCGGACGCGAAGTCACCCGGCGCGCCTGGCAGCATCGTTTCGGTGCCGTCACGGGCAATCGACACGGCTGCCATTTCTGGAAACCCACTGACTATTCCTCCGGACACGTAAACAAGCGAACCTTCTCTTGACGTGCTGTAATGGGCACCGCCGGAACTCTGCAGGACGTCCGAAACGATCTCAACTGGGTCTCCCTGCACCTCCAGAGTTCCAGGATCAAAAGGCACAACAAATAGGCCGCCTCCACGGGCATAGACGAGGTGGCCAGACGCCAACCACCGCGGATAAAATCCGCCGTCGATCACGACACGGCGTTCTCCTGTCGACAGCGACTGCGCGACGATTCGTCCCTCATCGAAATTAAGGCCATCCGGGGCCACAGAAAAGAGCATCACATCACCCCCGGGGAGAAAATCTGGGAAGTCGTGATCACTCGTAGGATCGTCGCGCGTGGTCAATGCCTCCGGAATGCCGCCTTGCGCTGACACCTGATACAAGTCCGTCGGCCCGACTATGCCGAATACGATCGTGTCGTCNTCCGTCCATGCACCATCAAGGCCGTTCGTCACCGCGCACACTGTGAACGGAGCCCCCCCCGTCAGCGCGACTTTCTTTATCTCGGATTCGGTGAAAAATCCGATCCATTGTCCGTCCGGTGAAAAGAAAGGAGCGGTCGCGTTTTCCGTCCCGGGAATTGCTTCAGCATGAGGCAGATCGAACCGCCTCAGATACAGTTCGTTATTCGCGCTGTAGGCCAAGTATCGCCCGTCTGGAGAAATGGCCACAGCACGCGCTAAGATGTGNATCCGCTCCGCCGACGGTTCTACGAAGCGAGTAATCGGAAGCTCCAGACGTGGGCTGCGTAACGCTATAACCGCTAGAACCAGTGCTACGCTCAATAACGACACACTGAGCCATGCGATGGGACGTTTCCAGATCACTAGATCCGATGGCGTTGCTGTGACGAACGGTGACGGCTCGGTCGTCTCGAATGCACCTTGCATCACGAGCCGCACATCGCCAATGTCCCTCACGCGCTCCCTGGGATCTTTCTCAAGGCAGCGGCGCACGAGATTATCGAGCTTCGATGGTAAATCTGTGGGCAGCCGATCCCAATCCGGCTCTTGCAGCATCACCGCCGCCAATGTCTCCGACGCTGTCTCACCCCCGAAGACCCGTTTTCCACCCAACATCTCCAGCAACACGACCCCGAACGCCCAGATGTCCACCCGCTTGTCGACCGGCTTCCCCTTGGCTTGCTCTGGGGCCATGTAGGCCGCCGTGCCAATGACCATCCCCATCTGCGTGGCCCCAGTGATCGACATCGTGGCTGACGTCGTCGCGCTGGTTCCGCTCGCGTCAGAGGCGACTGCTTTTGCCAACCCGAAGTCCAGCACCTTCACAGTCCCATCGGGCTTTAGCTTCACGTTGGCCGGTTTTAGATCGCGGTGAATGATGCCCTTCTCGTGGGCCGCTTCGAGGCCATCCGCGATCTGCTTGGCGATGGTCAGGGCCTCATCGACTGGAATGGGTCCTTCAGCAATTCGGTCGGCGAGGGTCGGTCCCTCAATGAGTTCCAGGACAAGCGCCTGGGTGTCCCCGGAGCTCTCCAGGCCATGAATCGCGCCAATGTTTGGATGGTTCAGCGACGCCAGGACCTTGGCTTCACGCTGGAACCGAACGAGACGATCAGGGTCAGCCGTGAAGGCTTCCGGCAAGACCTTCAGCGCCACGTCGCGGTCGAGCGTGGTGTCGCGGGCCTGATACACCTCGCCCATTCCGCCTTCGCCGATCTTCGCGGTGACTTCGTAGACGCCGAGCCGGGTTCCAGGTATTAGAGGCATGGTGTATTAGCCATCCTACCGCTGACTGGCAGGGGGTTCAATGCGGCTCACGCGGCTCCGCGGTGGCATTGCGGTACCGCTCCCTCGTGTCAGGATTGCCCCGGCCCAGCGAGCCTTCAACCACGGAGACAAAGACCGCAGCAGATCCGCCCGACACCACCTTTCTCCAATCGGTGCACTAATCAACAAACGCGCGAGGCGTACTATAGATGTGGACCAAGTGAGAGCATGAAAGAAGAGGGATCTTGAAGCAATGCCGAGAGGCCCAATGGATACAGATAGGATAAGCAGACTGGGTCACGCCGCATCTACAGCCTCAGCTCAGATGCTTCACCGCCCACCTTCGAGGCATCCGCCGGTCGACACCCGAGATGAATGCACGGTGTCGTCCGTCTTACACGTTTTATCCCATCGCTCTAGCGATAGACGCCGTCCGGCGCAATAGTCGGCAGACTGTATGCCGGTCGAGGCGTATCGCCACCGCCGCTGTCCACGCGACGAGCCGGGCCGAGACGATCACGGGACAGCGAGTGCGACATACTCGCTTTCCATGTCTCCCCAGCCGACCGCGACGACGATGTACTGCTTCCCGCCCGCCATGTAACTGATTGGCGCGGCGGTGGTGCCACCGGGGAGCGCCATCTCCCAGACGCGGTCGCCGGTGGCCTTGTCATAGGCCCGGAACATCCGGCTCCCACTGCCCTCCGGCAAGAACGCGCCACCAACGTTGGCACCGTCGCCGAGGAAGACCAGGGTTTTTGTGATCAACGGGGCGACTCGACCGCCCTGCCCAAGCGGCGGCAGGTTGAGGTGCGCGATCGCCGGATGGTCACGTGGTCCGTCGCCGTTGGCGATCGTCCAGAGAATCTCACCGGCGTTGAGGTCAATCGCCACCAGACGTCCGTAAGGTGGCTTGAAAAGTGGCAGGCCCTGGGGTCCAGGAATGTGCCGCGCCCCTTTCATGACCCAGTCGACGTCTGATCGCGGGTGGTCCGACCGCCCCAACCCGACGACCGTGCCGCTGTGGACCGACGGCACATACAGGATGCCGGTCTCCGGGTCGCCCCCGGCGCCGTTCCAGTCGGTGCCGCCCACCAGACCCGGCACGACCATCGTGCCCTGGGTGCCGCCGGGACGGTCATCGATCAATGACGGCGGCGTGAAGAACGCTCCCCAGACATAGTCGTCGAGCATCGCCACCGCCTCGGCCCGCAGTTCGGGCGTGAAATCGATGAGATCGTCCAGGGTCACGCCCTGCTGATCGTATGGAGGGGGTTTGGTTGGGAACGGCTGGGTCTCCGCATACCACTCGCCCGGGACGTCGCCGCGAGGCACCGGTCGTTCCTCGATCGGCCAGACCGGCTCACCGGTGACGCGGTCGAAGACATACGTGCTGGCCTGTTTACTGGTAATGGCGACGGCCTTGATGTCGCGTCCGCCCACCCGGATGTCGAGCAACGTGGGCGCTGCCGGGAAGTCGTAGTCCCACAGCCCGTGGTGGACCGCCTGGAAGTGCCAGACACGTTCGCCGGTCTCGGCGTCGAGACACACCAGACTCTCAGCGAACAGATTGTCGCCGGGGCGATGCCCCCCGTAATAATCGCCGGTCGGGGTCGACAGCGGCAGGTAGACGTAGCCCAGTTCCTCGTCCGCGCTGGGCGACGCCCACATGTTGGTGTTCCCGGTGTACTCCCACGACCGGCGGTCCTCGTTGAGCCCGGTCAGCCAGGTCTCGTTACCGGGTTCGCCCTCGCGTGCGATGGTGTGAAAAATCCAGCGCTGCTCGCCGGTACGCACATCGAACCCGCGCACGTCGCCGGGCGGCATCTCCTTCATCGCCGGCATGGTGGCATTGGTGATGTCGCCGATGGCGGACCCGACCACGATGATGTCGTTGACGACGAGCGGCGCCGACCGCCAGCGGAAACGGGTGACCACCCGGTCGTCATAGCCCTCCACAAGGTCCACTTCGCCGTCGATGCCGAAGTCCGGGTAGCGCTCGCCCGTCTCCGCGTTCAGAGCCACCAGGCGTGACCCGATGACGGCAATGACGCGGGCATCGTCGCCACCATCGTCATCGCTCCAGTAACCGAGGCCCCGGGTCGCGAACCCGCGTGGACGTTCTTCGCCCTCCGGCACCGGGGGCGTATCGAACCAGACCACCTCCCCGGTCGTCGCATCGAGCGCGGTCACCGTACCGAGGGGGGTGCTGATGTAGAGCCGCCCTTCCGCCATGATCGGCGTATTCTGCGAAGCGCCGGGAGCACGCAGGTCGTTGCCCTGCCGCGTCGCGTCGGGAATCGTCGATTGTCGCCAAGCGATACGAAGGTCGTGCACCGTGTCGGCGTCAATCTGATCGAGCGGGGTGTACTTGGTGCTGGCCTTGTCACTCGCGTAGGCGCGCCACTCGCCGGTCTGACCGGCGATCCCGGAGACCGGCGTCAGGAGAAACAGCGCGACTCCGACACAAACGATCGGTAGCGCGCGAGTCATCACCGCCTTGACCATGCCCATCTCCTTCTCGTTGAGCGCTCTTGACGAGCACGTCGTGCCGAGCATGTTCGCACCGCGCGCAGGGGTCAAGGCCGGATTCACAGAGCGCCCTACCGGTCGACTCCCTGGCTCCCGACCGGTATAGTCACAATCACATCTACGTTCGTCGCTGAAGGAGTTGAAGATGAAACGCAGTATCTACTTGGCAGGCCTCACGGCCCTAGGCCTCATCGCGACCATGGTCACTTTCGAGGCCCGACAAGACCGGGCGAGCCTCACCGTGCATGAGATCGCCGACAACCTGTATATGCTGGCCAATGCCCCCTCCGTGGAAGGCATGGGCGGTGGCGGTAACACCGCGATTTTTGTAACCGACGGCGGCGTCACCTTGGTCGACACGAAGATCAAAGGCTACGGCCAGGACATCCTCGCCGCGGTACGCGAGCTCACCGACAAGCCGGTGACGACGATCATCAACACCCACACGCACTGGGACCATTCGGGCTCGAACCCGGAGTTTCCGGATTCGGTCAACTTCGTGGCGCACGAGAACACCCGCGGGCACATGGCGAGCCAGGATTGTGATGACGGCGCCGGGTTCCAGGGAGGCTCGATCAAGAACTGTGAATCGTTCACAGGTGCCAACGTGACCTACCTGCCGAAAACGACCTTCTCCGATACGCTGACGCTCTTCAGCGGAGCGGACCAGATCGACCTGTATTACTTCGGTCGCGGCCACACCGACGGCGACATCTTCGTTGTCTTTCGCGCCGCACGCGTGATGCACTCGGGCGACATGTTCGCGCGCCGGGGGCTGCCTTTCCTCGACGTGCCGAACAGCAACGGAAGCGCCGTCGAGTTCGGTGAGACCCTCAAGCGCGCGATCAGTGGGATCTCGAACGTCGATACCGTGATTCCCGGACACAACCCGATCCCGCTCCCATGGAATGACTTCGTCAAGTACGAGGGCTTTTACAACGACCTGGTGATGAAGGCGCAGCAAGGGAAAGCGGCCGGTCGTTCGGTCGACGACGTCGTGTCGTCGTATCGCGTGCCGAGTGAGTACAGCAACTATGCAGCGCCCGAGGATCGTGTCCGGGCTACCGTGCAGTATCTGTTCGACGGACAGTAGGAAACGGCGAACGTCCCTAGTTCGGCACCACGAACATCTGTGACATGTCGCCGGGGAGCGTGATGGTGCGCAGGTAGCGGTAGGTCGAAGCTTCGTACAGGTCGATCGTGTCGCCGGCCTGGTGGATGTAGAGGATCTGGCCGTTGGTACTGGGCGTAACGGCCATCCGCGGTCGCCCGTCAATGGCCTGGCGACGCTCGAGCCGCCGCCCCTCCAGGTCGAAGGTCCAGAACTCGTAGTGCCCGATCTCGCTGAGCAGCGCATGGGCCTTCCGGCGGCCCGGGGCCAACGCGAATGACCCTACGGGCTCGGACGGACCGAGCGTGTAGAAGTCGACATCCCGCTCGGCCAAATTGATGCGCGCGATGCCCATCAGGCTGCGATTCTGCACCTGATCCCGTACCCGGAAGATACCGGAGTAGAACCCGGGTTCTTCATTCGGATCGTAGCGAAATCCGAAGTTGAACCGCCCGACTCCCCCTTCGTCGAGTTGGGACAGTTCCCACCGCTCGACCTCCTCGAATCCGGTGGTCTCCAGGGCCACTATCTCGTCGCCAAAGAGGTAGAGCAGATCGCCGCTCGGCGAGAACAGCATGTTCACACTGACCCGTTCCTCGCCGTCCGGCCACGGGATCTCGCGCAGCACCTCGTGGGTGGCGAGGTCGACCTGCACCAAAGCACGTGGCGCGATCTCAAATCTGTCGATCTGCTTCGTGGCAGTATCGATCAACAGAATGATGGACGAGTGATCCGGGGCGGCGCGGAAACTCCGGATACGAACCTTGGTCTGTCCTTCGCTCAACGTCAGCGTGTCGATGGTGCGGCGGGTCGCGACGTCCATCACCTCGAGCTGCTCGAACGTGCGGTCTCGCATGTAGAGCCGGGTCCGGTCCTCGGACAGCGCCATGCTGCTGGGCGGCCCGTCGAGCGTCATCGTGATGTCATCCACCACCTGTTCGGTCGCCTCATCGACGACAAAGACACGGCCCGGGTACCCGCCGACGTAGATAGTGCCAGTGCCGCCGGTGAGGTCCGGGGCGGTCTGGGCGGCCACACTTCCAGCGAGCGTGACGCTGCCGACGAGCAGGAAGAAGAAAAATCGCATCGACTGGTCCGGATAGCGCTGGTGCCCTGACACACTCAGCCCACGCTACGGAAAGATGAGGTCGATCTTCCGCCAATCCTTCTGGGCAGCGGCGCACTTGCTCGTCCAGTCCGGCGCGTGGTTGAGCTGGTCTGGCACATGCGCCGGCCAATAGCATCCGAGGTGGCAATCGAACAGATCCCGTTCGACCGGCTGACACAACCCGGCCGTGCCGCCATTGCGGTCCGCCTCCCAGCCCGGCTGGAACGCCAGGGAGCACCCGAGCGGGATGTGGGGCCCTTCCGGCTGCTGGGGTGGACCGGAGCCCTGCTGCTGCAGCGCGACGACATCGCCCGCAGGCGCGGGGTTGGCGGCGGCCGCGATCCGGGCGGCTTTCCGATTGATAGGGGTCAGATGCTTCATGGCGTTCTCACGAGTCGAACCGGTTCAGAAAACGGGGACTCCGTTCGGCGATCTCGCCGTAGATACGCAGGCAGATATCGGTCCACTCGCGGATCCAGTCACAGTAATGCAAGTTCGGATGCGTGGTCGTGCCGTAGCGCGTATGGGCCTCATGGTAGCACCCCCCTGAACACAGCGGCCGAGCCCAGCAGGTGTGGCAATCGGTCTTGTGCGCAATGTGATTGCGCTCGAGAAAGGCCTGCTGCGCCTCCCGGTCAAGCCCCTCAGTCACGCTGCCGAGATTATGTTCGTCCGACCCGGCGAAACGATGGCACAGCGCGACGTCACCCCCCGTGGCCACGCCGATGAGCCCGAGTCCGGCGCCACACGGATACGCCTTGCTGACGCCCTTGTGGATCTCCCCCAAGGTTTCGCTGACGTTCGAAAACCCGTGGTGCTGACCGGCCAGCGCGGCGCGAAGAAACTCATCGGCCAACGCTTTAAACTGCGTGACCATCTGGTCGAACCCCGAGCCGTCGAGGGCGTGGTCGCGACCGGGTGACGTGGTGACTGGGGCGAACCCCACTTCCTGGAACCCGATCTCTTCGGTCAAATGCTGATAGATACCGAGGATGTCGTTAACTTGCGAGGTGAGCGTCACCCGGGCGCCGATGGGCCGGCTGCGATGCCGTTGGAGCAGCTCGCGGACCCGCGGCAGCATCACGTCGTAGCTGCCGCTCCCGTCATGAAACACGCGAAATCGGTTCTGCATGTCGCGCGGTCCATCAACGGAGACGGTCACCGAGATGTCTTCCTGGGCCAGGAACTCGATCATCTTGGTGGTGAGCAGCGTCGCGTTGGTCGTGAGGTTGAATTCGACCCGTTTGCCGTGCGCCTCAGCCTGGGCCTTGGCATATGGCACGGCCCGGCTCAGCACCGGATAGTTCATCAAGGTCTCGCCGCCGAAGAAGCTGACGTGGACCACCTCGACCTCACCCGACTCGCGAAACAGCAGGTCGATACTCTTCCGCGCCGTCTCGTCAGTCATGAACTTGGGCTGCGCGCCGTTGGTGGTATCGACGATCTTGTCTTCGCTATACTCGTAGCAGTAGCCACAACTCAGGTTGCACTGGTTCGTGACGTTGAGGACCGCCGTCGTGAGGGGAAACGACTCGACCGGGGTCAGCGGAATGATGGCCGGCATCTCCGGCACCGGTTCGGCGGCGGGCCGGACCGCGTGGATCTGCTCGAGCTCGGTCAAGAGGGCATCGAGGTCCATCGCCGGAAACTCCGGCGACACGCGGGCAATCAACTCGGCGCGGTCGACCGGCTGGTCACCCAGCGCGTCGATCAAGGCGCCCGCCGGGGCATCCAGCGCAAAGACGGCCGCGCTGGGGACCAGATACAAATACCGCTGGTCGGCGGCCTCGAACGCATGGTGTTCTCCGAGGCAAAGCATGGTCATGGACGCTCCACTGCGGTCGGATCCCAGCGCAGGTAGTTCGGCACGGTCACCAGCAGGTGAGCCCGCGCGCGGAGCGTGCGCGACCCCGCCGGATAGGTGGCCACGACCCAGACGTCGCCCACATTGTTTCGGTTCCCGTTGCGCTCCGCGTTTGGTCCGTCGAGGGCCGGGGTAAACCGGCCCTGCCCGTCGATGGCGCCGACATACCGGAGGTCGTCGTCTCCGAACGTCGCCGCGTATTCTTCGAGGGCCCAGGTCGCGTCGACCAGCCCCAGATCGAGGTCGTCGTCGGTGTTCGCTTCACCGTCCGGCCCATCGTGATACGCCCGCGCTTCGAATTGTTGAAACTGCTTCGGCACGCGGACCCCACCGACCCGGGCCATGCCGGCATCAGGCGTCACCGCGATCCGGGAGACCGTGTCGTAGACCATCAGGGCATCAGCGAGCGAGGTCTGGTCGAGAAAGAGGTCTCGACGGCCGACCCGCGCATCGCCATCGACCCGTACCTCGGCCGTAACGAGACCCGCGGTGGCACTGACGACACGGAGCACCTCCAGCCCCGGGCCAAGGTCCAGGTCCGCGGTGGTCGCGGAAGCCAGATGCTCGCCGTACAGCTGCAGCGTGACCGTCTGCCCGACCTGAATCGACGCGGGGTGCACGCCGGTCACGACCGGGGCAGTCCCCACGCGCTCGAGGGCGATGTCGAGGCCGATCTCGTCGTAGCCGCCCGTGAACCAGCGCCCCTGCATCGACTGCCAGTCGCGGTCGACGAACATCACCTCGCGGAGGCCATCCGTATCGTTGGCGCCTTCGAGCGACCGGCCTCGCCACTGAAACCCGGTGTAGACGATGGCCTGTCCGACCCTGGTGACACGACGTCCATCTCGCGCGTAGACATAGCTGGTGTCGGTCGTGAATTCGTCGTCGGCACCTGGCGTCGGGGTGATGGTGACCTGACCGTAGACGGCGCCCACACCCGGCGCATGGCCACGCAGGGCCCAGATGCCCGCGATCCGCGGAGCACGCATCGTAGCCGACCATGCGGACCACTCCGGAGACTCGAGCGGGAAACGCTCGCTGAGATGCTCCACCGCATGATCAACCGGCTGGGGTTCATCGTTCTCTCCCGACCGTCGGAACGCCTGAAAATCTGTGAATGGATAGTAGCCCCTATGCATCGCGGTCACGAGCCGCCATTCCTCGGCGGTCCGGCGCTGGCTCACGACCCGCCCCATCGAGTGGCAGGTGGTGCAAGTCTGCTTGACGTCGGCGTCCTCGTACGCTTGGTCATCCGACCGACGCTCGGCCTCGAACGCAGCTGGACCGGCTTCTTCGGGAGCCAAACCAAGGTTGTTGGCCAGGTACCGGACGACCTCACGCGCCGTCTCGGGAGCGATCGTCAGATCATTCAGCATCACCATCCTGCGGATGGTCTGCTGCCAGCCTTCGGGCGTGGTGCGCCGAAATGAGATGCGAGACAGCCGACCAGCGTCGTCTGGGGCATGGCATGACCCGCACGCCTCACGGACGGTGGCGTCCGGGATCGGGATGCCCGACTCGTCGGCCTCCGCCGCCGCTGCGGTTCCCTGGGCTGCAGCCATCGACGGCGTCACGGTCACGAGCCCCAGCCCAACGACCAGCAGGCAGTGCAGACGAATGGCAACGGGTGGCAGGCGCATACGTAACGGCTCCAGTCGTAGAACCTGCCCTTTGTAGCACACGTCCCGTAGAAGCGGAGAGGAATTCGCGCCAAGCAAGCCGCGCACAGTGCGGCTCACGGCCGCGGAGACTTGGGGCGCAGCCCCATCTAAGTGATAACCAGCGCCCCCTTGGCCAACAGCACCGACAAGGCCCCCAGAAAGTCGGGCAAGCTGACCGGGGGGCACCGCCGAACATACGCCTCGAAGAGGTCCGGCACCTGCTCATACTCAGGGGCGAGTTCCACCAGCCGCACCAGATCGATATCCCGCAGGAACCGGATGCCATGACCGTCGGCTGGCCAGGTCGGGAGGACGAGCCGCTCTTCGAGGACCACCTCCCGGGTGGTAAGCGCCGGCCTCGCTTCGATCCGGAGCCTGTCGCCGCGACGCAATCCGATCTGGCGTGCTCCACGAAGCGCCTCGAAGGCGGCGAGCACGGCTGCATCCTCGCGCAGCCGGGCGATGTCGACATCCGCCGCCGGTTCTGGGCCCGCTGGGTCCCCGGCGCCTGCGCGTCCTGTCCAGAACGGGTGCAGGTGACGCGCGGCAGCTTCGGCGAAGAAGGTTGTCGACTGCCGGACGGAGGCGTCGTGAATCTCCCGCTCCCGCGTTGTAAACAGATCGAGGGCCACACCGGCGAGCGAGACGTTGGTCAACGAAGTGTGGACGACGACCGCCGCCAACCACGCCGACGCGAGCGCCTTCTTGACGCCGTAGGACGACAGGGGGTCGATGAACGAGGCCGCGTCGCCCACCAGCAGGACGCCCGGACCACCGCAGACGTCTGCGTGGTACAGGGATGCGTCGCAGCCCCACGGGACCGTGTTCCGGGTCGCGCCCTCGAGCAGACCACGCAGTGCCGCCGTCTTACCGATCTCACGTTCGTATCGGGAAATCACGCCGCGATCGCCCCCCAAGTCCGTGGTGCGAGGGTCGACCATGACCGTGACGTAGCGTCGCAGTGGGGTGACCGGCACCGACCACGCCCAGCCATCCGCATAGGTCTCGACCAGGGTGTGACTGGCATCGGCGAGGCCCCAGCCATCCGGCCGCGTCCAGGTCGCCGCCAAGGCGAGCGTCGTCTGGGTGGGGTCCGCGACCCGGTAGCCACGTCGAGCCACCACGCCGGTCCGGCCGGAGCAATCGAGCACGAAGGAGGCCTGCACCTCGTGGCGACTCTGGTCATCGGTGCCGTACTCGACGGTGGACACCGCGGGACCAGGGCGACCGTTCGCTGACGCGAGCCGTACGTCGCGCACGAGCGCGCCCCTCACCACCTGGGCCCCGGCCGAGGCCGCGAGCCGCAGCAACAGTGCGTCGAAGTCGTGCCGCACCACCTGCCACCCGGTGGCCCCGTCGACGAACGCGGCCGTCCGCGTGGTGCCCTCACCCCACCACACCGTGTTGCCGGTGCTGGTCAGGAACCCGCCATTGTTAATGGCGTCGGTGGCGCCGAGCAGGTCGAACAGCTTCTCGCAACTGGGTGGCAGCGATTCGCCCAGCGACCGCGTGTGGTCGACCGTTCGTGTCAACAACCGAACGGAGTGCCCCCACGAGGCCAGCAACCGGGCCGCGGCGGCCCCGGCCGGTCCACCCCCAATGATGACCGCGTCGAACGGTTCGCTGACCACCCGCGCATTGTGTCCCGTGTCGCGACGATGGAGCCAGCCATGCGGCTTTCCACATACAATCCGATCCGACCTCCAGGCTCGCTCCTGACGAGATCGGATCTGCCGTGTGATCGATCCGCACTTCCGCCGCGCTTTGACCTACCTGACGCCGTACTGGGGACGACTGACCCTGGTGCTGGTGCTGAGCCTGGTCTCGACGGCAACGTCGTTGCTGATTCCGCTGCTCTCGCAGTGGCTCATCGATGACGCGATCCTTGGGGCAGACCCGGGCGCCCTGCGCCTCGTGGTGCTGTCGTTTGTCGGCACCACGGTGCTCGGGTTCGTGCTCAACGTCTGGAGCGGGCTCCGATACACGCGGGTCTCGGCCGACATCCTCTTCGACATGCGGCTGGCGCTCTACCGACACCTGCAAGCGCTGTCGCCGCGCTTCTACGCGCGGACCCGGTTCGGCGACATCATGTCGCGGCTGAACACCGACATCGGCGAAATTCAGCGCGTGGCGGCCGAAGTGGTGCTGGCCTGGGTGGGCAACGTCCTGTTCCTGCTGGGCGCCGTCGGCATGCTCGCATACCTCGACATGCAGCTCTTCCTGGTCGGCATCGCCCTGCTGCCCCTCAGCCTGTGGGCGTTGGTGCACTACCGTCGTCGCCTCGAAGGACGCGTCGCCACCCTGCGCGATCGCAGCGCCGACATCGGCAGCTTCCTCATCGAGACCCTGCAGGGCGTCAAACTGGTCGTCACGTCCAACGCCCAGCCGCGCGAGGTGGCGCGGTTCCGGGAACGCAACGCCCGCTTCATCGACGCACTGATGGCGATGCAATGGACCAGCTATCTGTCCGGCGGGTTGCCTGGAGCGGTGCTCTCTGGCGGCTCCGCGCTCGTGTTCTTGTACGGAGGGCTCCGCGTCATCGACGGCACGCTCACGCTGGGGACGCTCGTGGCGGTCATGGCCTACCAGATGCGGTTGTTCGGGCCGGTGCAGGCCCTGATGGGGCTCTATACAAGTCTGGCGACGGTGCGGGTCTCCCTACGGCGGGTCCATGAAATTCTGGATGTCGCGCCGGAAGTGGTCGAAAGCGCTACGCCCGTCTCTCTCTCCGCCGTGCGTGGCGAGATCCAGTTGGACGATGTCACCTTTTCGTTCGATCGCGGTGCGCCGGTGCTGGAGCATGTCAGCGTGTGGGTCGCGCCGGGCGAGTGCCTCGCGATCGTCGGACCGAGCGGCGGCGGCAAGAGTACCGTCGCGGACCTGTTGCTGCGTCTGGTCGACCCCGATGCGGGGTGCGTTCGGTTGGATGGACACGACCTTCGGACCTTGCGACTGGCGGAACTGCGGACCCACGTCGCGCTGGTCGACCAGGAGCCGTCGGTATTCCACGCCTCCGTCGCTGACAACATTCGCTATGGGCGGCCCGACGCCAGCGACTCGGCGCTGGAGGCGGCCGCGCACGCCGCCGGCCTCGACGCGTTCATCGCGACGTTGCCAGACGGCTTCGAGACCACGCTGGGGGAGCGAGGCGCCGCCTTCTCGGCCGGAGAGCGTCAACGCGTGGCGGTGGCCAGAGCGTTGCTCGCGGACCCGACCGTGCTCGTGCTCGACGAAGCGACCGCGGCGCTCGACCCCCAGTCAGAGCGGAAGGTCATCGACGGCTACGAGGCCGTCATGCGGGGGCGCACAACAATCCTCATCACCCACCGGGCCTCGGTGGCCAGCCGGGCCGACCGGGTCGTGGTGCTGGACGGCGCGCGGATTGTCGAAGAGGGAACGCCGGCCGACCTCTTGACACGATCGGGCCGGTTCGCCGAGCTCTTCGCCGTAGATGAGGATGGCTCCAGCGATCCGCCTCGGTCACTGACGGAAGCCGGACATCACCTGGCCGCCGAGGCGATCCCCGCGGCGCCGACGACCGGTCCGTCGGCGGCAAAGATCTCGCCATCGTCCGAGACGAACAGCGGGTGATGACCGACAGGCCGATTCGCGTGGCCGTGATTGACAGCGGCGTGAACGCCACCCACCCGCACATCGGTGGCGTGGCGGGAGGCGTCGCCATCGCGTCCGACGGCTCGACCCACCCTGACTATCTCGACCGGCTTGGACATGGGACCGCGGTGGCGGCCGCCATCAAGGAACGCGCGCCCGGGGCTGAGTTATTCTGCGTGAAGGTGTTTCACCGCGACCTCACCGCCACGATCGCGGCGCTCATCGCCGCCATCGACTGGTCCGCGGGCCAGCGGGCGGATCTGATCAACCTCAGCCTGGGCACGTCGAACCCCGACCACGCCGCCGGGTTGCGGGACGCCGTAGAGCGGGCCACTGACGCCGGTGCATTGCTGGTCGCGGCCGGCACGAGTGGCGGGGTGGACTACCTGCCCGGTAGTCTCACGGGCGTGGTCAGGGTCGAACTCGACTGGGCGTGTCCGCGGCTGGGGGCAACCGTGTCCGGGGAGGGCGCCGCGGCGGTGTGCGGCGCATCGGGTTACGCGAGACCGATGCCCGGTGTGTCGCCCGAGCGCAACTTGAAGGGGATCAGTTTCGCCGTCGCGAACACCACGGGTGTTCTCGCCCGAGAGCTGCGACCCGGTAGCCGAGCTACTGTGTTGACTGCTATCGAGGCCCTACGACGCGTGAGCACCGGGATCGAGCAACGCCCGTAGACAGGAGTCGCTGATCCCTCACCGGCGCAGCGGGCCGACTAGGGCTCTATTCGCAAGATAGCCTTTCGAAACTCCGAGACGCCGATGAGGCGGCGTTCAGCTTGGCGCGGCTGATTGGTCACGTTCGGTGGCGGCGGCGCGGCCCGCCCGACGTGCGGCGCGGCTCACGACGACGTTCCCGCGGGGAACGCCGTCGGCCGACTCGCTCACCGGTCTCAGCCGACGAGAACGGCCGGCATAGGACCGCTGGCGTCGCCCTGAGGAGACACCATGGATTGGTCCTAGTTCTTGCGCAGGAGCGCACCGAAAAGCTGTCAAGCGCTAAATGGAGAGGTGGTGTGATTAGGGTCCTGGTCGAGCATCGGCGCCGGGTGGAGACTGGTCCGCCTATTTTTCGAACGAGAGTGGCACCGACGATGTCTGACAAGCTCCGCTCGCCGGTCGCGTCCTCCAAGGGTCCCGCCCCCAGCTAAGAACAGACACGCCCAAGACGACCAGGGCGATGAGCCCCAGGAGCATGATGCCGTCACACTCGATGGGGACCCAGGCCCAGGTGGGCAGGCCCTTCTTCGCCGGTCCTGAACCGGGTGGGCCAGGTGCGCAGCAACCGAGGCGGCGGGAGGAGGGGTCGGAGAGCCTGGCAGGGGCGGCGGCCCGGGGTCGGACCCCGTTATTTCTTTTCTCGAGGAATCGGCAAGAGGACCGACCTCACGGCCGGCCCTCATCAGCCCGCAATCGAACGCTAGTGGCCCTGTCGGGTCAACGGGATATCGAACGTGCCATTGACGGTGATGGTGAATGTATCGCCGACCAGGCTGTAGCTCAGCTCGTCAAGCCCGGCGACGTCGCCGTTGTTCTTGAAGCTCACGGAGTTGTCGCCGATTGCGGTCAGATTCATCACCTGAAAGCCGTCGTACCGCGGCTCCATGCCCGGGTTCCACTGTTTGAGACGCAGCACCAGGGAATTCCCCACTTCCTCGACGACAATGAACTCCATCATATTCATGGCCCCGTCACCATCCATCCCCCTCACCAGCGAGGCGATGGAACCACCTCTGGGCGGGGCCCAATTCTCTTCGAGACCATCGCTACTGTAGCGACCGGTCATCCAGGAGAGATCAGTGACCTTGGCCGACGGCCCCTGCGCGAGCGCGGGGACGGACACCAGGAGAGCAAGCACAGAGAGGATAAGCAGACGCCGCATGGCACTTCCCTTCAGAGTAGAGGAACGAGAAAACGAGTCCTTTACACGCCGGACAACAACGGCAACTCGCCGGTGCTGTCGCCGAATGACTCCACGTTGACACCGAACTTGTCCAAGAGACTCACCGACAGGTTCGCCAGCGGAGTGCCCTTCGGGTAGACGAGGTGGCGATTCCCCGCCAGCCCATTCTCTGGCCCGCCAATGACGACGACCGGCACGCTGTAGTTGTTGTGGGTGTTGCCGTCGCTCATGCCCTTGCCGTAGAGAACGACCGTGCTGTCCAGCAGCGTCCCATCGGCTTCCGGAATCGACTGCAGTTTGTTCAGGTAGTACGCAAGGGTTTCGACGTGATAGGTGTTCAGCTTCGAGAAGTCTTTCATCTTCTCCGGATTGTTGCCGTGGTGCGACATGGAATGGTGCGCCTCCGGCAAGCCAATCTCGTTGTAGGCACGATTGATGTTTTCGCGCGCCATCATGAACGTCGTGACCCGGGTCACGTCCGCCTGGAACGTCAAGACCTGCAGGTCGAACATCAGCTCGGCGTATTCCCTGAACGTGTCTGGCACCCCGACCGGACGTTCCGGGAGATCGAAGTCGCTGTTGGTCGACTCGGCCCGGGCGATGCGCTGTTCCACGTCGCGAATCGAGCCGAGATACTCGCCGAGCTTGGCCCGGTCCGACCCGCCCAGCTTGTTCGAGAGCGTCGCGATCTCCTGCGACAGGCCGTCGAGAATACTGCGGTCTTCCTGCACGCGCACCGCGCGCTCCTCAGCAGTGTCCCCACTGCCAAACAACCGCTCGAACACGAAGCGCGGGTTCGTTTCCGCCGGCAGCGGCATCGTGGGGCTCTTCCACGCCATCGAGTTCATATAGGCGCAGGCGTAACCGTGGTCGCAGGCGCCCACGACATCGTTCCGATCCACCGACACTTCCAACGACGACAGCTTTGAGTCGCGGCAGATGCGCTCGGCGATCAGTTGATCGACGGTGGTGCCGGCCTGCACATCCGCACCCTCGGTCTGCTTCGGATGTACCGAGCTCATGAACGCGGGAGCGGCGCGGGGGTGCTGACCGCCGGAGTCGCCCTGGTCCGTCGCCGGGAAGTTGTCCAGGCCGGTGAAGACGAGCATCCGATCCCGGTAGGGCTCCAGCGGGGTCAGGGTCGGCGAGAGCTGGAACCCGACCCCCTCAGTGGGCGGCGTCCAATCGAACATGTTGGCACCATTCCCAACGTAGATCGCCGCGAACCGCGGCGTCCCCGGAGCCCGAGCCGACAGGGCCGGCACCATCGCATCGAGGAACGGTAAGGCCAGCGTGGCGCCCATGCCGCGAAGGAACGTCCGTCTCGGTAACGCCATCTTGGTGAGTACCATGAACAACAACCTTTCAGAGATTCTGCACCAGCAATTAGTTCGCGTGCTCTTGCGCCATCCGCATTTGAAACGGAGCGCTGGCGACAATGCCTTGTATCAGCGAGGCAAAGGCGTAGTCGTCCCTCGCGGCGGCTCGCTTGATCTCCCGTACCACGGGCGCATCGGTCGCCTCCAACCCTCTCCCCAGCGCATAGGTCAGCAGTCGGTCAGTCACCGTGGTCAAGAAGTCATCCGAGTGACTCAACAACACCGCGCGAAGCTCGGCCGGGCCGGCGAAAGTCGTGCCATCGGGAAACTTGGCTGATGGGTCGATCGGCACACCGGACGGATAGATCTCCCTCCATTCGCCGATCGCGTCAAAGTTTTCAAGCGCGAAACCGAGCTGGTCCATCTGCGCGTGACAACTCGCGCAGACGGGGTGGGCCCGATGCGCCGCCATCTGCTCGCGGATCGGCAGCACCTTCCGCGGGTCTCGGACCTCTTCGAGGTCCGGTACGTCAGGCGGTGGCGGCGGTGGCGGGGCTCCGAGAATGTTGTCCAGAATCCACTTGCCGCGGATGACCGGCGAAGTCCGATTCGCTCGCGAGGTGCCGGTGAGAATAGAACCCTGCCCGAGCAGCCCGCGGCGAACGCTGTCGGCCGGAAGCGATACGCGTCTAAACCGCGCTCCGTGGACGCCCGGAATCCCGTAGTGAGTCGCCAGCCGCTCATTCAGGAACGTGTAGTCCGCATCCAGCAGGTCGAGGACACTCCGGTTTTCGCGAATGATGCTGTCGAAGAACAGCTGTGTCTCGCGCTCGAAGGCGTTCCGTAAACCGTCGTCGAAGTGAAACAGTAACTCCGGGCTCGGTTGCAACGTCGCCACGTTGCGAATATGCAGCCACTGACCGGCGAAGTTGTCGACCAGCGCCTGCGAACGCGGGTCCGCCAGCATGCGTCGCACCTGCTCTTGCAAGATCGAGGGTTCGCGTAGCGTCTCTTGCCCGGCCAAGTCGAGCAGTTCGTCGTCCGGGATGGTGCTCCAGAGAAAGAATGAGAGACGCGTGGCCAGTTCGAGATCCGAAATGCGATAGGGGGTCTCAGCCACGGCTGACGCCGGCTGCGCCTCGAACCGGAACAGGAAGTTCGGGCTGACGAGGATGCCGCGCACCGCCAGTTCGATACCGGACTCGAACCCGCCGGCGCGCGCACCGTCACGATACAACGACAGTGGGCCCTCGAGATCCGCATCAGTGACCGGGCGCCGATAGGCCCGCCGTGCCAGCGTCGCGATGATGGTCTTCGCGCAGGCCACGTCGTCTTCAGACGTCGGCGCGCAGACCAGCAATCGGCGACGACTGGGCGAGTCGCCTACGGACGCCGCGCCGGCCGGAGGACCGATAATGGTCACACTGGAGATCGCCGGCTCGCCGTTGCCGGCTCGGTACGGATCTCGACGCAGGTCCGGGTCGAACAGATCCTCGACGTAGGCCGAGGTCTTGGCCGCGAAGTACACCTCCACCTGATACGCACCAGCCTTGACCGGCACCTGGAATCGCAGGCTCTCCAAAATCGCGGCGATACGATCGTCTCCGCGCAGCCCCTCCAGGGCGGGTCCACCGACCGTACCGGTCCAGACCCTGACCCCATCGAGACTCACGTCGAGCTGATGCGGCTCGGCCGTGACCCCCACGAACCCACCATCGACGCCGCCCTCTCTCGGCCGCATGTCGAAGCGGTAGTCCCCGTCGACCGGGAAGTAGTAGCGAAACACGGTGCCGCCACGCGACCCAAATGGCAGGTCGTCGCTAATACGGACACCCTGATCGCGATCGGTGGGCACCAAGATCGTCTCCGGTGGCGGCGACCCTCGTAGCCGTCCAAGCGCCATCTGACTGATCTTCGCGGCCGCGCTCAGATACCGCTCGGTCAAGGCCGACGACAGCGTCAGCGCGTCCGCATTGTTGTCGAATCCATAGGCGGCGTTGTCCGCCGGCAACAACGACGCATCAACGTCGACCGCGAGCAGGTCGCGCACCGCGTTGCGATACTCGGCGCGGTTCAGTCGATGCAGCGTGGGCCGACCCGGGTTGGGATGCTCCAGCGCCGCGCGGTCGAGCTGCGTCTCAAGCCATGTGGCCACGTCACTCGAGGAGGCGGCGTCTGGCCGCGGACGTCCGGCGGGGGGCATCGCGCCCGTCCGCAGCTTGCGGATGACCTGTTCCCACACGTCCGCACGCGCGGGCACCTGGGCCACGTCCAGGGTGTCGAGCGCGAGTCCGCCGATCTGAGCCCGTTCGTTGTGACACGCGAAGCAGTACTGCCGCAACACGGCCCGAACCTCCGGCTCGGCCACCTCGGCGGGCTTCTGGGCCATGCGACCGCGAGCCCGCGTTAGAGTAGGGCCTGCCGCCCCCACCCGCGCGTGAGCGAAGACGGCGGCGACGATACAGACGAAGCCGATGACCCGGGTCGATCGCGGGGCCGTCATTTCACCAGGATCTCCTCGGGAATCGCGGCCGCGCACGGAGCCGGGCACGGGATCTCCAGGGCGCCCAGCGCCCGTAGCAGCACCGCGGTCTGCGGGTGCGCGGCGAACGAATTGCCGTACTCGACCCCGTCGGCAACCCGCAACGGCGTGCGTCCGTCTTTGGCGACCACGTCGAGCCGCGCGCCTCGATCAAACAGATACTGCACCACGCTGTTGGCGCCCCGATAGGCCGCCGCGTGCATGGCGGTCTCGCCGACATCGCTCACGAAGTTGACCTCAGCTCCGTGCTCTTCCACGAGCAGCCTGACCGCCTCGAGGACCTGGGCTTCGCTGGCACGGTCCTGGTTCGACGCCCAGGAAATACCGGCCGCCGCCATCAACGTGGTCGTATTGTCCACGGTGTTGATCGTCGGGTCGGCTCCATGCTCGAGCAATAAACGCATCACTTCGACATCGGCGGCCTTAGCCGCGAGCATCAACGCCGTCGCGCCCGTCATGTGCCGGCGATACCGGGCGCCAGACCATCGTGGCTCCTCCTGCGTGTTCCGCCCGTTGACGTCGGCGCCGTGCGCCAGCAACGACTCGATCACCCGCAACCGGTCGAGGTTCACGACGATGAACTGATCGCTAATGTGCCAGTTGGCCACGTGCACCGCGGCCTGCAACGGTTTCCCGAAGATATTGCCCCTCGGCACCGTCTCGGAATCGCGCTCGCTGTACCCGATTTTCCTGAACTCCAGCGGCATCGGCCGGGCCCGAACCCCCTGCACCGTCAGCCGAGTCGATCCTCCCTCGACGTTGGGGTCCGCGCCATCATCGAGCAGGAGGTCCACCAGGTCTTCGTGTCCGTTGATCACCGCCATGAGCAACGGACTCGCGCCATCAGGACGCTGCTCGTTCACGTCGGCCCCGGCCGCGAGCAGAGCCCGGACGACGGAGAGGCCCCCCTTGCGCACGGCAAACATGAACGGCGTCGCGCCGCTGTTCGAGTGCGCGCGGATGTCCGCACCCTGATCGATCAGGGCTTGGACAACGGGAACGTGCCCTTCGATCGCCGCCCACATGAGCGCGGATTGTCCGTTCCAGGTTTCTGTCGCGTTGATGTCGGCGCCGGCAACCAGAAGCCCGTGTACCGCATCGACGTGTCCGGAACGTGCCGCATGCATGAGCGGGGTCTCGCCGGCATTCACCGCGTGCCGCGGGTCGCTCGGATCAGCACCGGCGGCTACGAGCTGCTCGATGATCGCCGCGCTGCCGTTTTGCGACGCCAACCCGAGCGGCGTCACGCCATAGTTGTTCGGCCGGTTCACATGGGCCCCGGCCCCGATCAACAGCGCCGTCGTCTCCGCGTCGTTCACATACACGGCCCAGTGCAAGGCGGTCGCGCCATCGCCCAGTGGCGCGTTGACATCGACCCGCGCCGCGAGCAGCGACCGCACGGCGGCAGTATCGCCCCGCCGCACCGCGTCGACCAGCGGCACGTCTTCCCCGGCGGCCCCGAGGCTGCTTCCCGCCAGGCCAAGACCGGCCACGATTACCGCCACCGCCGGCACACATCGCACTCGCATCATTGACGTCCTGTAGTGACTTCAAATCCTACTATGTCTCGGGCCGCGCAGGAGTGCGATAAGCTTCCCGGCGGCATCGGTCGAGCATGGCGCGGCGGAGAACTGTACGATGTACCGCGTTCGTGTCGTTGAAGAGTGGAGGCTACCGACATGAGATTTCGGACCCTGTGCCATCTACTGATCGGGTGCACCCTGGCGACGGCGGAACAGCCGCTGCACGCCGTACAAACGGACCCGCTACAGGCAATGGTGCTGACCGGTCAGAACAACCACGGATGGCAGGTCCTCAGCGCCCACTACAAGAACATCCTGGAGGAAACGGGTCTGTTCGAGGTGGACGTGGTGACCAGTCCGCCGCCGGGCGGTGACATGACCGATTTCGCCCCTGACTTCAGCCGGTACGACGTCGTGGTGATCGAATACAACGGCGATGAGTGGCCGGCCACGGTCAAGCGGTCATTCGAACGTTATATGGAGCACGGCGGCGGCATGGTGTACGCGCATGCGGTGAACCACACGTTCACGGACTGGCCGGCCTTCAACGAGATGATGGGCATCGGCGGATGGGGTGGACGCGACGAGAGCGCTGGCCCCTACGTCAAATACCGGGACGGCAAGATGGTGCTCGACCACCGTCCCGGACACGCCGGAGAGTGCGTGGACGCCCACGCGTTCTCCGTCGTCACCCGCGACACGGCACATCCGATCATGCGTGGGCTTCCCTCTGCGTGGCTCCACGGAACCGACGAGCTCTACAGCAACCAACGGGGTCCGGCCAAGAATATGACCATCCTGGCCACCGCCTATTCAGACCCCGCTCGCGAAGCGCACTGGGGGGTCGAAACCCACGGCACCGGAGAACACGAGCCGATGATCTACACCATCGGATACGGGGAGGGTCGGGTGTTCGGCACCGCGATGGGCCACGTTGACGGCGGCGCGCCGGTCGATTCGGAGCCGTGGCCAGCCATCGACTGCGTGGGGTTCATCACGTTGATCCAGCGTGGGACCGAGTGGGCGGCGACAGGCGCGGTCACCCAGACCGTTCCGGACGCCTTTCCGACCGCGACCGAGGTCAGTCTCCGGTAGTGCGTGGACACGCTCGTGCCCCATCGAACCGACGCGTACCATGACGCATGGTCCTAGTCTCGGCCGTCGGCACACTGCCCCGCATCGGGCCCCAAGGGAGTTTTCAGATGACAGCCCATCGTGTCTTCGTGTCGCACACCATGTTCCTCTTTGCCGCCACGTTGCTGGTGTCTCTGGCCGCCAGCCCGGCCGCGGCCCAGACGCTGCGCACGGCCGATGGCCGGCCCGACCTGCAGGGGGTGTGGGACTTTCGCACCATGACGCCGCTCCAGCGCCCGAGTGACCTGGGCGAGAAGGCGTTCCTGACGGCCGAAGAGGCCGCGGCTCAAGAAGCCGGTGTGGCTGAACGCCGGGCGCGATTGCTCGAGCCGAGCGAGGTGCGCACCGAACCGCTACCGGCCGGTGGCGGTGGCCGCGCAATCGGTGGCTACAACGACTTCTGGCTCGACTACGGCACCACGATCGTGGACAACCGCCGAACGTCACTGATCGTCGATCCGGCCGACGGGCGTCTGCCCGCGCTGACACCGGAGGGCGAGGCGCTACGACAGGTCGGCTCACTCATGGAGGACCTGCCGATCGAAGGACTCGTACGCGTCCGTAGCGCCGGGACCGGGTCCGACCACCCGGAAGACCGCGGGCTGGCCGAGCGCTGTCTGGTCGGATTCAACAGCGGACCGCCGATGATGCCGAGCGGCTACAACAACAACATGCAACTGTTCCAGACGCCGGGCGCGGTGGTCATCCTCAATGAGATGGTGCACGACGTCCGCATCATCCCGCTCGACGCACGGCCGCATCTTCCGGGCTCCGTCCGCCAGTGGGCCGGTAGCTCGGTGGGTCGCTGGGAGGGCGACACGCTCGTGGTCGAAACGACGAACATGACCGACAAGACGGCGAGCTTCGAACCATCGGCCACGACCGCGATCGGCACCGGTGTCACGATGACGTTGACGGAACGGTTCAGCCGACTGAACGAAGACACGCTGCTCTACGAGTACACCGTCGACGACCCGACCATTTTTGCCGGTCCGTTCACCGTCGCCGTCCCGATGCGCCGGTCCGACGAGCCGATGTTCGAATACGCGTGTCACGAGGGGAACTACGGCCTGCTGAATATCCTGATCGGAGCCCGGGTGACGGAGGCGGCCGCACGCTAGGTTTCCGGGCGAGGCGTTCGTCTGGCCAGGCGCAAGGAGGGAGCAGCCAGGCGGGCTGTGACCGACGCAGTAACGCCGCCAGACGGACGCCTCGCTCGGAAACCTAAAGCACCGCTGGGACCCGCACCAGCAGGTAGGTGATGTGTCCCCCCTCGGGCACCAGGTACCCGTGGGGCGTCGCGGCCGGGATGTGAAGCATGTCCCCAGCGGCTACGGGATACCGCGTCCCGCCGGCGATCCCTGAACCGAACGTCCCATCCCGATCGAGCATCTCGCCGCCGACCAGCAACTCCCCCGCCCCGCTCTTCACGAACACCAGGTCAATGATGTCATCGTGAATCTCTGGACGCCCGTCGGCGTCGCGATGGATGAACCGGAAGCGATGGGACCGTGTCGGACTCCCGAAATCGGCGAGCGTTTCGCGGGCGGACCGATCGGGTCGGATTCTCGTGGCCAGCGACGCGTCTCGGCGCGCCAGATCGTCGGCGCCCCACCGCACGAAGCCGGGTGGTTGTAAGTCGAGAACAGGCGCGTCGTCAGGGATCACACCCCCGGCGAGCAGCGCGGGAATGCGCACGAGCACGTACGTGACGTAACCTTTCTCAGGCACCAGATAGCGGTGCGGGGTATCGGCCGGAATACGCAGAATGTCGCCTGGGCCAACGATGTGCCGCACACCGCCGGCGATGTCAGTGCCGGTGTATTCGCCATTCTCGCCGCCGGAACTGTCGACCAGATCGCCGCCCACGAGCAACGTGGCCGACCCGCTGCAGATGTAGACGACATCGTCGATGTTCGCATGCTGCTCAGGCACGCCGTCCGCGTTCCGATGGATGAGTCGGAAGCGATGGGACCCACTAGGGTCACCGTATTCCGCGAGCGTCTCGCGGGCCGAATGATCGGGGCCCACACGCGCGGACAGGGCCGCGTGCCGCCCCCGCAGATCGGCCGCGGTCCACTTGACGAAACCAAGCTCCTCGGTCTGCAGGGCTGGGAGCGCGACCGCCGCCGCGAGAATGAACCGAAGTGACGTCGTCATGACCCGCTCCTTTGACGATTCAGTGTGCCCACGGATCGTAGTCTCCGAAGCTCCACACATACCCCTCGAGATCCTTGCAGGTGTGTCCGCGGCCGCCGTAGTCCTGGTCCTGGATGTCCAGCACCATCTTGGCCCCGGCCGCCTTGGCGCTCGCATAGTGGGCGTCGGCGTCTTCCACGATCACGTAGGCGCTCTGCGTGTTGGTGCCGGCCTCAGCCGGAGTGGAGACGAGGTCGTCGTAGCCGCCGCTGTGCGTGGACGCGCTTCCGGGCATGATCATGCTGTGGCCGAAGACCAACTGGGCGTGCGCGATGGTTTCACCCTCGCCCGGCACGACGAGCTGCTTCTCGAAACCGCACGCGCGGCACAGCACTCGATCGCTTTCTGAGCATCCTTGTAGCGAAAACCGGGGATCAGAGTAGCGGTCGTGTCTTTGGGTCTAGCCATGGGTGCTTCTCCTAGTGTCCCGCGCGGACCATCGGGTACGGCCGAGCCCGGTTAACGGTATTGGACCGCCCGACTCAATGCAATGCGTGGTTGCACCACGGGCCGCACGCCCGAGTCGCTCACATTCGGGCCAATCTGTCGTCTCCCCTCCCGTGCCGGGGTAACATCCCGCACCTGACTTGTGGGTCACTCAGTTCCCGCATCCAGAATCGCGTCCAACGGAAGGAACAACCATGGCGGAAGAAGACGTCCAGGCAGCCACGCCGGAACCGGAGCTCGCGCCGTACCTGCTCGAATCCGCTCGTTCGAGCCGTTCGAAGTGCCGTACCTGCAGACGAAAAATCGACAAGGATACGCTACGGCTCGGGATTCTCCTCGAAGGCCCATTTGGCACGGGCTACCTGTGGCATCACCTCACCTGCGCCGCGCGGCGTCGACTCGAGGACGTCGAAGCCGCGTACGAGCAACAGGCGTTCGCCGATGGACTGCAGGTGCCCCCACTGGCCGAACTCCAGGCGCTCAAGGAGAAGGCGGAGCAAGCACGGGCGGAGCGTAAGGAGCTGCCATACATGGAACGCGCCCCGAGCGGGCGGTCGAAGTGCAAGAACTGCGGCAAGGCCATCGACCAGGACGCGCTGCGCGTGGTGCTGGCGCGGGAGGTCTCCTTCGGCAACCAGGTCCGAGCGACCCCAATCAACGTCCACCCCGAATGTGTCCACGCGGAACTCGAATCGGAGGACTGCATGACCGAGGTCGAAGGCTTCGAGGCCCAGCTGCGCCAGAACAGCACGCTCGAATCGTCGGTCGTTGACGAAGCCGTGGCGGCCATTGGCGTGCTCGAAGGCTAGCCGTGTCTTCGCCTGGTTCGCGAGGCGCCCTGTGGACGGCGCTCACGGTCCTGCGGACCGGCATTGCGGCCCCTCTACGGGACGAGAGCGAGCCAACGGCGTATGTGCGTCTGGGGTTCCCCTTTTGAGCCCGAACCAACCTGGAGCTTGGTCCAGGACCTCACGCGGGCGCTGTGCGGGGTCCCCGCTGTACCCCACTCCGCGCCCGGCCGTCCGGGCTCGCCATCTCCTACTGTTCGCGCTCATGGCCGCGCCAGCGGCAGCCATCGCGCAGCCCCCAGTGACGGTAACCGGGCACGTCATCGACGGTGTCACCCAGGAGCCGCTGGCCGGGGTGCGGGTCGAAAGCGGCCACGACGTGGTGACCACCGAGCTGGGTGGCCGTTTCTCTATCGATGTCGGCGTGGCCGACACCACACTGCGATTTCAAGCCGACGGATACCTGGACACGGTCGCTCCCATCGACGGGCCGGAGCTGGAGGTTCGACTCTTCCCGAACGCGTTCGCCGAAACCGTGGAGGTGCTCTCGGGAACCGACCCGCAGGAGCGACCCTCATCGACCCCGGTCACCCCGGCCGACGTCTTTCAAGCGCCCGGCAGCATCGACAACGTCTTCCGGACACTCGACACCCTGCCTGGGATTGCATCCACCGACGACTTCGGCAGCCGGCTCGCGGTGCGCGGCGGCACCCCTGACCAGAACCTGACGGTGATGGACGGCGTCGAGGTGCACAACCCGTATCGTCTCTTTGGCATAGCCAGCGCGTTCAACCCCGAAACGGTCGAAAATTTCCAACTGAGCGCCGGCGGATTCGGCGCGGCGTATGGCGATCGATTGTCGTCCCTGCTGATCGTCGAGAACCGCCCTGGCGACGACGAGTTCGGGGGGGCTGGCGCGTTGAGCGTGACGGATGCCAACGTCGTGCTGGAAGGGGCGACGCCCGTTGGAGACAACGGCACCTGGCTCTTCAGCGCCCGGCGCACGTACTACGACCTGGTCGTGGGGCGTCTGCAAGATCAGACGTTCCCGTCGTTCGCGGACCTCCAGCTGCAAGCGGGATGGGAGTTCGGCGCGGGACATCGGCTGACACTCACGGGACTGCGCAGTATCGAAGACGCCGACTTGAACTTCGACGTCAACCGGGAGGGCGAGCGGGCCGCGCTGGGGTCGGACGTGACCAATGGACTGGCGTCGGCCCGTCTCGATGCCATCCTCGGCGAGCGGGCCACGTCGACGACCATCGTGTCGTGGTATCGCAACCGGGAGCAGTTCAACTTCGACGGTCAGGTGCGCGCCGACGCGAGGCGCTCGAACACCCCGGACAACGACCTCGCATTCGGACTCAACACCATCCTCTTCGACCGGTCGTTCGACGTTCGTGACGTCTCGATGCGACAGGAACTCGGGATTCAGGTATCACCCCGACACCTCCTCGGCGCCGGCATCGAGCTGCATTACCTCGAAACGGGTGTCGGCTTCACCATCGTGGGGGACCGGAACCAGACCCAGGCGAACGGCTCGAGCATTCGGGGAGGCGCGGGCCTGCCCGACAACCTGCAGTCCGCGCTGCGCGGCACGCGGGGCGGACTCTGGCTACAGGACACCTACACCCCGTCCCCCCGCGTATCGTTCGAACCAGGTCTGCGGGTGGACTGGAGCACCATCAACGGCGGCACCACACTGTCACCCCGCATCGCGGCGAGCTACGCGGTGGGCCGTGGCGCGCGCGTGCGCGTGGCCGGCGGGTTGTACACACAGAGCCCCGGCTACGAAAAACTCACCCAGTCGGACTACTTCCTCGATCTGTCGAGTCCGCGTGAGCAAGGTCTGCGGCACGAGCGGGCGACACACGTCGTAATCGGCCTCGAGCAGGCATTGGCTAGCGCGTTGACGGCGCGGGTCGAGGGCTACTACAAGCGCTTCGACGATCTGCTCCTGGGCCGCCTCGAGAACGAGCCTGAGCGACTCGAGCGGGTGGCGCAGTACGACTTTCCAGAGCCCCTGAGCGCGAGTGTACCCACCGCACCGCTGATTCTGAGCGCCCCCTCGAATGACGCCGGGGGCACAGCCTACGGACTCGACGTGTTCCTTAGTCACACCGACGCGGCGGCGCGGCTCACAGGGTGGCTCTCCTACGCGTGGGGTCGGGCGAATCGCGAGAGCTACGGCCGGCGGTACGCGTTCGAATACGACCGACGCCACGCGTTCAACGCGGTGGGTCGCTATCGGCTCACCCGGCGGTGGGACGTGGCAGCGACGGCCCGACTCGCCAGCGGTTTCCCGCACACGGCCCCGGTCGGGGTGCGAATCTCGGCCATCGAGGATGATCGGGGCCGACTGGTGCCGGAGACGGACTCAACCGGCGCCTTCATCTACACGGTCGACTACGGCAGCGTGGACAACCTCAACGAAGCCAGGCTGCCCTACTATGCCCGTCTCGATGTCAGAGCGACGTATCGGCGAGCCCGGTGGTCGCTCTACGTCGAGGTGCTCAACCTGCTCGGTCGGGACAACGCGATCAGCCTGGACCCGCGGCTTAGGCACGACCCTGACTCGACAATGCCCCGAGTCTCGGAAGTGCCGTCTGAAGGTTTCCCGCGTATTCCAACGTTTGGTCTGCGCGTGCGGTTTTAGGACTCAGACGGGGCTGCGCCCCGAACCCCACGCGGCCACCTGTTTCGTTGCACAGCGGTCCTGCGGGTGGTCTCCTATCCGTCGCGCAACGCCTCGGTCGGGTCGACCCGCAGGCCGCGACGGGCCGGTCCGGCCGCCGCCAGCAACCCGACGACGATCATGAAGACGGCGGTCATCGAAACGATCCCGTGGATACTCCCGTGACGCATGTCCTCGATCCCCGTCGACAGGAAGCGGTTGAGCGGAACCCCCAAGAGGATGCCGACCGCTGCGCCGGCCCCGACCTGGCGCAACGCCCCCCGGAAGATACCGGCCAGCAAGCGTCTGGGTTGTGCGCCCAAGGCCGACCGAATGCCGATCTCACGTGTACGGCGGTTGACGCTGAACGACATCAACGCGTGAGGCCAACTGATACACGCCACGCGCCGGTGTGATCGCGTATCCGTCCGCTACCAGTGCCCGATTGCCTAGACCGGCCTCGGGGCGAGACAGGCCGGTCACGCGCGCCAGTTCGCCAGGAATCGTCAGACCGGCTCCAGCCAGAAAGCATCGAGCGATTTCCCGGACCGCGTTGTCTCGGCGGACTCGCCGAGTGAGCGATGCAGGAAACCGCCCGATGCCCAGCGTCCAGATGTAGGTGAACCTCGGTTGGTAGACGACCTCGCTGGGGACGACGAGCATCACCGCCTGGAGCTCATCGATGGCTCGGGTAAACGCCCGTCGCTCGGTCACCCCCGATTCGCTCCGCAGATCGGCGGTGGCGAGCTCCCACTCGTGGCGCAAGACGCGCAGGACCCGACTGGCGTCCTGGCTCAGGCGCCGCGTCTCTTCGGACTTGCGGATACCCCACACCGCATGAAAGTAGGGGATCATGCGCGGCGCGAGGAACATCGCCTTGCCGCGCGACAGCTTGGCGTAATACGTCTTACCGCGCCGCACGAGCTGGTCCTTCAACTGCCAGGTGAGCGACGCCTCGGGGTCTTTCTGAACGTTGCGCGGCATGACGGCGTCGCGGCGTCCACACACCGCAACATAGAGCGATGCACCGGGACGGCGTGCGTCAGTGAGGCAGGCGGCGAACCCGTTGCGCTCAACGAACTGTTCCGCGTCGAGGGGGGTCTCGACCTGGAGGCTCCCTTCCCGCTGCCAATGTTCGTCGCGGTAATCTTCGACGTCCGGTGGAATGTGCGGACGAGGTCTCATGCGGCTGAACTCAGGCGTGAGGCTTGTCAGTCAGCGTCCACGCAGGCGACGTTCGCCGAGGCGTCATGCGACCTCCACGATTGAATCGTAGGATACCGCGCCCACGCCATTCTTCCGCAACTCCTAGGGGACGCGCACCACGCCCCATCCGCGCGATATGATTGCCGGCATATCGGAGGCACCATGAACAGATTCGCGCCAATTCTCGTCGCCGCCACCACCCTCGCACTGTTGCTGCCTGGAAACGCGGTCGCGCAGATCGCAGAGTTCGATCTGGAGGTTATCGAATCGCCCGCGCTCGAGGGACGGCATTTCGGCGCGGCCGGTCAATATGAGCTGTTGCGGGGCATCGTCACCGGGGCGATCGACCCGGACGACCCGCGCCACCGAAACATCGTGAATCTCGACCGAGCGGCTCGGAACGACACCGGGCACGTCGAGTACCGCGCCACCGTCGAAATCTACCGACCGGTCGATATGACCCGGTGGAACCGCGGGATTTACCACACCGTGTCGAACCGGGGCCGATCCGGCGCGGCCGAGGTCGCGCTCCTCGAACGGGGCTTCGCATTCGTGCAGGTGGGCTGGCAGGGTGACCTCACCTCCAGCGAATCGAACATCGTCGCCTATCTCCCTACCGCCACGCAGGCGGACGGATCGCCGATCGTCGGCCCGACGCTCGAGGAATTCATCTTTGATGACACCGAGCGTGTGTCCCGTCGGCGCTTGACCTATCCCGTCGCGTCACTCGGATCGCGCGGCGGGATGATCTCGATTAGGACGAGTCAGAACGCGCGGCGCCAGACACCGGAGGATTTGGATTGGGTTTTTGTCAGCCCTACCGAAGTCGAGATTACGCGACCGGCCGGGTTCGATGGCGGCGCGATCTACGAGTTCATCTACGAAGCCAAGGACCCGATCGTGATGGGTCTGGGATTCGCCGCGATGCGCGACGCCATCTCGTTCCTGCGCTACGAAGACACGGATACCGCCGGGCACGCGAATCCACTCGCCACCCCAGGCCTGCCCCGCACGGCGATCTCCCTCGGCGTGTCGCAGAGCGGTCGAATGTTGCGGGACTTTCTGTATCAGGGCTTCAACGAAGACGTGGCTGCCCGGATTGTCTTCGATGGCATGCACCCGAACATCGCGGGGTCACGCAAGAGCTTCACGAACTATCAGTTCTCTCAGCCGGGTCGCTGGCAGAAGCAACATGAGGACCACAACTACCCCGGCGACCAGTTCCCCTTTACCTATGCCACGTTGACGGATCCGATCAGCGGCCGCACGGATGGGCTGCTCGAGCGATGCCGCGTGTCGGACACCTGTCCGAAGATCATCCACAGCGACGGCGAGGCGGAACTCTGGCAGGCGCGCGCGTCCCTGGTCGTGACCGACTCGCGTGGCCAGCACATCGAACAGCCGGACAACGTGCGGGTGTATCTGATTGCGGGTGTCCGACACGGTGGTGGTCCCGGCGTGCACGCGGCGACGCCGACGCAGGGCATCTGTCAAAACCTGAACAATCCGCTGGCGCTGAGTCAGACCCGCGCGGCGCTGAGTATCGCGCTGCAGGAGTGGGTGGCGCAGGATATCGAGCCGCCGGCGAGTCGGTTCCCCACCGTTGCGAACGGCGGACTTGTCACCGCCACCCGCGTCGGCTTTCCGGACATTCCGGGGGTGACATACTCGGGATCGTACAACCCGCTGTCGCTGGCGGACCATCGCTCGATGCCGCCGATGCAGGGCGCCCCCTACACCGTGCTCGTGGCACAAACCGATACCGACGGCAACATGACCGGCGGCGTGCGGCATCCCAATCTCGCCGCGCCAATCGGCACGCATACGGGGTGGAACCTGCGGCGTCAGGGCTTCGCCGCGGGCCAGCAGTGTGGAGGCGCAGGGTCGTACATTCCGTTCGCCGCCACGCGCAGCGCGCGCGAGTCGGCTGGCGACCCGCGGGCGTCGATCGAGGAACGGTATCCGAATCACGCCGCCTATGTGCGCGCGATCTCTGACGCGGCTGACGCATTGGTACGCGACCGGCTGCTGCTCCAGAGCGACGCGGACGAGATCGTCGCGCTGGCGCGAGGCAGCCGAGGCAAGACGAACTAGTGCCCGTGGCCGACGCCGCCTCTGTTTCGAATCGCGGGCCTCAGCAGTACGACCATTTCGCCGACATCTACGGCGTTTGGACCGAGACCGCCTCATCGACGCGTGCCAATCTGCCGTTCTACGTCGATGCCTACTTGGCCGCCCAGGGACCAGTCGTGGAATTGGGCGTGGGTGACGGGCGTATCGCGGTTCGGGCGGCGACACGTGGCTGCCGGGTGATCGGCGTAGACACATCCACCGCCATGCTGGATCTGTGCCGGGCGCGCGCGACACGCGCCCGTGTCACGGACTGCGTCGACCTGCGGCAGGCCGATTTCCGCGACTTCACGCTGACGGAACCGGCCGATCTCATTGCGCTCCCGTACCACAGCATCGGGCACCTGACCACACTCGACGACAAACGCCGCGCACTCCACCAGGTGTTCGCACAACTTCGACCGGGCGGACGGTTCATCTTCGATGATTTCCTCATGACCCCCGCGCTCATCACGCACATGCGGCAGGTGCAACTTCGAGCCATGTATCCGTCGTCATCATCATCCCCTACCCCGTCGCCGGGCGCATCCACCTCGCGCTCACCGGAACAGGACACCCTGCTGTGGGTCACCTCTCTGGTGAACGAATCGTCCCAAACGCTCACCGTCGTCACTTGGGAGGATCTCCTGCACCCCGACGGGCGTCTCGACACGCGGCGCTATCGCCGCCTGAGTCTGAGCTGGCTGCTCCCGACCCAGGCGCGACAATTGCTCGACGACGCCGGATTCGAGGTTGAAGCCTGTTTCGGCGACTTTCAGCGCACGCCCTTCGCTGAAACCACCGCGGTGGAGCAGGTCTGGATCGCCCGCAAGCCCTCAACACACAGCGCAAACGTGAGGACCGCGACGTGACGATCGGGACGACGGGGCTCAAGAATCTGCGGGTCGACTGCGTGGTCGGCGTCTACGACTACGAGCGCGCGGCAGCCCAGCCGGTGCTGTTCGACATCGAGTTGGACTACGATTTCGCAGCCGCGGCCGGCTCCGACGCCATCGGCGACGCCATCGACTACGACCGCGCCGCCACCGCCGTCACCGCGCTGGTCCAGGAGCGCCAGTTCGCGCTGCTGGAGAGCATGGCGGAAGCGGTCGCGGCGCGCTTGCTGGACGAGATGCCACCGGTACAGATCGTGCGTCTGGAGATCAGAAAGCCGCAGGCGGTGCCGGCCGCCGCTGGTGCGTTCGTACGGGTGGAGCGCACACGCGTATGAGTGTGTCCGGCGACGGACCGGTGGCGGTGGTGACCGGCGGAGCCCGGCGACTCGGTCGCCATCTGTGCTCGACGCTGGCCGCACGCGGCTTCGACCTCGTCGTGCTCTATCGCACGGCGGAGGCGGACGCCCAGTCACTGACGGCAGCGATCGAAGCACGCGGTCGCCACGCCCGAGCCCTACCGGTGGATGTTGCCCTCGAGGCGGACGTGGCGTCGGTGTTTCGCGACATCCGAGCCACCGAGGGCCGCCTCGATCTCCTGGTCAACAACGTCGGCAACTACAACCCGCAGCATGTGACCAAGCTCGACCCGACCGCGTGGGATGCGACCCTCGCCGCCAATCTATCGGGTGCCTTCTACTGCTGCTATCACGCGCTTCCGTTCATGTCTGACAATGGGAACATCATCAATGTCGGCATGGCCGGCTTGGAGGGGATCCGCGCCAATGTCCACGGCACCGACTACTACGTCAGCAAGACCGGTCTGCTCGTGCTGACGCGCGCGCTGGCGGCGGCGCACGCCGACCGTCGGATCCGCGTGAACATGGTGTCGCCGGGACAACTCGACAACTCCATCGATCTCCCGCCACCGGACAAGATCGGCCGGACCGTGCCGCTGGGCCGGGCCGGGCATCTCGACGACGTCACCCAGGCCGTCGAATATCTGCTCGACGCCAGTTACGTCACCGGCGTCAACATCGACATCTCAGGCGGCTACCGGCTCTAGTGGCGTCGAACCGTGCGTCTCAGCGGACAGTCCCTGGCCACCTCCGCGACATCCCTGCGCCCACTCTGGGATCGGGCGGCCGAGTGGGAGTGCCGTCTCCGCATGGTGGCCGGAGCTCGGCAGTTCCTGTATCTATCGACCTACTACCTGGAGTACGACGCGTACGGCGCCGAACTGGTCACAGCCCTGGTCGAGGCGCAGCGACGCGGGGTGGCGGTGCACCTGCTGGTCGATCGCTTTGGTCAGACACTTGGCGGCGTGCTGATGAGAGAGGACGTCAAGGCGACGCTTGCCGCCCGACTCGACGACCTGCTCGCGGCTGGAGCGACGGTCGAGTTCTACGCGCCGAGACACTACCTGCAGCGGCAACTGGGCGGCGGCCAGCATGTCAAGATTCAGGTCTCCGAGGCGGGTGAGGCCCTGTTCGGGAGCAGCAACATCACCGCCTCGAGTTTCGAGCGCTGGCACGAATACTCCGTCGCGGTGCGCGGACCAATCGTGTCCACGCTGTTGGCCAGTTACGACGAAATTGGCGGCACGGTGGACGACGCCCACCTGCGGCACCTGGAGGAGAACCCAGCCGTTCAGCCGGCGGACATCGCGCGCGACGTCGACCTCGAATACTGGTTCTGCAACCCCAACCTGCACCAGGGCCGGCGAGGGCCACTGTGGTGGCGCGGACGGAATGTGGTGACCGACCGCTTGGTGGACTTGGTGGACAGCGCCCGCGAGCGACTCCAGATCACCGCGTTCTACTTCAAGCCGATTCCGGTGCTCATGGACGCGGTGCTCCGAGCCGCCCGCCGAGGGGTGCGGGTGGAGGTGTACCATTCGCATCGGGAGGCGCTCGACGCCACCGATCTGGCGTGGATCGCGGCGGCGGCGAGCTACGACCGGCTGCTGGCCTCGGGCGTGCGCATCTATGAGCATCGGTGCGGCGAGCACTCGAAAATCGTGCTCGTGGACGCTGGCCCGGTTGCCTTCGGCAGCTACAACTTCGAGGACGCTGCGCACGACCGGTTGGCGGAGGCGATGCTGGCCACACCCGACCCGGGTGTCGTGGCCCACGCGTCATCGATTTTCGACGAGCTGCGTCAGGACCCGAACAACATTCCGGTCACGCACGAGTTTCGAGGCCGACTCTCCCGATCGCTGCGGTGGCAACTGGCGCTGATGGGCCGTTTCAAGCGATGGATGTAGTCGAGAGGACACCGGCGTGACGCCCGAGGATCTGCGGTTCACGGAAATCGAGCACAAGTTCCTAGTCGACGACCAGTTCGACCTGGCCGTCTTCGACACGACCTTGCGCGACCTGGGCCCTGAGAAGACCACATCAATACAGGTTCGCGACCGCTACTACCTGACCGCGGGCGGGCAAGCCGGAGGATTTCTCATCCGGCATCGTTTCGACCCCGAGTTGCACCACCTGACGCTGAAGGCCGTGGGACCGGACACCGAGGCGCGCTCAGAGATCAACCTCGACCTCGGCCACCATGCCGGCGACCAGCAGGCCGCGGTCGACGCGTTTCTCGACCGGCTTGGGGTTGAGTGGCGCGGCACGCTCCAGAAGGACCTGCGTGTGTGGCAATTCGCGGATATCGAAGTCGTCCACTACTGCGCCACGACCGAGACCCGGGCCGTCCGATGTGTGGAGTTCGAAGCGACCCACAAACCCTCGCTTACCGACGCGCTCGACGTCGTGCACCGGTATGAGCGTGCGACCGGGTTTGACGAGCGGGATCGGTCACGCCTGTCACTTCCGCAAATGCTCTTTCCGGAAATCGCGGTGGCGTTCGGGGACTAACGCGAGCGACCGGCAACCGGGTCGCGTCAGGGCAGCTTGAAGACGAACAGCGTGTTGCCGCGACCTGGCTGCTGGATCTCCGGCGTAAGTCCGCGGAAATTGATACCGCCACCGGCCGCAATGGCGAGGTATTGCACGCCGTCGTGCATGTAGGAGACCGGAAACCCGCCCGCGCTCGAGTTGAGAATCTGCTCCCACAGGATGTCGCCACTGCGGGCGTCGAAGGCGCGAAACCGCCGGGCGTCATCGGTCACGAACACCAGACCGCCACCGGTGGTCAGCACCGAACCACCCATGCCGGCCCGCTGCCGATACACCCAGAGCGGCTGGCCGGTGGTCAGGTCCATGGCCGTGAACTGACCGATTTCGCCGTCGATGTCCGGGGCCGGTGCCTGCGCGATCCGGGCCGACCCGTGGTGGGCGCCAGGCCGGTCACGGAACTGATTGAGCGTCAGGTCCATGCAGACGTTGTTGGTCGGCGCGTACAGCGCGTTCGTTCCAGGGTGGTAGGCGGTCGCCTGCCAGTTGATACCACCCAAGGCGCTCGGGCAGACGAACACGGGCTTCCCCACCTCCGGGAACTTCAACGCTGAATTGAGAATGACCCGGCGGCTCTCGGCGTCGATATCCACCACGACGTTCTGATAGTTGGTGGGCTCGGCCCACAGGAACGCACCGGTCGCGGCGTCTAGGGCCCAGACGATGCCGGTCTTGCCCGGGATGCCGGTCACGATCTTGCGGCGCCCGCCCGGCGTGATCGAGCTGTTCTTCCACCGAACCGCGGCGTCCGGCGAGACCTCTGTCTCGACCACTAACCGGGCGTAGGGATGGTCGAGATCCCACTCGTCATTGGGAATGTGTTGAAAATACCAGACGATGTCTCCCGTGTCGGCATTCAACGCCAGCGTGGAATTCGTATAGAGGACGTCGCCGTCTCCGGTTCCGCGCTGGACGGAGCCCCATGGAATCGGCACCCCCACTCCGGTATAGATCAGGTTCAACTCCGGGTCGTAGCTCGGTGAGTTCCACGCGGAGCCGCCGCGACGGTCCTCGTCCGGCACGTCACCCCAGCTGTCGTAACCAAACTCGCCCCGGCCAGGGATGGTGTAGGTGCGCCACGCCTCCTCACCCGTGTCGACGTCGTGGGCCGACACCCAGCAGCGGGTGTTGAGGTGATAGCAGCCCGACATGCCAGCGACGACGCGCCCTTTGATCACCATCGGGCCGCCGGAGTAGTGCTGGCCGATGGTCCAGTCGCCGACCTCCACGTCCCACGCGACGTCGCCCGTACGCGCATCCAGGGCGACCAGATGGGCGTCGTGAGTCGCGATAAACAACTTGTCTTGATAGAGGGCACCGTTGCGGTTCGCACACGACAACCTCGCCGCGTGGTCGACGCGCTCGCGGCGATACTGCCAAATGCGGGACCCGTCACGCACGTCGAGCGCCTCGACGAAGTCGCATGCCTGCACCAGGAACATCATCCCGTCGTGCACCAGCGGGGTCGTTTCCTGAAGACCTTCGCCCATTGTCCAGGCCCAGGCGAGACGGAGGGTGCCGACATTGGATGTGTTGATCTGGTCGAGTGGACTGTGGCCCCAGTGGCCGTAGGTCCGCCGCCACATGGGCCAATCGCCGGGCGCCGGGTCCACCAGCATTTCGTCGGTCACCGGCGTGTAGCTGTCGGCGACCGACTGCGCCGACACGACAGACCCGGCGACCACGACGAGGCACAAGACACCAATCACCCACCGGCACGCTATTCGCATTGCTCTCTCCCTGGACCAGCGCCCACCCGAAGACCGTATCCGCCCCACCTGGACGGGAAACAAGAACGGTTAACTTTTGCCGCAAGCAAGGCAACATAAATGTTGCGTAATACGCAAACGCGCCCGATTCCATGAGAACGCAACTCGTCGATGGCTGCTTCAAAAGACTGCTTTCACGTCATTCAACCGTTGACAGAATTGGCACAGAAGCCTCTAATGCGGGAACTCAGCGCTCGACAACCCAAGCAATAACAGCACAGGAGATCGCGTTATGAACGTCAAGGCTACGATCGCAGAACTTATAGGCACCTTCATCCTTGTTTTCATTGGAACAGCCACGGCCGTTCTGGCTGGCTCAACACTACTCGGCGAGAGTGGCATGCCCATTCTAGCGATTGCCTTCGCATTCGGCTTTACCCTGATGGTGCTGGTTTACACGATCGGACCAATTTCGGGCTGTCACATCAATCCGGCCGTGACGATTGCGATGCTCATCGCCAAGAAGATTTCAGTTAAAGATGCTGTCCCCTACATGGTTGCACAAGTCATTGGCGGCATTTTGGCCAGCGTGGTTCTGCGGGCGCTGTTAACAGGCATCCAGACCTACAGCGTCGGACAACATGGGCTCGGCGCCAACGGCATCGCGCTCGGCGACCTCATGACACCTGGATCGATGCTCGGTTTCGAAATCGTGCTGACAGCCCTCTTCCTTTACGTCATCTTCAACGCCACATCGTCCAAGGCAACCCCCGGCGCAGCCGGCCTGGCCATCGGCGGATTTCTGTTTGTGGCCCATTTGATCGGCGTACCGCTGGGCGACTCGTCATTGAACCCAGCCCGTAGCATTGGCCCAGCTCTACTGCAGGGCGGTGCAGCCGTCAGCGAGCTTTGGATCTTCGTCGTTGGCCCAATCGTTGGCGCCGTGATTGGCGCCTTGCTCTACAAGCTGACCGCTGACGAATAGAGTTCGCCGAAAGGCAATTCCCCAAAACGCTGAGCCACAAACGGCAGACGCGATGCCCCGCTGGCAACAGCTGTTGCGAATCATGGTTACAGNGCACTAGAACCGGAACAGCCGATTGAGTCGGGGCCCCGCGGCGCTCGTCGACTGCGCCGCGCCGGCGGTGGCAGCACCAGCATGACGCCGATTACTCCACACCCGAGGAGATCGTTCGACGGCTCATCTGACTCTCTCCGGCCACGTCAATGTCGCCTCGAATTTATTGCGTGCCGGCCTCGGTATTACTGCCCTCCGTCCGAGGTCGAGGCAGCGGACACCTCATACGGATACCCGGGCGGCCCGTAGGTGTAATACGCCGCCAGCGAGTCGATTTTGTCCATGTCCGGGTACAGCACGCCGAAGGCGGGGGCCTCCCTGCTTCCGCGTGGCGAGTACCACACGGCGCCCTCACGGGTAACCTGGATCTTGGGTGAATCCGCGTGCCGCTGCGGCTTCGGGTAGAACGTGAACGCTTCGGTGCCCGGATCGAACCTCCAGAGTGAAGCGCCGTGCTCTCCGTCGGTGCGCTGCCCGACGTCGGCGGCCCAGATGTGACCCTCGGGNTCNGCGGCGACATCATAGGGCTCGGCATTCTGGTGCGGGATGGTCCACTCCGTCATCTTGCCGGTGGCCTGGTCCAGCTTGACGAGCTTGCCGGACCGCTTCCCCGCCGAGTAGATGCCCCACCAGATGTTGTTCTCGTAGTCCACGTTCAGCCGTCGGGTATGGGCCGGGTAGGTGGGGGCCGTGAACTCGGTCCACGAGTTGTTGGACGTATCGAACTTCACGATCTTGCCGCCGCTCCAGAGCGCGATCCAGATGTTGTCGGCGCGGTCGGCCACCACGCCGTAGGGAACGGCGTGCGGCGTCGGAATCCGAAACACCGACACCTCGCCCGTGGCCCGGTCCCACTTGCTCAGGGCGCCGCCCATGATCCACCCCACGTAGATGTTGCCCTTCGAGTCCATGGCCAACGACTGGAGGAACTTGGTCGGGTTACGTACCACGTTGTCCGGGTCCATCGGGATCTGGCGCTCAAACTTCTCCGTCTCCGGGTTGAACCCCAGGAGACGCTTTTCCTTGTCTCCCGTCCGACCCCGATGCTCAGGCAGCCAGATCATCCCGGTCGGATCGATGAGGATTTCGTGGTTCCCGTTGCGCGGATCGGGGTAGAGATACTCCTTTTGCTCACCCGTGCGGGGATCGAGCTTGACCAGGCGATGCGGGATGCCGCGGTCGACGAGCCAGACGTTGCCATCCGCATCGAACCGGGGATCTTGCCCGTAGCGACTGACTCCGTCCCTGGCCCACCGCGGATCGTTGTTCCCCTCTCCCGGACCGTCCGTGGGCAGGTAGTACTCGATATACATGGCCTTGGCGAGGGCCTCCTCATCGATCGGCGTCTGCTGGTCGATACGAACGCGGCGGGGCTTGCTGTCGGGTCCGAAGTGCTCGACCAGATACGCCAGCAGGTCGTCACGGTCTTGCCGCCCGAAGCGGAAAGTCGACGCCCGGAACGAGAGCATCCCCTGGCCGTATCGGGTTGGATCCTCCTCGCCGAGTGTGCTGCCGACCATATGGTCGATGCGAGACATCCACTGCCGCTCGGTGCTCGGCCGCGTCGCAAAGAAGTTTTCGCCGTGGCACACCATGCACACCTGCTCGGCGACCTCCCGGCCGGGACCCGGCGGATAGATCTCGTCGTAGCTGGCGTATTCGAACGACCCCGCGGCACCGCTCTCCATCGCGGTCCGTCCGGCCGGAATGACCAGCGAGGGCGCATCGCCCTCGAGCGCTCGCATCGCGAGACTCACCTCCGGGGAGTCCCCCGCCGCNACCACGACGGTCTGCACGTCCGACTCGAGATGCTTGGTGCTGGCGCTGATCTCGTAGTTGCCGGGAAACAGGGCCACGGCGCGAAAGCGTCCGCCAGCCGTGTACACCATGTACACAACCCCCCGGTCGAGATTGCGAAGGTAGACCTGTGCCGCCTGGAACGGCTGCGAGGCGGTGACCGTCCCCGTCAACGTGGCCGTCCCCGGCACGGCGGCCTGCAGACTGGATCCTGTGAGCACCGTCAGGCTGAGGCCCACCGCAAGCAGCCAGGGCGTGTACCGGATCGCGAGCTTCCCTCTTGAACGGATCATTGTCGACTCCATGGATGATGGCCACGCAACGTCATGCCGAGAATGCCCACGTCGGGGCGCCAGGTCAAGTGTCGGACCTCGTTCAACGGCATTCTTGCAGAAGACCGGTTGCCTCCGCGACCGCCGAAACGCCACCATGTCGAGCCGGTGCACCTCGGTGCCGGGCTGGTCGGTATAATCGACCAACCCAGTCAGCCGCCGTCGNGAGGGAGCAGCGTAGGAGTCCATCCCCCACGCGTGGACACGAAATCGATAGTGACTTCAGGTGATGCCACGATACGACGCGCGGCGATCGGTCTACTCGTACTCGGGACACCGCTCTTGGTGACGTCCTGCGCCGCGCCCGCGGCCCCGGACGACGTCACAGAGCCCGGGGTCCTCACCGTCGACGGGGGACAGATAGCGGGCGCGCCGTCTCCGCTCGGGGCAGCGGTCTGGGTGTATCGCGGTATACCGTTCGCGGCGCCGCCGGTCGGCGATCTCCGATGGCGCCCACCGCAGCCCGCGAACCATTGGGACGGGGTTCGAGACGCCACGGTGGCGGCGCCCGCGTGCGTCCAGACACGTATTCCGNCCGGGATCGGCTCATTCTATGACGCCGGTGTCGACGAAGTCTCCGAGGACTGCCTGTACCTCAACGTCTGGAGCGGCGCGCGGCCCGGCGCCCGTGCTCCGGTGCTGGTGTGGATCCACGGTGGAGCGCTCACCATAGGCAATGGCGCCGACGTGTCGTATGACGGGACGGCGCTCGCGCAGCGGGGGGCGGTGGTGGTCACGATCAACTATCGCCTCGGCGCGCTTGGCTATCTGGCGCATCCGCTGTTGAGCGGGGAATCGGACCACGGCGCGTCGGGGAACTACGGCACGCTCGACCAGGTGGCGGCNCTCGACTGGGTGCAACGCAATATCGCGTCGTTTGGCGGCGACCCNGACNGNGTGGCGATCTTCGGCGAGTCGGCCGGGTCGTGGAGCGTCAACCACATGATGGCGACCCCGCTGGCTCACGGGCTCTTCCAGGCGGCGATCGGCGAGAGCGGTGGCGGTTTCGGTGCGTCCGGCCACGCGCGTCCGAGAGCCGAGGCCGAGACGGCCGGGGGGGGGTTCGTCAAAACGCTGGTCGGGCCAGACGTGCAGCCGTCGCTCGCGGCGATGCGATCGGCGAGCGCCGACGACGTGCTCGGAGTGTCGCTCCCGGGGGTCGGGGCCACGGTGGATGGCTGGGTGTTCCCCGACACGATCTACAACATTTTCGCGGGGGGGAGGCAGCACGACGTGCCGGTCATCATCGGGTCGAATGCGGACGAGGGCACGATGTTCACGCCGCCCTCGGTGACGCTGGCCGGATATCAGGAGGGCGTGCGGCGCCAATACGGCGAGTTCGCCGAGGAGTTCCTGGCCACCTACCCCGCGCAGAGTGTCGAGGAGGCCTGGCAGAGTCAGGTGGCGATCTTCACTGACAGCACCTTTGGATGGGAGATGCGGACCTGGGCGCGGATGATGGAGACCGTGTCGTCGCCAGCCTACCTCTACTACTTCAGCCGCGTGCCGCCGGCGCCAGAGGGCGACGCCTTCGCGCACTACGGGGCCTATCACACCGCCGAGATTCCGTATGTGTTCGACAACTTTGGCGTCAGCACCGCTCCCAACGCGAACCGCGACTACGACGAGACCGACCGCGGCCTGTCGGACACGCTCGCGTCGTACTGGATCAATTTCGCCGCCACCGGCGATCCGAACGGGCCAGGACTACATGAATGGCCAGCCTTCGACCCCGACGCCGACGAAGCACTCGAGGTCGGCGACACCATCCAGGTGCGGAGCGGTGTCCGGAAAGAGCGTCTGGATCTGCTTGATCGGTACTACGCGGCGCAACGGAACGCGGCGCACTGACCTCGTGGCAGCCTGATTTTCGCAGGCCGGGTGGCGCGGATGGAACCGCGGCAGGCCGAGGAGATGGGAATCATGAAGACAACGACCGCCGCCTGCGCGCTGGCCGCCTACGTCGTCGCGACCGGCGCGGCCGCCACCGTCATTGGGGCCGTCGTGCCGCTGGACACCCGTGGCGTCCAACCGGGACCGGTGACGGTGCTCGAAACCGAAGACACCGTGGTGGTCGCCTGGTCGGATGAAACCGGTCAACCCTGGCGCGCCACGTTCTCGCTCGATCCCGAGATGCCGCTCGTTCGGTCGATCGAGGCCGGCGACACGCTCATCGTGTCGAACGCCCGTCCCTACTATCAGGGTGAAACCGGGACCCGCCGAGGTGGCTGGAACGCGTTCTTCGACTACCCACCAGCGCACCCCAGCGGCACCCGGACGGCGCAGGGCGTGTTCAACCTTCGCAGCGCCACTGCCCGCACCGTCGGTGACCGCGTCGAAATTCTGTTCGATGGTCTGAAGATGGGCGTCTTCGATGGGGGCATCGCCTACACGGTCTTTCCTGGCAGCCGCCTGATTCAGCAGGAAGCGGTCCTCACCACCTATCAGGCCGATGTCGCCTACTACTACGACGCCGGGTGGGAGATGGCGGCCACGTCTGACCGGATCGTCGGCGGCAACATGGCGACCCAGGTCAGCTACTACGACACGGCGGGCACGCTGCAGAAAGATGTAAGTACCGGTTTCGACCCGGAGCGGGTCCCAGTGGAGGTCCGCTATCGCACGCTGGCGGTCGAGACGGAACAGGGCAGCGTCGCGGTGTTTCCGGCGCCACACCAGTATTTCTTTCCGCGCGACTTCACGTCGAACCTGGGCTATCTGTGGCACCGCTCGTGGCGCGGTCGGGTGTCGCTCGGTATCAGGCAAATCCGCGATACCAACTGGCGGTTCTATCCCTGGATGAATGCCCCGCCTGGCCAGACCCAGCGGATGTCGGTGTTCTTCCTGTTGTCGTCCGGCGCGCCAGCCGACACCCTCGACGACGTCCTGGCCTACACGAACCGCGACCGGTTCCGGCCGGTCGACGGCTACAAGACGATGAGCACGCACTGGCATCTGGCCTATACGATGCAGGCGCTCGAGCACGGCTTCGATTGGACACCGCCGTTCAAGCCGGTGCTGAAGGCGATGGGCGTCGATGCGTCGATCATCATGGACTTCCACGGCGACGGCCATCCGCGCGACCTGACCGACCTGCGGCTCGACGAGCTGGACGCGTACTTCACGGCGCTACGCGCGCAATCGGAACCGGATTTCCTGCTGATCCCGGGCGAGGAAGCGAACGTGCACTTCGGGGGACACTGGGCCCTGTTCTTCCCGAAACCGGTCTATTGGTTCATGAACCGACCGGAGGGTGGCGAGTTCGAGATGACGCACCCCACGTACGGGAAGGTCTACAGCACCGCGAACGCCGAGGAACTGTTGGAACTGATACGTCGCGAAGGCGGATTCATGTATCAGACCCACCCGCGCACAAAGGGGTCGACCGGTTTTCCCGATCAGATCGCCCAGACCGACCACTTCCAAGACGCCGCCTACCTCGGCGCCGGCTGGAAGGCGATGCCGTCGGACCCCTCCTCACCGCGCCTGGGCGAGCGGTCGCTGACCCTGCTCGACGACCTGAGCGCGCAAGGAATTCGCAAAGAGATCTTCGGCGAGGTCGACGTGTTCCAGCTTGATGAGACGCACGAGCTCTATGCCCACATGAACATCAACTACATCAAGCTGGATGAGCTGCCCCCATTCGACCGGTGGGGCGAAGCACTTGAGCCGCTCGCGAACGGCGACTTCTTCACCACCACCGGCGAGGTGCTGCTCGCGAACGTCGACTGGTCCAAGTCCACCGACGACGAGATCGCCGTGACTGGGCAGATCGACTGGACGTTTCCACTGCGCTTCGCGGAAGTCGTTTGGGGCGACGGCGACGAGACGCATCGAGAGATGTTTCCGATGACCCACACGCCCTCGTTCGGCGCCACGCCGTTCGAGTTCACGGTCGACGCCGCTGGATGGGACTGGGCGCGGATCGCCGTCTGGGACGTGGCCGCCAACGGTGCATTCGTCAATCCCACCTGGCGGGACTGACTACGGTTGGGTCCGGACTGAGCCCGTTGGCCAGGGCGAGCGGACCACCCGCGCGCGACTCACTGCGGTAGCGCGAGCGCGATGAGCCCAGGAGCGCCCTCTCCGCCAACGGTCAAGGCGATGTACTGCACGCCATCGAGCATGTAGGTCATGGGGGTGCCGATGGCCCCGCCGCCCAGGTCCACAGACCCTACCGGCTGTCCGGTCGCCTTGTCGTAGGCGACCAGCCGGGGACCACCATCCGTCCCGCCGGCCGTCAGCGCGTGAACAAGCAGGGTCTTGGTCAGCACCGGACCGCTCCGACTGTCGTCGCCGCCCAGCGGCGGGAGGTCGAGTGCCCGGAGCATCGGGTGATTGCGAATACGGTCCCCGTTGCCAAGCGGTGTCATCCAGAGATGCTCGCCGGTGTTCATGTCGATCGCGGTCATCCGCGAATACGGCGGTTTCCAGAGCGGCAGTCCCTGCGGCATCTGTGGTCGCCGGTCAGGGTTGCCCGCCTCGATGAACGACGCCCCCCCACGGCTGAGGATGTAGTCGAGGGTCGAGGGCTCACCGGCCTCCGGACGCCGGAAGCGCATGACCGAATGGACGTTGCGCGACGGCACGTAGAGAATGCCGGTCTCGGGATCGACCGCGGCGCCAGACCAGTTGGCGCCACCGCCGGCGCTGGGTCGAAAGATGGTGCCCTGGAGCGACAGCGGCGTGAACAGCGGGCCCAGCCGGAACCCCTCAACCGCCTCCACCGCCATTTGCCGGATCTCAGGCGTGAAATCGACCAGATCGTCGAGGGTGGCGCCCTGGGTGTCGAACGGCGCCGGGCGGGTGGGGAACGGCTGGGTCGGCGACAGGACCTCGCCCTCAAGGTCGGTCTCGGTGCTTACCTCGCGTTCTTCGATCGGCCAGATCGGCTCGCCGGTCACCCGGTCGAACGCATACACGAACCCTTGTTTGGTGACCTGCGCCACCGCCTTGATGTCACGCCCCTCGACGGTGATATCGAGCAGGTTCGGCGCCGTCGGGTTGTCGTAGTCCCAGACCCCGTGATGCACCATCTGGAAGTGCCACACACGCTGTCCGGTCTGCATGTCGACCGCCACCAAGCTTTCGGCAAACAGGTTGTCACCCGGCCGGTGTCCGCCGTAATAGTCGGATGTCGGCGTGCTCGTCGGCAGATAGACATACCCGAGCTCAGGGTCAACGCTCATGTTCGACCAACTGTTGGCGTTGCCCGAATAGCGCCACGACTCGTTCAGCCAGGTCTCGCTGCCGAACTCGTCGGCGCTCTGCGGAATGTTATGAAAATCCCACCGATGCCGGCCCGTCCGGGCGTCGTAGGCGCGCGCGAACCCCGGTGGCATCTCCTTGGTGATGCTGAAGTCGTTGATCGACGACCCGACGATGATGGTGTCTCCCACCACCAGCGGCGCCGACTGTGACGAGAGCGGAAGAAGATTCAGGTTGTCGCGCAGCCCGCGTGTGGCGCGTGGCAGGTTCTCCGTCAGGTCGACCCGCCCGCCGTCTCCGAAGTCGGCCGCGGGCAACCCAGTCTTCGCATCGACCGACACCAGGAACCCGTCGCCGGTGCCCCACACGATCCTGGATTCGCCGCCACTCTCCCAGTAACCCACGCCGCGGTGCGCCCACGGTGCCGGGGCCGGCGTGCCGGCTTCGTAGATGCGCGGATCGTGCACCCACAGCGTCGCTCCCGTCCTCGCGTCGATGGCCGCGGCCTGATAGAGCGGGGTACTCAGATACAGCACGCCGTCGACCATCAGCGGCGTCGCCACCAACCGACCGGCCCCCGGTCGTGTCACCCAGCGGTCTGGCTCCTCCGCCTCGAGCAGGTCGAACCGCGTCTCGGACGGGACGAGGGACGCGCCGCTCGCGCCTTCGACGACCAGGTGCGTGTCGGCGGTTCGCCACCGCCAGGCCACCTCGAGTTCGTCGAAGTTGTCAGCGGTGATCTGGTCGAGTGGGGAATATTTCGAACTGTAGGTGTCGGCCGCATAGGCACGCCACTCGCCGTTGCGCGCCCCCGGCTGGGCGGCCACCGGCGCGGCCAGGCACGCCAGATTGAGGACAACAAGCACCGGCACGGTCAGGCAGCGAATGGTCATCAGTACCTCAGACGGCACGCGGAACAGATTGAACACGTCAGACGCGCGTGCGGCCGCGTGGCGACCCAATCGGACGTGAGCTGGCCTCCATGTCACGGCACGACTTCTCTGACGACCCCGTCGTGTTTGTTCATCAGGAAGATCCGGCCGTCCGGCCCCGTGCCAAAGCGCACATCCACCCGCACGGCCGGTTCGAACCCCAACTCGCTGGTTTTCTCCGCCACCAGTTGGAGCAGCGTCTTGACGTCGGCGCCGTCGCGAAGCAATACCCGGCGAATCGCATCTTGTCCGCCCTCGGGCAGGTCGTCGGCCGGCAGGTGAAAGATTTCGCCTTGCGGAAAATCCGCGAACAACACGCGGTCCTCCAGTTGCGGGATGGTGTCGTGCCGATAGACGAGGACACCCCCCGCGGCCGACTGGCGCTGCAGGAGTGGGTCGAGTTGGCCGTACTCGGCGATTGGATAGGTGAGACCGGGCTCGCTCCGCTGGTCGTTGAGGTCGACGGCCCGACGGCTGATGAAGCGGAAACTGCCTTCCCAACTGCTCCACCCCAGGTCGGCGCCGGCGGTGACCAGACTGAGCTCTTCGACTATGTTCTGACCGATATCGGTGACGAACATGTTGCCGTTCACCGGGTCCCAGGCGAGGCCCTGCGGGTTCCGGAGACCGGAGGCGAAGATTTCAGAAAGCGTCTGGTCGAGTTCGTCTCCGGCGTAGGGGTTGTCGGGCGGAATCCCGTACTGGCCGTTCCGGCTGTCGGAGCCCACCGGCTGCACCCGCAGGATTTTGCCGAACGCCACCCCGAGATTCTGACCGAGGTCCATCGGGTCGCCCCCGCTGCCTCCATCGGCGAGGCCGACATACAGCATGCCGAAGTCAGGATCGCCCGGGGTCGCGAGCGGGTTGAATGCGATATACCCGCCATTGTGGTTGCGGAACGGTTGCTCGACCCTGAGCAGCACCCGTGGCGGCCCGCCGTTATAGGTCGCGGCCGCGGCGTCGCGGGCGGCGAATTCGACCAGCACGGTGTCATGCGAGTCCTGCCCTCCACCCGACACGAAGTCCGGCTCGGGCACCGTGTCTCGCGTGTCCATCCAGGCGTACAGTCTGCCGTAACCGGCGGCGCCCGCCACGCCGAACTGGGGGTGCAGCGCGAAGCTCTGGACCCCCTGCTCGCGCCCGGCGAACTCGACTGGGAGGCCCCATCGGGGGTCGTTGATATCCAGATAGAGGGCTACCTCGCCGCCATAACCGATCGTGTAGACGGGCCCCTGCATGTCGTTGACGAACAAACGCCCCGACTCGGGCTCGTCGACGAGACGCATCGGGCGCGCCCGCTTCCCCGCGACGTCCGGGAGCATCGTGAACTCGGTGTACCCGACGACGATCACGCCCTCCTTCGCCTCGATTGGATCAGGAAAGGGATCGTTGGGCACCTGCGCCCCGGTCCCGATGGTGGCGCACAGGACCGCGGTGGCAGCCACGGCGCCAACCGGTGCCGGCCGCCCGACCGGAGTCGTCGACATCGTCCTCAACACACCCATTTCGTCAGCGTCGTGGCGATCAGCCAGCCTGCCACCCGGAGCGCTCTACACCCGCGCGAGGTCGTGATGCTTGATCGGGAGGTCTCGAACACGGATACCGGTTGCCGCGAAAATGGCGTTGGTCACCGCGGCCGCGATCGGCGGGACCCCCGGCTCTCCCAAGCCGCCCGGACGCGTGTCGGACCGAATGAACTCGACGCTGATGTCTGGCGCATCAGCCAGGTGAATCATTTGATGGTCGCCGAAGTTGGTCTGGACGACACGGCCCTTCGCAATCGTGATCTCCCCCACCATGGCCGCCGACAGCCCGAAGATGATGCCGCCCTCGATCTGGGCCTTCGCCGAGTCGAGGTTGACGTAGTCACCGCAGTCGGCGACGGCGTGCACGTGACGGACCCGGAGCGTGCCCTCCCGAGACACGGCCACGTGCGCCACTTGCGCCACGATGGTCCCGAAGCTTTCGCACACCGCGATTCCGCGGCCTTCACCCTCGGGCAGCGGACTGTCCCAGTCGGCCATGGCCGCGACCTTTTCCACGGCGGCCCGAAAGCGCGGCTCCTCGTCGAGCAAATCGCGTCGGAAGTGATAGGGGTCCTTGCCGGCAGCATGGGCCAACTCGTCGACAAACGACTCCTTGAAGAACCCGTGCTGCGAGTTGAGCACCGATCGCCAGGCCCCCAGTCGGATCGGATGCGCCGCGTCCCGCCCGTCTGCTTGCTTGTCGGCAATGGCATACGGCATGAACACCGACTCGCCATCGCCGCCGCCAGCGTAGTGGCAGGCGACCTTGAGCGGCCTACCGTCCGCGTCGAGCGCCGCGGCGAACCGCGCCATACCGGCGGGCCGATAGTAGTCATGCTGGATGTCGTTCTCGCGGCTCCACACCAGCTTCACCGGTGTCGGGGACATCACCTTCGCGATACGAGCGGCGAGATCCACGTAGTCGAACGTAAAGGGCAGACGTCGTCCGTAGCCACCGCCCAACAGCAGGTTCGTGAGGTGAACCTGGTCAGGGTCGAGGTCGAGTGCGTCGGCGGCGACGGAGCGAGCGTTGAGCGGATCCTGCACGCCGGCCCAAACCTCGGCGCGGTCACCGTCGACGCGCACCGTGGCCACCATCGGCTCCATCGTCGCGTGGGCGAGGAACGGCACCCGATAGTCCGCGGTCACCACCTGTGCGGCCTCGTCCGGCATCGCCGGGGCCTCGCCGATCGACTCGTCGAAGGCGGCGAAGATCGAGGCGCTCGAGACGTTGCCGTGCCCGGCATCGTCGTAGGTCGGGGTCAGCGCGGCCAGTGCCACCCGGGCGCGCCAGTAGCTGTCGGCGACGACGGCCACCGCCTCGTCGAGCTGCACCACGCGGGTGACCCCCGGCATCGCCTCGGCCGGGGCGGGGTCGACCGAGACGAGCATGCCGCCCTGTACCGGTGCGATATCGACGGCGGCGTAGAGCATGCCCGGCAGCGTGAAGTCGATGCCGTAGACGGCGCTCCCGTCGACTTTGGGCGGAATGTCGAACCGCGGCGGGGACGTGCGACGCAGCGTGTAGGTCTCCGGGTCCTTCAGGTCGGGACTCGAGGGCACCGGCTTCGCCGCCGCTGCCATCGCCAACTCACCGAAGGTCGCACTCTGGCCGGAGCCGGCATGCGTCACCCGAGACTGGGTCGCCGCGCAGTCCGATGCGGCGACACCGAACCGGTCCGCCGCGGCCTCGAGCAGCATCTCCTTGGCGGCGGCGCCGGCCAGGCGCATGCCGTAGTGCCCCGTGCCCCGGACGGCCGTCGAACCGCCCGTGGCCTGCGAGCCGAACCACCGCGCCAACCGGTAGGAGCCATAGTCGACGGCCCGTCCCATGGGGGCCGGCACCGCATCGCCCACGAACGCACGGAGGATGAACGCGTTGGCATACATGTCGAGGGCCGGCGCCTCCTCGATCCGGACCTGACCCCAGTCGGCCTCCATCTCCTCGACCGCCATCATCGCCAGCCCCGTCAACGCCCCTTGTCCCATTTCGCAATGCGGAACGAGGATCGTCACGAGGTTGTCCGGCGTGACCGTGATCCAGGTCGTCAGCTCGCCCTTCTCTTCGGCGTCAGCAGACACGACGCTGTGTCGACTGGGCGAGAAGATGACACCGCCGATCCCCAGGACGAACCCGCCGCCGACCAGACTCCCGGCGCCGATGAACGCGCGCCGTGTCCACCTCCGCATCGCGCTCCTCTTGGCCTTAGGCATCGCGCCCCTCCTTGCCGTCGCTGACCGCGTGGATAGCCCGACGCACCCTGGCGAACGTACCGCACCGACAGATGTTGGTGATGGTGGCGTCAATCTGCTCGTCGCTAGGATGGGGTCGCTCGTCGAGCATCGCCGTGACAGCCATGATCATCCCCGACTGACAATACCCACACTGCGGTACCTGATGGGCAATCCACGCCTCCTGAACCTTGTGAAGCGTGTCATCGGTCGCGAGCCCTTCGATGGTTGTGACGGCCGAGCCCTCTGCGCCAGACACCGGAAATGAGCACGAGCGGACGGCCCGTCCTTCGATCTGCACGGTGCACGCGCCACACGCGCCGATGCCACAACCGAACTTCGTGCCGGTAAAACCCAGCGTGTCGCGAAGCACCCAGAGCAGCGGCGTCTCCGGTTCGACGTCCACTGAATGGGTCTGACCATTCACGGTGAGGGTAATCGCCATCCGTGCCTCCAGTCGCGAATCAAAATACCGATCTCGCCACGCCCGGTGAGCTGGGAACTCACCGCGTGGCCAGACGTGCGCGCCTATCGTAACGGCAAACGGCGGAACGTGCCGGTCTGTTCGGATTCCCAACCACGCATGCGGCATTGATGTCCTTGCGCAACAGGGAACGTCCCGAGCAACCTTTGCTAGTCATCCGTCTCATCGAGCTACAGGTTGGTGTGAATACTTGGCGGACAGTCGATTCCGCGCCTTCTCAACCTGGAAATATTCGCGGGCACGGACTCCGTGCCTTCCATCCTTGGGACCGTTGGTCCATGATGACGCCCAGAACCCTCATGAGCATCGTCCCGACCGGCGCCACTGCCGCCATGGCCGGGGAACAGAGGAGACGCGATGGCCACCTATAGCCGCAAAGAGTTTCTCGGGATGAGCGCACTGCTAGCCGGTGGGGTGGGCTATGCCGGGCGCCCCGGCGTCAGCGCCCAACAGACCGGCGCGAACGACGCGAGTCGGCCTGATCTAGCCGTCGTCAATGCACGCGTATACACCGTCGATGACGCCCAGCCTCGGGCGGAGGCGTTCGCACTCAAGCACGGGCGGTTCATCGCCGTGGGCAGCACCGACGACGTTCGCAATCTCGTTGGTCCCACCACCGAGGTCATCGACGCAGCCGGCATGACGGTGACCCCAGGTTTCATCGACACCCATTGCCATCCGAGCGGGGTGAATGAGCTCTACGGGGTGAACACCAATCTGCGCACCGTGGCCGAGATCCAGGCGGCGCTGCGGACCAAGGCGCTCGACACGCCACCCGGCCGCTGGATCAACGGCTTTATGTTCGACGACACGAAAGTGATCGACGGGCCGCTTCACCGGACCCATCTGGACGAGGCGGTGCCCAACCACCCGGTGAACGTGGCCCATCGTGGCGGTCACACCAACTGGTACAACAGCAACGCCTTCGCGCTGGCCGGGATCTCGCGCGACACACCAGACCCACCGGACGGCCGGTTCGCGCGTGATGAGGATGGCGAGTTGGCGGGGATGGTGGCCGAGAACGCCCGGCGCGTGTTCTTCGGTGTCGGCGAACGGGAAGAGCTGACCGAGGACGAGCGGCGCGGCCGCGCGCGCGAAGGCCTGGCGTACATCTCGAGGCTACTGACCGCCACCGGGCTCACGACGGTGCACGACGCCGGGGCCGGTCGCGGCAAGCTGGTGGCCTATCAGGAGACTTATCAGGCCGGTGAGCTCAGACACCGAGTCTACAGCATGGTCCGCGGCGCCTACGAGGAACTGCGAGACGCCGGTATCTCGACCGGGTTCGGCGACGAGTGGGTGCGCATCGGCGGGGTGAAATATGCCGCCGACGGGTCAGCCTCCGAGCGCACGATGCGGATGAGCACCCCGTTCGAAGGCAGACCGGACGACTACGGCATCCTGACGATGTCTCAGGAAGAGGTTCACGAGGTCGTCGAGGACGCGCATCGCCACAACTGGCAGGTCGGCATCCATGCCAACGGCGACGTCACGATCGACATGGTGCTGAACGCCTACGAGCGGGTGCTCGAACGCTGGCCCCATCCCGACCGGCGGCACCGCATCGAGCACTGTTCGTTGGTCAACCCGTCGCTGCTCCAACGCATCAAGAACACCGGGACCATCCCGACCCCGTTCTGGACCTACATCCACTTCCATGGCGAGAAGTGGCAGGAATACGGGGCCGAGAAGATGGAATGGATGTTCGCGCACCGCTCATTCCTCGACTACGACATTCCAGTGCCCGGCGCGTCCGACTACACCCCGGGCCCGTTTGAACCGCTGATGGCGATGCAAAGCATGGTGACCCGCAAAGATTTCGACGGGCAGGTCTGGGGTGCCAATCAGCGGGTCACGGTCGAGGAGGCGCTGCGTATCGCGACCCTGCACGGGGCACGAGCCTCATACGAGGAGGGCGAGAAGGGGTCGATCACGGCGGGCAAGCTGGCCGACTTCGTGATGCTCGAACGCGACCCGCACGAGGTGGACCCTGACGACATCAAGAACATCGCCGTCATCCGTACGGTGGTGGGAGGGCGGACCGTGCACGACGCCGGATGAGGTAACGCAAGATGGGCCGACGCGTTCGGCTGGCTCTTCAACACCGCGGAATGGCACCAGCTCCATCATTCCTGCGACTACCATGAGAGCAACACCAACTACGGGTGCACGATGATCTTCTGGGACCGGCCGGGGCAAGCCAGATAGACGGACAACGGGACGGCGTGGCTCTCCCCTGTCTCTGGTCCTCAGTTGAGGATGTCGAACAGATAGCTGTATTTCAGAGTGAAGCTTCGGCCGGCGCTGGTGTGCGGGATCTCGCCCAGGCCGTCGGTCTCGTTGTAGACGAGGAACAGTCCGGTGTTGGCGTCCTGCAGCCAACCGAACCGGAAATTGACCGACCAGAGATCGGCACTGTCGTTGTATTGCAACAGACTCTGCGCGAACAGCCGTGGCGAGAAGTTGTAGGCGACCTGCGTCGACACCAGGTTGGTGATGACCGAGCCGAGCGGCAGGTCGATGTCGTTGCGGCTCCAGTTGAGTCGCACGTTCAACGTCTCGCCTCGGCGAAAGCCGACCGAGGGGCCATACGAGCGCAAGTCACCACCGAAGAAACCACTTCCCTGAAAACGGAAGCCGGCGTTGAACGGGGCCGAGTTGTCGGTGCTGTAGTTCAGCATGACCTCGTTCCACTGGTAGGTGCCAGGTAACACCAGCACCCCTGACACGGTGAACGGCTCGACCACTCCTTCCTTCCGGACGTTCCAGCCAGTGATCGCGGTCGAGCTGTCGTTGAACTCCCAGCTGTTGTCCATATGGACCAGCGAGCTTTCGATGAAGCCCTCGTCGTAGTTCCAGAACCGGTTGAAGGTGATATGCGGTTGGATCTCCTGGAGCTTCAGGAAGTTGTCGGGCCGGTAGGTGTAGAAAATGCCCCCGTCGACTTTACGGAAACCCTTGCGGCGCACGAAGCCGACCTCCGGGTTGAAGTTGTCGCCCATCTCCATGTAGCCGGCGCGCAGCCGCCAGGCTTGTGCGTTGTAGTCGACCGCGGTGTCCCACGCGTGGTCCTCGCCGCGCAGTCCCGGTGTCTCGGTCTTGGCCGCGAACCCGGACACGATGCCGTTCTGGCCGAACCCCAGGCGACCGTCCACGGCGTAGGTACGGTTGATATCGTTATCCTCGGCCAAGCGTCCGGTCGCCTGACGATTGACGAACAACGCGCCGACGCTGGACCGATTCGGCAGGTCCTGACGTATCCGGGCCACCCCGAAGTTGTTGCTCGGCGTCGTGGTGCCGACATCGTCGGTCTGCATGTTGAGCAGACCGATGGTGGTCGAGTCCGTGACCTTCCCGGAAAGGCGGACCCCGCCTAGGATAGGAATGGCCTGCCCTCCCTCGTCGATCCCGATCCGGCGGCTGAAGAACAGCTCCGTCTGGCTTGGGTCGTTGAAGGCGGCCCCCCCGCTGTTACTCACGGTGAACGCACCCGCATTCTCGAGAAAGAACGGTCGCTTCTCCGGAAAAAACAGATTGAACCGATCGAGGTTGATCTGTTGCTGGTCCACCTCGACCTGGGCGAAGTCGGTGTTCACGGTGGCGTCGAAGGTGAGTCCTGAGGTGACCCCGTACTTGAGGTCACCACCGAACTCCCGGAACGTCTCGATCTCGGCGCCGAGCACGTCGGTCTGCTTCGACGCCCCGCCGACGGCGTAGGGCGTGACCTGCAAGGTACGCCAGAGTCCGGCGGGCGCCTCGACCCCGGTGAGCGCTCCGGCCATCGACACCCGGAACAGGTCGAACTGGCGAGGCAACGGCGACCAGTAGGCCAGCTCGTTGCGGCGCCGGATGCTGCGCTGGATGTTGAGTCCCCAGGTCTGCTCGCGGCCGGGCGAGAATCGGAGCGTGCGGAACGGAATGGCGAACTCGGCGCTCCACCCGATGTCGGAGATAGAGGTGCGCACCTGCCAGACGCCGTCCCAGTTGAGATTGAAGCCGCCACCGGCACCGAACGACGTGCCCCCGCGGCCCATGCCGCTGCCGCCGGCCCCTTCATTAATCAATTGCCCGTCGTACTCCTGCCCGGACGGGCTGGTGCCGAACACGAACCCGTTCTGCTGGTCACGAAACGTGTCGAGGATGAGTTGCACGCTGTCGCTGCTGGTCAGCGACGAGTCGCGCCGGCTGTCGGTGACGATGATCGCCGAGGGGTCGCGGTCATAGGCGACGATGCCGAAGTAGATAGTGTCGTCCGTGAAGACCACGCGCACCTCGGTCCGCTCGGAGGCCGAGAGGCCCTCGTCGGGCGCGGTCTGCACGAACCCGGTCGCCGGCATCACGCCGGCCCAGGCGGGGTCGCCCAGCACGTCACCGTCCATTGAAGGCGCCGCCTCGATGCGCGCGGCGGCGACCATCCGGGTGTCAGTGGTCAGGGCGAACCCGGTCGGCGGCTGGGTCCCGCTCGGACCTGGCGTAGGGTCCTGCCCGGCGTCGACAGACGAGGTCGAGACCAGGAGACAGACACAGACGACGGCACGGGCCCGCCCCGCGCTGCGGAGGTGAGGGCGGACCGGCGCGCCAGCTGAGGATGCGATAAGCACAGATAGTGTGGGGAGCGACAGGGGCCGGACGATCGGCGGTCACGACTCAGCGGGCGTCAATTTCAGGTTCATCCTCTTCGGGTGCATCCCCAGAGTTCCCCAGTTCATCAAGTTGACCGATACGAGAGTTGACGAAGTTGAGTACCTCACGTGACACCTCGAACTCGCTCAACACGGCATTGCCCTGGTATCCGACATCAGCGATCCCGATTGGGCTCGTGTAATAGGCGTCAACGGTCATGCGGCGGACCCAGGTGAAGAAGGTTACACCATTACGGATTAGGCATTCCTGGCGGTCCCGGGCCCACCAGTCCAGCCACATCACCGCTTCCTGGCTCACCCTCTCCGATCCGGTCACCAGCAAGACGCGTCCGTCCGGCACCGAGTCATAGATGCGGCCGATATGGAGAAGGTGTCGAACCCGGCCTTGGCCCTGTGTCCTGTCTGCGTAACCGCGTCTTCGCCCTGCTTAATCGATCCCGAAGGCAAGCAACACGTTGCCGGGACGGCTGCCAATGAACTGGTAGCCCACCCCGACATACACCACCCCAGCGACGACCCCCGGCCCCGGCCCGTTGATCGCCCCGCCGCGCGCCGGCTTGCGGCGCGCGAGGCCCTTCTGCGGGGGTGGCCCGCCCCCCCCC
>PAUN01000057.1 GCA_002712885.1 Acidobacteriota bacterium
CAAGAACACACGACCGTCAGTCGACAAAATCGCCGTATGGACACGCCCGGTCGGCGTGCGCTCGGCGCCGACACCTACGAGCGTGATGGGCGGCGTGTCGGCAACCGCCCAGCCCACCACCGCCGACGCCATCTGCTCAGCCCCGGGCTGTAGCACGTGACCGCCCGACGCCTGGGTTGACAACACCTGACTCCGCGGACGCCGCGCCAGGGTGAACGGATTGCGGACGGGTGACGTGGGACGAGGGGCGGCCTCCAGTCTGGCCGCCAGNCCCGCCACTTCACGCTCCAGATCGAGACGGNGCTGGGGCTCGNCCACCAGCGGCGGNGCCGCCGACGGAGGGCTGGCCTGCAGTTCGTCGGGCGCTCTCGGCGCGGTTCCGGCGGCCGACGACAGCCACGCCCCCATCAACGCCGCGCCCAACGCCAGGAGTGCTACGCGCGAATTGGTCATACGGTATCCGTCCGGTGATTTTACCACGTCTAGCGGCTCCGACGCATCCGCGNGCCGGGACGTTGCAACCGTGGTCACGACCCATCGACAGAGCGTCCATCGTCGGGGGTGTCGAACCGTAAAGCACCGTGACGTATTGTGTTAGGATTCACCGTGCACGCCGCGACTCGGCTCTCGGGTAGGTCCACCGAAGCAGCCACCCGAGTCGCCGCCGTCATCCCCGCGCGTTACGCATCAACCCGACTTCCCGGTAAGCCGCTGGCCGATATTGGCGGTCGACCGATGGTCGAACATGTATATCGGCGTGCCGCGTCGGCCTCCACTGTGGACTCGGTCATCGTCGCGACCGACGATGAGCGTGTGGCGCGCGCGGTGATGGATTTCGGCGGCGACGCGCGCATGACCCGCGGCGACCATCGGTGTGGCACGGATCGGGTGGCGGAAGTGGCCGACGGCCTCGACCACGACCTGATCGTCAACGTGCAGGCGGACGAACCCTTGATCGAACCCGCCATGATCGACGCGGCGGTGGCCGCCTGCGCGAACAATGCGAACGTGGTGATGTCCACCCTCCGCTCTCCGATCCGCACCGCTGCCGACCTCCAGAACCCCGATGTGGTGAAGATCGCCGTCGACCGCGACGGGTACGCGTTGTTTTTCTCACGGGCCCCCATCGGCCTCAGCCGCGCCGGCGAAGAGGCTCGGGGAGCGGCGTCAGTCGCGAAACACATCGGGTTGTACGTCTACCGGCGCCCGTTTCTCCTGACCGTCAGTCGCCTGGAACCCACCCCGCTCGAGCGCGCCGAACAGCTGGAGCAGTTGCGGGTCCTGGAGCATGGCTACCGCATCATGACCGCCGTCACCGATCACGACGCCATCGGTGTCGACACACCCGCTGACCTCGAACGCGTCCGCCGACTCGTCGCCGCCGGAGCCCATGTATGAGCGAACCGATTCTCAACACCCACGGTCGTCCCGTGAAGTTCATCTTCGTTACCGGCGGAGTCGTGTCCTCGCTCGGCAAGGGCCTCGCCGCGGCGTCGATCGGCTGCCTGCTGGAGGGCCACGGCTACACGGTGACATTACAAAAGCTCGACCCGTACGTGAACGTCGACCCGGGCACCATGAGCCCGTATCAGCACGGGGAGGTCTACGTCACCGATGACGGCGCGGAAACCGACCTCGACCTNGGCCACTACGANCGTTTCACTAATGCGGTGACCTCGAAACTCCACAACTGGACCACCGGCAAGATCTATCTGTCCGTCATCCAGAAGGAACGGCGCGGCGACTACCTTGGCGGCACGGTCCAGGTCATTCCGCACATCACCAACGAAATCAAGGATTGCATCCGGGCGGTGGCCACCGACGTCGACATCGTATTGGTGGAAATCGGCGGCACTGTTGGCGACATCGAGAGCCAGCCGTTTCTCGANGCGATCCGCCAATTCCGACAGGACGTCGGACGCGCCCACACGCTGTATGTCCACCTCACTCTGGTCCCGTTCATCGGCGCCGCCGGTGAGTTGAAGACAAAGCCGACGCAACACAGCGTCCGTGACCTCCGCTCCATCGGGATTCAACCCGACATCCTGCTCTGCCGGACAGATCGCGTGCTGCCGGCTGAACTCCGCCGCAAGATCGCGCTCTTCTGCGACGTGGACGAGGACGCGGTGATCACCGCCAAGGATGTCTCCAGCATCTACGAAGTGCCGCTAGCGTTTGCCGATGAGGGGCTCGACGGCAATGTCCTCCGGCTGCTGCAGCTGCCGGACTCGACCCGCGCCCTGCCCGAGTGGCAGTCCCTCGTCGACCGTGTCAAGCACCCGACCGACCGCTTGGCGATCCACGTCGTCGGCAAATATGTCGGGTACGAAGACTCCTACAAGAGCCTGAACGAAGCGNTGTATCACGGCGGATTCCACCACCGNCTCGCGATCGATATCCAGTGGGTCGAAGCCGAAGCGCTGGAGACGGACGACGGNCTGCATCTCCTCGACGGCGCCGACGGCGTGCTGGTCCCCGGCGGTTTCGGAGATCGCGGGAGTCGAGGCATGATGCGCGCGGCACAAATCGCGCGCGAACGGCAGATCCCGTACTTCGGGATTTGCTACGGGTTCCAGTGGGCGGCCGTCGAGTACGCGCGCAACGTCTGCGGGATCGAGGGGGCCGACTCGACCGAGTGCAACCCGGACGCCCCAGACAAGGTGATCTACAANCTTCGNGATCTGCTCGGCGTCNATGACCTCGGCGGNACGATGCGTCTCNGACAGTATCCGTGTCGGTTCACNNCCGGCTCGATAGCGCGAGGCANCTACGNCTNCGACGAAGTACAGGAACGGCACCNGCACCGATACGAATTCAACCGAGCCTATGAGGCGACACTGGCCGAACACGGCCTGGTCATCGCCGGCCAGTCACCGGACGGCCGGTTCGTCGAAACCATCGAGTTGCCCGAACACCCCTGGTTCGTCGCCGTGCAGTTTCACCCCGAGTTCCGTTCCAAACCGCTCAGCCCGCACCCGCTGTTCGCCGACTTCGTGCGGGCCAGTTACGCGCACAACGCAGAGACCCGTGCGCAGGCCACCTCAGCCGTTTCCTAGAGCAGCGTCTGCGTCATTGCCGCCCCGTCGTGGGGGCGGCCGATGCCGCCCGCCCCCACGACGGGGCGCGTGTCTCTATAATGAGCAGGTGCCTACCGTGCGTGTCGGCGACCTGCTGATCGGCGACGAGTCGCCACTGGTGCTGATCGGCGGTCCGTGCGTCATCGAGAACGAAACCCACGCGCTGTCGATGGGCGGCGCCATCGCGACGGTGGCCCGACGACTCGGGGTTCCCTATATCTTCAAGGCGTCGTTCGACAAGGCCAACCGCACGTCCATCCATTCGTTTCGCGGACCCGGAATCGAGGACGGACTGGCAACGCTGGCTCGCGTCAAGGAGGCTCACGGAGTCCCCATCTTGACCGATGTCCACGACGCGGGGCAGGTCTCCGCGGTGGCGGAGGTGGCCGATGTGCTCCAGATCCCCGCGTTCCTGTCCCGCCAGACTGACTTGATCGTGGCGGCGGCTGAGTCGGGCCGGGTCGTCAACATTAAGAAAGGGCAATTTATGGCCCCGGGCGACATGCGACACGCGTTGGCCAAAGTGACCGCCTGCGGCAACGACCAGGCTCTGCTCACCGAGCGAGGCGTCAGTTTCGGATATCACAATCTGGTGGTCGACATGCGCACGTTTCCCCAGCTCCGCGCGCTGGGAGCCCCGGTCGTCTTCGATGTAACGCACAGCCTGCAGCTCCCTGGTGCCGGCGACGGCGTGACGGCGGGCCAGGCCGAATACATCGAGCCGCTCGCGGCGGCTGGGGTGGCGGCTGGCGTGGATGGGGTCTTTCTCGAAATCCACGATGACCCTATCCACGCTAAGAGCGACGGCCAGAATGCGCTCCCGCTCGACCGCCTCGAAGCGCTGTTGACGCGTCTCCTGCGGATCGAAGCCGCCGCGCACGAATGACCGCTATGCCCGACACTGACGCGTCCACAACCGCCGCCGTTGACCTGCGGCTCGCCCGGCGTGTGCTGGAGATCGAGGCCGCAGCCATCACGGCGCTGCTCGATCGGATCGACCAGCGATTCGTGGATGCCGTCATCACGCTCGACGCCTGCGCCGGACGGGTCATCGTCACCGGCATGGGAAAATCGGGCATCATCAGTCGAAAAATCGCCGCCACGCTGTCAAGCACCGGCACCCCGGCGTTTTTCCTGCACCCGGCCGAAGCGGTGCACGGCGATCTGGGGGTGATCCAAGCGGATGATGTCGTGGTCGCCTTGTCCCATACTGGCGAAACTACCGAGATTCTCGGGCTTCTCGAGACGATCAAACGTGTCGGCGCGCGGGTCATCTGCCTGACCGGCGCGCCTGACTCCACGCTGGCGCAGGCGGCCGACGTGGCCCTGGACTGCCAGGTTCGGAACGAGGCCTGCCCCATGAATCTGGTACCCACCGCCAGCACCACCGCCGCGTTGGCGCTGGGCGACGCGCTCGCGATGACCCTGCTGGTAAAGAAGGGCTTTTGCGAGGACGACTTCGCGGGTCTGCATCCAGGCGGAGGCCTGGGCAAACGGTTGTTGCGGGTTGACCGGCTGATGCAGACGGGGGAGGACCTCCCGACCGTCCTTCCCAAGACGCCGATGACCACGGTGCTTCGCGAGATAACAGACAAACGGCTGGGCATGACCTGCGTGGCGACAGCGGACGGTCGACTCGCCGGCGTGATCACCGACGGCGATCTACGGCGGCGACTGGCGCGCGAGGACGGCATTCGCGACAGCACGGCCGGCGAAGTCATGAGCACGACGCCGCACACCATCGGCCCGTCCGCCTTGGCGGCCCAGGCGCTACAACTCATGGAGGCGCACCGGATCACCTCGCTGGCGGTGGTTGACGATCGCGAGCGGTTACTCGGCGTCCTGCATCTCCACGACCTCTGGCGGACCGAGCTCTTCTGATGGTCGGGTCACTGGTCCTGCTCGCGGTATTGCTGGCGCTCCTCACCGGCCTGGCCGCCGGCAAAGCGTGGGAGCGCTACAAGTTGCGTGAGGGTCGCTGGATCGACCGGCGTAAGGCGCGAGAATCACCACACTACATTCTTGGCCTCAACTTCCTCGTGTCGAATCAGCTCGATCTCGCCATCGAGGAGTTGACCATCGCGGCCGGCATCGATGCCGACGCCTTGGAGATCCACCTCATTCTGGGCAATCTGTATCGGGAAAAGGGACAGGTCACGCGGGCGATCCAGATGCATCAGCAGCTGCTCCGACGGCCCAAGCTCACCAAACTCGAACACGCGTATATCCAGCTCTGCCTCGCCCTCGACTTCAGACGGGGTGGGTTCGTCGACCGCGCGCTTGAAGCGTTCACCGAGGTGCTGCGATTCGACNCGGACAACACCTACGCNCTGCTGAACCTCGAGAAGCTGCACGAAGAACANCATCAATGGGAAGAGGCGTATGCCATCCGNCGNCGGCTGGCNGNCCTGGCCGACCCNGGTCANGAGCAGAAGCATCAGGCGATCCTGGCGTTNCTCGAAACCCAGCTNGGNCAGNNGTCNCTCCAACGGGGGGAACATGCCGCCGCGGTCTCTCGGTTCGAGTCAGCCGTCGACCTCGACGCCCGGGCGGTCCCAGCCTATGTCAGCCTGGGCGACGTGCGACGGCAGGAGGGCCGGGTCGACGAGGCGCTCTCGACGTGGGAGCGTCTGATCGCGATTGCCCCCGAGCGGGCGTATCTGGTGTTCGACCGGGTCGAGGCGGTGAGCCGCGAACAGGGCGATGCCGAGCGTTTCCCCGCCTTGTGCCGCCGGCTCATTGCGGCGAATCCTGTCGACTGGCGCGCCCGTCTGGCCCTCGGCCGTCATCTGGCCAGGGAGCGACGCCCGTCCGAGGCGCTGGACCTCCTGTTCGACTCGCTCGTCCACAACCCTCACGCGATGGAGATCCATCAAGTGGTCTGGCGGACACTGGCCGCCGTGACTTTCGATGCCGCTCGGGTGCGACGCTACATGGAGCTGACTCGCGAAGCGGTCTTCTATCTGGACCCGCACGTGTGCCTGAGATGCCGGTACCGCAGCACGGAGCTCCTGTGGCAGTGCCCGCAATGCCACGAGTGGAACACGTTCGTCGAGGAGCGCATCGCGGCGGCCGAGGAGGGCGAGGACGACGACGCCTGATCACACACCAGTCGGCCGAGTCGTGCTGACCGGGGGCATCGCCACCGGCAAGAGTTACGTGCTCACCCGGTTCGCCGCGTTCGGGGTACCGACCCTCGACGCCGACGACCTGGCCCACGACGCCCAAGCGCCGGGGGGACCGGCCTGGCAGGCGATTCGAGATGACTTCGGGGCCGAGATGTTNGATGAACGTGGGTATCTCGACCGCCCGAAACTGGNCGCGCTGGTGTTCGCTGACGCGCAGGCGCTCGCCACCCTCAATCGCCTGGTCCACCCCCACGTCCGGGCCGCGGTCACCGCGTGGTTCGCGAACCTGGCGCCCGACACCTCGTTCGGCCTCGTGGCCATTCCGCTGTTCTACGAGGCGCCGCGGACGGACGTNTTCGACCACGTCATCGTCACCGCCTGTCAACCGGGCCGACAAATATCCCGGGTCGTCGCGCGGGGCCTTTCCGAGCCGCAGGCTCAACTCCGCATCGATGCGCAGCTGCCCACGGCGGCGAAGGTGCAACGGGCGGACCATGTCATCTGGACGGACGACACGCACGCGGACACCGACCGNCAGGTCGAGGAACTGTGTCACGCGCTGTCCCGCGTGACCTCGTGGGCGGCGCCCNGCGGACAGAGAATCACCTAGCAGATGCAATGGGGTTCGCGACAATGGCTGAGGGGCCGCGTGGNGTTCGGGGCGCAGCCCCGTCTAGGTGCTAGAGGGCGTGTCTCAATTCTGCGGCGCGGATCGTGTTCGAGAGCAGCATCGTGATCGTCAGGGGCCCCACCCCGCCCGGTACCGGCGTCAGGGCACCGGCGACCTCCGCCACTTCAGGATGCACGTCACCGACCACGGTATGCCCGCGCCGCGCGAGCACCTCGAGTCGNGGCGACTCGGGGCCAAACAACGCGATCACCTCATCGCGATCACGAAGCCAGGTCGTGCCCACATCGATCACCGTGGCACCCGGCTTGACGAAATCACGGGTGACGAATCCGGGCCGGCCGATCGCCGCCACGAGGATGTCGGCGGTCGACGCCACGGCCGGCAAGTCGATGGTGCGCGAATGACACACGGTGACGGTGGCGTGCCGGTGGAGGAGGAGCAGCGCCATCGGTTTGCCAACGATGTCGCTACGCCCGATCACGACCGCCCGTTGGCCCTCGATCGGGATACCGACGCGGTCCAGCATCTCGATAATGCCAGTCGGCGTACCCGACACGATTCCCGGTCGATTCTGGACGAGCCGTCCGGCATTGATCGGGGTAAATCCGTCGACGTCCTTGTCGGGATGAATCGCGACGAACACCCGTTGTTCGGCGTCGCTCCCCATCCCGGACGGAAGCGGCGACTGCACGAGAATGCCGTCAATCGCCTCGGTCTGGTTGAAGCGCTCCACGATCTCCAGCACCGCGTCGATGCCCGCCTCGTCAGACACCCGCTCGAGCACCGCGTGCACACCGAGTTCCGCGCACGCTTTCATCTTGTTGCGCACGTAGGTCTCGGAGCCCCCGTCGTGGCCCGCCAACACGATCCCGACTCCAGGCGGCCGCCCCGCCGACGCGGTGAAGGCCTGAATTCTGGGAGGAAGTGACGCTCGAATCGCCGCCCCCACGCTCTTGCCGTCGAGCCGTTTTGCCACCGTCGCCTCAGCCGTCATCCCGTCCCCGTCTCTCCAAGTCAGGTCCCAACCATGCGCGATCTTATCAGGCGAACCGGCCGTCCGGATAACGCGCGGTTCCTTGAGTTCTGCTGTACACTTCCCGGCGCACCGAGGACGAACGGATGGCAACCACCGCTCAGCGAGGCACTTGGGGCTCGAAGGCCGGATTCATCCTGGCTGCCGCTGGGTCGGCCGTCGGCCTTGGCAATATCTGGGGGTTTCCGACCCAGGTCGGNCAAGGTGGCGGCGCCGTGTTCGTGCTCATCTACCTGACCTGCGTCCTCTTCATCTGCCTCCCGATCATGCTCGCTGAGCTGGTGCTCGGACGACGGGCGCAGCTCGATCCGGTCGGGTCCTTCAGTCTCATCCGACCGGGCTCCAATTGGTGGTTGGTCGGTGCGCTGGGCGTGCTCGCGGGGGCCGGNATCCTCTCCTTCTACTCGGTGATTGCCGGGTGGTCAATCGCCTACATCTGGTTCACCGCGAGCGGCGCCGTAACCGGAGACGCCGACGCCGTCGGAGTATTCTTCGGCAACTTCACNGCCAACGGCCCGCTCAGTGTCGGGCTGACGCTGGTGATCCTGACCGCGACCGCCGCGGTCCTGGTCGGCGGCGTCCAGTCGGGCATCGAGCGCGTCACNAAAGTGATGATGCCAGCGCTNATCGGGCTGCTGCTGATTCTGGCCATTCGGGCGGCGTCGCTGCCAGGCGCCGCGGAGGGCCTCGCCTACTATCTCAGACCCGACTTTTCACGTATTCTCGACCCGGCGGTCATCAACGCTGCCCTCGGCCAGGCGTTCTTCTCACTCAGCCTCGGCATGGGCGCCATGCTCACCTACGGCAGCTATCTCAGCAAACGTGAGAGCCTCGTCACCGCCGCCTGCTGGGTGGTCGCACTCGACACGGGAATGGCCCTGCTGGCGGGCTTCATCATCTTTCCGTCCGGGTTCTCCATCGAAGGCTTCGACCCCAGCGCCGGCGGCCCCGGACTCATCTTCGCGGTCCTCCCGCGTCTGTTCGCGACGCTCCCGGGCGGCCAACTCGTCGGCGCCGCGTTCTTCATCTTGCTCACCATGGCGGCGCTCACCTCAACGATCTCGCTGCTCGAAGTCCCGGTGGCGCACTTCATCGACGCGCACAAGTGGACGCGTCGGAAGGCCGTCCTCCTCGTGACGACCGGCGTCTTCCTGCTCGCCGTTCCCTCGGCGCTGGGCAACGGCGCCGTCGGGGTCCTCGGCAGTCTACCGGTCCTCGGGGTCGATTTTCTGACCATGATGGGGACGGTCTGGAATGACTTCGCCTTACCGATTGGCGGCCTGCTCACCGCNGTGTTCGTCGGCTGGGTGTGGCGCGTCGATCAGGCCATCGAGGAAATCGAGCTGCACGGTGTACGGTTTCCCGCACGTCGGTTGTGGAGCGTGCTGATCCGGTACGTGTGCCCGGTCGCGATCTCCGTCATCATCGTGTACACGTTCATGTCGTAGCAGNGTCGACGGACGGTCGTGTCGAGGTGGACATCACAGACAGCCATGGACGTTATCGAACAGCTCATTCAAACGGTCAAGTTCTACGTCGACAGCTTCGGCATCCCTGTGGGCGAGCAGGTGGTCCCGCTGAAAGTGATCGCGCTCTTGGGGGCCGGCCTCTTTCTCACCGTTCGTCTCGGGTTCGTNCAGTTCCGCCACCTGGCCCACGGGTTTGCGGTGGCCAGCGGGCGGTATGACGACCCCAACCAACCGGGGGATGTCTCTCATTTCCAGGCGCTGACCACCGCGTTGTCGGCCACGGTCGGCATCGGCAACATCGCGGGCGCCGCCTGGGCCATCCACTACGGCGGCCCAGGTGCGCTGTTCTGGATGTGGATGACGGCGCTGCTGGGTGCGGCGACCAAATTTTCCGAAGTGACCCTGGCCCAGCGATACCGGGAAGTCACCGCCGAGACCCACAAGCACGAGGGCACGGTGGCCGGCGGCCCGATGTACTACATCGAACAGGGACTGGGGTCCGGTTGGCGGTGGATGGCGATCTTCTTTGCCATCGCGCTGGGATTCACCGCGTTCATCACCGGCAATGCGGTGCAAGCCAACACGCTCGCCGACACCATGCAGTCGAACTTTGGCACACCGAACGTGGTGACCGGCCTGCTGGCCGCCGCGGTGGTGGCCGTCGTCATCCTCGGCGGCATCACCCGCATCGGGCGGGTCACCGCCGTCCTCGCTCCGCTCATGGCNGGCATCTACGTCCTCAGCGCGCTCCTGATCATTCTGATGAATATCGGGGAGGTGCTGCCCACCTTCGGCTTGATTATGCGGGAGGCGTTCAACCCGACGGCCGGTGTCGCGGGCACCGGAATCGGCATCCTGCTCGTGACGCTCAACTGGGGGGTCAATCGCGGGTTGTTCTCCAACGAAGCCGGGCAAGGCTCGGCCCCGATCGCGCACGCGGCGGCAAAAACAGACGAGCCAGTCTCAGAGGGTGTGGTCGGTCTGGTCGAGCCGTTCATCGACACGATCGTGATCGTGACGATGACCTGCCTGGTCCTGATCATCACCGGGGTCTACGACGATCGCGTCCCCTCGGAGATGACCCTGTCGGNCGGGGACCTCACCTACGTCGCGACCCGACCGGACGGGAGCCTCGTCGAGGGTGAACCACCAACGACCATCCCGGTCACCGATGGCCGGCAAACCCTCACCGACGGACAGGCCGCCTTCGCCTGGCACGATTTGCCAGTCGAGCGCTTCTTCACGGATCTCGCGCAGACCCAGCCGTTCACCGGCGCCATTGAGCCGGCGGCCGGTCTCGCCACCGGCGCCGACGGCACGACCTACGACCTGTTGTACGGTGATGCGCCCGAGGGCGGCGCCCCCCTGACGCAGCTTGGATTTCAGCGTGGACTGGCCCCACTCGGCGACTGGGGCGGCTTCATCGTAGTGCTGTCGGTGATTCTCTTCGCCATTTCCACCGCGATTTCGTGGAGNTACTACGGTGACCGGTGTGCCGCCTATCTGTTTGGCAAGAAGGCCGTGTTTCCCTATCGACTGGTGTATGTCGGTATGGTCTTTCTGGGTACCGTGATCGCGCCGGCCGCGGTCTGGGACCTTGGCGACATCGCTCTCACCGTCTGCATCCTGCCGAATCTGCTCGCCTTGGTGCTGCTGTCGACGAAGACCCGCAACCTGATGGACGACTACTTCGATCGCCAGGCGTGGCGGCGGCAGCCGCGAACGTAGCCGCCGGTCTTCAGACCGGACGGGGCGGGTCTAAAGACCAGCGGCTACGAATGACGACTCGCCTCTAACCGAGCAGGTCGAGGTACTGGCGGACGCGAGCCGACGGGTCGTGGGTAACCAGTAGATCGGAGATGACAGCGACGGCGGCCGCCCCGGCCTCCAACACCGCCGGGNCGCTGGCCAGGGTAATACCTCCAATCGCCACGACGGGCCGGTTCCCTGCCACGGACACCGTCCGGCGCACCGCCTCCAACCCAGTCGCAGGGTATCCCGTGTCTTTGGTCCGCGTGTCGAACACGGGACCCGTCGCCAGATAACTGGCAGGCTGACCAAGCGCCTCTCGCACCTGCGCGTCGTCATGGGTCGAGACGCCAATCACCGCGCGCTCACCCAGCAGACGACGCGCCTCGGGCACCGGCAGATCGTCCTGCCCCACATGCACGCCGTCGGTGCCGGCCAGCATGGCCAGGTCGCATCGGTCGTTCAGGATCACGCACGCGTCAACCGGTGCGGCAATCGACATGANCTCGTGACACCAGCCCAGCACGATCTTCGCGTCTACCTCCGGCGCCCTGAGTTGGAGGAGGCGAACCCCGGCCTCGAGGTAGACCCGGGACAATGCCACGGGGTCCCACCCGGCGCGGCCGGCCACCGCCGCGTCGACGATGGCGTAGAGACGAGACGGGAAGACCATCTGTGTCCGCGTGCCTCAGACCGGCCTAAGGAACCGTTCGAGGAACGACGTGGTGAACCGTCCGGCCAGGAAATCCGGGTCGCTCAGCACGCGGAGGTGAAGCGGGATCGTCGTCTCGACTCCTTCGACCACCATCATCTCGAGCGCCCGACGCATCCGCGCCGTCGCCTCGGCACGATCACGACCGTGCGTGATCACCTTGGCCACGAGCGCGTCGTAGTGTGGCCAGACCATACAGTCTGCGTGGGCGTAGCTGTCAACACGCACGCCGGGCCCGCCCGGAGCCGAGAAGGCTCGAATCATCCCGGGAGCGGGCCGACCCGTGTCAGGATGCTCGGCGTTCACGCGGCATTCGATGGCATGCCCCGTCACCTGGACATCAGCCTGGCGAACGGACAGTCCGTCACCCGCGGCAACCCGGACCTGCTCTTTGACCAGATCGACACCGGTCACCATCTCCGTCACAGGATGCTCGACCTGGATTCTGGCGTTCGCCTCGATAAAATACGGCTCGCCGTCGCTGTCGACCAGAAACTCGAAGGTTCCCGCGTTCCGGTAGCCAATCTCCAGAGCGGCTTTGACCACCAAGTCGCCCAGCGTGCGGCGGGCCGTCTCGCTCAGACCCACCGCCGGCGCCTCCTCGAGCACCTTCTGATGGCGCCGTTGCAGCGTGCACTCGCGGTCGCCGAGCTGCACGGCCCGTGTCTCGTCCGCCAGCACCTGAAACTCGATGTGACGAGCGTCGTCGACATATCGCTCCAGGTAGAGACGCGGATCGCCGAACGCAGCCACCGCCTCGTGGCGCGCCACCCCCAGCGCGGGTGCGAGGTCGCGCGCGGTCCGAACCACCCGCAAGCCACGCCCCCCGCCCCCGGAGGTGGCCTTGATGAGCACGGGAAATCCGAGCGCCTCGGCCAGCCGCGCACCCTCACCCGGGTCGTCGAACGACTCCGTGCCGGGGACGACCTGCAGCCCGGCCGCCTGCATCACTCGCCGGGCGCGCGCCTTGTCTCCCAGCAGATGCAAGACCTGGGGTGGCGGCCCGATGAACACGACGCCGGCGGCCTGGCACGCTTCGGCCAACGAGGCACTCTCGGACAAGAAACCGTACCCGGGATGGAGCGCGTCGGCGCCCGTGATCGCCGCCGCGGTCAAGATGGCCGGAATGCTGAGATAGCTCTGCTCACTCGCGGCGGGGCCAATGCAGACCGCCTCGTCGGCGAACCGTACCGCCAGACTGTCGGAGTCCGGCTGCGAATGGGCGACACATGTNCGGAGACCGAGTTCCCGACACGCGCACACGATCCGAAGGGCGATGTCGCCCCGGTTGGCGATCAGGACTTTCGTCAACATGCGAGACACGATCGTCGGCGCCCCCCCGGACCGGCGGCGGTCCCTACTCGACGGGCTGGCTCCGAATGGCGAACAGGCGGTCACCATACTGCACCGGCTGGCCGCTCTCGACGAAAATCTCCACGACCTCGCCGTCACACTCCGAGGTGATGTCGTTCATCAACTTCATCGCTTCGATGATGCACAACACATCACCGGTCTTGACCACATCACCAAGGGTGACGAACGGCGCCGCCTCCGGCGCACTGGCCCGATAGAACGTGCCCAGAATCGGCGCCTCCACCACCACCAGATCGAGGTCGACTGGGCCAGCCGAGAGCACCCGTGCCGGGGTGACCCTCGGCGTGCCTCCGGCGGGTTCAGGCTTGCGGATACGAACCCGCTCGCCATCGCGCGCCAGCTCGAACTCCACGAGGCCATGCCGCTNCATCAATTCGAGAATCTGNTCGATTTCGTCGAAATCCATACTGTGCCTCCGAAGACGCATGTGTCCAGCGACCGCCCCCCGTCGCACTCGGTAGCAGACCGCGTTCGGTCAGCGGCCTCACACCACGTGGAGGTCAAGCGGCACGTTNGTCAGNAANTCGTAGGCGGTCTCGGTGACGAGGATGTCGTCCTCCAGCCGGACTCCGCCGCGAGTCGGTAGATACACGCCTGGTTCGACGGTAAACACCATGCCGGCGCGCAGGGGAGCTTCGGTCAGCGTATCGCTCGGCTCGCGACGCTTCCCGATCCGGGGCGCCTCGTGCACCTCGATTCCGAGACCGTGACCTGTGCCATGGGTGAAGGCCTGCGCGAGGCCCCGCTCGGCCATCGCGTGCCTGGCGGCGGTGTCCACCTCACCGGCGGCTACCCCTGGACGCACCACCGCGAGCGCGGCGGCGTGGGCCGCCCGGACCGCGGCGTGCCACTCCCTTGCGTCATCGTCGGCTGGCCCCAGACTCGCCACGCGTGTCAGATCCACGCAATACCCGTCGAGAGACCCGCCGAAATCCAACAATACCAAGTCGGCCGACTCGAGTACGCGGCTGCCAGGGCGCGCGTGCGGCAGGGCGGTGTTGGAACCGGCGGCGACGATCGTCTCGAACGCGGGCCGGTCGAATCCGGCCCGCACGATGGCCCGGTCGATGTCGGCGGCCACCTCGCGCTCCGAACGGCCGGGCCGGAGTCCCCGGAGCGCCTCAGCCATGACCGACGAAACCCGTCGGCCAGCGTCTCGCAGGATGGAAAGCTCGTCGGGGTCCTTGACCGACCGACCCTCCTCCACCAGGCCACTCGTCGGCCGCAGAGACGCGGTCGACCCAGCGAATGCATCGATGAACCACTGGTGCTGGGCCACTGTCATGTGTGCTGATTCGATCCCCAGTCGGTGCACGCCGTGCGACCGGTCGAGTTGGCCGACGCGAGCGACGATCGTCTGCTCGTAGGACGACGCCACCAGTGCCAGATCGAGGTCTGGGCATCCACCGGAGCCCTCGAGCAGTGCCGCGGCCGCGGTGGCGTAGCGAGCATCGACAACAAGTGTCGCGTCCTCGGCGGTCACGAGCAGCATGCCCGCAGTGCCTCTGAAGTTGGAGAGATAGAAGACGTTGGCCGGGTGCGTGACTAGGAGGGCGGAGATGCCGACCGGGTCGAAGCGCGCGCGGAGCGCTGCGATCCGATCTCGGATCCGGGTCGNCGGTGCGAATGACATCGTGTCCAGTCTACGGTTCCGGGTCGNCCGTCATCGTGGTTGGCGCCGAGTTGCCCGCGATGTCGGTCACCGTCAGAACGACGTTCCTCGTAGAATCGTCAACGAACGCGTAGGTGATGTTAGGAATGGTCTCCGTCACGATTTGGCCGTCGCCGAAATTCCACGTGTAACTGAGTCCGTTGTTGGCCACGGCCCCACCGTCGATGATCGCCCCGTCGACGATGCAGTCCGCCGGGACCGGCTCGCTGCCAATGGCCACCACCTTGTAGCCGCTGGACACCTGCCGCAACTCGATGGCCTTGACCGCGCTGGACCCGATATCGAGTCCGACCAATAATTTCGTTCGGCGAAAAATCACTTACTGAATAGTCCTTCACGCTCTCTTCACGGGCACGTGATGCACGGACCTGCACGATTTCGCACTGACCTGCCCCCTGGCGACACCACGTGGGCACAGACGAGAGGCTCCCGTCGGGCCNGACTTTCGGTGTATCGGTCGCCGCCCCACGCCGCTACAGTCATCTGAGGTCGGTTCTCGGCCGCCTGAAATATTGACAAGTCGGCTAATTACAGGTAGCATCAGGGTTTATGTCTGTGGTCAAGAGGGGCCACTGGAGTATCGATGTCTACGTACGTACCTACACCATCCACTGTCGACAGGCAGTGGCATGTGATTGACGCTGGCGAGCAGGTGCTTGGGCGAATTGCGACCGTCGCCGCCACCCTGCTCCAAGGCAAGCATAAGCCGCAATACGCGCCGTTTCTGGACACCGGCGACTTCGTCATCATCACCAACGCCGCCGGCGTCAAGCTGACGGGGGGCAAAGAAGAAAAAAAGTTGTACCGCTATCATAGTNGGTACGTTGGCGGACTTCGCGAGGAGCGAGCCAAGGTTCTGAGGCGCCGAGTGCCGGAACGCATGGTGGAGGAAGCCGTGCGCGGCATGCTGCCCAAGACCAAGCTGGGCAGGGCGATGTATCGCAAGTTGAAAGTGTACGCGGGGCCGTCGCATCCGCACGCGGCGCAGCAACCCACCATTCTCGAGGTTCTGACGTGACGTCGACGAGTTTTTATGGAACCGGCCGGCGTAAAGCGTCGACCGCGCGGGTGTTCTTGAAACCTGGAACAGGTGAGATCGAGCTCAGAGGGTCGACCCTCGAGAAACGGTTTCCATCGGAATCGCTGCGCAACCGCATCACGGAGCCGCTACAGGTGGCCGAGGCCGCCGATAAGCTCGATGTGCTGGCCACCGCCAAGGGGGGCGGCGTCACCGGTCAAGCCGACGCGTTGCGTCTGGGTATTGCCAGAGCGCTCTTGCAATTCGACCCGGATCTGCGCCCCGTGCTGAAGAAGGCCGGGCTGTTGACCCGGGACGCACGGATCAAGGAGCGGAAGAAATACGGACTGGCTGGCGCGCGGAAGAAATTCCAATTCAGCAAGCGCTAGCGAGATTAGCCTGGCCGCCATGACGGCCGGCANCACAGAGGGGATGGAAGCTTGACGTCGATCGCGATCACGGATTTGCTCGAGGCCGGAGTGCACTTCGGGCACCAGACCAAGCGCTGGAACCCGAAGATGAAACCCTACATCTTCGGTGCCCGGAACGGCATCTACATCATCGACCTGGGCAAGACGGCCCGGTTGTTCGACGAGGCCGAGGCGTTTGTGCGTGACTTGGCCGCCGATGGCAAGACCGTACTGTTTGTCGGGACCAAGCGGCAGGCGCAGGATTTGGTCCTCGAAGAAGCAAAGCGCTGTGGCATGTATTTCGTCAATCAGCGCTGGCTGGGTGGCCTGTTGACCAACTTCCTCACCATCCAGAAGAGTATCGCGCGACTCCGAGATNTCGAGGCGATGGCCGAGGACGGTCGATACGAGAAGTTCTCAAAGAAGGAAATTGCCCGCCTTGAGAAAGAGAAACGCAAACTGCACAAGAATCTCGACGGTATCCGCAACATGANACGGTTGCCGGACGCAATGTTTGTCGTCGACACTCGCAGAGAAAAGATTGCCGTGGACGAGGCGCGGAAGCTGAGGATTCCGGTTATCGGAATTGTCGACACCAACTGCGACCCGGATGACGTTGACTACTTGATTCCGGGCAACGACGACGCGTTGCGGTCCATTCGGCTGTTCCTGTCGCGGATCGCCGACGCCGCTATCGCGGGACGGGGCCAGCGCCAGAAGGCGACGGAAGCACCCGCTGATAGTCCAGCGCCCCCTGCGCCGCAGGCACCTGCAGCCGCCGAACCGGCCGCTTCTCCAGCGTCGGCCTGACCGCTCACCGAGACGGAATGGCGCCGGCCTGATCGCCGGCGCTTGTGTCGTACGCCGCACCACCCACACGTGAACTCCGCGCGGCTCACCGCCGCGCCAAGGACGATTGAAGATGGCTATCTCTGCCGCACAGGTGAAAGAACTCCGCGAGAAGACCGGAGTCGGGTTCATGGATTGCAAGTCGGCGCTAGCCGAGGTCGATGGCGACCTCGAGAAGGCGATTGACATCTTGCGTACGCGTGGACAGGCGCGGGCGGCGAAACGATCCGGCCGTAGCACCGGCCAAGGCGTCGTCGGCAGCTATATCCACACCGGTGGCCAGGTCGGGGTCTTGGTGGAAGTCGGATGTGAGTCTGATTTTGTGGCCCGGACGGACGAATTCCAGGCACTCGTGCGCGAGATCGCGATGCATATCGCGGCCGCGAGCCCAGCATACGGGACCCGGGCGGAAGTGCCGGAAGCGGACGTAGAGCGGGAGAAATCTATTTTTCGCGCCCAGTTCAAGGACTCGAACAAACCGCCTGTGGTCGTCGACAAGATCGTCGAGGGTAAACTCAACAGCTACTATCAGCAGATCGTCCTGCTGGACCAGCCGTCGATTCGCGACCCCAAGACGTCAATCGGCGACCTAGTGACTGAGGCCATTGCAAAGATGGGCGAAAACATCACCATCACGCGATTCGAGCGGTTCAAAATCGGCGAAGCGCCTGACTGACACCATGCCTGATCCGGCGTATCGGCGCGTCCTGCTGAAGCTCTCAGGTGAGGCGCTGATGGGGACCCGATCCTACGGGATCGATCCTGTGGTGGCCGACCAGGTCGCCAGCGAAGTCGCCGAGGTGAGTCGGCTCGGCATCGAATTGGCAGTCGTCATCGGTGGCGGCAACATCTTTCGCGGTCTTGCCGCCAGCGCCAAAGGCATGGACCGGGCCACCGCCGACAACATGGGAATGTTGGCCACGGTGATGAACTCGCTGGCCCTCTCTGACGCGATCGAGCGCCACGGGAGCGACACACGCGTGCTCACCGCGATCGAGATGCGGACGGTGGCGGAACCGTTCATCCGGCGNCGCGCCATGCGTCACCTCAAGAAGGGGCGCGTCGTGCTGTTTGCGGCCGGCACGGGGAACCCCTATTTCACGACAGACACGGCGGCGGCGCTCCGCGCCATGGAAATTCGCGCCGATGTCATCATGAAGGCGACCAANGTCGACGGTATCTTCACGGCCGATCCGGTCANCGACCCAACAGCCACGCGGCTCGACCGCTTGACACATCTCGAGGTCCTGGANCGCCAGTTGCGGGTCATGGACGCCACGGCCATCTCGCTCTGCATGGACAANAAGNTGCCGATTCTCGTCTTCAATCTGCTCAAACCGGGCAACGTGCGCCGCGCGGTCATGGGAGAACCGGTCGGATCGGTGGTCACTGCCTAACCCGGTCGCCGAACCACCACCGCGCACAGCCGGAGAGTGAGGGAACATGAACATCACAGATGGTCCAAGCGCGGCGGCCGAAGCCCGCACCCAGATGAGCGGACAGATTGAGCATGTGCGGCACGAGTTGGCCGGGGTGCGCACTGGGCGCGCGTCGATCGGTATTCTAGATTCCGTGCGGGTCGACGCCTACGGTTCCCAGATGCCCTTGAATCAAGTGGCGTCGCTGTCGGTGCCCGAATCGACGTTGCTGGTGGCGAACCCGTTCGACCCCACTCANATCGGGGCGATCGAACGAGCCATTCAGAGCGCCAACCTGGGCCTGAATCCGACCAACGATGGCAAGCTCGTACGGATTCCAATCCCTCCCTTGACCGACGATCGCCGAAAGGAGTTGTCTCGTATCGTCCACCAACTCGCGGAGGACGGGCGCAACGCCGTCCGTGGCGTTCGCCGCCACGTGAACGACGCCCTCAAGAAGCTGCTCAAGGCCAAGGAGATTTCGGAGGACGACGAGCGCCGAGCCCTCGACGAGACCCAGAAAATCACTGACATGTACATCGATCGGCTCGACGACTTGCAGAAGGCCAAAGACTCGGACCTCCTGGGCTAGTAGTCGCCAACACCTCTCCCCTGCCGTGTCCTTGACATTTCACCTGGAATGCTCGGTGTCGTGCGGCGCCGGACCGTTCGACGCCGGCGAGACCCATCACCTCTGCGTGTGCGGCCGGCCGCTGCTGGCCGCGTACGACTGGGAGCGTATCGGTGCGACGTGGTCCCGGGACTCATTGCGCGACGGGGCGCGGTCCATGTGGCGCTACGCCCCGGCGCTGCCTCTGGACCCCGGTNGCGAGCCGGTGTCCCTCGGCGAGGGCTGGACGCCGCTCCTCCACGCCCCGAGTCTGGGCGCCGACCTGGGGCTGACCCGCCTGTTCGTGAAGGACGAAGCGCTGAACCCGACCAACTCGTTCAAAGCGCGTGGGATGTCGGCCGCGGTGACCCGTGCGAAAGCGCTCGGCGCGAGCACGCTGTCGGTACCGTCGGCAGGCAACGCGGCCTGCGCCNTGGCCGCCTACGCCGCGAAGGCGGGTCTCGACGCGCGCGTCTTCATGCCACGCGACGTCAAGACGCCGTTCATCCGGGAGTGCAAGTTGCACGGCGCCGAAGTGACGCTGGTGGATGGGCTAATCACTGACGCGGGTCGGATTGGCGCGGAACAGGGGCGACCGTTGGGCTGGTATGACGTGTCGACCCTGAAGGANCCGTTCCGGGTCGAGGGCAAGAAGACCATGGGGTACGAGATCGCCGAACAGCTCGACTGGAGTTGGCCAGACTGGATCATCTATCCCACCGGCGGCGGTACCGGCATCGTGGGCATCTGGAAAGCGTGCGAGGAACTGGAGCGATTGGGGTGGGTGACGGGACCGCGTCCCCGCCTGGTCTCCGTGCAGGCCGAGGGGTGTGCGCCGATGGTCCGGGCCTTCGAGCAGGGCACCGAGACGGCCGAACCGTGGGTGGGCGCCACGACCGTCGCGGACGGTCTTCGGGTCCCGGCCGCGGTGGGCGACATCCTGGTACTCCGGGCGCTGCGTGAGAGCGGTGGCGGCGCGCTGGCGGTCTCAGACGCCGATATGGTGCAGGACATGCGTGTGCTCGGAAGCCGGGAGGGTATCGGTGCCGCACCGGAGGGCGGGGCCACGCTCGCCGCACTGCGCCGGCTCGTGGCCGACGGCACCATCGGATCGGATGACCGTGTCGTGCTGCTCAACACCGGCGGCGCGCTGAAATATCTNGACGTCCTCGAGCACTAGGTCGGCTCGTTGCGAGTCGGCTTCTCGTCTCCGAACGAGATACCCAGGGCGCGCGCCGTGCGCACCAGANCGAGNTCGGTCTGGACCTGCTTGGTTCGGCCCACGACATCCGCCAGCGGCACCGCGACGATGTCCGGGAGCCGGTTGGTCACCAGCCGTCCAAACTCTCCGTTCAGAATCAGTTCCACCGCCTTGCCGTCGAACCTCGTGGCCAGCACCCGGTAGAAGCTCGTCGGCTCCCCGCCGCGCTGCAGGTGTCCCAGTCTCACCGACCGCGCCTCTTGGCCGATGAGGTCCTCCAATTGCACCGCGACCCGGGCGCCGAGGCCGCCGAGTCTCGACATCCGCCCTTCGCTGGCGGGGACGCGCCCTCAGCCACCACGACGATGCTGCACCGCNCGCCCAACTGCGCGCGCTCGGCGACCCGGTCGGCCACCCGTTCGAGGTCGTACTGAATCTCCGGAATCAAGATCACGTCTCCGCCGCCGGCGACGCCAGCATACAGCGCGGTCCGTCCAGCGGTCCGGCCCATGACCTCGACNACCATCNCGCGACGATACGCCTCGACGGTAGAGTGGAGACGGTCGATCGCCTGCGTGGCGAAGCTGACGGCCGTGTCGNACCCGAACGTGCTGTTGGTCTCCACCAGATCGTTGTCAATCGTCTTCAGCCCCCCCCACCAGCGGCATACCGCGTTTGAAGAACTCGTGTGCGATGGCCAGGGTGCCATCTCCGCCAACCACGACAAGCGCATCGAGAGCCAGTTCGTGAAAACGTTCAATGCAACGGGCCGAGTAGTCCTGGCCGGTGGCCGCGTGGGCAAATGGGTCGCCGCGGTTGGTCGTCCCAAGGATGGTGCCACCGCGCCGCAGGATACCGGTGACATGCCGCGACTCCAGCACCCGAGNCTGGTCCGGGTGAATCAGCCCGTCTAAGCTGTCCTCGAGGCCCACACACTCGAGTCCATGGTTGCAGGCCAACTTGACGACCGCGNGGATCACCGCGTTGAGACCCGGCGCGTCGCCACCGCCGGTCAGCANCCCAATACGTGAGAGACCCACACAGGCTCCAGTCGAATCAACAGGGCGCGCCGGCCCACCGTACGGCGCCGCCCCTCGTAGCAGCGGCTCTTCAGACCAGCACTCCCGTGGTACTACCGGACAACCCCGTCCCATTGACGCCGTCACCCACGTCGTTTGCGATGCATCCGACCGCCCGTGTACAATCGCGGTTTACTCGGTGCGCCGCCACGCGAGCAGTGCCGCACCCACCCGAAAGGGCCGCTAGCTCAGCTGGGAGAGCGCCGCGTTCGCAACGCGGAGGTCGTGGGTTCGAGCCCCATGCGGTCCACCACTCCCAAGTCCTTCCAACACAGCACTTACGGGCAGNCCGTCCACTTGGCCTAATGGATCAAANTNGTCCTCACCGGTCTCGTGTGACCAATTTGTGACCACGGAAAACGACTCCAGGGCGCCCTGCTTGCGGGCGTCAGTGGGCTGCGCGTAGCGGGCGAGCATCCGCGTCGACGAGTGGTCGGATATTTCCATGACCGTGTAGTCGTCGTACCCGGCCTCGACCATCCGGCTCAAGGCTGTGTGTCGCAGCGTGTGGATCGCCAATAGTCCCGTGTCGGTCTGTGCGGACCGTGACGTTCCCGAAGCCGAGGCCATTCGCCAAGGGATCAAGTTGCGGTTGGACCGTGAGAGTCATCGNGCCAGAGCAGAGAGGAGGGCGATGACACAGTAACCGCAAGAAGCGAACCGCCGGACTGCGCTAACAGCTCACGAGCAGACGATCCCTTGCGCGAGTGCAGGCGANGTAGGGCAGATGGCGCTCCGTGTTGTAGACGTCCTCGAGATCGGCTTCATCAGCCATCGCCTCGATGCGCTCCTGGGAAGGGATGACTTCGTCGTCACACGCCTCCCCGACCCCCAAGCCAAGCCCCTCCCGAGCCCGACGCGTTCCTCGTTGTCTGCGCGCTGCGTGCACACACTGACCCGCTTACTCGCCCGGCATTTCCGGTCCGAGGGCAAATGCCAGCACCGTATCGGTNGCGACCACCGCCACGAACTGCGTGCCGTTGACCTCGTAGGTCAATGGACTCGACTGTATGGGGCGCGCCGCCGCGTGCGTGAACAGTTGCTCTCCGGTTACGGCATGGAGCGCGTAGAACCCGCCGTCGTCCGTCCCCTGGAACAGGACGTCNCCCGCCGTCACNAGATTACCGCTCGCCGCGATGGGCGTGAGCGCCGGTAGCACTTGCTGCCAGACAAGCTCGCCGCTGACCGGCTCGTAGGCACTCACAGCCGTCGTCTTCGTGTAGGACGGAATACGGCTCAATTCGTCGAAGTTGTCGGTGTGACCGCCGCCATGTGGGCCTGGGCGCAGGCTATCGCCAAGCGGGTTTACGGTGAGGGACACCGCGGCGTTCTTGCCGGTCACATACAACAGTCCGGTCCGTGGGCTGAAAGCGGGCGAGCCAAAGCTCGATCCCCCGTGGGCCACGACGTAGGGTTGGGTCGTCGAATACGGGGTATACATCTGACGCGACCGCGCCATNACCTCGGGGTCGTCGACATCGATGAACGTNGCGCAGAATGGGGTCAACGGCACGCCCGCCGCGTTATGCGGTATTGGCTGCGTCGGATAGACCACTTCTCCCGGGACATCGGTGTCTGTCGGCACCACCGTCTCGACCATGGGATTAATCGGTTCGCCCGTCTCTCGGTGCCACAGATACAACAGGCAGTTTTTGCCGGCGGCGCCCACACCCTTGATCGTCTCGCCGTTGCGGGTGACATCGAACAACACGGGCCCGGTGACATGATCCCAGTCCCACAGGTCGTGGTGAATCGTCTGGTAGTACCACGCGAGGGCACCCGTCTCTAGATTGAGCGCGATGGTGGCGTTGGTGAAGAGGTTGGCCCCCGGTCGCGACGCGCCCTCGTAGGCCGGCGAGGGATTCGCCGCGTTCACATAGAGCAGACCAAAGTCGAGGTCGAGGGCTGGCTGGGTCCAGACCCCGCCACCCACTCGCTGTCCGTCGCCCCAGGTCGGGTCCGCAATCTCCCAACCTTCGTCTTGCGGACGCTGCGGAATCGTGTTGAACACCCACTTGATAGCGCCGGTCGTTGCGTCCGCCGCGATCACCANCCCGCCCGGCATGTGGTTTTCGGATAGCGCGGAGCCGACGAACAACGTGCCGTCGTGATAGGCCGGTGGTGTGTTGATACGGTAGCCCAGGCTGAACGGGTCGAGCGTCGGCGGATAGACGTCTGGATACTTCGCCTGCAGCGCCAGGCCGACCACCGGGAGTATGCCCTCGTCGCCGAAGGTTTCGACCAACTCGCCGGTGGCCGCGTCCACGGCCACCAGNTTCGCGCCCTCATACGCGTAGATAGTGCCGTCGCCGTAGGTGGGTCCGCGCACGCGTCCGCCAGCCGTCGGTTCGGTCAATTCCAATGTCCAGATCGACTCGCCGGTGACGGCGTTGATGGCGATGACCTGTTGTCCGCCGTGAAAATACATGACGCCGTCGACGACGATCGGCGTGACCTGGCCCAGAGGCAGTCCAGCCGGTGCAGCGTAGGACCATCGCTGGGCGAGGCGTCCCGCACTCTCGACGTCAATCTGATCGAGGTCGGCGAACCGCTGGTTATACGAGTCGAGGTTGTGACTGGCCCAGTTGGTCTGACCGCCAGCCGTGATCCGAGGTGGGTCACCCNTGCTGGTCGTCCGCCCCTGTTGACCACCGGCCGCGAACGGCNCCCCGACGGTGAGTAGGAGTACGCACGCCGACGACAGGCGGGACATCGCAGGCAANTCTAGTCGCATCGTTTTCTCCGGTCTGTGGTCGCGTCCGCTCACCGTCCCGCGGCGGCGGCCTCATCCTGTCGCGCGCCAGCGAGCATGTTCGCCGCGGCGTAATTGCCTTCGTGACACGCGTACTCGAACAGTGGCTCGGGGTTCTTTCTCAACGACTGCACCGCAGTCCACGGACGCGTCCATGTCGTCGGGTCCTCGATCGTATATTCGTAGTCGAGGATGTCCGCGCTGACCCTCGNGAAGCGCTCGACCAGGGTGGCGTTCCGACTGGCACNAATGAGCGGCAGCACGCGGTCGAAANTCGTCGTCTCAACCACGAGCGTGTCGCCCTCCCAGTGGCCTCGGGAGTCACCCATCCATTGCNGGATCTCTCCATGCGGCCGTCCGTCCAACGGAATGACACGGACGTCGTTCATCATCTCGATGACCATCACGATCTGGTCCGGCGTCTGGAACAACTGCACGTTATTGTTGTAGGCGGTCGGATAAATCGGGAGCCCCATGGTGCCGATGCACCGATCAAAGAAGCTCAGGTCTTCTATTTGCTCCAGCGGGGCTGAACCGAACGACCCTCCGGTGCGAGGCCGGTTTCGCCCTTCGTCCGTCATGGGCGGCCGGCGNCCGTTCGGCGGGTCAAGAATGAGCGAGGTGCGCCGCGCCTCCACCACCTTCGTGCCATAGTCCATCCAGAACTGGTTATACGCGCCGATGGCGCCACCCACCTCCGTGCGAGTCGCGGGCGAAGCATTGGCAGCCTGNTTGCGCCCAACCGCCCCCTGCTCAAGGGCCGCCGCTTCTTCGTTCGTAAGGAAGGCTCGATCGCCATACTCTTCAGGACGCTCGAGCGGCGTGAGGGTGCGAAAGTCCCAGACGCCCCCAAGGTCGGGATGGCCCCACGAGGTTCTGGGTGCTAGCGCGGAAGTCGACGTCTCCCCTGANCTGGACGACTGCNCCNCCGCAGCCAACGGCAGGGCCAGCCCGACCGCCACCAATGTCCAAACACACCTGCGTCTCTCGATCATCCTAATCTCCTCGTCAGGTCAGGCCGCGACTGGCCAGCTGCCCGCACAGACCGCGGCCGATAGGAAACATTAGCGCCTCCCCGACCCCCAAGCCAAGCCCTTTCCGAGTCCGAGCACGGCGGGACGAGCCAGCTATGTCGGGCTCAGGCTGTNTGGTCGGGAAGATAGCGCGCGAGGAACTTCTTCTTCGATATGAGTCCCAGCGCCTGGACTCGATTCATCTCCAACCATGGCCACGTGAGTGTTTCTGGCAACGTCAGCCTGAAGTCGCTGTGGATGTCCTCGCGAATGATCCCCAAGCCTTCGTCGGCGTCAACGACGATGCATCCATACACGTCCTGACGAGCTCGGAACCGCACCGCGCTCTTCCACACATCTCCATTCCAGGCGCGCTGAATACGGGGAACCCGCTGTCGTGCCTCGTCCTGCGGGTTGCAGTCGTGCAGCATCACGGTCCCGCCCGGCGCCAGACATGCAAGCGCTCCTACAATGTCCCTGTCGACCTGGTCCGCCTCGTGTAGCCCGTCGATGAAGACGAGGTCGTAGGTCTTGCGCTGCGTTGCAGCGACGGTCTCGAAGAATNCATCGGAGGTCATCTTGTAGCTCGGCTTGGCGTGGTCGTAGCGGTCCTGCGCGGGGTCCACCGACTCCTTCTGTTTGCACTGGACCCGGCCAAAGTTCTTCCCGTCGCTGAGGCCGATTTCGAGATAGCGGCTATACCCGTGCGCCCGGATCAACCAATTGATGACGTCCCAGCGCTTCATGCCCATGCCCCATCTCCTTCTCCCGGTGCCCGTCCGCGATGAAGCGCGGCTGCACCAACTGCTCGTGCCACTTCTGACGCATCAAGGTCTGCGTGCGCTCGAACCGTCCGAACGGCACGTCGTAGTAGACGTTGTCGCCGGTGGCGACAAAGAACTCCANCTGCTTGCCCAGAATCGTTTCGAGCGCCGGATAGCCCAGTGTCTTGTCCTCAGGCGAGCCGGCGCGCGGTCCGTCGGCGTAAAACGGGTTGAAGTTCATGCCCGTGACGACGACAAAGTCCACCTCGGTTGCGCCGTCGGCGCCCGGCAGGGTGCTGAACGATCGGACCGGACCGACGCGGGTGTTGTCCGGGCTCGGGCCATACCGCAGCCGGTAAACATACCGCGTGCCGCCGGCTAGACCCACCATCTTTGTCTGGACGATGAAGTCTCGCTCGACGGTGGCGTCGAGCCACGGCGACTCCATCGTATTGGCGAAGTCGCTACTAACGCCATCAGGATCAGATTCAGAAACCGCCAGCTCGAATCGGGCCACTCCGGGCACGCCCGGCACGTCGCCGTCGACGATCAACGCCTCGGTGGTCAGCCGCGATTGGAGGATGACGCTGTCGACGGTCACCTCGCCCGCGATTTCACCCTGCCCGTTCGTCATNGTGATCGGNGCGAGCACTGGCTCCGCTGCGCAGCCGGCAAGCAGCGGGGTCCTGGTCTTCATGGATTACTTCCGTATGCGACGAGTGCCGTAGCCGACCGCATCCTCGGCGCGCGCGCCGCTGAGCACGTTAGCGAGGCTGTAGTTTTCCTCGTGGCATGCGTACTCGTAGAGCGGACCTTGTGTCACGCCGCGCGCGGCCTGGTTTGTCGTCAACGGGATACGGACGCTCCACGGACGCACGAACTTCGCGGGATCGGTCACCGTAAACTCGTACTCGAGCGTGTCGGAGTCGAGGCGGGTGAAGCGTTCCACCAGTTGCATCGTGTCGGTCGGCATGCGCCAGGTGGCGGCCCAGCGGTCGTCGGTCCTGTCGACGAAGTGTGTCGACTCGACGACCAACGTGTCGCCTTCCCACCAACCTCGGATGTCGCCGTTCCACTGCCGGAGCGAGCCATGCGGTCGTCCGTCGAGGGGGACAATACGCCGGTCACGAAACATCTCATGGAGAACCACCACGTGGTCGGGCGTCTGGATAATCTGATGATTCGGGTTGTAGCTCAGCCAGACCATCGGTAATCCGTCGGTGAGATACCGCTCCCCGGTGTCGACATCCGCCCATGAGTGGCGCGCACCGCCCACGCGATAGGCCGCCTGTAACCGTCCACGTTATGTATCGGGGTCGGTACAATGACGATCAGGGTAGGACGATAGGAAACATTAGACCACCTCCGGTTAACGTAAGATCCACCCACGCGCCGTCCGCAGGAAGCGGATTGCCTCCCGTACAAGCGGATTATCGCCTCNACCACCGAGCAGTGCGCGGATTTCATACGAGCCGAGCGTCGTACCGGGCGTCACAGGCATGCTGATCTATCGGTGGCGATCGTCGTCGTCCACCACGGTCACGACGTCAGTACATACCAGGAGCCAGAATAGCTGCGTCATAGACGCGCTACCGCTGACCCGGCCCATAGAGCACGCGCCCGGGACGCGCGCCCGTGTGTCGGCCGCCATCAACCACTAGAGTGCCGTTGACGAGCACGTACTCGACCCCCTCGGCATACTGATGTGGTTCCACGAAAGTCGCGCGGTCCTGGATGGTGGCCGGATCGAACACCGCGATGTCGGCGAAGAGCCCCTCCCGTAACACCCCACGGTCCTGCAGGCCAAGTCGTTGAGCCGTGGCCCCACTCATCTTGCGGACCGCCTCTTCCAGGGTGAGTACTTCGCGCTCGCGCACGTAGCGGCCCAACACGCGCGCGAAGGTGCCGTACTCGCGTGGGTGAGGCACGCTCTGCCCGAACACCGACACCCCGCCGTCGGACCCGATGGCGGTGACCGGATGCCGCATGATGCGTTCGACATCGGCTTCGTCCATCGCGTGGTAGATCGCGCGCGCACCGCCGCGAATGATGATCTCCATGACCAGGTCGGCCGCGGTGGCGAGCGTCACCTCGGTCTCACGTTCCGCCAGGATCTCAGCCAGGCTCTTCCCTTCCAGCGACCGGTCCCACGTACACAACCCGATCACCACGTTCTGGGGGTCGCCACCTCCGCGGTCGTGCTCGATCCGGTAGACGATCTCGCCTCTAATGCGACGACGCGTCTCCGGGTCGTCGAGACGCGCGAGGAGCTCGTCGCGACCACCGGCCTGTGCCCACTGCGGGACCAGGGCGTTGATGGTCGTCTGCGACGCGGTATACGGATACTGGTCGATGGTGATGTCCACACCGCGCGCCCGNGCCGCGTCGACCAGGGCCAAGCTCTCGACGCTCTGCCCCCACATGTCCTTGCTGATCGCCTTGTGGTGCGTCATCTGCACCGGAAGCCCCGCCTCCTCGCCGATCCGGATGGTCTCTCGCACCGAGTCGAGCAACCGCTGCGCTTCGTCACGCATGTGCGAGATGTAGATCCCGCCATGGGTGGCGGCGACCTTCGACAGCTCGATGACCTCCTCGGTCGAGGTGAAGCTGCCCGGCACGTAGAACAGGCCGGTCGACAGACCGAGGGCGCCCTGAGCCATGGCCTCGGCGACGAGCGCGCGCATCCGATCGAGCTCGTCCAATGTCGGTTCACGGTCGTCGGCGCCGACCNCCTCGCTCCGAATGGTCCCCTGACCGACGAAGACCGCCCAGTTCGGGCTGATCGCGGTCTCCGCGATACGCGCCAGGTGGGGTCCTATCGGAAACGGCGAACTGCCGTCATTCCCTTCCGTCAGGGTCGTCACGCCCTGCAGCAGGTAGTTGTCCGCGGTGGGCACATCGAAGATGCCGCGCACCGCGTGTGTGTGCGGGTCGATGAAACCCGGGGCCACGACAAGCCCCGTGGCGTCGATGTCCCGACGCGCCACGGCGTCGGTCAAATCGCCAATACGCGTGATGCGGTCTCCCCGCAGTCCGACGTCCGCGCGCACCCACGGATTGCCGGTCCCGTCGATGACACGGCCCCCGCGCAGGATCAGGTCGAACGACTGTGCACGCTGTGCGGCCGCCGACGTCGTCGTGAGGACGAGCACCAGGAGAACCAGGACACTTCGCCTCATGGAGTGGACCTCGTCTGTGTGAAGAACGGAACCTGTCCCAGGGAAGACTGGCCGATTATAGCTGGTACGATACCGACCTGACAGGAGACAGCCCATGGCCACCATCCGCCGTCGCGAATTCGTTATCACGGGCACCGGAGCGGGCCTCGCGGCCGCCGCGCCGCGCCACGCCCTCGGTCACGCGCCGGCCGTGCTGACCTGCCAGAACCCTTCACGACCACCGACGTTGGGATGTCCAGGCACTCCGAGTCGATGCGCTGGCGACCCCTGGCGTGTCTTGGCGCCGGTCTGTATGTCGACAACGCGGTCGGCGCCGCCGGCTTGACCGGTCGAGGTGGGGCCAACCTCTACAATCTCGCTNCCTTTCTCATCGTCNANCAATTGCGGCAAGGGATGAGTCCCAAGGACGCGGGGCTGGCCCGCTTANGGCGGNTACAGGAGAACACCGTCGAACGGCGGNTACTGAACGACCGCGGGTTGCCCAANTTCGGTGTCNATTTCTACGTGCTGAACGCCGTCGGTGAGTACGCGGGGGTCTCTATGTACGCCGGCCAGAACAGTCAGTACGCCGCGTGCACGGAGCACGGGGCCGNGCTGNTGCCGCTNGAGCCGCTACTCGAAGGCTCGGTCCGCGACNCCTAGGTTGGTTTCCGAGCGAGGCATCCGTCCGGCGGCGTTGCTGCGCGGTCACAGCCCGCCTGGCTGCTCCCTCCTTCCGCCTGGCCAGGCGAATGCTTCGACTGGAAATCAACCCGCAGCGCAAGCAGTGCAACGATGTTACAGGGCTCACCGAGCCGTGGCTGCCGCGCTCCACCGTCCAAGCGCCGACGCAATCTCGCGCCGGGCGGCGGCGGGTCGGTCGGGGTAATGGTTGACGAAGTAGCAAAAGAAGATCGGCGTCCCGGACTCGGCATCGACAATGCCAGCCAGCCCAAGGGTGTGACGCAGCGTCCCGGTCTTTGCCGCGACCCGTGACAGGCGGGGCCACGCCGCCAGGGTTCCCTCGCCGGGCCCGGCCAGCGCCTCGACCAGGGGTGCGCCCCATGGTTGCTCGACCGCGTGCATAAGCACGCGCACGAGGGTGGCGGGTGTCACCAGGTTGGAAGCCGACAGGCCGGAACCGTCCACGATCCACAGACCGGGCGTCCCACGACCGTTCGCGTTCGGTCCAAGCCCCCGGACGAAGTCGGAGATCACCTCGACCCCGTCGTCGAAGCGGCCGGTGCCGGCGATGTCCCGCGCCAGCGTCAACGCCAGCATGTCGGCGTACCAGTTGGTGCTGTGAGTGAGGATTCGCTCGAGGAGGTCCCGCAGCGGGCGGGAGCGGAGCTCGGCCAGTACGGCTGCCGGCTCGGCGGTCGCCACCCGCGGGCTGCCTCGCCGTGCGACGCCCTCGACCGTCACGCCAGCCGCGTCAAGCGCCTCGTGTAGTCGACGGGCGACGCGACGCTCCGGTGCGGGGTCGCTGGCGGAGACGACGAACGGGCCCTCGCTGATGGGGTACTCACCTCGCAGCAAGAGCGTGTTTGTCCCCCACAACGGCACGAAGTCGAGCGTGCCGGCGCCGTGACGCCCTCGACCGACCGTCGTCGTGTGGTTGAGCACCTCGACGCCGTCGGGGGCAACCACGCGCGCTGGGTCACCGACCGCCGCCCCCGGGGCGACACGCACCGTGATCGTGGCGCTATCGAGAGCCAAGCCCGCGGTCGGGGTTCCATAGCGATACGGCAGGTCGCCGACGCCACGATCGATCGGGTGCGAGCGACCGGGAAACCGACCCACGTCGACCACCAGATCGCCGGTAATCCGGGTGACGCCGCGTTCGCGAACCTGCCGAGCCAACGCCGCCACCGGGTCGGCGGCGCCGCCGTCGAAGAAGTCGTCGTTCCAGGTCGGATCGCCGCCAGGCTCGATGACTAAGTCGCCCTCGAGCACTCCGTCGTCAAGGTCGAGGCCACCCGTGGACATCACGCGAGTGAGCCACCGGTATTCCGCGCCGAGATGGTGGAGGGCCGTGGCGACCGTCACGACCTTGAGAACCGACGCCGGCACGAAGCGCCGATCGGCGTTCAGTGCGTCGACCACCTCGACCTCGCCGCCAACCAGCCGCCGCACGGCGAGGTAGCCACGATACGCGCCGGCGTCGACCGACGTCGATGGCTGCGCGCTCGCCTCTCGCAGCGACGACAGGGCCACCAGCGTCACCGCAAGGCCGATCGAGAGGACGGGACGTATCCGCTTCATGGGGACGGTCTCCGTGAGCCGCCGAGAGGAACGTGACTCGAAACGGGGGGCCAGCGCGGCCCAGGGCCTACGGCGTCGTCGGCAATGCGAGGGCCACCATCTGTGCGTTAACCAAGGTCAGCACGACAAACTGGCGCCCCTGCACCAGGTAGGTCATCGGCGTGCCCAGCGGGCGGGCCGGCAGCGCTACCTGTCCGAGCGGGACCCCGGTCGCCTTGTCGTAGGCCACCAACTGCGCGCTGTCGGTCGACCCGGCCGGCCCCAGGCCGAGCATCACCAGGGTCTTGGTGACGAGCGGACCGCTCGTCGTCATCTGCCCCCCGAGCGGTGGCAGATCGAGTCCGGCCAGCGCAGGGTGGTTGCGGATCCGGTCAGCACCACGACCGGTCGGAGTCTGCCAGGCGATCTCACCGCGGTTCATGTCGTAGGCGGTCAACCGGCTGTACGGCGGTTTGATGAGCGGCAGCCCCTGCGGCCCCGTCACGGCCGGCGGCCGAGCCGGGTGGATGCTCTCGGGGCCAAGCTTGCCGTTCGGGACATACCGCAGGTTGGTGTAGCTGGGCTTCCCCTCCACCAGCACCATCCGTGTCAACCCCGTGCGGGAGGGCACGTAAAGCAACCCGGTCTCGGGGTCGGCGCCGGACCCGCTCCAATTGGCGCCGCCACCGGACCCAGGCACCTGCAAGGTGCCGTGGGTTCCGTTTTCGTCATACAACGTCTGCGGGGTGAACATCCCGCCGTGGGCGTACTGCTGCAGAATCTCGACCGCTTCGGCCCGCAACTCGGGCGTAAAGTCGATCAGCAGGTCGTCCGTCACCCCCTGGTACTCGAACGCGGGCGGCTTCGTCGGGTGCGGCTGGGTCGGGGCCAAAACCTCGCCGGGCACATCGGATGGGGGCACGGCGCGCTCCTCGATCGGCCACACCGGTTCGCCGGTGGCGCGGTCGAACACATACGCGAATCCCTGCTTGCTGACCTGCGCCAGGGCCCGGATGTCCCGCCCGTCGACGGTGATGTCCATCAGCGTCGGCGCGGTCGGAAAATCCCAGTCCCAGACACCGTGATGAATCGCCTGGAAGTGCCAGACCCGTTCGCCGGTTTCGACATCCACCGCAACAATCGACTGCGAGAACAGATTGTCGCCCAGACGCTCGCCGCCCCAGTAGTCATTCGTTGGCGCGGTCGTCGCCAGATAGACATGACCGAGCTCGTCGTCGCCACTCAGCGTCGACCAGACGTTGGCGTTGCCGGTATACAGGTTCGACCCGTTCTCCCACGTGTCCTCACCAAATTGGCCGGCCTGGGGGATGGTGTGAAACACCCACTTGAGCTCACCCGTGCGCACATCAAACCCCTGAACGGAGCCGGGCGGCCACTCTTTGCGTGTTGGCCGGTCAGACATCGCCGCCCCGGAGATGACGGTGTCGCGCACGACGACCGGGGGCGAATTTGGCGACACCGTGTGCCCTTCGTTGCTGAACAGCGGCAGGTTGCCGCGAGTCGCCCGTGGCACGGCGGTGTGCAGGTCAGACTTACCGTCGACACCAAAGCTGTTGATCGGTCGGCCCGTGCGCGCATTGACCGCGATCAGGAACCCGTCGTGGGTGCCGAGCAGCAGCCGTTCGTCCGCATCGCCATCGGTCCAGTAGGCCAGCCCCCGCGTCTGCCACGGCCCCACGATGCTGGCGTTCCCCCCAGTGGTATAGGCCTGCGGGTTGTAGATCCACAACGTCTCGCCCGTCACTGGATCGAGCGCGACGACTTGGGCCAGCCCGGTGCTGAGATACATCACGCCGTTGACGACCAGCGGAGTGGCCTTCAGCCCGTTGGCATCAAGTGGCGGCAGATACCGCCGTTGCAGACTCTCGATGAGCGCAAGATCTTCCGATTCCCAGGTCCACGCAATGGAGAGGTCGTCGAAGTTGGCGGCGTCGATCTGATCGAGTGGCGAGTACTTCTGGCTCCAGTTCGTCCCACCGTAACTGGGCCAGGCGCCCGTGTCGATCGCGGATTGCCCGACGGCCGGGTACGCCGCGCCACTCAACACCGTGACCAGCACACCCACGTGCGTCCACGAGCCTTTGGTTTGCATGCCGTCCCCCGGCCTCACCGTGTCGGCCAGCCCAGCCTGACCCTTCCATCGTTGCTCTGATTCTACGCCGACGCCCGCCTGATCAGTGCACGGCGGTGGTCGACGCGCCGGACGAGATCACCCGCGCGACCATCTGGGTCAGTTCGTCGGCGGCGAGGTCGAACGGCCCGGCGGCAATGGCGCCACTGGGAATCTCGATGGCGATCACGACGCCACCCTTCGTATCCGTCACGATCCAGCTCAGACCCCGCAGGGCCACGTCCCCGCCGGCGGTGTCGTCGCCGCTCGCCCGGGCGAACACCCGCAAGGTCGACAGCAACATCGCGCGAACGTCCGTGTCGGTCCACGCGGACGCATCCACTCCATCGTGCGTCACCGTCTCGGTCACGACGGTATCGGTCCCCTTGAGCAGCACTTCTACATCGAACGTCATGTCGTATGCCTTATCTGTCGGTATGGCCGACCAGTGTCTCGAGTTGGGCGCAGAACGCGTCGGGGTCGGTGACGGGCGCCTGACACGCAAAGTCGCGGCACAGATACGCCGTCGGCTCTCCGTCAACCGCTACCATGGCGCCAAGCCAGGGCAACCGCGTGGCCAGGGCGTTCTGGTGGACGCCGGGCTCCACGATCAGGGTAAGGGCGCCCGGCAGGTAGTGTTGGACGAGCACACGCTGCAGGGCCACGGTCCCGGCCACCTCGCGCGCACCCACGATGACGACCTGCGACGCCCCAGACAGGAAGGTCGAGGCTGCCGCCGCCATCAACGGCACCACCCGCGCGGCCTGCGGCGACGTGACCACTCGCCGAATCGCGCGCGCCGCCCGGGCGCCGTAGTCAGCCGCCTCGTCCCCGCCAGAAAGGTGACCCAGCGTCAGCAGGTTGCCGACCGCAACCGAGCCGGCCGACGGCTCCGCGCCGTCGTAGTCCTCCTTCAAATGCAGCAACACGGTCGGGTCCTCTCCGGTCGTGCTGAACCAGCCACCGGCCTCATCGTCTCCAAACAACTCGTTCTGTGTGGCTTGAAGCTGACGTGCCCAGTCGAGCCACGTCGGGTCGCCGCCGGCCTGAAACAGCTCCAGCAGCCCCCAGACAACGAACGCGTAGTCCTCGCTGTAGCCGTCGATATTCGACCGCCCGTCGCGAAAACGTCGGAGGAGCCGGCCCCGCTCCGAATCCCACAACCGACTCCGCAGAAACTGCGCCGCCCGCACCGCGGTGTCGAGCGATGTCGTGGCCGCGTCGTCGTCGAGCGGTACGACACGCGCAGCCCGCGCGAACGCGGCGATCATCAGCCCGTTCCACCCGGCCAACACCTTGTCGTCCAGATGGGGTCGAGGGCGGCCGCAGCGAGCCTCGAACAGACGCAACGGCGCGCCGTCCAAGACCGCGGTGACGTCATCGACCGACCGGCCTGACAGGCGCGCAACGTCGTCCAGAGTGTGGGCCACGTACAAGAGGTTCTTGTCGGTGAACTCGTTGTGCGGATCCTGAGGCGCGTTCCCACCCGGCTCGATGCCATAGCGGAACCGAACCACATCGGCGTCGGCGTCGAACAACTGCTCGATTTCCGACTGACCCCAGATGTAGAACGCCCCCTCGGTCTTGGTGGCGTCCGGCACGTCAACCTGATCGGGGGGAATACTGTCGGCGTCTTCGGCGGAAAAGAACCCACCCTCGGCGTGCGATAACTCCCGCCGCACGTAGGACAACGTGTCGTCCGCCACGGCGCGGAACGTGGGATCGCCCGCCGCCTGGGCCGCCTCCAGAAACGCCAGTACCAGCTGGGCCTGGTCGTAGAGCATCTTCTCGAAATGCGGCACTCGCCACCCGGCATCGACCGAGTAGCGGTGGAAGCCCCCGCCCACATGGTCCCGCATGCCGCCCGTGGCCATGGCCCGCAGGGTGTCGAGCACCATCTGTCGCGCCGCGATGTCGCCCGTGCGTGCATGCTCGCGTAGCAGGAAGAGCAGTTCTCCCGGACGTGGAAACTTCGGTGCCCCGCCGAACCCGCCGTGGTGTTGATCGAACGTCTGACCGTATTCCCGGACCCCGGCGGTCAACGTCGCGTCGCTCGGCATCTCCCCGCCACGCGTGCCCGCCTGCGCCGCGCGGAGCCGTTCGATCACCCCGTCGGCCGAATGCACGAGTTCGGCTCTCGACTCGCGCCAACGGCTGGAGAGCTCACCGAGGATGTCCAGGAACCCGGGGCGACCCCATCGAGTGGACGGCGGAAAATACGTGCCGCCGTAGAACGGCTTGAGGTCAGGTGTCAGCCAGACGCTCATCGGCCACCCCCCTGACCCGGTCGTCGCCTGCACGAACGTCATGTAGACGCGATCGACGTCGGGGCGTTCCTCTCGATCCACCTTGATTGGCACGAATCGGGTGTTGAGCAGCTCGGCAATCTCGGTGTGCTCGAACGACTCGTGCTCCATCACGTGGCACCAGTGGCACGTGGAGTAGCCGATCGAGAGAAAAATCGGCCGGTCCTTCTCAACCGCCCGCGCAAACGCCTCGTCACCCCAGGGATACCAATCCACCGGGTTGTGGGCATGTTGCAGCAGATACGGACTGGGTTCCTGCGCAAGGCGGTTGGGCATGGTCGTGGATACGGCCGCGAGGGCCGGCCCTCAGTCCTGGATTGGGTCCGGATCAGGCTCCTGCCAGCGAGGGTATGACCCGAGCGTTCGCAGCAAGGGGGCGAACTCGGCCAGATGCACCAGAGCGCGCGCACACGGCAGGTCCTCCCGCGTGGCCGCCAGGTCGGCGTAGAACAGATACTCAAACGGGCGGTCCGGAATGGGACGCGATTCGAGCTTCGTCAGGTCGATGTCGCGAAGCGCGAAGACGCTCAGGGCCTTGAAGAGCGCGCCAGCGTCGTTCGGCACGGTGAACACTATAGTCGTCTTGTCAGCCGACGCAACCGCGCTCTTGGCGCGACCAATGATGAGGAAACGCGTCGTGTTGTCGGCGTAGTCATGCACGCCCGCGTCGAGCACCGCCAGGCCAAACACCTCGGCGGCGCGCCGGGACGCGATCGCGCCGGTGTCGCGCAACTGCCCGTCCCGAATCATCTTGGCGCTGCCGGCAGTGTCGTAGGTGGCGACAATCTCCACGCCCTCCAGCGTGCGGAGAAACCGCTCGCACTGGGCCAGGCCCTGCGGGTGGGAGTACACCCGTTTCAATATCGCCCGGGTGGTGCCCTCGAGCGCCAGCAGGTTGTGCACGACCGAGAGCCTGACCTCGCCCACGATCGGTAACTCGTGCCGCAACAGGAGATCGTAGTTTTCGTGAATCGTTCCCCCGATGGTGTTCTCGATCGGCAGAATCCCGTGGGTGGCCACGCCCTCCTGGACCGCCGCGAACACATCCTCGAAGGTGGCCCGGGGAAGCGGATCGGCCGAGGCCTTGAACCGTAACGCGGCGGCCTCAGAATAGGCGCCCGGTTCACCCTGATACGCGATTCGCATCCGTCAAGGATACCAGCAGGCAGGTGTTTCGTCGCGACGGAGTCGGGCGTAGGCGGCGCTGAACTCGACGCCGTAGATCAGGATCACCGCTGACACGTAGACCCAGAGTAGAAACACCACAATGGCCGCCACTGAGCCATGGACACTCACCACGCCCAGGGCCAGGTACCAGGAGAATCCGTCGAGCGCGAGTCGCCAGAAAACCCCGGTTAGGATGGCTCCGAGCCAGACGTCGCCGAGTTGCACCGCGGTGTTGGGCACGAAATACAGAATCAACGCCACGACCGCAATCAACAACAGCGTCGCCGGGTATCGCAGGGCGAGGTCGGCGGCTTGCGTCAACCCGGGTCCGTCGTCGAGCAATTGGCCAAACCAACTGGTGGCCATCACCTCGGCCACGCTCGCCAGCAACAGCGCGGCCAGCATGAGCCCCCCGGCCGTCAGCAGCATCAGAAACGCGGATGCCTGATGCTTGAAAAAACTGCGGCGCCGATCGACATTCCACGCGTGGTTGACCGCCGAGCTGATCGCACGAAAGACGCCCAATGCGGTCCAGAAGAGAACCACGGTACCGGCCACGCCCAGCCCGGTGCTCGCGCCTTGCACCTCATTCAGCTGGGTGGTGATGAAGTCGACACGCCGTGGAAAGTATCGAAGCAGCAGGTCCACCACGGCCGCGCGATCCGCCGGATCAGAGGTGACGCGGCCAAGAAACGCGAACAACAGCAGCAACAGTGGAAAGAATGAGAGGAGGGCGTAGTACGCGATGGACGACGCGAAGGTCAGGTCGTCGCTTTGTCCCAGACGGCGAAACGCCACCCAAGCCGAGCGGGCCGCGAGACGGGCGTCCCGAGCCACGGCGCGCCCCAGCCGACCCAGCGCTCGCTGGACCCGACGGGGAACATCGTCGGGCGCCGGTCCGGCCGCGCTCACTTGGCGGCTTGACGGTAGGTAGACGCATCCCAAGCGCCCCGCGCCCGTCCTGCACCGACCAGACTGTTCAGCGTCTGTTGTCCCTCTCTGGCCACGTCTTTCACCTTCTCTCCCGCATCGCGAGCCTTCTTCAGCTCCGAGCCGATCGCGTCGAGCGCGGGGTCGATCTGCTCGCGGACGCGCTGGCCGCTCTCGGTCATATACAGATACCCGACTGCGCCACCCAAGGCGGCGCCGAGCAGCGACGTCAACAACACGCGAGATCGTTCGTCCATGCCCGTCAGCATACCGGATCGAGGTCGCCGCCGGAAGATCGACCAAGAGCAGTGGCGATGCCGGGAAAGGGGCTACATATTCCTGACCCGGTGGACGCTATAATCCGGCGATGCCGAATCCACCGGTCACTCCGCTCCTGAACAAGGGCCAACCCACGCGCGACACACGGACGCATCCGGACGCGGTGCTCTGCGAACGCTGCGGAGAAGAGATGTTCCGGATGCATGCCGTCTGGCGATGTCCCAAGTGCCGATACAAGACCGACTGCTGCGGCTGGTAACGCCACCATGCACGTGCTCCCGAGCAACATAGACACCACCAGCGACGAGTTTCGTAGCAACGAGACCGCGATGCGCGATCTCGAAGACGAGTTGGAGGCACGACGTGAGCACGCGCGGCAAGGTGGCGACGAGGCGGCCCACCGCCGGCATCGTGACCGTGGCAAACTCCCGGTGCGCGAACGGCTCACGCACCTGCTGGACCCGGGAAGCCCGTTTCTCGAACTGTCGGCGCTGGCCGGGTACGGGATGTATGACGGTGCGGCCCCGGGGGCCGGACTGGTCGCCGGAATCGGGCGCGTCTCGGAACGGGAAGTGATGGTGGTCGCCAACGACGCAACCGTCAAAGGTGGCACCTACTTCCCCATCACGGTCAAGAAGCATCTGCGCGCCCAGCAGATTGCGCTCGAGAACCGACTCCCGTGTGTGTATCTTGTTGACTCCGGCGGCGCCTACCTGTCGATGCAAGCGGAGGTATTTCCCGATCGCGAGCACTTTGGCCGTATCTTCTTCAATCAGGCCCGATTGTCGGCTGAAGGCATCGCACAAATTGCGGTGGTCATGGGTTCGTGCACCGCCGGTGGCGCCTATGTGCCGGCGATGGCCGACGAAACGATCATCGTCACCGGCACCGGAACGATCTTTCTGGGCGGCCCCCCGCTGGTCAAGGCGGCGACCGGCGAAACGGTGACCGCCGAGGAATTGGGCGGCGCCGACGTGCATACCCGCTTGTCCGGCGTCGCCGACTACCTGGCGGCCGACGACGCGGATGCCCTGGAGACGGCGCGAACGGTGGTCTCGACCCTGCACACCGTGAAGCCGCCATCGCTCGATGTCACCTCGCCGAAGGAGCCGCGATATGACCCGCGGGAACTCGGCGGCATCGTGGGCGCCGATCTTCGACGGCAGTACGACGTCCGCGAAGTGATCGCGCGGCTTGTGGACGACTCCCGGTTCGACGAGTTCAAGGCTCGCTACGGGCCCACGGTCGTCACCGGTTTCGCCCGACTCCACGGCTATCTCATCGGAATCATCGCCAACAACGGGGTGCTGTTCTCAGAATCGGCGTTGAAGGCCACCCACTTCATCCAGTTGTGCACGCTGCGCCGGGTGCCACTGGTCTTCCTGCAGAACATCACTGGCTTCATGGTCGGGCGCCACTACGAGCGCGGTGGTATCGCCAAGGACGGCGCCAAGATGGTGCACGCCGTGGCCAACACCGTCGTCCCGAAATTCACGGTCGTGCTTGGCGGATCCTTCGGCGCGGGCAACTACGGTATGTGTGGCCGGGCCTACGACCCCAGGCTGCTCTGGATGTGGCCCGGCAGCCGTATCTCCGTCATGGGGGGCCCGCAGGCTGCGGACGTGCTCGTCTCGGTCAAACGCGGCCAGCAGGCCCGCCGAGGCGACGCGCTGTCTGCGGCCGACGAGGCCGCCATTCGCGAACCGATACTACGGCGATACGACGACGAAGGATCGCCGTACTACTCGACCGCCCGACTCTGGGACGACGGTGTCATCACGACGACCGAGACGCGCGGCGCCCTGGCGCTGGGTCTGGCGGTCGCGGCCAATGCGCCGGTGCCCGACCCGGCATTCGGTGTCTTCAGGATGTGAGGACCGGGGACCATGCCTGATTCCTACGACGTGATCGACGTGCGGCGCGAAGACTGCATCGACTATGTAACACTGAACCGCCCCGGGGTCAGAAACGCCATCGTCGACCTGCGGACCTCCACCGAAGTGAAGGAGGGCATCTGTGCGTTTCTCGACAAGCGGCCGCCCAGATGGGTCGAGGACGACTGTTTGTGAGTATCCGTCGGCTGCTCATTGCCAACCGCGGTGAGATCGCGGTTCGCATCATGCGCGCGTGTCGCGAGCTCGAGATTGAGAGCGTCGCCGTCTGCTCGACGATCGACACGCGAGCACCACATGCCCGCGCCGCTGACCGGTGCGTCACCATCGGCCCACCGCGCCCGCGCGAGAGCTACCTCTCTATCGGCGCCCTCATCGACGCGGCCCGGCAGACCGACGCCGACGCCGTGCATCCCGGCTACGGATTTCTGTCGGAGAGCCCGGAGATGGCGGAGGCCTGTGTCGAGGCCGGGCTGATCTGGGTGGGACCGCCGGCTGACGTAATCGCCCGGCTCGGTTCGAAGATCGAAGCACGCCGTCTCATGGAGGCGGCCGGAGTGCCGGTCGTGCCCGGTGACACCCCGAGTGACCAGTCCGACGACGGCCTGGCCGAGGCGGCACGCCGGTTGGGCTATCCGCTGCTCGTCAAGGCCTCGGCCGGCGGCGGCGGACGCGGAATGCGCGCAGTCAGAGACGCGCACCAGCTCGCCAACGCCGTCCGCGAGTCGCGTCGCGAGGCCGAGGCCGCATTTGGCGACGGCACGCTGTATGTCGAGCGCTTGTTGACGCACCCGCGCCATATCGAAGTGCAGGTCATGGCCGACCACGCGGGTGGGGTCGTGCACCTTTACGAGCGTGAATGCTCGGTGCAGCGCCGCCACCAGAAAATCATCGAAGAAAGCCCGGCGCCACACCTCTCGTCGACGCTACGCGCCAGGCTGACCCAGGCCGCGGTCAGGGCCACCGAGGCCGCCGGCTACCGCAACGCCGGCACAGTCGAGTTTCTGGTAGGGGGCATTGACCCCGCCGGCGACGGCGACCGTGGTGACAAAGACGACGATGATGCGGTGGTGGCGTTTCTCGAGATGAACACCCGGCTCCAGGTCGAGCACCCGATCACCGAGGCCGTGACCGGACGCGACCTCGTCCACGCCCAGCTCGCCGTTGCCGGCGGGGCGCCGTTGCCGTGGACCCAAGCTGACATCCAGACGCGGGGTCACGCCATCGAGTGCCGTCTCTACGCCGAGCGGCCGGACGACGGCTTCACTCCGGATGCCGGACGCCTGCTGTGCTATCGGGAGCCGACCGGACCCGGGGTGCGGGTCGACTCGGGCGTCGCCGGCGGGACCATCGTGTCGTCGCACTACGACGCGCTCCTCGCCAAGCTGATCGCCTTCGCCGACACCCGCGACACCGCGCTGGCACGGGCACGGGTCGCGCTGGCCCAGTTGGTGGTGCTGGGCGTCCAGACCAATGCGACCCTGCTCTCTCGCATCCTGCGGCACCCGCGCATGATGGAGGGCCACGTCGACACCGCGTTCCTCGAATCGGAACTCGACGGGTTCCTGGTCAACTCTGATGGTGATGGGGACGACGAACGACCGGCCGTCGCTCTCACGGCTGCGCTCGCCCTGCACGGGCGTGTCGAGCCAGGGGCTCAGCTCGCAGCCGGCCGGGGAACGGAAGTCGCCGAGCCGCAGGATCCGTGGAGCACGCTCGGAGCGTGGCGGTTAGGGACCCGCTCAGGAATACATTGACTGATCTGGGTGTCCTAACATGAACTACCGACCACGGCGGGCCGTCGTGCAGACGCTGACGGGCGACGTCGACAATCGCGGAGGCCAGATACAGATCGACGGCGTGGACGGCCTGATCGACGTGCGCCGCATCGATGGCGACACCTACGAGGCGACGATTGGCGGTCGGCGGTTCGAGGTCATCGTCGCGAACGGTCCGGACGCCGACTGGGGCTGGGTTGACGGCCGGACCTTCCGATGGCCGCATCGGCCGGACGTCCACACCGCGTCGGCGGCGGCCGACGTAGCACAGGCCGGGTCGGTCGCGTCACCCATTGCGGCGACCATGCCGGCCACCGTGAGTCAGGTCGCCGTCACCGTGGGCCAACGCGTGGCCCGCGGCGACGTGCTCGTCATGCTCGAAGCGATGAAGATGGAGATACCGCTACGGGCACCGGGTGAGGCCCGCGTGGCCGCCATACGGTGCGCCGAGGGCGAGACGGTGGAGCCGGGGGTGCCACTGGTCGACTTGGCCGAGGTCGATGACAGTCTGGCAACCGCAGACGAGTGAGCTACGCGCTGGCCGGTTCGGTCTCTGGCTCGGTGGCCTCTGGACCCATATCGGCTTCGACTGCCGTCACCACGTCGGTGTAGGCCTCCATATCGATGGCGTCGTAATCGCCGGGGCATCCGAAATCGCGCTTGCCGGGCGCGGTCGGGTTCCCAACCGTGACACACAGACCGCAACCGATGCATTTGTTGATGAGCACGGCGCAGACCCAGCGGTCGTTCGCGTCTTTTTCCTCAACAATGCAGTCCTCGACCGGGCAGGCCGCCTGACAGATCGAACAGGCAATCCCAAAGCACCGTTCCGGGTCGATGACCGCCACCTTGCGAGGCGCTCGCTTGCGGGGATTGTTCTGCAGCTTCGTCCACATATCGGACCCGATTATACCCTAGTCACCACCAGTTGGTTGCCGTCTTGTGCCGGTCGCCGCCGCGCCGGTGCGGTCGGGCGGCGGGAGCGTGCATCTCGGCCTGCGAACCGGTCGAGAAGCCCAACCATCGCCAATGGGGGTTTCCTGGCGAGGCGTTCGCCTGACAAGGCGCGACGAGGGAGCATACAGAAGGCGGCATGTGACCGAGGAGCAACGCCGTCAGGCGGGCGCCTCGCCAGGAAACCTACACGGACTTGCCGCGACCGGCGATCGGCCACACCACCTCGACCGTGTCGCCGCGGACACCATAGAGCTGGTTGTAGAGATTCACGACCGGGTCGCAGTGCGACACGATGACCTCTAACTTGTCACCCACGGCGTAGGTGCGGCTGGCATTGTCCTCGTATCGAATCGTCCCGTACTCGTCCGACCCGGACGTGTAGCTCATCCCCGTCTCCCCCGCCACGATTGGCCAGGGCCGGTTAATGGTGTTCGCCTTGGCACCCGCGTCGGTCGTCGCGCGTCCTTCGTATTGCGCGTTCAGTACCGTCGTCATCACCGTCAACGCCGGCGCGAAGTCGTTGTAGACCTCTGCATTCGCGGCGCCCCCGATGGACAGATACTGCGCGTCCATGAACACATAACTGCCAACCTGGACGTCGGTCAGCCCCGGTGTCTCATGGTCGATGTTGTAGGTGCCGGTACCGCCGCCGCTGAAAATACCGGCATCCAGCCCGGAGCGGTTCATCTGTGTGAACGTCTCGGCCGCGGCCTCCAGACTCGACAACGCACGCGTCCGGCGCTCGGTGAACCCGGTCACATGCTGCGCTCCGCCGTCGTAACACAGCATCCCGCGTAGTCGCAGACCGGGCAATGTGTCGACCAGTTGCGCCAGTTCGAGCGCCGGCGCGCCAGCCGTGATTCCACTGCGGTGTCCCCCCGGGTCGATGTCCACCACGATGTCGGCGACCACCCCGGCCTCTACCGCCGCGGCCGACAGGTCCCGTGCGTTGGCGGGTGTGTCCACCGCCTGGATAAACCCGGCGCACCACTTCTTCAGATGCATCGCCCGCCGAATCTTCCGCGGGGTCACGTTGACCGTCGTCATCAGGATCTCCTCGATCCCGTGCTCGAACATGACCTCCGCCTCGCTGATCTTCGCGGTGCAAATGCCGACCGAGCCGGTCGCGATCTGCAATCGCGCGATGGCGGGGCACTTGTGTGTCTTCGCGTGCGGCCGACTGGCGATGCCATTGCCGGCCAGTGTCTTCTGCATCCGGTCGAGGTTGCCTTCCATCCGGTCCAGGTCCACGACCAAACACGGCGTATCGAGATCCCACTTGGAGATGCCTTCCTCCACCCGCTCGTTGAAGGCCATCTTGCGCACCTCGGCCTCGGTGTAGCCGTGCACCGTGCGCGGAATCCACACCGACGCCGCTCCGGCGCCGGCAGCATGCAGGAAGTGACGACGAGACAGGGACTCGGTCATGTGGTGATCCTCTCGCACCGGGGGCCATACCGCAAGGGTTTCGGTGTTGGCTACCGGAACACTTCGCTCATTGGACGGCCGGAGTAGCCAGTCATTTCCAGATAACCGCGGCCGGTGACTGCTCCGTCGCCTATCCGCCCGCTGACCGTCACCGCACCCTCCCAATAGGTCACACCGGTCGAATTCACGGTGTCGAGCTCCTGCGCGTCGAGCAGCGCCTCTACCCTGAGGTCAGCGTGTCGTGAGGGCACCCGGAGCTGCCATGCGACAGGATAGGAGGCGTCGCTCGACGGCGACGTCCAGACACGGCCCGGGACCAGCATGACCTGGTCGCCCGCGAGAGGGGTGACGGCGCCATCGCCGGCGACCCACGTCCCGGACGAGAAGGGGTCCGGCTGACCGTTGCTTCGGCGAAACTGGTAGATCATGAGGTCGGTGCCGTCGTCGAGCTGTAGTGAGAACCAGTCCCAGCCAACCTGCCCGGATTCGAGAAAGGTGGTCCCAAACTCGTGGTCCATCCAGCTCGTACCGGTGACGTCGACCCGGTCGCCATCCAGCCGCAGTTGGCCCGTGGTCGACATCCTGGTCATCGAGTAGTAGTGCGAGGCGTTGCCAGATTCGGCGCCTTTTCGGCTAAGGCCGGCGTCGCCATGGGCGGTCGGAGGCTTCCCGGGTTCGAGACGCAAGTCGACGCCGAACCGATCGTCAAACGCCTGCAGGCGATGAGTCTGGCCGTCGAGGGCGACCCGCCAGTCGCCGTTCCAGACATCGAGGGTGCCCCCGCGGGCTCCTGCCCAGCCGACGCCGCCGCGGTCGAACCGCTCGGCGGTCAGGTGCTGTTCCGCCGACACGTCAGTCACCGCGAGGTGCGCCATGTGCAGGTCGCGCACGGCCCAACGGGACGGGTTTGCCGGCGCCGGGTCGACGCCGATCCGAAAGAAGGTGACCTGGTAGCCAAAACGGCGGCCATCGGCGGTGGCCAGGTTCCCGGTGTAGTACCACCATTCGATGCGGTACTCAGGATGGCTCCCGTGGTCGCGGGGAAACTGCAAGGTGTAGCCGGGCTCAGCCAGGCGCCAGCCGGCCGAGGTCGTGGCCGGGCCGGGGTCCTGGGCCAGCATCGGAGCAGATCCGTGAAGCAGGACCACCACGATGCACCAGGCGTGCATCGCGAGGAGGCACCCGCGAGACCTGCAGGCCCTCTGGCAAACACCCCCCCCAGCGGGCCTGCCCGCCGTAGCTCGATCGCGACCCAGCAAGCAAAGGCGGATCACCGTGCCTCCTGGCCGGCGACGCCGGTGGCGACCCGGGCGGGGTAGAGGCCGGCAAGAGCGGTGGCGAGAGCCACCAACAAGGTGGACCGCACCAGGAACCACACCGGGAGGCTGAACTGGATCGTCCAGCCAAAGCTCTGGACGTTGATGACATAGATCAGGATCAACGACAGCACCACGCCGACGGCGAGCCCGATCCCCTGGCTCAGCACCCCGAGCAGGGCCGCCTCGATAACTACCATACGCCTGATCTGTGCGCGGCCTGCCCCGATCAGTCGAAGCATCCCCAGTTCCTCGCGCCGCTCCAGCACCAACGTGAGCAGAGTGGTCAGCACCCCCATGATAGCCACGAAGATGGCGATCGCTTCGAGAGCGTAGGTGATGGCGAAGGTCGCATCGAAGATGCGAAGCACCTCGGCCCGCAGCGTCGCGTTGGTGTTGATAAACAGGCGAAAATCCGGACTCAATGCAGCTAGCAGTTCCTCACGAACGGTCTCGGGGTCCGCCTCGGAATCGAGATAGACGGTCAAACCGCCCGGCCGCTGGCTGCCGTAGTACCTGGCAAACGTTGGCTGGTCCATCACGACCAGACCGCGGTCACTCGAATAGTCGTAGTAGATCGCTGCCACCTGGAAGGCCCGTCCGCCCTGGGGGGTGTCGAGCTCGATCGTGTCGCGCACCGCCACGTCCTGCTTGAGGGCGAAGGTCTCGGACACGACCACCGCGTCGACCCCGATCGCCGTGGCCATGGCAGCGCGACCGTCGGCCGGGTCCTTGAACAGGAGTCCTCCGTGTTCCAGAAGCACCTCGAAGCGAGCTGCCCCGAGGATGATGAGATCGCCATCCGGGCCGTAGGTCAGATCGACAGTCCGAAACTGGTCGATGGCGGCGACCGACGGGTGCGCCGCCACCCGGGCCTCGGCCTCGGTGGAGATGGACGGCGACGGGCCGACCGGTCCACGCCCCGCGGTCGCGACGAAGAGGTCTGCGCGGAGGGTCTGCCCCACCCAATAGGTGACGGTGTCGCGAAAGCTGCCGATCATGATCGCAATGGCGGCGAACATCGCCAGGCTGACAACCAACGCGGCCACCGAGACCGTCAGACGCCGGACGGCCGCCGACAGATTCGCATGTGCCAGCATCCCCTCGACCCTGAACCAGCGAACCAGAACCGGGCGCCCGACGCGTCGCAGGAGCGCCAGCAGGACCGGCACCAGTGCCGCCGCTCCACCAATCACGGCCAGGGTGGCGCCCAACCCATAGAGCGGCAACCCGCCGACGGGGTCCAACGTTGCGAGCCATCCTCCAAGCCCGAAGAGCGCTGCCGCCACCAAGGCGGCTCGTCTGGAGCGACGGCCGTCGTCATGCGACTCCAAGCGATCGGCGCCGCGCACGGCCGAGATCGGGGTGACGCTGGCCCCCTCCATGGCCGGGATCGCCGCGGCCGCCAGCGCCAGAGGCATCGCGACGCCGCAAGCCAGCAGGACGTCGGCCAAGCTGAGCGGCGGCACAGTGGCGGCGGAGGTAATGTAGAGCGCATTGACCGTGGTCGCGGTCAGACGGACCGCTCCCTTGGCCAGCAGCCAGCCGGTGGGCAGCCCGATCGCCACGCCGAGTCCGGCGAGAAGCGCCGCCTCGCCGAGAAACAGGCTGAGCAACGTGCGGCGGGTGGCTCCCAGAGCCCGCAATGTTCCAATCTCGCTACGCCGAGCAATGACCGACACCGCCACGGTGTTGTAGACGAGAAACATACCCACGACCAGCGCGATGTAGGACAGCGCGGTCAGATTGAAGTGAAACGCCGCGAGCATCTTCTCGACCTGACGACCGCGTTGCGCCGGTCGCTGAACCCGCAGACCCTCCGGCAGTCTGGCCGCGATCGCGGGCTCCGCGTCGTCGATAGCGCCGGCATCGAAGAGCTGGATCTCTACCCGGTCCAACCAGCCAATGCGGTCGAAGAGCAGTTGCGCGACCGCGACGTCCAGCAATGCGAGCTGCCCGTCGACGACCCGGGCCGGTCCCTCGTCGAGTAGCAGACCACGCACGACAGCGTTGTGCACGCGGTCACCGATGATGAGCTCCACCGGGCTCTCAAGGTCGAGACCGTGGCGGGCGGCGAACCGTTCGGTGAGCACCACGGAGCTGGAGTCGAGCAACAGCGCCAGCAACTCCTGGGCGCTGGGCTCACGTCCCCCTTGCGCGAACTCCAGTAGCTGGTATTCCCGAAATGGTCGATCCCGGAGTACGTCCACCCCGAGCACCTGCAGCGGATGCTCGACGCCGTCGGGCCCGCGCAGACGCGCGGTGCGGGCAATGACGGGGCTGACGAGCCCGTACTCCCGCAACCACCCGAGGTCTTCGAGTTGGGCGTCCGGGACTCCAACCCCGGCCCCCACAATCTCCAGCGACGTCTTGCCAGTCACCACATCGAGCGCCGTCTCGAATCCGCGAATCGACCCGGCGTTCGCCAACCGGATGGCGATGACGACAGCCACCCCGAGCGTCAATCCGGCGACAGTAGCCAGACTACGCCTGGAGTCCCGGACCAGCGCGCGTACGATGAACTGCCGGAACAGTGTCACAGGCTCCTCGTCAGGCGGCGCTGTCTGAGGAGTCGACCACGAGGCCGTCCCGCATACGCAGAATTCGGTCGGCGCCGGCGGCGATGGTCTGGTCATGCGTGGCCAGTAGCACCGCGACACCGATGTCGTCGTTCAAGGCGCGGAGGATGTCGAGGACGCGGCGGCCGTTGTCCGTATCGAGGTTGCCCGTCGGCTCGTCGGCAATGAGTAGCGCGGGGCGATGCACCACGGCACGGGCCACCGCCGACCGCTGCAATTCACCGCCGGACACCTGGGACGGATAGTGGTGCAAGCGATGCCCCAACCCGACCCGGTCGGCGCACAGGCGGGCCTGGGCGGCCCCCTCCCCCGCCGCCACGCCGGCCAGGAGCAGGGGCAAGGCGATGTTCTCGACCAACGTCAGCGTTGGCAACAGATTGAAGAACTGAAACACGAAGCCGACGCGCTCGCGCCGGAGCTGCGTCAGGCCGTCGTCGCCGAGGCCGGCCAATGGAACCCCATCGACGACCACCGTGCCGGCGGTCGGTCGATCCATGCCGCCGCACAGATGCAACAGTGTCGACTTGCCGCACCCGGACGGGCCAACCACGGCCACACACTCACCCGCCGTCAACTCGACGCTCACGCCGCGGACCGCGTCCACGCCGTTCTCGCCGCCGCCATACACCTTCCGCAATTCACGAGCCTGCAGAGCCGACATCCTTCCACGATACACCGAGCGCGGTCGTAGCTGACGCGTTGCGCGATCTGGGCGTGACGTGACCCGGACGAGCAGCGAGAGAGACGTGCCGAATTACTGCGGGGTACGGACGTGACGGACAATTTGTCTGTATTCTGCCAATAAGCCCCCGATGGTCGCCGCTCGAGGCCTGCCCCGCGACGCCCGAGAGTGATGGTCCCGTCTAGTCCGGTCCAGCGTCTGGACGCGGACCGGCGACGTACCCGCGCCGGCTGCGCACGCGGTAGTCACGGCCAGGGACCCGGAGCCGGATGGAGCGATAGGTGCCATCCGCCGGGCGCATCGGCGCGTAGCTGAAGGTGTACTGATGGTTGAGTTCGTCTGCGATGCGAGCCGTGGCCGGCGCGATCTCCGGACTGTCGTGCACCACCTCGGTGTAGCCGCCGCTCTCGGTCGTGATCTCACGTAGAGCCTGGGGGTTCACTCGGTCGTTGATCGCCCGTGTCTCTGGCGCATCGATGGCGATGGCATAGACAAACGCGTCGCTCCGACGCAGCTGCCGCCGGACGTCACGGACGTCGGCCTTGCTGCCGGTGTCCGACCCGTCTGAGACCAGCACCACGGCGGCTCGCTGGTTAGCGCGTTCCTCGAACATCGGCAACGCCTCCATCATGGCGTCGTAGATGCTGGTGCCACCCCACGGCCGAATATGGTCCAGCCGGTAGCGCACCCGCCGGGGACCGAGGGTCCAGGCCACCTCCACGAGCGGGGTGTGGTTGAACACGATGACGAATACCTCGTCCGCGGGGTCGAGCCAGTCGGCGAGAAACTGGTCGAGCGCGAGCCGCGAATCGTCGATACGCTGACCAAACATGCTCTGACTGATATCGAGCACCACCCCGAGACTGAGCGGTACACGGTCGCGCGTGAAGTGCACGAGCGTCTGCGGCTGGCCATCCTCGAAGATCTCGAAGTCGTCCCGGTCCAGATCGCCGACCAGCCGACCCTCTGCGTCGACCACCGTCGCCGAGACCTGGACCAGTTCGACCCCGGAACGAAAGATCTCGACGCCGTCGTCGGGACGCTGGGCACCCGGCGCGGCCGTCAGCACGGCGACACCCAACGCGAGCGATACGAGCGTGACCGACGAGTGGGCCCGGATGATGATCATGACCATTGCGACGCGTCGTCCCTTCTTACGCCCGGGCCGACAATTCGGCGACGACCGCACCTCGCGAGGAGCCACCGCGACTACACGCCGGCTGAGCCGAACACAAAAAAGGACCTGGACGCTTTCGCATCCAGGCCCTCTTCATGACACGTCTCGTCGCCGACGAAACGGCGATCGAACTATTCAGGTTCAGTCGCGTCTCGACCGTCAGCCGGTGCGCCGGTACCGGACGAACCCATGAACAGCTTCCGGCCGTCCTTGAACGTCAGGTCGCGACCGTTGCCCTTGTCAGATCCGTCCTTCGCCTGATAACCATCCACGATGATCTCGGTGCCTGGCAGCAGCGAGTTCTTCGTGAAGCCACGGCGCAGGAGCGTGTTGGGAGTGCCTCCCTCGACCATCCACACGGTCCCGTCTTCGATCTCCAGATGGACCCATGCGTGCGGGTTGATCCACTCCATCTTCACCACCGTGCCTTCGAGGTGGATGGGACGGTTGGCGTCAAATTCAGCCGAGAACGCATGATGCGCGACCACCGGCACGGTGGCCAGCGCCATGACAACCCCAGCCAAGACGATGGCAATGTTTCTTCGCATCTAATTCGCCTCCAAGTTGTGGAAATAAGAACGTTTCGTCATTATCGACGCTTCACACGTTTTCGTCAACACCAGATTACTTTGATACCGCCTTCTGCCTGCCCAGAGCCGGTTGTGCCACTGCCGACAAGATCGGCAACCGGCACAACACGGCGACGACGACACGCTTCCTGACTATTGCGGTGGCTCGAGCACGACCTGACGATCGGAGCCGTACCCGCTGGCTCGGAACGACGGTGTCAGATCCGGGTCCTTACGGAGGTGCCCGTACATCAACTCCTCAGCGAACTCAACGCATTTGAACTCGAGCAACTGCATGTTCTCGTCGATCCGTCGATACAGCGGAAGGCTGATTGTCCACGGCCGCGTGTAGGTCTCCGGGTCGGTGATGGTCGCTTCATACATGATGTGGTTTTCGCTAAGCGCGGTGTAGCGCTCCTCCACATGGATCGAATTGCTGTGGTGGTTGCCGGATTGGTCCAGCCACGTATCCGGCATCTGGGCCGTCACATCGATCACCAGGGTCTCGCCTTCCCACCGGCCAATGTTGTGCCCCATCCAGGCGTCGACCGGCGCTTCGAAATCGGGTCGGTCCATGTAGACAATGCGGCTGGCGCTGGCGAACTCGTACGCGAGCAGCACATATTCGGGCGTCTGCACCAGCTGGAACGGATACGGCATGTAGGTGGCACGCGGCACACCCGGCATGTAGCACTTGATGGCCGGGTCACGCTCCATCCAGTACTGGAGGTTCTCCTGCTGTGTCGCCCGCGCTTCGGGACGATACGGAATCTCGCCGCCTTCGACGATACCCAGACCGCCTGGAATTGCACCGTGGGCGGCCATCTCGACCACAGGACCAAACCGCGCGGCATGCGGCTCGATGTCGTAGTGGGCGCTGCTCACTGCTTGCCAGATGCCGTTCAGGTCCGGCATCCCGTCAGCCGTTCGTGGCGCCTGATACCCCTGCTGCCCTTCGACGGGCTGCACCGAGAACGACAGGCCGACCGCCACGACGGCGGCAGCCACCCCGGCGATAATCGTAGTTCTGAGCCGATTTCGCATCTTGCTATGTCTCCTTCACGCACCGCGCGTGTCTGACTGGCGTGACCCCTCGGGCCACCACAGCGTCACTACCCCTACGAGAGCAACCCGATCAAACGAGCCCCGATCGTCACGCTCGTCCAAAGCGCGATCGAGGTGATACCCACCACTTTGGGCCAGACAGGCCCGAAGTGTCCTTCTTCCTTGGACGCGATTACTTTACGCACAACGAACGTAACGATGAGACCCAATCCTACCATCTCCATCTTCCACCAGAAGAACGGGCTGTAGTACTGCTTCAGCGCCGTCGACATCATCTGTGGCATACCGCTCAAGACTAGAACCACGAAACTCCCGACGAGCCACGGCTGGGCCGCGCCGGCCAGCTTCGGGATCGACGAGGAGGTCAGACCGCGACCAAGCAAGCGCAAGTCCACAATCAAGAGGGCTCCCGCGAACACCGACACGGCGATGAGGTGTATGCACTGGATGATGGGAGTCGGCCAGACAGTTTCTAGAAAGAACGCACTGAAGGGCAACCCGCCCATCCATTGAAAAAACGGTTGCAGCATAACTAATTACTCAGGCCTAGATCGATCCACCACTGGGGCACCAATCCGCTATAGGCCGTCATTCGCCCGGTCACGATCACGCCGGCCCAGAATGCCAACGACACATACCCGGCAACCCGTGCCTTGAGGGGCGCGACTGGATCATTTTCCCACTGGTCGACCGTCTTCTCGATACTCAAGTGAAAGTATGCCGCATTGGCGGCAACCACCACGAGCA
>PAUN01000058.1 GCA_002712885.1 Acidobacteriota bacterium
ATTGGGGCTAGCTGATCCAGAGGGACTATCGATGACGCTGCCAGGCGGCGCGGCTCTCGACTCCGTCGTCACCGGTCAGTGACAGCACGAGCGTGTCGCCCTCGTCGGCCAACTCGTACGAGTGGCTCAGCATCCTGTCCCGCACATTCGGTTGAGACCCACTGTCCACCGCATGCTGGACGACTCCCCGACTGACGTTCACGTAATACCGGCCGTAGTAGGCGAGGTAGTGCTCACCGTTCGTAAGCTGGACCGACACGTGCCCACTGGCGTCGTACGAGAGCATCCCTTCGGTGAACGCCAGAACTTCTCCGGCCGCCTCACCAACACGTTCGAACGACGAGAGGCCGAACGAACCGACGAATCGGGCAGCTTCCTCAGTGGCCCGCGCACCGGACAACAGCAGCGACATGCTGCGGTTGCCCTCGTGACAGGCGTACTCGTAGATCGGCTCCCCGGTGTTAGTCAGCGGGTAGGCAGCCGACCACGGTTCCGTGAACGACTCCGGGTCGTGGACGGTGTACTCAAGGTGCATCGTGTCCTGATCGATCCGCGTCAGACGCTGTATCAGACGGAGACCGGCTCCGGAGCCCTGGAAGGTCCAGCGCGGATCGAAGTTGGTCGATTCGATCACCAGGGTGTCCCCTTCCCAGGCCCCTCTCGAGGTCCCCGTCCACTGGCGAATGGCGGTGGGCACCGACGCCCGGTCGTCCAGTGGGACGATGATCGTGGCATTCACGAACTCATAGTGGATGACGAGATGCCCCGGGGTCTGGAAGATCCTGGCAGGGAACGCACTCCCTCGGAGCGGCAGCGACCCGCCCATCATGCACCGCTCATCCATCGCCCGGTCCTCGGGGCCCTCGGGGATGCCTCGCATCCGTCGGGACGGGATCCCTGCCCGGTCCTCGCCGACCAGGGTGCGAGGGATCCGTCCGGTCGAGGGTGAGACCACCAGCGACGTGCGCCCGACCAGCAGGGGGGCGTCGTAGATCGACTCGGTAACACCGCCATCGCCTAACTCGAAGTCCGCGCTCAGGGCCACAGCCAGCGCCTGGCGAATGCGGCTCCGCCGCGTTGTGAGAAACTCCTCCGCTTCCGCGCCCGTAAGACGAGGCCTGTCCTCGTACCCGGCCGGACGCTCCAGTGGCGTCATGGTTGGGAGAGCCCAGGTCCCCTGGAGGTCCGGCACGCCCCAGGGCGTGCGGGGCGGGCCCGCCTCATCGCCCCGCTGCGCCAGCGCCAAACACGGGAGCCCCAGGAGGGCGACGACCAGAACGAAAGAGCGCAGCACATGTTGAGCTATTCTCATGACTAGGTCCGATCAGCCCCCACAACTGCCCCTGTGTTCCGGGAAGGTAGGTCGCCCTGGCATCCCTCGAATCGCCTTCCACAGCCCCGGCCGTTCCCCGACCAGTGTAAAGCTTTCTGTCCACTTGAGCGTGGACCTGGCACAGTATCGGTATGCCGAGCTACCGAGGATACCGGTTCCCACCCGAGATCATCAGTCGGCACCCGCGTGAGCCGTAAGCCCCCCATTGCACCCACTGTCCGCTGCCGGGTAGGATCAGCGCATACATTAAAGGACCGGTGAGTATTCGCTGGCGCTCCCGGGACCGGTCGTACGGGACGCTCGGTCGCCCGGTATAAAATGCCTGGATTCTGACGTCTCGAGCCGTGACTAAATCTAGTCCATTCAGACCCGGGCGACCCTACGCCGCTCTTGCCGTGGCTCTTCTCGGGCTCTGGCTCTGCCCGGCCTTCGCCGCGACTCAGGAGCAGCCTCCCACACTCGGGCAAGAGGGCAAGGACGCTCCCTGGGTGCCGACGCCGCAGGAGTTGGTCGACACCATGCTCGACATGGCCGGGGTGACCGGCGAGGATCTCCTCATCGACCTCGGTGCGGGCGACGGTCGGGTGGTTATCTCGGCGGCGCATCGTGGCGCCCGTGCCATCGGCGTGGAACTGGACCCTGGCTTGGTTGAGCTCGCCAAAACGAACGCGGCGGCGGCCGGTGTCAGCGCCCTCACCGAATTTGTGACGGCGGACATCTTCGAGTTCGACTTTTCCTCGGCGTCGGTGATTTCCATGTTCCTGCTGCCCGAGCTGACGCTCCGACTGCGACCCACTCTGTTCGACCTCAGACCGGGAACGCGAATTCTCTCCAATACGTGGGACATGCGTGGCACCGAGACAGATCCGGAAGCGCGGGGATGGGACCCGGACCAGACGATCGTGCTCGACCCGTGCCCGGGATTCTGCACCGCCCACGTTTGGACTGTCCCAACTAAGGTGGCTGGCACCTGGCGGCTGGACGACGGTCGATTGCTACACCTGACACAACGCTTTCAGCAGGTTGCCGGACGACTCGAGTCCGGAGGATCAGCGACAGAGATCTTCGGCGGAAGGCTCGACGGGACTACTCTGACCTTCGGCGCCAATGGCGTCGACCACACTGCGGAGGTCGACCAGGCCGCGATGCGTGGCACTACCGGTACTGGCGACAACACCAACAGCTGGCGCGCGCAGCGGGTTCCGTAACCTTCGTGTCGGTGCACCCACCCTAGCGAGTGTCGGCACCGGGCTTGCTGCGTGGCTGGACTACGGTCTCAGAGGCCGCGGTCCGCGGAGTTTTCCACGAACCTTGGAACATTATCGGAATAAATGGATATTGGGAGAGAGGTTGGGCGGTGAGACCCGACCAAATTCAGCCGGTTTTACTGAGGAACGATGGTGCCGAGGGCGGGGATCGAACCCGCACGAGCCAAAGGGTCACAGGATTCTAAGTTCCGCGCGTCGCCGCTCGCCTGTCGGCGTTTCTCCTGGCGGTTCTGCGTTCTTGGTCAGTGTTCACCGACAAGCCCACGGCGCTCCTGCCGATGACCGAAGTCAACGGCGCGCTGCACGAGGACGCCGGCCATGAGGGCAACTGCGGCATGGAGAACATCCCGCGTGGCACCCGCATGAAGTACAAATAGTAGAGGCTTGATGCTCACCCAGGCTCAAGAAGTCACGTTCAGGAATCGCGGGGTGATCCGTCTTCCCGGTGTGCTGCCCACCGAGATCTCCGATCGGACCCGCGAAGAGATAGTCCGGCTGGCGGAGAAGGTCGGTTGTCTGGCCGAGGGGTGCTGGCAGCGTGAGGCGTTGGCGGGGGACGGGCATCACAAGACCGCTACTAGGTACAACAAGCTCGTGAAGCGCCTCCGGAAAGTGACCGGGAGGAACGGCTTCATGACCTCGAGTCTGCATGCCGCCATGGACGAGCTGGTAGGCGGCGCGGCGTTGACGTCGTGGTCGGAGAAGTCGGAGCTCCTGTTCTCACGACCCGCTTCTCGGGGCGACATCACTGCGCCTCCAGTCAGCTCTTCAGCCACGCTGCGGCCACCGCGCGGCCCGTTCCCATGGCACGTCGATGTGCCGCGGCTGGCGACAACCGGGGTGATCGGTGTCCAGATGTTCACGTTCCTGCACACCGTCGAGTCGGGTGGCGGCGGTACCGCGATCGTGACCGGATCACATCGGCTGCTGAACGGCGTGACCGTGCGACTCAAAGAGATCAAGCGCGAACTGGAGCGGGAGCCGTTCTTCCGTGCGCTGTATGCCAGAGACCGGGGGGATGTCGCGGGCCTGTTCGAGACGACCGGCCGCGCCGGCGGCGTCGACCTTGAGGTGGTCGAATTGGTCGGAGAACCGGGCGACGTCTATCTGATGGATCTGCGGGTCCTGCATACCCGCTGTTCGAACACTCGCCCAACGCCGCGGATGATGATCACGCAGCGGTTCGTGCTGGAGTCGGTGCGCCCGCAGCTCAAGTACCGCTATTTCGGATTGGCCGCCACCTGAGCCAGGCGACTCGACAGACCTCGTTGGGATTCAGTCCTTCCCGCCGGCGCCGGGCCGCGATGCTTTCTTCGCCCCGGAACCCTTCCAACACGATCCGAATGTTTTCCTCCGCGGAGAAGCGGCGACGGGTCTTCCACCGGATGTCCTGTGCTACTTTCTCTGCTGACTTTACGTGACTCAAGGATGCTGTCGCGAAAGAAGTACCCGGCGAAGCCTCCCCACGCGTCGGCGAGTTCCGGATGGTGGGCGAGCGTCTTGGTAATATTGAGCCCATCCGCCGACTCGAGAGGCGGGATACGCGGTCCTGGCGATTCGGCCTCCTGGCCACCGACGACAGCGGTCGGAAACACTACACCGGCCACAGCCACGAGCGCCCGAATAGATGCGTGATCCTTCACTGGTTCCTCCCTACTCATTCGGCAAGCGGAACACGACCAGCCGCTCATTCCCTCGGGGCTCGGCCCCTCGATGAACCCATCCTCCGGATGGAACCGGTACGACCAGACCTCTCGCAACGCGCTGATGGTGCGGGTGTTGATCTGATCGAGAGGGGAATAGCACGTACCAGCCAGGTCACGGTTATAGGTCGGCCCGTCGGCGGCCGCGCGGCGCCCAGGCTCCTGAGCGATCACCGATGCCGACATGATCACACCACCACTGCCCCACTGTTATACGCATAGCCTTCTCCTCACAGTGCGCCAGCGCGCCCCAGTCGATCAGGCGCACGCCGGCAATCCCACCTGTGAACCCTCTGATGAGCCAGCCGTGCGTTCACATCCAAGGGCAGAAACGCGTTGGCGAGGGTCCGGTAGACGTCCGGAAACAGGACTAGCTAGTGCGCTTAGCGCGACGATTGCCCAGCCCGAGTACCACCAAGAGGGTCACCAGCGATACTGTCTGGTGCTCGACGATAGCCGATGAGAGCGCCCCCACGGCGCCCCCCGACAACTGGATTAGCGCTCCTCCCCACGCGGGCTACGCGCCTCCGCCGCCCACAGGGGAATTACGAGGCTTCACGCTGGAGAATGCCCGTCCGGGAGGCGGCGGTCAAGCGCGGTTCCAGACACGGCGAGGCACGCCTCTGGCCGACTGAGGGGTGCTCAGGCGGGTTCATCGACGAGGATCTAGTTGCCACCGACCTCAGTCGGAGGCGCACCAACGAAGAGGGGCAACGGCGGCGCTCGTGTTGACGGCCCGCTGGAACCTGGGGCACACCCCGCTGCTCAGGGCATCGTACCTGGCTCAGACGTGGCTCGGTTTCGCCTGTTTATCCCGCTTCTTGTTCTTCTTTGCTGTGTCCTTTGCGGCTTTTTGCTTCTGGCTCTTATTCTTGTCCTTCTGACCACCTTTATCTCCCATTGCATGTCTCCCTTGTTGCAGGCGCGCACGAACTGGATTGCCCGGCGGTGGACGGTTTGGTCATGCAGCCACCTTCGTCAACTGCGCCCGGCGAGGGCGATGGTAGCGAGGAGCGCGACCACGGTGAATGACCCCTAGTGGCTGACCAGAGCATTCGCCATCAGGCGGGACGTGGCACCCGTGTCGGGGCTGAGCCCGGTCCCGGCTGACAACGCTACCCCGCCCGGCACGCCAGTGCACATCGCCAACCTCGAGCCGGCCTTCAAATGAAAGGTCAGCAGCGCGGCGGTTGGCGTCGGAGTCCGGTGCTCACCGGCGCCGTCAACCGGCCCCCACAACCTCATGCGGCGACGCCTCATCTGACATCAGTTGCGAGCTGGCGGGAGCGCGAACACGTAGAGCGCGCTGCCTGCTCGGCGGAAGCGGACCCCCGCATCGGGCTCCGTGTCTGCCGTCACCTGCGCGCTCCCCGTGCGCTGGCTGCCGATGATGGCAACGTACTGCCGGCCGTCGGGTCCAATGTAGGTGATGGGCGAGTTTCGGAAGTTGCTCCCGGTCCGGAACGTCCACACGATGTCCCCGGTTCGAGCATCGAAGGCTCGGACCACACCCTCGTTCGGACCACCTTGGAACAGCAGGTCCCCTCCGGTGACCATGACCGGCGTATTGTTGGCCGACGTCCACGGGATGCTCCAGACGGTCTCGCCCGCAACCGGATCGTTGGCCTGAAGCTCTCCGACATACTCCTCACCAGGAGGGCGCGGGGCCTGACCGCCGCGCTCACGCAGGGTGTAGCCGTCACCGGGAACATACTGGCCTTCGACCACCCTCTGGACCCCGCACCTGTTCGAGGTCGGCGTGTACACGAGTCCGGTGCGCGGAGAAAACGCGTCGTTCTGCCAGTTCCTCGCGGCGATACCGGGGCACCACCCGACCGCGATGTCCTCGGCGTCCGGAACATACTTCTGTCGATCCTTGAGGTCCGTAAACATCATTTTCCCGATGTCGTACCGCGGTCTGCCGGTCTCCATGTTGACCCCACCGATGAGGTCGTTGTAGACGAAGTTCCAGGGTTCAAGGATCATTTCGCCCGTGGCGCGGTCGAACACGTAGAAGAAGCCGTTCCGGGCCGGGCGGACCAGCGCCTTTCGCAGGCGGCCATCGATCTCAAGGTCGACGAGGATGTTCGCGTTGGGCTCGTCCAGGTCCCACTGATCTTGAGGTGTCAGGTTGTACGCCCAGATCAGATCACCGCTGTCGGCATCGCGGGCCAGGATGGACGAGCAGTAGTTGTTCCGGTAGCCAGTGAGCCCCTTGTCCTCGTCCAGCTCGACCACCCCCCATTCCCGTCGGTAGTCCGGATTCCACGGGCCGCAGTTGCTGGTGCCGTAGTAGAACAGATTCAACTCCGCGTCGAATGTGAACCAGCCCCAGACGGAGCCGCCACCCCGCCGCCAGGAATCGCCATACCAGGAGTCGAGCGCCGGGTCGGGGATCCGATCGTCCGGNTAGAANGGGTCAAAGCGNGGCCCGATGCCCACCTCGTTGTTCGGTCCCATGCTGTAGTAGCGCCACCTAAAACGACCGGTGTCGATGTGGTANGCGGTGACGTGACCGCGGACGCCACGCTCGCCACCCGCCACGCCAACAATGACTTTATCGTCGAGCACCAGCGGCATACCGCTCACCGTCTCGCCGGTCTGGACGGTGGCGTTCTCAGCCCGCCAGACGACGTCTCCCGTCTCCGCGTCGAGCGCGAATACCTGCCCGTCGAGCGTGGCGAAGAAAATCCGACCGTCCGCGTAGGCTAAGCCACGGGTCTGCGCGCCGCAGCAGGCGCTCCTGACGGTGGTTTCCAGNTCGGGGATCTCGGGCCGAAACTCCCACTTGATGACCCCCTCACGCACGAGGTCGAGCGCGTAGACGTAGTTCGGCTTCGGGGTGACGATATACATCGTGTCGCCGATCACGAGCGGCGAGGCCTCGTGTGAATCCTGGATGCCGAGCTGCAGCGTCCACGCCATCGTGAGGGTGTAAGCGTTGTCGACGTCGATCTGGTCCAGCGGGCTGTAGTTCCAGCCTGCGTAGTTCGCGTTGGGCATGACCCACTGCGACGCATCGTCCTCCAGACCCTGCTGGGCAAGCGCAGCTTCCGGCACGTGCACGACGCACAGAAGCGACAGGATTGGCATCCACACCCAGCCACACCAGTTGGTCGGTCGGCTCACTCTGCACGCTCCTCCGGGTTTGAGGCGGGTTTCGCAGGTTACGCTCTGATGTCGAGGATATTATGTCGCTGGAACGCCCTGAGCAAGCGTCTCTGCCGAAAATCCGAGACAGCGCCATGTCCCCGTCGAGTTTCGTGTCGCTGCTCCGAGTGGTGAGGCTCAGTAAGCGTCCAGCCCCTCGGTGAGCTCGATGTACGTGCCCTCGGGGTCCGTGAGAAATGCGTAGGCAAGGTTTAGCTCCTCGATACGCCCATAGGGCCGGTCGAACACCACACCCTTCGCCTCGAGACGGCGGCAGAACGCTTCGAGGTTGTCGACCTCGAAGCCGATGTGNTCGAGACTGCGTCCCTGGGTGCGCGCCGTCTTCTGCGTTTCTGAGAACCGGAGGTTGACCCCCGGGAGATCGGCCACCTTGAAGTTGCCGTTCATCCCGGGCACCGCGCCCAACATCTCGACGTACCACGCCCGAAGCGCATCCACGTCCGGCGTATTGAAATGGATGTGGTGATGCTGAATCGCCATCGATTGAGCCCTGTTGCCCATGATCTCGACCTTGACGTCGTCGGGCCCGAGGACATAGCCCAGGCAGTAACCCGAACCCTGGGGACAATACGCGCCGTCCTGAACGTCCGCGTCCGGCAACTCGCGCTCGGTGATGATCGGATACCCCGCCGCTCGGAGGCTGGCGAGCGTCGCCCTCGCGTCAGGCACCCAGAACCCCACGTGGTTCACCGTCGACCCAATCGTCCCGGCCGATGGCGCACGCTCCGTCAGAAAAATGAGCGCATTCGGAAACTTNAAAATCTGGACGTCACGCCACGGGGTAGCCACTCCGCCCAGCGCGNCGCCCCAGAACCGTTCGTGGGCCGCGCGGTCGGTGATGTTCAAGTGGTGATGGCCATGCACGACCGGGCCGTCGCTGGCCCAAGACGACGACTGGGCCAGAGACGTGCCCTGCCCGCCCACCAGCAGCGACACCGCCAAGACGAACGCTCCATGCAAGTTGAAGATCCATTTCATCACATGCTCCTTCCGTAGCCCCGCTTAAGTACTACACCAGTACATCCGCGGTGACGAGTGGTTGCCTGGCCGNGNGCGGCGACGGTAGGCTGTTGNCACCATGACTGACCATCTCATCGAAGCTCACCAGNACGGNATTACCACGCTCACGCTGAACCGGCCAGAGGCGAGAAACGCCATGTCACCCGAGATGATGACCGCACTCGCCGACGCGTTGCCGCGCCTGGCCGCCGACCGGTCGGTCCGGGCGGTCGTGCTGACGGGTGCCGGTGGCGCCTTCTGTGCCGGCGGCGATGTCAAACGGTTTGCGTCCGCCTCAAGCGGTAGCTTCAACGTCGAAGATCGGGTTCATCGCCTCCGGAGTGCGATGGAGATGAGCCGCTACCTGCACGAGATGCCGAAGCCGACGCTGGCAGTCATCCCGGGACCGGCGGCCGGAGCCGGGCTGTCGCTGGCGCTGGCCTGCGACCTNCGCATCGCGGNGGACACCGCAAAGCTGACGACCGCATTCGCCCGCATCGGTCTGTCCGGTGACTATGGCGGCTCCTACTTCCTGTCGCATCTCGTGGGAGCCGCCAAGGCGCGCGAACTCTTCTTCACCGCAGANGTGGTCTCCGGCCAGCAGGCGTTCGAACTCGGAATCGTCAACCGCGTCACAACGGCCGACGAACTAGACGCAGACGCGGCGGCGTTCGCCACCCAACTCGCGGGGCTCCCCACGGTCGCGGTCGGCTACATGAAGAAGAACCTCAACGCGGTCCATCATGGGTCATTGAGTGATGTCATGGATCTGGAGGCCCTGCACATGATCCGGACGTTCATGACTGACGACCACAAAGGCGCCGCGAAGGCGTTCGTCGAAAAGCGAGCGCCGGCCTTCACGGGGCGCTAGTCTGCATCCAGCTCGGCTCTGAGGATGGGCTTGACGCAGCTTACTTTGTATTGCTAAATCTGAGGCATGGTTAACCCAATCAGTCATTCCGGTCGCCTCCTGCGATTTCCCCCCGCCAATGGCGTCCGCGCTGTGTGTTGACCTGAGAATGGGCGTAAAACTCTGACCTGGCGTGAGATTCGTGATGCGGATCTCGTCCCTGCTCCCCGCTTGGGCCAGTACGACATCGTAGGCACGTGGCTGGCCCAGAACGACGAACAGAAGAGTAAGTGTGAACACCGCCATTTCTTGGCACATCGTGTCCCCCGCGTGCCGCCTGTTCTGAGCACCCTGTCGGTACCCAGACCGTGTCGAAATCCCGGTCCGACACGCACTAGTAACAGTCGGCAAGCCGCAACGAATCCCCCCCCCTCGGCCGAGCAGGTCGCCTAGTTGCGGTCCGGTGGTCGCATGGATGGAATTGAATACGTTCGTCGACATCAATGTGGCGGCGTCGGCCTCGTGCCGGGTGGATTCCTACTGGGGGTCTTGGTACCGCCTTACTCGTCCCAGCGCGTCGTCAACACTGCGCCGCTGTCGACTCCGGGAGCGATACCAAACGTGGACTGCCTCGACCAGGAAGACACCGCATCCGATACCAAGCCCGAAATTGGCCGTGGCGCTGAGAGACCCAGCGCCCAGAGGGTGTCCGTACACCAAGAACGTGCCAAGGCACCCAGCGGCCAGAACGAGTGGGGCTATTCCTGGCAGCATGCCGTCTCTTTCCTCCAGTAGTGCAGGCTCGTGAGTGCCCGCGCTGCCCGGGTCCCGGCGACCTGCCACTGGTCTCTGCCGCCGTCACCGATGAGTGCAATCATGCGGTACTGCCCGAGGCGGGTGGCGAGACTGGGAACCATAAACGGCCGGAATTCAGTCGATTATACCTATGGCGGTCCTGGGCCTACGTTCTGAGTCACGCGGTTGAGAACGGAAAGGCTGTGCGCGCAGTTCGCCAACGTGTCACCATGGTCGGCCGGCACGGGGTTAGAACTCCAGAGGAAAGCACTATGACTGAATTTTCACGAAGGCAAGCCATGTTGGGACTTTCCTCGCTCACGCTGGCCTCACTTGGGTCAGCCTCGGTGGGTACTCGCAGTATTCATGCACAGCCGACGGGGCTGGGCAGTGAATTGGCTTCCTACCCTTCCGCCTGGCTCCCTAACGGCGTGCGCTCTCGATTCGTCAACGGTATCAACGGGCTGCGGGTGCATGTGCTCGAAGCAGGGCACGAGACACCCAACCGACCAGCCCTGCTGCTGCTGCACGGCTTTCCGGAGCTAGCCTATAGTTGGAGAAACGTGATGGTGCCGTTGGCAGAGGCCGGCTATCACGTCTTCGCCCCGGATGTGCGCGGCTACGGCCGGACCACCGGCTGGAGCTCCGACTACGACGCCGACCTCGCGCCATTTCGTCGGCTCAACAAGGTGCGAGACGCCCTGGGTCTGGTGCTGGCGTTCGGTCACCGGTCTGTCGCCGCGGTCATCGGCCATGACGCCGGGTCGCCCCTGGCCGGCTGGTGTGCCATCACCCGCCCGGATATATTCCCCGCGGTGGTGATGATGAGCGCGCCGTTCGGCGGCACCACAACTCTGCCCTTCGACACGGCAGACGCTCCGCCGCGAATCCCTACCCCCAACCGACAGAGCATCTACGACGATCTGGCCGCACTCCCGCGCCCCAGAAAGCACTACCAGCGGTATTACACCACTCGAGGCGCCAATGAAAATATGTGGCATGCCAGCCAGGGCATCCATGACTTCATCCGAGGCTACTACCACTTCAAGAGTGCGGACTGGGAGGGCAACACGCCCTACCGGCTGGCGGCTCGGACGGCGGAAGAATGGGCAAAGATGCCCAACTACTACATCATGCAGCTGAACCAAGGTATGGCAGAAACGGTGGCGGATGTCATGCCATCCGCCGCGCACATTGCGGCCAATAGCTGGCTACCCGACTCGGCATTGAGTGTCTACGCCGAAGAGTATGGACGCACCAGTTTTCAGGGTGGCCTAAACGGCTATCGAATGGGTGGCAGCCGCGTCGGCGCGGAAGAGGTGCAATTGTACGCAGGCCGGACCATCGACCAGCCGTCCATGTTCATTAGCGGAGCCAGCGACTGGGGCACCTATCAGAGCCCAGGGGCCTTCGAGCGTATGCAGGAGGTGGCCTGTACGGACATGCGTGCCGTGCACCTGGTGGACGGTGCGGGGCATTGGGTTCAGCAGGAACAATCGGAAATGACCAGTAAGCTACTACTCGAGTTTCTGGGTGGCCTCGCCTAGCAACCCGTGATGTAAACCGTGATCCGCAGCTCGCGGACCTTGTTTGCTCTCGGCGATTCACCAGCGCTCCCGTGCCCTCGGGGATGCCGAAGATCAATCCAGCTCGATCGGCACCGCAACGCGAACGCCCTCCAGCTCGACGACGAGCGTGTAGGTGCCATTCGCCCACGCGTCGGTCGGAGAAGCAAAGAACAGATCCCCAAGCGCCGTTCTGTCGCTGTCGACGACGAAATCATCCTGGATGGTCCCCGTTCCGGGGAGCCTGAAGAAATGGAATGCCTCCTGGCGCCAGGGCCTGAAGTACGAGCCAATACTGTGCCGGGTCGTCGAGGCGTTCTGGACAAGCAGCCGGACCCTCTCGACATCGCCACGGAACCGCGTGTGCGGCGCCAGCGGGATTTCGACGCCGCCGGGCGTGATCAAGCGGAACGCGTCGCGATGTACCGTGAACCGCTCCTCGGTCGACACTGCCGCTTCAATGAGCAACCAGCGCGAGTCGTGGTGTTCTTGCGAGTAGTAATAGGCGGCCACGAGTTGGATCGCGTCGTCCTTGAATTCGATCGCCGCCCGACCCCGCTCGGTCGTGAACGAGGACGAGTCGTCCTGCCCCCATGCGGGCGCAGCCTGGACGACGATTACAGTCAAGGCGACCATGGTGAAACGTCGAAACATGGTGAGACAATACGCTCCTCTTGCCGAACTCTCAACGCCGCGCACCCTGGATCACGTCGTGACCAGTGTGACGCACACATCCGCAACATCCCTACCCGAACGCATGACCTGTAGCGGCAGCCCCGAAACATCACACGAGGTCCCGATATCACCAGGGCTCGCGCCGACCGTCGATACGGCCTCATACTCGCGCGCGTTCATGGTGCATGGGGCCACCAGGCCACTGGGGGCCATCGCAAATCGCCTGTACCACCGCGGTTCATTGCGCCGGACGAACACCGTGAGCGTCCTGGATTCGTGCCATGACCTACTCGTCTAGTGTGATCATCGGAACGCTGAACGAGGGTCCGCTTCACCAGGCTCTGAAGGCGCAGTACGCCCGTCGATACGCGGCGTCCAGCCTCACCTCATCGGAGGTCCAGGTGGGCGACTACGTCGCCGACGTAATCGGCGATAATCAGGTACTCTACGAAATTCAAACCGGCGGGTTTGGCGCCATCCGACGCAAGCTCGAGCATCTGGTGACCGAGCACAAGGTGGTCCTCGTGCACCCGATCGCCGCCGTTCGCGTGATCGTCAAGGTGCTGGACCCGACCGACGCCCGCAGCACCCGCCGCCGTTCGCCTAAACGCGGCCATCCGGCGCACCTGCTGAACCAGCTGGTGTACATCCCGCGGTTGCTCGCCCATCCCAACTTCGAGCTCGAGGTCGTGATGGTCGAAGAGGACGAGCTGCGTGTCTTCGACCCCAAGCACGTGCGCCGCCGAGGTGGCTGGCGCGTGTTGCGCCGGCAGCTCGTTGCGGTCGGTGAGCGCCATCGCTTCCGGTGCTTGGATGACCTGTTCGACCTTCTCGAGGTGCCGCTGGCCGACCCCTTCACGACCCTCGATTTGGCCGCCGCACTTGGTCAGCCGCGCCGGCTCGCCCAGAAGATGGCGTACATCTTACGAAAAGGCGAGGTCACGCGAGTTTGTGGGAAGACCGGTAACGCGCTGGTCTATCGCCGGGCGGATTCAAGGAGTATACCCGAGGGGCGTAACGCGCCGCGTTCAGCCCGCACTATCGTGCGGTTACGAGGCGCTTGAGCTCCTCTCCCCAGTTCTCGACAAGAACGAGCTGTGGCTCGGTCATCGGCAACGACTCGCCGATGGGTGCCTCGACCCTTCTCATCAGAACCCGCTGGCCATCTGGGTGCAGATCGCAATCGCGCTCGGGGGTCAGCCGGTAGCCGGACGCCTCGACCAGCGTCCCAGGACGACCGTCCCTCAGCGTAACCTCGAGTTCCCACCCCGGGACCCGCATGACCGCGCTGGACGCGCGCAAGAAGAGCTCCCGCCCATCGGATGACCGCACCGGGTGCTGTCCAGCGTCGGTCGAGATGGACTGCTTGCCGCCCAACCCATGCCCCTTCCCGGATCTTGGCAGTAACGGTGTACGGACCGATAGCGGTGCCAAGCTGCAGGGGTAACAATCGCCGCATATCACTTGATCATACGGTTCAGCGTTCGTCGAGGGTCACTGCGCGTCCCCGAGGCGTTCGAGTACCGCGATACCGCAGGCCAAACGAAGCGAGTCGTGGAGCACCCGGGCGGATCATTTGACCGGTCTCCGCGCTTCCAGTTCTTCGAACCAGTTGAGCACAGCGTAAACCTCGGCGCCGGCATCTTCCTCTTCCGACCCGTTCCTGGCGTCTTTGACCATCAGGAATCGCTGGCCATCCGAAGTCATAGCCCACCTGGCTGCTTCCTCCTCGCGCCCGGGCAGACGGACGCCTCGTCAGAAAACCCCCTCGGCCTTTTTCGGCGACCTGCTAAGAGTCTCGTGGGACTACCGAGCATCCGTGGCCCGGGCTTCGGCCTGCGCGCCGGCGAGAATGTTGAACAGCCCGTAGTTGCCTTCGTGGCACGCATACTCGTAGAGCGGGCCCGGCGTCTTGGTCATTGTCGTCTCGACGCTCCAAGACTGGGCAAACGCCGTCGGATCATCGACCGTGAACGCATACGACAGCGTGTCGCCATCGAGGCGCCTGAAGCGCTCCGTCAGGTGGAGTTGCGGCCCCAGGGCTTCAAGGAGTTCCATGTTGGGCGCCGGATGCGCGGTGCCGATGTCTCTGAAGTTGCTGGTTTCGACCACCAACGTCTCGCCTTCCCAGCGACCACGTGAATGGCCCTTCCACTGCCGTATGTGCGAAGGGAGCGCCGGACGCCGGTCGAGCGGGATGACGCGCACGTCATTCACCATCTCATTGAGAATCACGACGTATCCTGGCACCTGAAATAGCTGGACGAGGTTGTTGTACGCACCCGGCAACATCGGTGGTCCGGAGTTGAACCCAAGGATGCACCGTTCGTCGACGTCACGGTCCTCGGGACCGGCGTTCCGCCCTCGAGCGTCCGCGCGCGCGGTCATCCGCGCCTCTCCCTCTGCCGTGTACGCAGGCAAGTGCCCGTCCGGTGGATCGGAAATCAGCGACGTTCGCCTGGTCCCCGACACCGTTGTGCCTCCAGCGAACCAGAACTGATTGTAGCTCCCGGGATCACCGGCGCGAGGTGGGCGGTCGACTCGCCCGGCTGCCGCCTGGGTTTCCAGTGCAGACGCTTCCTCCTCAGTCAGAAATGCTTTGTCGGCCAGCGCGGCTGGTCGTTGCAGCGGGGTCACGGAACCGAAGTCCCAGACGCCCTGTAGATCCGGTTGCCCGTCCGCCGTGCGCGGCGCAGGTGTCCCGTCAGACGATGACGACTGCGCCACGGCAGGTACCGGGACCAGGGACGCCGCCATAGTCAGGACGCCGAGAACTCGACCGCAACTGATCGCTTGAAAATGCATCTCGCCTCCTCCTTGAACCAACTTGAACCAGGCCGCATGGTGCGACCATGGCTCGTCAATACTCTATTCAGCTAGCCGTCGCGCAAGCTCGGCCCGGGCGCATTCCTCGGCCACCTTCACGTAGCGCCCCACCGCGGCGGTCCCAATGACGTACGGATGCGGGTCGCTGGGCTGGCGGTCCGTGAGCGCCGCAAGCTTCTCAGGTGTGCGGTCGAAGCTAGTGTGATTGGCAAGCAGCACATCGGCGCCACGCGTCTCGATGAGTTGCTGATACCGCACCGCAGAGTCGATATAGGACTGAATCGACTCCACGGAGGTGGTGGCAAATAACGACGTGCCGCCCCAGGATGCGGTCAGGTGTGAGCGGCCTCGGTCACGAACTTCGATCATCGTCGACACCGTGCCCGCCGTGTGACCAGGCGTCAGGTAGAGCGTGACGGTCGTTTCACCCAGCCGAATCTCCATCTCGTCGGTCGCGACCACATCGCGGCTCGGAATCGGATCACGCATGCTGCGCTCGACGAGGTCCCAGTCTGGCGCCCCCATCACAATCTCAGCACCGAACTGGTCCTGCAGATACTTGGCTCCTCCGTGATGGTCACCGTGCCCGTGGCTGATGACCACCTGCCTTATGTCCTCGGGGTCGAGTCCCAGTTTTCTCAGGCCGTCCACAACGGCGGCCTCAACGGCGTAGTCGTAGAGCGCATCGATAATGATGATCCCCTGCGACGTCGTCACAGCCCAGGCGCCATGGTCCTGAGTGCCAACGAAGTACAGGTTGTCGAATACCTGTGCTGGTTCAGCGTACCAGTCCTCACGCGCTGGTAGTGTTCGAGCCGGACGCGGGGTATTGGCGGCACGAGTCTGAGCGGGCCGTGGCACGCGGCATACCGTCTCAAGAAGCGCCAGGTGCTCGTCGCCCGCCGCCGCCCGAGCTAAGGTTCTGTGTGCCTCCACGGGATCCCTCTGTTGTGCGGCCTCGGTCGCCACTCCCAGTAGCCCGGCGAGTATCGTTCCGAACAAGAACCGCGGCATCCAGTCGCTCATAGTGGTCCCCCGTCACGATAATCCTCGCACAGGCCTGCTCGTTCCGGAGCAACGGCTTCCTCATGCCCAAGCTGGCGAAGGGTCACATCGTCTGATTCCGAGTAATGTCTCGTGCGCCTGCACCACGCTGGGTTCATACTTCGTCACCCCCAGGATCGACAAAGGCGGGATGGGCAACAGGTCGAGCGAGCGGCAGGCAGAGTCGACCTTGATCCCGCCCGGCGACACGGTCCCTAATGTTGTGTGAGGCCAGCTCTGACGCCATGCTCTCGCTCCATCCCTCGAGCGCCCACTTGGTAGCATGCTAGACAAAGTCGAATGGAAATATCATGAGCCCGCCGATCGAGGNCGTCGTGATGAGCAGGCCGGACTATCGTTCGCGGAAATGNGGGAGAAACGCCTGCGTCGTAAGGATGACGCCCAGCACATCCGTGTCCATTTGGCGTGTGAGATTCTCGTCGTTCACGCCCTCGAGCAGACCAGCGAGCCCATAGGCCGCATTGTTGAACAGCANGTCCACGCCTCCGAGCTCGGCCGCCTAACGCGCAGCAGTTTCGATCTGGCACGGTCGGTCACGTCGAGCGGAATGACAGTGGCCCCGGAGACGCTCGCGAGTTCGGTGGCTTTCCCCGGATGTCGCATCGTCGCGACGACCTTCCAGTCCNGCTGCGCAAACAGCATGCCGGCCGCGCGCCCAAGTCCGGTTCCGCTTCCGGCGACTAAGAGGGTCTGTGACATCGAATTCCTTTCACNCTCGGGTGGTATCTAAGTCCGAGATGAGCGAGTCGCCGCGGGGACGAGGCCTTCGCGGTACGATGGGTACGTCAGCCTGAGACCCAGTTCATGGACGACGCGGTCNTTTCGCACGCGTTTTCCCCGACCAGGCCCACCCTCGAATCGTGGCCGGGTCAGCCCCAGATGGCCGGCGACCAGCGCCATGTAGTCCCCGCGCGTCGGGGGATGACCGTCAGAGACNTTGTATGTGCGACGTGTAACCGTCCCCAGCGCGGCCGCCGTCACCACGGCGCGCGCGGCGTCCTCAACATGGATCAGATTCAGATACGCGTCAGAGGACCCAGCAATCGACCGGCCCGCGGCAACCTCGCTCTCACGCGGCACTCGCCCGGCCCCGTAGAGACCGGCGAGGCGGAGCACCATTGCGTCACGTCCACGCCCATGCGCGAACAGCAGCCGCTCCCCTGCCAGGCATGCGCGTCCCCCCTCCCGCGCAGGGTCGCATACCGACTCCTCATCCACCCACTCACCGGAGTCCTGCGCGTAAACACCCGTCGAGCTCACGTAGATCACTCGGACCATTGACCCGGGCAGCGCGTCCAGCACCTGACGCAACCCCTTAACGTGCACGTCAGACACCGTCTCACCGGACCGCCCCACCGCGAACACGATTGTGTCTACCATAGGCAAGGCGCCGGCGGCGACGCCCTGAGTCACATCTACCGTTAGCGGACGCAATCCGGCGCGAGACAACGCCGCGACGCGCGCGCCCCGCGTGGTCGCATACACCTCGTCCCCCGCAGCACGCCAGACACGCGCGACCCGCTCGCCCAGATACCCACACCCAACCACGAGCCTGCGCACGTTACCGGTTACCTCCTACTTGCAAACGAGGGTTCGCGTCGCCCAGCGTCGACACCGGTCTGAAGGCACACCTGGGGGGCGACCGACATGACCAGATATTGAATCCGAGGCTCGCCGCCACGTCCCGTTGCCGTTTGTCCAGCCTCAAGAATGTCAGCGGGGAACCAGCCGGGCAGTCCAGCAGGGTACAGGCAAGATGTCTCACCTGGAAGGCGCGTCACATCTGTTTGGTACGGTTCACTAGTGTGCTAGTGGGTCCGGCCGCACCTGGAATTTGAAGACCGGGGCCACGCGTTCTGTGCCGCCCTCCGCATGGAAAGGGGCTCGGCTGCCAGAAGTCGTCCAGATCGCTCGGCCTTTCCAGCCGGCGTCGGGATCATCGATGCGCCCGTCCAAACCCTTGCCGAAGAAACTTCCCAGCGGGTACGGCACCCGGAAGTTATAGAACTCGCCGTCCACCAGGGCAAGCACGCCCTCCGAGAGGTTGCCAGTGGCCAACGGAATGTTTTCGCCGACNCCCAGNAGATTGAACCGATCGGTGAAATTGTAATACGCCGAGTCGGCGCTGGCGGAATCAACCGCGCCCTTGTAGTTCGGCCCCGGAAACGGATACAGCGTCCAGCCTTCACCGCAATGGGTGCCGGTCGCGCTCGGCCCGTTCAGCGGACCGTCGCACCTACTGCGATCGAAGCTCGCGAAGTGGCCGCTCGACAGCACGGTCCAGACAATGCCGTTGCTGTCGACGTCCATGCCGCGTGGCGAGTATCCCTGAATTGGAACGTCGGGGGTGTTCCACGGGACCTCGTAGTATTCCACCAACCCCGTGTTCACCGGATCGTCACCGGGCACGAACCTNACGAGTCCGCCGGGCATACCCAGCGTCGACCCCCAGATCGATCCGTCGAGCGGACTCGGCGCGACTCCGTAGTAGCCACGCGCGATTCGGGTGTCCTTGGCGGGATCCATCGGCTCGCCGGGCTCGACATATGCGTCTCGCCGGCCGTTGCCATTACTGTCGAGGACCTGTGCCGACCAACCCTGTGCCGCCGCTTCGTNTCCGGTCTCGTCGAACACCTTGGTGTCAAACCACGCGACCACGGGACCGCTCCCGGTAAACCACATCACGTCCTCGTCGTCGAGATTCAAATGGTGCGTCCCGAAGCAGGTGTCCACGGTGGTGATTTCACGGGTTGCGGGGTCCCACACCTGCATGTGCCGGTTGCTCCGCTCGAGCGGGAACGCCTGGGCCGACGGATGGCTCGACCCGCCGCGACAGAAGGCAGGCGTATCAGCCGGACGTACCCTCGCCGCGATCCAGACCCGCGCGTCGCGGTCCATCGCGAAACTGTGCGCCACGCTTTGGCTATCCCAGATAACCTCGTCCTGCCAGTACGGCGACGGCGCCAGCGGCGGGGTGGATGCCGTGGTGGGCGTGAGCGGGTCGCGCACCTGCAACGGCACCCGACTCGCCTCATGCGTGGTCGGATCCACGACCGGAACGTAATCCACGCTGTTCTCCGCCGCGCCATACACCGGACCGTTCGCGTTAACACTGGGATCACGCTTATCTGCCGAGATCAGGTCNTGCATGTACGCGCGGGGATCGGCCCAGTCCCACAGGCTGACGACCGCGTTGCGCTCGATGCCTTGCGGCCGTGGCGGTGCCGCCATCGGATACTCGCCGGCTTGAATACGGTCGGTCCAATCGGCATACATCGCCAGAGCGGGTTCCCGCCCCACCTGCGCCAACCGAGATTCCATATTTCCGCCCGCCTGCCCGGACCGTACGCGGCGGTCCCAGGCGTCGACGTGCGAATCGAAATCGCCAAGCTCGGACGGGATCTCCCGCGTGGCCTTGTTGCCCAGCGCGTGGCAGCCGGTGCAGCCATCCGTGTTGACGACCGAGCGAATCCACTCGCCCTGGCTCTCGATGTTCGGCGAGATCCCGTTCCCCTGCGGTCCCGTACCCGGGAACTCGCTTGGCGCCGGGAGTTGAAGCAGAGCCAACCAGTACTGGGCCGGGTAGTAGTCGGCGGCGACCTTGGCGTCAGGCGCGAGGGTGGCCGTCAGGTTCACCGCGGCGCCAGGTTGGGTCCGGACCTTCTCGGAGTCGACCAGGCCGTAGCCTCGCACCCACACGTCGTAGTTGGCGTCGGGCAGATCAGGGACCATGTAGCGACCCTGATCATCGGTCACCACGATCTTGATGTGCCGGGTCGGGAGATCCCGTGTTTCGGCGATCACCCAGACGCCAGCTTCNGGACCGTTTGGGCCAGTGACCACCCCGGCGATGTCATCGGCATCCATCGGAATCGCCNCACCCGCCGGCTGGCCCGCTTGTAGTGCGACAAGCGAAAGCATGACCACCATGACCGTCACGACCCCAAACCTTCTCAGAGAGAACGTGTTTCGTGCCATTGTCTGTCTCCTTGTCCGTAACTCGGTTCAGCGCTCAACGCTTCCGGCCGTATGNCACGGGAGAAGGGTATCTGTAGGTTGCGTGTCGTCGAATTATATCGGCAGGCAGTTGTCGAGGCCCGAGTGGAGGGCAGCACTCGGGTAAGACGCCATCATCAGCGTCCCACTCCGCTTCGCTCGTGATGACGGCAATAGCTTTAGCGGCGCCGTCTCGGTGCAGGCACTCTCGCTAGGTTTCCGAGCGGCACGTCCGCCTGNCGGCGTTGCTGCGCCGGTCACAGCACCTGGCTACTCCCTCTTTGCACCTGGCCAGACAGACGCCTCGTCAGCCCCGCCCCGGAAATTTGGGCCGCGGTTCTCGCGCTATCGTGGCGCCCGAGGTGGCAGCGTGCCACCCTCGGCCAGCGTCTTCATGTTCTCGAGCGCCCTCGTGAACGCACCCAGTCTTCGAGCGCGATCCGCGTCCCGCGCCGCGTCGTCGGTCAGCATCGAATTGTCGAACACCAAGGTATAGACCAGTTTCGACGTGGTTTCGGTGACCGGCCGCGCCTCTAGAGTGCCGTGGTAGAGGTTGTACGGTCGCCCTTCTCTGGGAGCCTGCGTGTACGTATAGGACAGCTCGGTCTTGCCGACGAGAATCTCGTTGCCGACGCTACGCACCGACCCGAATTCGTCTCCCGCGCCAGACGTGATCTCGCATTCAAGCCCGAACCACTCTCCGATGTCGCAATACCCGCCAACACGCGCCCATACTTCAACCGCGGGGCGGTCGACGTCGATCTCCATCGGCAGGAAGGTGTAGGTCGGGGAGGCAACCACAACACTGCTCGACGCCGGTGTCTGGGCGGCGACGGTGACCGCGCATCCCAGCGCGACCGCGCAGCCCGCACCGATTCGAATGACCTGGTTCCGCATGAATTCCTCGGGTTCGTGTGCTCTTCTGGCCCGTGCCTGCCCACATTCTGTCACACGTGGCCAAGCTGGGCGCAGCACGTCAAAGACGGCGCCCGGGGAACCGGCTCTGCCGATCTGAGTCGCGAACGACCAGCATTTCGCGAGCACGATGTCGAGGGCGATTCGGTCGGGAGCATCTGCAACAAGCGCAATTTTCGCGGGGACGTCGGGGACTCCGCGCTCTTCGAGAGCAACCGACGGCGTGACGCGGTGGCGGACGCCATTCGTGAACGATTCAGCTCCGACGCCGTGCGGCTCGCCGGGTCGGACGCGCAAGCGTGCGACGCGACCAACCGAACTCGGGGAGACGCACTTCTTGCTGTTGTCTCAGCTCGAGAACCGTGAGCCTCGCGCCATCCCACCAGCAGCCCGCCTTAGGCCGTGCGACGCACAAGCGCCGAGGTCTGCGTGCGCGTCATCACCGCCCACCGCCGACGAACTCGACGAAATCTGACAATGACACGGGACTCCCGTGGATTCCCACGATCGTCTCCACGTCAAGTTCGAGTCGCTGCAGGGCGCGCAGCAATGTGCGGGAGCTGGCGTTGGGAGCCTGCTGCTGGGAACTGTGGAGATCGGCCTGTATGAGGATCTTCTCACTCGGGAGATATGCGATCAGCATGCCGGCGGCATGGGCGAGCCCCGGNAGGTTATGGACTTCCACCATTCTCGTCTGATCGGCGAGAACGGACTTCTCGATCAGGGTCTCGAAGATGTAGCCCTCTGACCACTCCTCCGGTGGATAAAGCGACAATCGGTCGGGTTCTAAGAGCCAGGGGCCAGCCCGGAGGACTTCCTGATAGTAGGGTTTGTTGCTCTCATGGGTAACCACGGTCGCGCCTTCGTGGACGTACGCACGTAGCCCTCCCAGATGGTCCCAATGATGATGGGTCGTCACGATGAACCGAATCGGTTTGTCCGGTATCACTCTGTATACCTCACCGATGACCGCCAGCGACCGTGCTTCGTTCAACGGTGCTTCGATGACCACCACATGGTCACTGAATTCAACCACCACGCTGTGGTGAGACCCTCCCCCGATCAACCACACGCCGTCGGCCAACCGCTGTGAGTCCACACGGACCGGCGGTACGCTCGCTCGCTGTACATCGGCCGGCGCCGTCAAGGCGGCGTTGGCCACATTCGCCTCAAGCTCCGAGAAAGTTTCCAGCCCAAACGCATGGTCGCCACCGCTGACGTTGGGCGTGTTCGCGCCATCGTCATAGTCCTGATGTTGATGAAACCGAGGGATCTGCACCCCGCCGACCTCCCGGTACTGCGTGTAGACATTTTCGTAGTACATGTCGCCGACGACCGGATTGGGAACCCACGTCTGCACGCGTTCGAGCATGCCGTCGGGGTTGATCGTACCGTTGACCCGATACTTGCCGAACGCGACGAACGAGATCACGGTTGACCGCCCACCGTACTCCTGCCGCGTGACCATGGTGGGGTTAGCCCCTGGCGCCATCGCGCCCTTGATGAACCCCCAGGGCGTCAGAAGAATCTCGAGCCGCCGCACCTCGGCCAGAGCGGGTTGCGGANGCGACTGTCCCTGNGCGTCCAGGGCCCAGGCATGGTCGCCAGCCACGAGATTGGTGGCCCGACCGCCCTGCTCCAGGACATACTCCTCTTTCGAGGACATCGTCTCGAAATCGATCGTTCTCGTGTAACTCGTTAATTCCACCCGCGGCCAATCCCGATCGGGCGAGACGTTCTGGCCGACCCGTCCGCGCCAGCCCGTGCCTGAGTACCGGATCGACGTCAGGCTCTCCATGCCCATCGCAATCGCCGTGGTCTGTAGGACGCTTTGGACGTTCTGCGCCGTCGCCGAGCCAGCTACCAGCACCAAGACGGTGAATAAAAGCCAAGGTCGTCTAGGCATAAATGCCCTCCCAATCAACGTGGATTTCAACGTATACCGCCGTTGACAGCCGCTAGGCGCGCTACCACCTGTTGGTATCCCCTGCGGTTTCGGGTCGAATCGGAGTCACCTGTACCAATACGATACACCTTGCTAGATAGGATCACCCGATGACGCGACGCACCTTGGGAAGCAGCAACATCGAAGTCTCCGCGATCGGCCTTGGCTGCATGGGCATGTCCCAGAGCTACGGTCCGGGCGACGACCAGGAATCGATCAAGACCCTGCACCGGGCCCTGGACCTCGGAGTCAACTTCCTCGATACCGCTGCCATCTACGGCAACGGCGCCAACGAGCGATTGCTTGGCCGCGTCATCCCGAACCGGCGGAGTGACCTGGTGCTGGCCACCAAGTGCGGCATTCGAGCGGGGGCCGTGGGCCGGCCCGGTGGTCTCGACGGGTCGCCGGAAGAGATCCGTCGTTCGTGCGAGGAGAGTTTGCAACGCCTCAACATCGAGGTCATTGATCTCTTCTATCTCCACCGCATTGACCCCAAGACCCCGATCGAAGACTCGGTTGGCACTATGGCCGAACTGGTCCGGGCCGGCAAGGTCCGGCACATCGGACTGTCGGAGGCGGCGCCGGCGACCATTCGTCGCGCCCACGATGTCCACCCGATCACGGCCGTGCAGAGCGAATACTCCCTGTGGTGGCGTGACCCGGAAACACAGGTCCTGCCGGTCTGCCTGGAGCTTGGCATCACCTTCGTGCCGTTCTGTCCGCTCGGTCGTGGCTTCCTCTCCGGACGTGTCTCCAGCCTCGACCCCCTTGACGATGAAGACCTGCGGAGACGGTTACCACGCTTCCAGGGCGACAATCTGGCCACGAACCGCACGCTGGTGGCACGTCTCGAGGCGTTCGCGGTGGAACGCGGGGTGCTTCCCTCGCAGATTGCCCTCGCCTGGATCCTCGCCAAGGGCGACCACATCGTCCCCATTCCAGGGACGAAACGGCGCGCCTATCTCGAAAGCAATGCGGCCGCGATGGAGATCTCGCTCTCGCCGACCGAGATGACCCAGCTCGAGACGCTGTTTCCTCCCGACGCGGCGGTCGGAGAGCGGTACAACACACAGATGGCGCAGTGGGTGGACCGCACAACGGTCTGAGCCCGCGCGGTTCCGCTCCCGAGCGTGACCGCACGGTCGCATATGTCCGTGCCGGCTGCTACCATGGCTGCGCGGTGACCGCGCTCGGGTGCTCGGATGCGTGGACCAGACTACAGGAGTTATTGCTATGAAAGCCGAAGCACGGCGTAGGACTCGTGCNACTTTGTCACTCGCCTTGGGGCTCGCAGCGGCCCTGACCTCCGGTCTGTTCGCGCCCGCGCGAGCGCTGGCCCAGGGGCCCGGGACCGAGGATGGCGCCTGGACCTACCTAGGCGGCGACGCCTGGCACACTCGCTACACTCCCGCTGACGAGATCACCCCGGAGAACTTTAGCGATCTCGAGGTCGTGTGGGAGTGGAGTGCGACCAGCTTCGGGCCCAGCACGGCGCGGGCCACGCCCACGTATGTGGACGGCAAAATGATCACGGTGGCCGGCGACCGGCGTCACGTGGTGGCGCTCGACCCGTCGAACGGCGATCTGATCTGGAGCTTCCGCGAACCGAGCACCTTCCGCCACGACTACTCGATGCGGAAGGGGTACGGTAAGGGCATCGCCTATACCGAGATCGACGGACAGGGCGTCATCTTCATCACCTCGCCTGCCTTCTTCCTCCACGCGCTGGACGCCGACACCGGCGAGCCCATCGAGAACTGGGGCCGCCGGGTTCCGATCGACGGCTTCGAGCCGAGTGGCACGGTCGACCTGGTCGAGGACCTGATCTCCGACTGGGGTCCGTGGATCAGCATGGACCGGCCGTATGACGCCGGTCAGGGTATCCCGATCGAGATTGGCTATGTCACCGCGTCGTCTCCGCCCATCGTGGTCAACGACACCGTGGTCGTCGGCAACTCCGCCGAGCAGGGGTATCTGCAGACCCGNGTCGAGAACGTCCCGGGCGACATCCTCGNTTACGACACACGCACCGGCGACTTCAAGTGGAANTTCCACGTCGTGCCACGGCCGGGNGAAGTGGGACACGACACCTGGGAGAACGACGCCTGGCAAACCATCGGCGATGTGTCCTCCTGGGCTCCGATGTCGGCCGACCCCGAGCTCGGGCTGGTTTACATCGTGACCAACGGAGCCACCATCGACTACTACGGCGGTCATCATCCCGGCGATAACCTATTCAGCACGAGCATCATCGCGCTCAACGCCGACACCGGCGAGCGGGCATGGCATTACCAGATGGTGCACCACGACATCTGGAACTACGACACGCCGACGGCGCCCGTCTTGATGGACGTGACGGTCGACGGGCGCGTGGTGAAGGGCCTGTTCCAAGCTACCAAACAGTCATTCCTCTACGCCATCAACCGCGAGACCGGCGAGCCTATCTGGCCAATCGAAGAGCGCCCGGTTCCGGCATCGAATGTGCCGGGCGAGAAGCTGGCGCTGACCCAGCCGTTCCCCACTCGACCCGCGGCCTACGACCTACAGGGACGCACCGAGGACCACCTGATTGACTACACGCCGGAGATCAAGGAGATGGCGCGACAGGTGGCACTGGAGAACAATCTGTTCAACGGGCTGTTCGATCCGCCGACGACCATCGACGACCCGGTCGGTCCGGCCTGGAACTGCCCGGGCGGAGGAGGCGGCACCAACATTACCGGACCGGCGGTGGGTGACCCGATCAACGGGATTGTCTTCACCAGCTCGCAGAGCAACTGCTTCCGGTTGCAGATCATGCCGGCGGTCAACTCGCCGCTCGACGAACTGGAACAGTCGGGCACAACCCACAGCGACTACGCGGCCGTGGCGACCACGGTACGCGGGAGCATCGAGCAGTTCACCATCGACGGGCTACCGATCTGGAAGGGGCCGGTCGGCCGCATCACGGCGATTGACGTCAACACCGGAGAGCACCTCTGGGCCGCTCCCTACTCGGACGCCTCCGAAGCGCAGCAGGACCGCATCAGGAATCACCCGCTGGTACAGGGGCTAGATGGGATCGAGATCAACCGAGGCCGTGGCGGCAACACGGCCATGGTCGTAACCCCGACGATGCTGGTCGCCGGCGGACTCAGCGCCGATAACACCCCGATGCTCTACGCCTATGACAAGCAGACCGGCGAGCGGGTCGGCGGCATCGAAATCCCGGGCGTCACCCGGTATGGCATGTCGAGCTGGGTGCACGACGGGCACCAGTACATCATCGTGCAACTCGCCAACGGCATCGCCGCGGTGGCGATGCCGAGTGCCGCCCCCGGCGGCGACGGCCACTAGGAAAAACGTAGACGGAGGAAACCGTCGTAGCAAGTCCCTTCGAGGCGCTGGTCGATCAACGGACCTGAAGACCCTTGCTACAACGGCGCGTCGCCTGGCATGGCTTCCAGGAACCAGAGCGACGGCGCGCCCCATGCGAGCAGCATGGCGGTGGCAGCGGCACGCGAACTGCTACGCTCCACGCCTAGTTGTCCCGACTACTACTAGCGGGCGGGAGTCCCTCAACCTCGGGCGGAAGCTGCACGCCGAGCGTATTCTGAAACATCGTGAGCTGGGTGTAGTTCCCAATGATCAACACAACCTCGATGAGCTGGTCCTGCGTGTACCGCTCGCCAAGCGCCTGCCACGTCGCCTCGGAGATAAACCGGCTCGTGTGCAGCTCATCAGCCGCCCTGAGCAGTACCGCGTCGAAGTCGCTCCAGCCCGCCGCGTCGGGCCCGTCGGTAATACGCGCGACCTCCGTTTCGGTCAGCCCGGCGTCCTGGCCCATGAGGTTGTGTCGCCCCCACACATAGTCACCACGAGAGAGCCACGCGGTCCGTAGAATAAGCAGCTCTTTGTCGCGGAGCGGAATCGTATAGTTCCGCACGAAGTGGATGGTGTAAGCCCAATAATTCCGGCAGGTGTCGCTGCTCTCAGGGCAGAACTCCCTGAGCGGGGCTATTCCGTCAGGACCTGCGGGCACGTCAATTCTCGGACCAGCCAGTTGGTCGAATGATTGCACGCGATCGGCCGGACCGGCACTGGCTGAGCGGGTCTGTGCCGTGCCGGCGAGCGAGAACACGCTGCACGCGAGCGTCACACCGATGACCATGGCGAGCCACTTCATAGACACCTCCTAGCGGACTGCGACCCTTTTCCGTGAGGGGCCCAGTGTATCCTCTGGCGGATCGGCAAGCTCGCGGTCGGAGCCGTAGAGATTCCGAGACTCACACCGTTCCCTCACCACTCTAGTCACAAACCCAGGAACCTGCTGAGCAGCGCGCGGGCGCCCTCGGGGTAAGTCTCGACCAGGTCGTGTTGGGTTCGAGGAGCACTTTACTGAATTCCGACGGCCCGCAACGCCGCCGTCACCGCGTCCTCGTCGTCCTGCGCCGACGCACCACTGGCCCCGATGGCCCCCACCGTGTAGCCGTCTCGCAGAATCGGCACCGCGCCCTGGAAGAACCGGAGTCGTCCGCCAGTGCTGTCATTCAGGTTCGAGTACAGCGCGTTCTGCCCTTGTCCGGTCGTGGCGGCGCTCGGGCGGCCGGTCATGGCCGAGACCATGGCCTTCCCGATGGCGGTATCGGTAGTCGTGGGTCGCGCTCCCGGCAGTCGCGTCACGACGATGAGGTCGCCGCGGCCATCGACCACCGCGACACTGAGTTGCAGGTCCTTCGCGGCTGCCGCCGTCTCGGTGGCTTCGATCAGGGCCAGCGCTTCGGCCAGCGTCAGTGCCTCTACCGGTGTCTGGGCGATGCCAACCGTGCCGGTGAGCACACCAAGGAGGAACGGGGCGGTCAAGTATCGGAGGCTCTTCATTGCGTTATCTCTTCAAACCAGTCTTCAAAACCGATCCAGCGCCGCGCTCACCGCATCTTCGTCCTGCTGCGACGCCGCTCCGCTACAGCCCATGGCGCCGATCGTCTCACCGTTTCGGGTAATCGGCAGCGCACCCTGAAACGGATAGAGCGGCGTCTGAGCCGCCTCGTTAAAGTTCTCGAACGCCGGGCTCGAGGCGAACGGTCCCAGGTTGCCACTCGGCTGTCCGAACATCGCCGAGAGCGCGGCTTTCCCACGGGCGACATCGGTGGTGTAGAACCGCGCGCCGTCCATCCTGGCCAGAGCGATGAGGTCGCCACGTGAATCGACGACGGCGCAACTCAGCTTGACGCCGGCCGTATCGGCGGCACGCCGCGCGGCGTCGAGGGCCGACAACGCCTGCTCCATGGTGGGGCCGGGTGGCGGCGTTGGTATTCCCCGTGGTTGGGCCAGAAGGGGTCCGGCCGTAAGCGTCGCCAGCACGAAACTGGCCAGGGCGCTGAACGCCCATCGACTGTCGAACATAAAAGGTCTCCTTTTATCGGAATAGAGCGTCAGGGTACGAAGTGGCGTCGAGTGTGTCAACGCGATGCCCCCGGACCGACTGGTGCATTCGACCGCGGTTCGTTTACACTTTCCGAACTGAGCCGCCACTCGGCACCGCTCGGTTGCGACCTGCGTGGTCGCGTGCCACCGGCGTGATGGACATGATGGCTGCCCCCACCGCGGTCATCGAGGAGAGTCAAACATGAGTGAACGAGCATCACAGACAGGTCTCCCGAATCACGCGGCGAGTCGGCGGAAACTCGTCAAACTGTTGGCGGCGAGCCCCTTGCTGGCGTTGGCGTATCAGGGCCTGCCGGGCGCCTGGCAGGAGGCGCTGGCCCACGAACCGCGGCGAGGCGCCGGGCCCGGCGGGATCCGCTGCCCAGGGTGTGGCGCCGAGATGCCGTTCCGGTCTTTGGCTCAAAGTCGTCCCCAGGCCGTGCAAGACCCCGTGATGCCGCCGCAGAATGCGCTAGAAGACCAACTGACCGGACAGCTCATCGAAACGGTCGACGACGCGGTCAATATCTGGGATTTCGAGCGCGTGGCCCATGCCAATAATCTGCCCCAGCATTGGGACTACCTGCACATGGGCGTGGAGGACTACGAGACGCGCAAGGCGAACCGAGAGGGGTTCCAACGTCTGATGCTGCGCCCGCGCCGCCTCGGGGCCGAACCGGCGAGCCGCCTCGATACGTCGGTGGAGCTCTTTGGGCGCCGATGGGATTCACCGCTGTTCCTCTGCCCCGTCGCGAGCCTCGAGGCATATCACACGCAAGGCGAGGCCGGCGCGGCCCGGGCCGCTCGCGCGCGAGGCGTGCTGCAGATCCAATCGCACCAGAGCTCGCAGTCATACGACGAGATTGCCGAGGCGCGTGGTGAGCCGCACTGGTTTCAGATTTACACAACGCCCGACTGGAACGTGAACAAGCGGGTAATCGACCGCGTGGCCGGCGCGGGGTGCCCTGCCCTGGTGTGGACCATCGACCTGCTGGGCGGGAGCAACCGGGAACTACAGCGACGCACGTTGGCCGGCGAGGGTACTGACTCGGAGCTCTGCCAGCAATGCCACAACCACCTGCCTGACTATCAGCGACCGATGCGCGCCGGACTGGAGGGGCCCGCCGGTGAGCGGCCCCCCTATACCTGGGATTATGTGAAGCGGCTCAAAGACGCCAGCGACATGAAGGTCATCCTGAAAGGCATCGTCACGGCCGAGGATGCCGAGATGGCCATCGAGCACGGCGCCGACGGCATCTTCGTGTCGAACCATGGTGGTCGCGCGGTAAACAGTCTGTGGTCGTCGATCGACGCCTTGCCGGAAGTCGTAGGCGCGGTGCGCGGTCGCGTACCCGTCATGATCGACAGCGGCGTGCGCCGCGGCAACGACATCTTCAAGGCGCTGGCCCTAGGCGCGGACGCGGTGGGTATCGGGCGCCCCTACGTCTGGGGACTCGGCGGCTTCGGAGAGGACGGCGTGGACAGAGTCATCCAACTGATTCTCGGCGAGTTCCAGATGGCGATGCGGCAGACCCGCACGACGAGCACCGATCAGATCACCTCCCGCTTTGTGATGGAGGGCAAGAATCCGATCATGATGCGTCACAACGAGTTTGGCTTCGGGCTGTAAATTGGTGCAGTCAGGGCGCTCGACTCTCGGAGGAGCATTTCCTATGTCGGTAGTGAGGATGTCGCCTCGGATGGGCATCGGACGGTTCGCCATCCTGCTGTTGGTCAGCATAGCGCTGCTATACAGCACCCCAGCGACCGCACAGTCCGACATCGATTTCACGGTGTCGGGGACCTCGACCATACGGGGATGGACCTGTACGGTGACGGGAACGGCTCAAGTGACACCGGGCTCCGGTACGGTGGCGCCCGGATTCGCGAATGGGGTGCAGGCAGCCACGCTCACGGTGCCGGTGGGCACCTTCGCCTGCCCGAACGAGGAGATGACCGAGCATCTCCTGGCGGCGCTGCAACCGGATGAGTTCGACGAGATCAGGTTCCAGCTCGAGAGCTACGAGCCGTCCAGGCAAGGGGCCGAGGCGACGGGCTCGCTCACGATCCACGGCACCAGCCATCCCGTGACGTTCCCGCTTTCGCTGACACCGTCCGGTCAAGGTGTCGAGATCGAGGGTGACGTGCGCCTCGACATGACGACCTACGGGGTCGAGCCCCCCGTGGTCATGCTGGGCCTCATGAACGTGCGCCCCCAGATACGGATCCAGTTCCAGGGACTCATCGCGCCGTAGGTTTTCCGACGAGGCCCCTGTCTGGCGGCGTTGCTGCGTCGGTCACAGCCCGCTTGGCCGCTCCCTCCTGGCGCCCGGCCAGACAGACGCCTCGTCGGAAAACCCCCTCGGACCTTTTCAGCAGCCTTCTGGTTTCGGTCCCGCGAGCCGCGCGCTCACTCGATTCGGGTCCACTCCACGGTGCGGCCCAACAGGCGCACGCCGAGCCATCCTCGCACCTTCAGGATGCCGTCCTTTAATTCGAGGTCAGCCTTGTATTGCTTGCCGTTCTCCGGATTGTAGATGCGACCGTCCTTCCATTTTTTGCCGTCGAACGCGAAGTTCAAGATGAAGTCCGCGCCGACGAGCGAGCGGCCTTGCAGGGCGGGGTCGGGATTCTCCGCGTCGACGCCGCCGGCGGGCGGCTCCTCGTAGAAGTGCATGAATTTGCCGTGATACAGGCTGTCGCGTTGATACATCTCCACGTGCGCGCCATCGCCGGTGTCCCAGAAACCGATGATGTCGCCGGGCAACTCATCGGCCATCGTCAACTGGACGACGCCCAGCCCAATGGCCAGCACGGCGAGCGGATTTCGCAGGAGACGGGTACTGGGCATCATCCGCATCTCTTACCTCGACGCACCCGCTTCGGCCGCCGCTTCCTGCTCGCGAGCCCCGGCGAGGATGTTATAGAGGCCGTAGTTTCCTTCGTGACAGGCATACTCGAACAGCGGGAATTCGCTCTGCACCATCGGAATGCGATAGGTCCAGGGCTGTGCCCACGTGTTTGGATCCTCGACCGTCACCTCATAGAGCAACGTCCCGTCCGACACCCGGGTGAACCGCTCGATGAGATGGAGGTCCGACGTGGTGACACCGGCCCGAAAGCTCGTCTCGCGCAGGAAGTTCGTCGTGTCGACGACCAAGGTGTCGCCCTCCCAGTGACCTCGTGAGTCGCCCATCCACTGCCGGACGCCGTCTGGCAGGTGCGGCCGGCCGTCGAGCGGTATGACCCGGGAACTGTGCACCATCTCGTTGAGGAGGAGGACGTAGTCTTCGGTCTGGGTTACTTGAACGTTCTGGTTATAGCCGGCCGGCGTCATCGGCGGACCGGAGTTGAAGCCGAGAATGCACCGCACGGCGAACATCCCGGAGCCAAGATCGTCGACAAACCCACCATAGGTCGGCGAGTGACGATCGACACCTTCTCGGACCAGACGCGCCGCCTCGACCGTTGCCGCCGCCGTCGGGATCAATGGCGGCACGCGTCCGTTGGACGGGTCGACGACAAGCGATGTCTGCTTCGTCTCGCTGACCTTGTTCCCGGGGTCAAACCAAAACTGGTTGTAATTGCCGACGATGTCGGCAGGTTCCTGGTCGTCCCGCACCGCGAACTCGGCCAATCGGTCGGCCTCGAAGGCCGCCGCGTCCTCGTCGGTGAAGAACTCCTGGTCGCCCAACTCGGCCGGACGCTCGAACGGCGTCAGCGTGCGAAAGTCCCACACCCCATTCAGATCGGGAACACCCCATGCCGTCCGCGGTGCTTGAGCCGTGGCCGCGGTCACGGTCAGAAACAGTCCCACGACCAACGTGCACGTCGACGGGAGGATTCGTCTGGTCATGGGGGACATCTTACCCTGGACTACTCGTAAGAAGTACGTCTGTGGCTGGCCGCTCAGGCTCTGTCCAACGCGTCCCTGCCCGACCGCTGTCGGCTGGCTAGACAGGCCGGGGCCTTGCGAGGGACGATAGGCACGAGTGACCAGACCGCGAGCGCGTGTTGCACTCCGGAGCCTGCCTCCAACTGCAAAGGAACCAGTGATGACACCTGCACTCCGATCGAATGACGCTGTCCGCGGTCTGACATTGGCACTGTGCGTGACTCTGTGCCCCACTGCCGTGTGGGCCCAGGCAACGCCGGGCGATGGCGCCGTGATGCCCCGAACAGCCTGGGGCGCCCCGGACATCGGCGGGGTCTGGAGCAGCGCCACGGTGACGCCGCTGCAACGGCCGGTGGGTCAGGCGGACCAAGAGTTCCTGTCCGAGGAAGAAGCAGCCGAAATCGAGCAACAGGTCGCCGCGGGCAACGCCCGCGCCAACGCGCCCAGCGCCGTCCGCACCGAACCGCTCCCGGTTGGCGGGTCAATCGGGGCCTACAACAGCTTTTGGATCGACCGTGGCACCACCGTCGTCCCTACCCGCCGCACCTCGCTGATCGTCGACCCGCCCAACGGTCGGCTGCCAGCGTTGACGGCGGCCGCCGCCCGTCGAATCAACTCACCTGAGCGACGCCACCTCAAAGACGTGCGGGAAGGCTTGGCCCCCGCCGACTCCTACACCCAGTTCGATGTGGGCGACCGGTGTATCTGGTATCGCGGCGTGCCGTCGTTGCCCACCGCCTACAACAACAACTACCTCATCGTGCAGACGCCCGATGTCGTGGCCATCGTGCAAGAGCACATCCACGATGTGCGCTTCATCCCGCTGGACGCGCGTTCCCACATCGACCCGCGTATCGACCAGTACGCGGGCGACTCACGGGGGCACTGGGAGGGCGACACCCTCGTCGTCGAGACGACGCACTTCGGGAGTCGAGCCTACCTGTTTCTCTCTGGACCTGATGGACCGCAGGGAGGTACGAACTGGCATCTCAGTGGGGCCCAGCGCGTGGTGGAACGATTTACTCGCGTCGATCCCAATACGCTCGACTACGAGTTCACGGTCGAGGATGAGAATACCTGGACCACGCCGTGGTCCGGCTCGTCTCCGTGGATGGTGTCTGACGGCCCGATGTTCGAGTACGCCTGCCACGAAGGCAATTACGGACTCCCGAATATCCTGGCCGGGTCACGTATCGCCGAGCGGTAAGGGCCAGTATGCGTCGCCCCCCAACGCTGCTATCCGACTTTCCGAGCCACAAGTTCCACCGGGACCAACGTGCCACGCCTGATGTTGCGCGTCATGTTGGCAACTTTTTGGGGCGCTGTTTCGCCCATGAGAATATGCAGTCCGAGTGGCGCGGGACCATCGGCCTTGGCAATGCGGGCCTTGAGGTTCTCAAAAAACTCTCGGCTGAACTCGCCCCGATTGTGCTCGTTCGTAACCGTGAACCCCACCTTGACCAGCGCCCGTCGGTAATCCTGCGGGGCGCTGACGACGCTGATTTCCGGGGTCTGAGCCCAGGGCACGGGGTAGGCGAGGTCACCCTCCCCCTTTCGCATCAGGTCGTAGATTCCGAAGCTGGCGCCAGGCCGAAGTACCCGATGTACCTCTTCACAGAGGCGGTCCTTGTCGGCGATGTTCATACCCACATGCAACATGTAGGCGGCGTCGAAGGCCTCCGCCTCGAAAGGCATGGCCACAGCGCTGCCCTGCCGGAGTGCGACCCGATCGGCGAGCCCGACCCAATCGCAAAGGACCTGTCCAGTCGTCACAAACTCTTCCGTGAGATCGAGGCCGGTCACGTGACAGCCATACCGGATAGCGGCGAAGCGCGCGCTGCCTCCCAGGCCACATCCGACATCAAGGACGTGTTGGCCCTGGGTCAGGCCAAGCTGTCCGAGAATATGTTCTGAGGCCTGCCGCCCCCCGACATGAAACTCGTCGACCGGGGCCAGATCGTCGACCGTCACCGTCGCCGGCGTCTTCCCCAGTCTCGCCACTCCGTCACGAATGGCGGCAAGAAGTTCGCCGCTTGTGTAGTGAGCGGAGACATCATCGTCTGACAACGACTACTCCGGCATCGAGAAATACGCGATCCGTTCCCCACGGTAGGTGCCCAGCCACATCTCGTTGCCAATCTGAATGGCCGTCGTGCTTGCCGCGAATCCGTCGATGAAGGGGTGCTCAAAGACCGGCTGAACGGCCAGCGTGTCTGGGTCGATCCTGGCCACATTCGAGGTTTCTTGAGAGGTATCTCGTGGCGTCTGTATGTTGCCGGGACCGGCTGCGAAGATCTCCGATCCGTCCAGTGACATCCGGAGGTTGTCGGGCCGGAAGCCCAGCGCCACCACGGCCTTTTGCACGGCCGCCTGACCACGTGACAATCGTGTGACTTTCGACTCGGCAAACCCGGCCACATAGAGCCAGCGGCCGTCACTCGAGATCTCCAGCCCGTTGGGCGCGGTGCCATCACTCCCCGGTACCTGCCGCCATCCGGAATCGGCATGCCACTCCCAGACATCTCCGGTCCGAGGGCTCGTCGCCACCAAACCCTCTTCCGGCAACGCCACGACGGAGTTGAAGCTGACTGGCTCCGGGGCGACCGCGCAGCCAATCCAGGTCAACTCCGGTCGGCCCGCTCGGACATCCACCTCGAACACCTCGATCGACTCCCGGACCCCATGGTGGACGACATACAGCGTATGGACGCCGCCCGACCCAGGCGTGAGGTAGAGACCGTGGGCTCGGAAGTCGTCGCCCTCGGGCGGGAGCGGACCAGGACAAGTGGGATAGGTGACAACGTCGAGCCGCTCGCGGCGAGTGGGCGTCGGGAATAGCAGTGTCGCGGTCTTGTCCCGCACGTTGACCAGATGAATACGACCGCCCTCCTGATCCCCGGAGGCGATCACCCAGGCCTCGCCTGGGACGACGGCCAGGTCTTCAGGACTGATGACGTCGCAGATGAACTTCACCTCTCCGACCGCGGCGCACGGTGTCGCGCCCTGCTGGGCAACACCCAGAGAAACCGACACCGCAACCGACACCCCGAGCACTCTGAGGAATCTCACGACCGTCTCCTGACCGCCATTAGTTGCCCGAGCCTTTCGTGACGAGTTTCTGCACGCGCCAGTTGATGAGCTCGGCCACCCAGATCTCGTCCTCTGACGGGCATGCGATGCCGTGGATCCACCCGAACTCGCCCAGGTTACGGCCCGGCTGTCCGTACACGCCCAGCACCTCGCCCTGCAGCGACACCTTGTAGACCCGACTCGGGTAGATATCGCCAATAAACAGTACCGGGTTCGGCCCCGGGGTCATGCACAAGGCGTCGGGCGCGCCAGGAGCCAGCGAGCCTCTCGTCGAGTTGGGATCCCCACCGCCATACACGACCTTGCCACGGGTCGTGTCAACCGGCACATCGACGGTGAACTCCCGCAGGTAGGTGCCCTCCGGATCAAATACCTGGACCCGACGATTGCCGCGATCCGCGACGTAGATTTCGTCCTCAGGGGACACGGCGATCCCGTGCGGCGTATCGAACTCGCCCGGCCCGCTGCCAAGCTGCCCCCAGCTTGTCACCCACTCGCCTCTTGCGTTGGCCTTGCCCACCCTTGAGTTGATATACCCGTCACTGAAGTACGAGTTTCCGTTGGAGTCCCAGGCGACATCTGTCGGCTGGTTGAAGCTGTTGTCCCGATGCACCGGGATCGGCCATCGAGGGTTGTTGTTTTCGGGAATGTCCACGGGCACGCCAGCCCGATCGAGCAGTCTGGCCATGACGGTCTGGTAGTCAGGCGGTACGATGAGGTGCGAGGCCTCCCCCTTGCGGCCGAAGACCCAGTCAACATGCCCTTCCGGTGTGAATCTGAGGATCATATTCGAGCCTTTGTCGACTACCCAGATGTTGTCCTGGGGATCGACGCGCACGGCATGCGCATACGACCAGGCATTCAGGTTCTTGCCGATCTCGCGCACGAAGTTGCCGCTAGCGTCGAATTCGAGCAACTGCGACGCCGTGGCCATGTAGGACGGACCGACCGAGTTTCCGCGTGAGAACACGAAGACATGCCCACTCGAATTGACCGCCACCCCGGCAATCTCACCGAAGTGGATGTCGTTGGGTAATTTCAGTGGGTTCGGCACCGATTCGAACGGCAATTCCGGGACGTTTTGCGCCACGGCTGGGGGCACCATCAGGCCGAACATGACGGCCGCACAAAGCACACGTCTCACGACACACCTCCCTGGATATTCATTTCCGACGTCCGGACTGGAACCGACCGACGCCCAGAAGGAGCGCCAACGAAGCCTCTAAGCAGGCTCCACCAGGCGTGGTCGACGCTCCAGGTGCCCGGTGACCGGTTCGTACGCCTGCGCGAATTCCAACACTCGCCGGTCGTCTCCAAATCGCCCCATGATCTGCATGCCCATCGGTCTGCCCTGCGCATCAAATCCGGCTGGAACATTCACGACGGGGAGACCAGCGAGACTCCCAGCGATGACCACCTCCATCCAACGATGATAGGTGTCCATCTCTCGACCGTCGATCTCAGGCGGCCAGTGCACATCTTTCGAGAACGGAAACACCTGAGCGGTCGGCACGGCGAGTAGGTCATATCGGTCGAAAAGACGGTGTATTGCTCGATACCATCGAGACCTCACTGCATTCGCTCTGCGGATGTCTCTGACCGTAAGAGCCAGCGAGTTTTCGATTTCCCAGACCAGTTCCGGCTTGAGCAGCGCGCGTGTATCGGGCCGAACGTAGAGATCCTGCATGCCCACACGCGACCAGTGTCGCAAATCCAACCAACACTGCCACAGCGCCGACATGTCGAAATCCGGCACGGTCGGTTCGACCACCGCACCGGCCGCCGCCACCGAGGCCAGACTGGATTCACACAGATCCAGCACACCCGGCTCCATGGCCAGGTAGCCCTCGTAGTTGCCCAGCCAGCCGATCTTCAGGTCTCGGAGATTCAGCACGTCGAACTGGCCCGTGTCAGACAAGACCTGGTGCAATGCCAGGGGCTGATCCGGGCCTGGATCGGCGACGAGCGTATGCAGGAGGCGAACGGCATCTTCCGTCGTGCGCCCCATCGGCCCGGAGGTGCTGAGCCCCTTCGACAACGGATCGCCGGCGGCCACCAGGCCGATGCTCGGCCTGAACCCGATCACGTTATTGAACGCGCCAGGGTTTCGGAGTGAACCCATGGCATCGCTGCCATCCGCCACCGGGAGCATGCGCGTACCGAGGCCACTGGCGGCTCCTCCGCTGCTGCCGCCCGACGTCAAGGTCGGGTTGTAGGCACTTCCGGTCGCGCCAAAGACGGGATTGTAGGACTGGGAACCAAGACCGAACTCGGGTGAATTGGTCTTACCGATAAAGATGGCCCCGCGCGCCCGCATGCGGGCCACCAGGCCACTGTCGCTGGTCGCCACGCGGTCGGCATAGATGGGGGAGCCACTCGTATAACGCAACCCCGCGACCGCGGTCAGATCTTTGGCCGCGTGCGGCATCCCGTGCATCCACCCCCGATACTCCCCGCGGTCCAGTGCCCAGTCTGCCCCCCTTGCCTCAGACAACAGCGCCTCGTCATCCAACAGGCTGACAATCGCGTTGTAGGTCGGGTTGTAGCGGTGAATCCGATCGAGGTAGGCCTGCATGACCTCGACGCAACTGACCTGCCGCTCGCGGATCGCGGCTGAGAGGGCAGATGCGGATAGCTCCGGGATCTCAGCCGGAAGCTCCCTGGCTAGCAGACTTCGCGGCAACAGCATCGACGCGCCGAGCCCGAGCGAGCCTTGCAGCGAACGGGTCACGAACTCTCGTCGGTTCACAATCTCTGCCTCTGCGTGCGTCCCACAAGCCGCGGGGCCGGCGCGACGTACGTGAGGACGTAGCGCCGGGGACACCGCTGGAGCCGCGAAGAACCGCCCAATGATACACGCGCGTAGAGACCCTGGTAGGCTACTGGCCAACAGATGGCCCGACAGAAACAGCTCCGTTTCGCCGCACTCCAAACGATGGACAACGTGGTCGATGGCCGGCGCTGTCGGCCGGACTGGTTCGAGCAGGCCTTTGGTCTAGAGCAGGCGGTCGTCATCGAACTGGGCTGCGGTCGCGGCGAGCACACTTTGGCCCAGGCCCGACGTCGGCCGGACCGCGGATGCCTTGGCGTGGATCGCAACGGGGCTCGGTTGTGGAAAGGCGCGACGGCGGCGTTGGACGATGGCCTCACCAATGCCTTCTTCCTCCGCTCGGCGGTCGAGCATCTGGACAGCCATATCCCACCCGGCCGAGTGGACGAGATCTGGATCCCGTTTCCGGACCCGCTGCCCAAGACGCGGCAGGCTAGACACCGCCTGGTCTCTCGGCCGTTTCTGGAACGCTACCGGCCCCTGTTGCGATCTGGGGGCGCGGTTCACCTGAAGACGGACGACGTCGACTTGGTCGACTTTGCCGAACGTGCCGTACGGACGGTTGGTGGCCGCCTCCTTGGCGGCGCCGACACCCGTGCAGGCGACGAGGACGAGACGTCGGTTCAGACGGCGTACGAGAAGAGATACCGAGGAAAGGGACGAACCATCTATGAGCGACAGTTTTGTCTCGTTTGAAAGGAGCGGTCTGACCCAGCGACTTCCCTCCGTTCTTCTAGTGCTAGGTATGGTGGTCGGGTGCGGAGACGGCGAGAATCCGTCGGCGGTTTCGGCGCCGGCCCCAGCCACCGAGTTCGCAGTCGAGGTGGACCCCATGGCTATCCGACCGTTCGTGGTCCAGGTCCCAGACGCCGTGATCGACGACCTGCAGGCCCGGCTGCGGCAGACCCGATACCCCGACGAGATATCGGGCGCAGAGTGGGATTACGGCACCAATTTGGCCTACCAGCGAGAGTTGATCACGTACTGGACCAACGACTTCGACTGGCGTGAGCAGGAGCGTCAGATCAACGCGTTCGATCACTACAAGACGATGATCGACGAGCTCGACATCCACTTCATCCACCAGCGGTCGTCGGTCGAGGGTGCGACGCCGCTACTCATCTCGCACGGCTGGCCCGGGTCGTTCCTGGAATTCATGAAAGTGATCGGGCCGCTGACCGACCCGGTGGCGTACGGGGGCAACGCCGACGATGCGTTTCACGTCGTCATCCCGTCGATTCCAGGGTTCGGCTTCTCGGACAAGCCGAGCGAACGGGGCTACGGACCGGCCCAGATGGGCGACATCTTCGCGAAGTTGATGGAGCGGCTCGGTTACGAACGGTACGGCGCTCAGGGCGGCGACTGGGGCAGCGCCATCACGCGTCGGGTCGCGGCGGAACACCCCGATCGGGTGATCGGGCTCCATCTCAACCTCGTCTCGGCCGGGCCACCGCCCGGGGTGGACGACCCCGAGGCGGGTGTCCCCGCCGCCGAGTTGGAGCGGATGCGTGAGCGCCAGGCCTTCTGGGCCCCAGAGCGGGGTTACAGCGACATTCAAGGCACGAAACCGCAGACCCTCGGATACGCGCTCAATGATTCGCCAGCTGGCCAGGCCGCCTGGATCATCGACAAAGTGCGGGTGCTGTGCGACTGCCCCGGGGGCCACGAGGAGAAATTCACGAAAGACGAACTGCTGGCCAACATCACGCTCTACTGGGTGACCCAGACCGCGACCTCGGCCTCACGGATCTACTTCGAGTCGCGTCGCGGGACCGGTGGCAACGCCGGATACATCGAGGTCCCCACCGCGGCCGCGCTCTTTCCGAACGAAATCGCGCTGCCCCCGCGCAAGTGGGCCGAAGCGCGGTACAACATCGTTCGTTGGACGGAAATGCCCCGCGGGGGCCATTTCGCCGCGCTGGAGGAGCCCCAGCTTTACGTGGACGACGTGCGCGCGTTCTTTGGCAGTCTTCGGTGACCGGGCGTCAAGCCTACTGCTCGTCCTCCTCCATGCGGGCCCCACGGAGGATGTTCTCCATCCCGTAGTTGCCCTCGTGGCAGGCGTACTCGTACATTTCGCCGGCGACTTTGGTCATCGGCACGATCGCCGTGATCTTGTCGGCAAACGTGGAGGGGTCTTCAATGGTCCACTCGTAGTTCACCGTATACGGACCAATGCGACTGAACCGTTCGGTCAACACCTTGTCTTTCGACGTGCCGAAGGCGCTGAAGCTCTGGGTGAGACCATTGAAGTTTCTGGTCTCCACCACCAGCGTGTCCCCGTCCCAATAGCCACGCGGGTCACCCGACCAGAGACCGATCGCCTCGTCCAGCGGCGGCCGATCGCCCAGCGGCACGACACGCGTGTCGTGAATCATCTCCGTCATGATCACGGCGTAACCCTCATTGTGGATAATCTGGACATTGTTGTTGTACAGACTGGGCACAAAGGGCGGTCCGGAATTGAAGCCCACGATACAGCGTTCGGACAACCCGCGATCCTCCGGGCCATCCTTGGCGATGCCACCGACGACAAACCGCACCGGGCGCGCGCCCGACACGTCATCTCCCAACCCACCTGCGATGATATCGATACCGGCCACGGTGTCCGGGAGTCGCCCCGTGACGGGAAACACGATATGGGACGTACGAATCTGATCGGTCAGCCCCGCGCTTTCGACCCAGAAGTCGTTGTAGCCCCCAGGTCCGCCATCCCGCTGGGGCACGGCCTGATCTGAGGCCGCATCGGCCGCCGCCAATCGAGCTCGCAGTTGCGCGACCTCTTCCGCGGTCATGAATTCCCGATCACCGAATCGTTGCGGTCGCTGCATGGACACGTTCGAAGAAAAATTCCAAACCCCCTGGAGNTCTGGGTCGCCGGCTGCCGTGCGCGGGGGTTCGTACGCNTCGGGGGCCTGACCAGCCANCGCCACCGAGGAGACGATCACCACGAAACACGAAAGTGCNATTGTCGTTTTCATAAGCTCACTGTAGTCGTTTTCAGACCTCACTTCACCGGTTTCGATACCGACGCCCACGGCGGCACGACGAGGCGGCCGCCCACAGGTGAGCCAAGCCCGTGAAGAAACCTGGCGGAGGGGACCGGGGATCGGTGTATAACGGGGATACGCTGGGCCTGTATCACCATCTCAGATGACGCGAGGGGCCCTACGGACCCGAACACGACGGGAATCAACCCATGACGATTCGACACTACACCTGCGCGGTGGCGGCTACGGCCGTCCTGACGGCGGCCATCGCCGGCCACGCCGGTTCGACCCATCTGCTGGCCGCGGCGGCGCCTGGGCCCGCCTCGTGGCAGGACGACCTGGCGCCGATCACCGCGGCGGACTGGGACTACGACAGCGCCGAGCATCTGCTGGACCGCGCGGGCTTCAGCGGCACCCCGGAGGAGATCCAGAAGCTGGCGGCCATGACGCCGGAGCAGGCCGTGCGGTCCCTCGTCTATTACGACGGCGTGCCGACTGACCACCTGCCGCCCTTTGAGCACTCAGGATTCTGGGATGACACACTGACCCACTTCCCACCGAGCCGCCCGGCCGCCACCGAGTTGGCGATGAAGAACGGCGAGAGCATGGGCATCCGGGTCAAGCCCGAGGGCGTCAATCGGCATATGCAACCGATCTCGGATCGATTCTTCTACTGGCTGCGCGCGACCCAACTCGAAACCCGCCGTGTGAGTTACTGGTGGGCCGAGCGGATGCTCGACACCGACCGGCCGCTCGAGGAAAAGATGGCGCTCTTCTGGCACGGGCACTTCGCCACCGCCGAGAACAAGGTTCGCGACTACCGCAAGATGCTGGGTCAGATCGAGCTGTTCCAGCGTCACGCGACCGGTAACTTCGGCGAGCTCGCGATCGCGGTGGCTCAGGACCCGGGGATGCTCTATTACCTCGATGCCGGCGTCAACGTGAAGGGGGCCGCCAACGAGAACTTCGCCCGCGAGGTCATGGAACTGTTCACGATGGGGGTGGGCAACTACACGGAGCAGGACGTCCGCGAGGGCGCCCGCGCGTTCACCGGCTGGAATTTCGAGAACCTCGACTTCGTGGTCAACACCGTGCACCACGACGACGCGCCAAAGACATTCCTTGGTCGCACCGGTAACTTCGACGGCGTGGACGTGCTGAACATCATTCTCGAGCAGCCGGTCACGGCCGAGTACATCGGGTCGAAGCTCTATCGCTTTTTTGTGCGAGACGATGTGTCGCCTGAGTTGACCACGAAGCTGGGTGCCGTGTTGCGCGACAACGACTATGAGATCCGGCCGCTGTTGAGCACGATCTTCCTCTCACGAGACTTCTACAGTGAATCCAGCCACGGCAGCCACATCAAAGGCCCGGTCGAGCACGTGGTCACGATGCTGAAACAACTTGGCGCCGCCGACGTGCCGGGTGTCCCGGACTTCAACCGCACCACCATCGCACTAGGCCAGCACCTGCTCAATCCCCCATCCGTGGCCGGATGGGCGCAGGGNAAGTCGTGGATCACGCCGGCCTTGCTCCAGGAACGGGGNAACGTCGCCTTCGACTACTTGCTGCCGAATGTCATCGACTTCAACGATCCGAACTTCCTCTCGCGAAGTGGGGACGGCGTCGTCGGCGAGCGCCTCCGACGTGGTCTGGACTTTGGCGCGGCCATTGCCCTGGTCGATGACCCGGATGACAACCCGAACATGATGACGGCCTTCGACCTGGCCAACCAAGAGCGGGACGAACTGTTCAACACGCGTGTNTCGGGCTACCGCGCGTGGGCCCAGGCCCTGCAGCGCCTCATTCCGACTCCGCGGGGCGCGGCGCGGATCAATCTGACGGACATCGTCCTGACGTCTGGCGCGACGACCACCACAGACGCGGTCGATGCGTTACTGGAACGGTTTCTCCGGCTCTCGGTGTCGGACGAGACTCGTCGCTCGTTTGTGACAATGCTGGACGCCGAGCTCGGCACCACCGACCTCGCCCGCGCCCAGACATACATGGAAGATCCGCTGCGCATGGTGACNCACCTCATCATGAGNACNCCGGAATATCAGATCAACTGACCGCCCGAGGGCATNCCCATGACANNCCGACGAAANANNNTNNTCGANATGAGNGGCGTGTCTCGCCGCCAGGCGCTNAAGATNGGNGCNCGCGGCCTCGGNCTCGGCATGCTCGGGGGCCTGGGTCCCCTCCCGCCGCTGTTTGGGGCGGCGTCCGAAGCGCTGGCAGCCACCGAGGGGAAGATCCTGGTGGTGTTCGAATGGTTTGGCGGCTACGACGGCCTCAGCACCTTTGTCCCCTATGGTGATGACGCGCTATATCGGCACCGACCGAACGTCGGTGTCCGCGAGGCCGACGTCATCAAGGTCGACGACCATTTCGGGTTCCAGCGGTCGATGATCGGCATGCACCGGATGTGGGACGAGGGCAACCTCGCGGTCATCCACGGCGCCGGCTACGACCAGCCGTCGTTCTCGCACTTTGCGTCCAGTTCGTATTGGCACACCGGTGCCCCAAACAGCGGCGAGCCCTACGGATGGTATGGCCGCACCGCCGATGCGCTGGACCCGACGGGGGCGTCGAATTACCTGGTCAACATCGCCGGCGCGCAGACGTTGGCGGTGCGAGCACGCGACCACGTCCCGGTCGTCTTCAACGACCCGAATGCGTTCGGTCGAGACCTGCTGCACTCGCAGCGGGAGAGTATCGAAACGTTGGGCAACGGGCAGACGCCACGGACGGACGCGCACAAGTTCCTGCTCGACGTGAACCAGAGCGCCCGTGAGGCCTCGGCCCTCGTCCGCCAGGCCTGGCAGAACTACAACGCGACCCGCAACCCGGACCTCCGCCTGCTGGACCTCGACAAGGTGGTGGCGCTGATCGAGAACGACTTCCCGGCTCGGCTCTACTACGTGCGGCTTCGCAACAGCCTGTTCGACACCCATGTCAACCAGGAGAGCCCGCACAACCGTCAGGTGCAATACTGCTCAGACGCGGTCTGGGGATTCTTCGAAGAGATGAAGCGGCTCGGCAAACAGGACGAGGTGGCTATCCTCGTGCACAGCGAGTTCGGTCGTCGCGTCCCGGAGAACACCGGCATGGGCACCGACCACGGGACGGCCAACGTCTCGTTCGTGATCGGGGGCGGGGTCACCGGCGGACAGTACAGCACGCCGCCCAGCCTGACCGAACTGGTGCACATGGACAATTTGCAGCACACCACCGACTTCCGCCGGGTGTACGCCACCCTCATTGAGGAGTTTCTCGGGTACTCGAAGTCAGAAGATGTACTGGGGAGCAAGTTCCAGACGCTCAAGATGTTCACGTAGCGAGGTCCACCTAGCGCGGGGGCGCGACCATCTTGGTCACGCGGCCAACCGCGGTGTCTCCTGCATACAGGTTGTCATCCGGGTCCATGACCCAGTAACTCGCCTCGATAAACTGGCCAGGCCCGACCCCCATGCCATTGCCGATGGCTCCGAGCACCATCCCATTCCGGTTCAGCTTNAGGAACTGACCATCCTGCCCACTCGCCATCCACGGCTGGCCGTGCGAATCGAAGTAGAGGGCGCACGGCAGATTTCTCATCTGGAGAGTCTTACGGAACCTGCCGTCGCCACCATAGACGACGATCCGGTAGTCTTCGCGGTCGCCGATCCAGACATCGCCGTTCGCGGGATCGACCGCCAATCCATGGGCCGAGTTAAATTTGCCCGGGCCGGCCTCGTTGCCGAACCATTGATTGATGAAGGTGCCNTGCTTGTCGAGATGCAGGATCCTCGAGGCNCCGATGTTGTTGGTGGGATCCTCTGAATCGGTNTCGTTGGGACTCTCGTTGCCGTGTCCCTGTCCGATATAGACGTCGCCGTTGGCACCGAACGCGACCATCACCGGCTGCCAGAGCAATCGCTGCCCCGCGGCCTCGTCCCAATCCCCCCGACGGCCACTCTCCCCGATCGTCAGGAGCAACTCACCCACCGGGCTCATCTTCATCACCGTGGCGCCATTCGTGGCGGTGATCCAGACGTTGTCGTCGCCATCGACCGCCATGCCATGCGCCTTGTCCTGATAGCCGATCANCTCNGGATCGACGCTCAGGATGAGGCGGTAGTCGGGATCGAACTTGAAGAGTTGCGGCNTGCCGGCCTCCGCGCGCTGAAAGACCCAGAGGTTGTGACTCGAATCGAGGGCCACGGCCGACACCCCACCCAAGCCGGGCGGCAGCANCTCCGGATAGGTNAACGTGTACCCCAGCGTCTGTTCCCATTGGACCCGCTGGAGGTCCTGGCGCCGACGACCCACCTGGTTACCGCAGACTGGCGAGTGGCTGCATCCCGGGGTCTCGCCGGTGGACGTCCGGTATCCGCCGGCCTCGCTGCGCGGAACGATCGTCACCCGGCCGTCCCGATCGACCCGGGTGCGTCCACCGGGGTCTGGAAAGGAGCCTTGGAGGAACCAGGCGGGCGACCCGTCGACGGCCGGCCCCTCGGTGGGCGGCCGCGATTGAGAGAAGGCGGACGTCGCAACCAGCATGAGGCCGACCNNCGTCGCGGCGNCTCCAGNNAAAATCGGTCTTATCATGTCAGCTGCCAAANCNTGGCCAACAGTTGAGGGTTCCGTGCGGCGCCCTATNCCTGCGGCACCGGCTTGCCGAGCGACGGGACGACCGTGGGTCGATCGGGNTCCGGCAGGATGGGCTGGTCNGGTGTGACGGGCACAGGGTCGACCCGCGCCGACAGCNGCTGACCAGCGACGATTTGTCTGACCTGCTCGCCGGACAACACCTCGCGCGTCAGTAACTCTTCGGCGATCCGTCGCAACCCGTCCTGCTTCTGCGTGAGAATCGACCGGGCGCGATCGTAGTTCTCGGTGACTATGCGTTTGATTTCCCGGTCCAGCGCGCTCGCGGTGGACTCGCTGTAGGTCTTCTGTTGGGCGAGACCACGCCCCAGGAACAGCTNCTGGTCCTTCGGACCGAACGTCAGCGGCCCGACGGCCTCGCTCATACCCCACTCGCACACCATCCGGCGGGCNAGATCGGTCACGCGCTCGAGGTCGTTACCGGCGCCGGTGGTCACCGCCATGTTCGTAATCTCCTCGGCGACCCGCCCGCCGAGCAACACCGCGAGCCGGTCATACAGATGTTCGGACGAGTAATTGTGCTGGTCGGCCACCGGCAGTTGTTGCGTCAGCCCGAGCGCCTGGCCCCGCGGGATGATCGTCACCTTGTGTACCGGGTCTGCGTGCTCCAACACGGTACCAAGCAGGGCGTGGCCCGCCTCGTGGATCGCCGTGATCTGTTTTTCCTCGTCACTGAGCATCAGCGAGCGGCGCTCCGACCCCATCATCACCTTGTCCTTGGCAAATTCGAGGTCCTGCATCATCACGGTCTTCTGGTTGTAGCGCGCCGCGTGGAGCGCCGCCTCGTTGATGAGGTTCGCCAGATCCGCGCCGCAAAAGCCAACGGTGCCCCGGGCCAAGACGTGGAGATCGACGTCATCGGCCAGCGGGGTCTTGCGCACGTGGACCTCGAGGATGCCTTTCCGGCCAGCGACATCCGGCCGGTCGACCGAAATCCGGCGGTCAAACCGCCCGGGCCGCAGCAAGGCAGGGTCCAGCACGTCGGGACGGTTGGTGGCCGCCACCAGGATGACCCCTTCATTCGACTCGAACCCGTCCATCTCGACCAGCAACTGGTTCAGCGTCTGCTCCCGCTCGTCGTGGCCGCCACCCAGACCGGCGCCGCGGTGCCGACCGACGGCGTCGATCTCATCGATAAACACGATACAGGGGGCGTTCTTCTTCCCCTGCTCGAATAGGTCGCGGACCCGGGATGCGCCGACACCGACGAACATCTCCACGAAATCGGATCCGCTGATCGAGAAAAACGGCACACTGGCTTCGCCGGCCACGGCACGCGCGAGCAATGTTTTTCCGGTACCTGGAGGTCCTGTCAGCAGGACGCCTTTCGGAATCCGGCCCCCCAGCTTCTGGTACTTCTGCGGATCTCGGAGGAAATCGATAATCTCCTGCAATTCCTCCTTCGCCTCGTCCACACCGGCGACATCACCGAAGGTCACCTTCTTTTGCGTGCTCGGTGACTGCTTGGCCCGACTCTTGCCAAACGACATCGCCGCGTTGCCGCCACTCTGCGCCTGCCGCATATAAAAGATGACGAAGCCGATGATCAGCAACATCGGCCCCCATCCGTACAGCAGGGTCAGCCAGGCGCTCGGCGTCTCCGCCTTGACCTGGACCACGACGTCGCGCTCGATCAGTTTGTTGGCGAGGCCCTCGTATTGGACTGGTGCGTAGGTGCGGAACGGCTCGCCGCTCAACGACGTGCCGACGATCTCATTCCCAGTGAGTTCGACGCGGTCCACTTGGCCGGAGTCCACCAACCGTATAAATTCGCTGAAGCTGAGGGGTTCCTGTCCCGCCCCGAACTGGGACGAGGCGCTCCCTATCAGCACCACNGCGACCACCAGCATCATCCAGANCACCCGGCGCCGCATTATCGGGTCCACACGTTCTCCTCCACAGGTCTAGGTTGCCGAGCGAGGCGTCCGTCGGGCCAGGCGCCAGGAGGAAGCAACCCGCCGGGCTGTGACCGACGCAGCAACGCCNCCAGACGGACGCTTCGCCCGGAAACTACCAGTCAGCNTTTCAGTAACTTGCTGACACTCACCTTGTATTATTCCTCAATATNCAGGTTTCTGAGGGCTTTCTCCCGACCCCGCCGTCATGGCGGAAGCGCGGACATGGCGGGTCCAGCCGGGGGCGGTCGATCTTCGAGTGAGGCCTCGCGCGCCNCGCTGGCGGCCCAGGTATCGACGAACGCCGGCGAGAGCCCGAACGTGCCTTTGAGCGTTTCGCGCAGGCGTCTCATGGCACCACGGTGATCTCGCCGATGGCCCAGGGGTGATCGGTACAGTGGTAGAGAAAGGTCCCAGGCTGGTCGAGGGTGACAAACTCCCAGGCTGCGGGCTCGAGCATCTGCGTGGCCCAGCTGGCGTCTCGTGCCGCGATCGTATGCGTNATCTCACCGTTGTTGATGATCCGCACCGGCACTCCGACCGAGACCTGTGCGCGGACAGGACTGAACGCGTGCTCACGCATGGCATACCGCCTGCCGCCGATCGACCAGGAGGGATTCTCGATGAGCGTCGCGGTCTCGATCACTTGCGTCTCGCGTGGGGCGGGGCCTGACGGCGGCAGNTCTGCCCACGGATCGTCCACCGGCATGCCGCGCGCGGGGACGGGGCCATCGAGGGTGAACGCCCACAGCTCGCGGCCCATCGGAACAGCGATGAATTGCTCGCCATCGAGCGCGTAGGAGACGGCCGGCCCGGGTCTGGTCAGTGGCCTCGTCTCGCCCGCGGGCCCCGCCGCCACCGTCTGAAACGTCCACCGCCTCACGCCGNTTCGCGCGTCATACGCCTCAACCACACCATCCGGTGCGCTTCGGAACATGAGCCCGCCGGCGGTCGTCAGCGGACCACTCGTGCCGAGGAGACTCGAGGGCACCTCGTGCTTCCAAACCACCTGGCCGGTCCTCGGGTCGAACGCCGCGATAATGCCGACCGAATCGGGGAGCGTGAGCTGAAAGCCACCGGCGTTGGACAGCCACGGATCGGCGGGGCGCCTCGCCAGTCCGACCATCGCGNTGCCCTGCGCGTAGATGTAGCCGGTCTGCGGGCTGTGGGACATNGGGGTCACGCGTACCCGGGGAATCGGNACGCCGGGGGCCACGATTGTGTGCTGATCCACCGTGGGCGGCGTGAACCCACTGCAGTTGAGCTGAAATGGGGGTGGGACTTTGTCGCGCCAGAACGAGCAGTCCGGAAGAATGCTCTCGGCCGCCACCGGAAATGGCTGCGTCGAAGCGGTCAGCTGATTCGCATCCTGCGGGACAGGCCGTTGTTCGACGGGACCGAGCGGCTCGCCGGTTTCCCGATCGAACAGAAAGAGATACCCATCGGCCCGGATCGCGGCCAGGGCCTTCCGGGTCTGTCCGTTGACCTGCGTCTCATAGAGCAAGACGGGCGTGGCGATGTCTGCGTCCCAGACATCGTGACGCACGACCTGATANTGCCACCGACGCTCGCCAGTCTCCATGTCGAGGGCCAACACGGATGCGGTGAACAGGTTGTCGCCGGCCCGGAGCTCGCCACCAAACATCGGCACCGGATTCCCCGTCGAAAAATAGACCAATCCCAGATCAGGATCGACGGTGCCCACCAGCCAGACGCCACCACCGCCGAGCTGCCAGTGGTCAGAGTCTTGCGGCCAAGTCTCGTGGCCGAATTCGCCAGGACGTGGCACCACGAAGAAGGTCCACTGCAGCTCCCCAGTCGCCGCATCCAGAGCCACGATACGCCCCTGACCGCCACTATCTCCGTTCGAGACGCCGACAAACACCTGTCCTTGTGCATATATCGGCGCCGTGGTCACGGTCTCGCCGAACTGTTGCGGCACGCTCCCGACCGGCTGGGCCCATACCAGCTCACCCGTGTCCTGGCGGAGCGCGGCGACCTCCGAGGTCCGCAACCCGATGAACACGAGGTCGTCGCTCAATCCAACGCCTTGCCAGGACGGTACCCGCTGCTCGTTGGCGGCCGGCGTCTGCCAACGCCAAACGCCGTCGCCCGTCCTGGCATCGATCGCATANACATTGGCCCCGCCCGTGAGATACAGCACGCCATCCTTGACCACCGGGCTTGCCCGCGACGCCGCCCCGCCGTCGAGCTGTGTGACCCAGGCACCGGCCAGCCGATCGACCGTGTCGGTCGTGATCTCGCTCANCGTCGAGTACCTCGACCCCGACCAGTTCCCGCCGACCAGCGGCCAATCCCNAGCCGGATAGCCGCGGCCGCCCTCAGGCGCCTGCGCCTGGACGCTCCCGGTCAGCGCGATGAGTCCCACGGCGAGGCTGGCAAGAAATCTTCTATGCAGTCGAGTCATGACAATCCGTTGTTTCGTGNAGGAGCGGCGGTGTCGGATACGCTCGCCCGCACGCCGCACACGACGACGCGTTACGGCACGACCGTCACTTCACCGAGGGCCCAGGGGTGTTCCTCGCAGTGGAACAAGAACGTGCCCGGTTGGTCGAAGGTCACGTAGTCAAACAGCCCTGGATCGATGNCCCCGGTGGTCCAGCTNCCGTCTTGCGCCACCACCGTGTGCGCCAGCCCACCATTGTTGATGAACCGCAGTCGCGCGCCGACCGTCACCTGTGCCCGTTGCGGGTTGAACGCGTGCTCATCGATGGCGCCGCGACTGCCGCCCANCGACCAGGAGGGATTCTCGCGCACNGTNGANGTCTCCACNTCGTTNGTCTCCCGGGGAGGAGGCCCGGTCCACCGAACGAGGTCTGACAACGGCTCGGCCGACGGCACATCGGGTGGCGGCACGGTACCGTCGAGCGCGAACGCCCACAATTCACGGCCCATCGGGATGGCGACGTATTGCGTGCCGTCGACGGCATACGTCGCGGCCGGACCCGGACGTAACCGCGTCCCCGCCGGCGTCGCCTGGAACGCCCACAAACGCTCGCCGCTACGGGCGTCATACGCGTCGAGCTGCCCATCGGCCGCGCCCCAGAACACCAGACCTCCGGCCGTGGCCAGTGGACCGCTGGTGCCGAGCCGACCACCCGGAAGCTCCTGCTTCCAGATTACGGTGTTGGTGCGGGGATCGACGGCCGCCAGAACGCCGGTCGACTCCGGCAGTCCAAGTCTCAGGTAACCGCCGGGACGATTGTCCGAGATCCACGGATCCGCGAAACGCTTGGCGCGCCCGACGTGCCCGCGGCCTTGCGCGTAGATATACCCGGTCTGTGGGCTGAAGGACATCGGTGTCACGCGCACCATCGGAATGGGCGAGCTGAGCGCGACCACCGTTTCCTGGCCGACCGACGGGGGCGTGAACGCACTGCAACTCAGCTCGAACGGCGGGGGCACCCGGTCTCGCCAATAGGAGCAGTCTGGGATGATGCTCTCGGCGCCGATCGGAAACGGCTGGGTCGCCGCCGTGAGCAGGCCCGCGTCCTGCGGTACGGGCCGCTGTTCGATCGGAATCAGCGGTTCGCCGGTCTCCCGATCGAACAGAAACAACAGGCCATCGGCCCGGATCGCGGCCAGCGCTTTGCGGGGCTGCCCGCCCATCTCCACCTCGTAGAGCAACATCGGCGTCGCGATGTCCGCATCCCAGATGTCGTGACGCACCACCTGGAAGTGCCACCGTCGCTCGCCGGTCTCCATATCGAGGGCCAGCACCGACGCCGTGAACAAGTTGTCGCCCTCGCGCACCTCGCCACCGAACATCGGGACTGGATTACCGGTAGAGAAATACACCAGCCCCACTTCCGGATCCACGGTCCCATTCAGCCAGACGCCGCCGCCGCCAACCTCCCAGATATTCGAATCCTGGGGCCACGTCTCGTGACCGAACTCGCCCGGACGGGGCACGACGAAGAACGTCCAGTCGATCTCGCCGGTGCCCGCGTCCAGGGCCACGACGCGCCCCTGGCCGCCGCTGTCGCCATTGGCCACGCCCACGAAGACCGTGCCCCGCGCATGCATCGGCGCGGTGGTCACCGATTCGCCGGCCTGCTGCGGCACGCTGCCGGCCGATTCGGCCCAGACCAGTTCACCGGTATCCTGGCGGAGGGCAGCCACCTGCGCGCTCCCCAACCCGACGAAGACGAGGTCATCACCCAGTCCGACTCCCTGCCAGGTCGGCACCATCCGCGCCTCGGGATCGTCCGACTGCCAGCGCCATACCGTGTCACCGCTCGCCCCGTCGATGGCCAGCACGCTGGCCCCTGCGGTCAGATACAGGACCCCGTCCTTCACGACCGGCGTCGACCGAGACGACCCGCCCCCGTCGAGGCGGGTGACCCACACTCCGCCCAGGCGGTCTATGGTGTCGGTCGAGATGTCGGTGAGGCGCGAGTAGCGTGAACTCGACTGGTCTCCTCCGACAAAGGGCCAGTCTTCGGTCGAGTAGTCACCGCCAAGCTCCGGCCCCTGCGCGTATGCGCGACCCGCGAACGCCATCCCCGCGAGCGCGACCGCGGCGACGAATCTCCGTTGCCATCCAGTCATGATTGCTCCGTTATCTTCCCGCGAAAATGAGGCTTCGCTCGCCACAGCGCTACCATTGGCACCGCAAAGAACACGGCCGCGCCCGCGCCCGCCTGCCAGCCACGCCCCCCCGTGTTGACGAGATTCCACACGAACATCGCGATGACGACCTGCGCGGCGTACACGGCCGCCCACGGCCACATCCAGGACTTCATCTTCCAGAACCCGTAGGCCCCGGCCCCGTAGATGAACCAGTGCAGAGGTTCTGTCGCCTTGGCCCAGGGGCCGCTCAGGACGATGCCAAACCAGATCTCGTCGTCCGTCGCCATCGGCTTCACGAACAGATCAAACGGCACGTAGAAGACGGCCATAAACACACAAAAGTAAAAGATGAAATTCATCCACCACGATCGCGTTGACCAATCTCGCCGCAGGGCCCTGACGAGTCTACTCATTCATCGACCGGTTCTACCCGCAAAAGCGCGGCGTCGCCTCGAGTCGGGTCTACCCCAAGAAAACTGCCGGACGTCAGCACGTAGATCAATCCGTCTGGGCCCTGTCTGACATCCCGGATGCGTCGCCTGAGATCGGCAAGCAGCCATTCCCGTCGTTGCTCCAACCCCTGGCGGTTGAACTTGATCCGCTCCAGGTGTCCGGTCCGCTCGACACGACCCGTCATCAGCGATCCAACAAAGAGATCGCCCTGCCAGTCGGGAAAACGATCGCCCGTGTAGAACAGTAGACCCGAGGGGCCAATAGACGGAATCCAGACTATTTCCGGCTGTTCGAGGTCTTCGCGCCACGGACGCTCAGACACCCGCTGTCCGGTGTACTCACGGGAGTACGAGACCTCCGGCCAGCCGTAGTTTTGCCCCGATCGGATGATGTTGACCTCATCACCCCCCTGTGGGGCGTGTTCACTGGCCCAGAGCTCACCCGTTTCCGGGTGGAGGGTGATGCCCATCGGATTCCGGTGCCCCAGCGAGAACACTTCAGGCAGATGCTCCGATTGCCCGACGAACGGATTGTCGTCGGGCGCGGTGCCGTCGTCTCGGAGACGCAGTATCTTCCCCACATGGCTTGCCGGGTCCTGCGCGCTGGAACGGCGACCACCGAACGCGCCCCCCAACGTCATGAACAGCGTGCCGTCAGGTGCGAAGAGCAGCCGCGACGCGCCGGCTGCAGCACCATCAGCCTCGCCCACGAAAAGGTCGCGCACCTCCGACAGCACCTGCCCGTCCAGACGTCCCCTGGCCAGCGCCACGGTGGAGCCCGCGTCGGTCGGTTTCGAGTAGGTCAAGTACACCCATCGATTGTCGGAAAAATCGGGATGCACCCCCACATCCATCAGACCAGCCAAGGCGGTACCGGTATAGACCTCGGGAACGCCGGACACCGGATTGGGATCCAGGACGCCGTCGCGGATCACCCGGAGCGCGCCCAGCCGTTCGGTCACGAGCACGCTACCGTCGGGAAGGAATGCAAAACCCCACGGGTAGGTCAGCCCGTCCGTCACCACGCTCACGCGGATGGCCTGCCCCTCGGCGGTCCCGTAGACGACTGGTGGGTCCGGCAGAGGCACGGCCGCAATTCCCCCGGCGGCAAACGGTTCCTCGCGTTGCCTCGCCTCTACGGCAGACGACACGACGCCGAGCACCGTGATAGTAACGAGCGCGAACAATCGATGCATTTGAGCCTCCGGCATACGAGGAGTCATCAGGCCTTCGATGATTTCCAGCAGCGACCGATCTAACTCGACCGCGCCGCTCCGTCTGGTAGGAACCGCGCGCGCGAAGACGGCTTCCGCATCGGAAGCCTTGAGTCGCTCAGCATTCGTCGATTATACCGAGACTGGCGACGAGCTGGCTGCCGCACCTGTCCCGTTGCTTCGAGGGGGTTACCCGGTGCCGCCGCCGCGCGCACCAGTTCCTCCTCCACCACCCTCGGTAGAGCGTGAAGGAGCGGGTCTCGTTCTCCGCAGCGTAGCGCCACCTGACGTAGAACTCGTCGCGGCTTGACGTCAGCTGGTAGTTACCCGCGGCGTCGCTCGTCGACGCCGCGAACTCGCGATCTCCCTCGAACAAGGAGAAATCACTCAGCGATCCGACTCGGCCAAGCGGCAACCCGAACTCGGCCCATGAATACCGTCCGTCATAGGTGTAGGTCCGGGTCTCATCGATCCACAGGCTACCGTCGGGGTCCACCCGGGCATTGACCGCGACCCGAGAGAGCAAAGCTTCGCGCGCCGACGACCGGCGACCACACCAGGAAGAGACCCAACAGTGGCACAAGCACCGTCGTGTGCCGCCAGGTCCAAGCCTGATGGATATAGCTGAACGCGTGCCTCATCTGTAGACATTACGCTAGACGAAGGCAATACATTCGGGACGCTCAACGGCGCCCCAACGGCTGGACCACGACCGACGCTGAGCGAGCGCGGACCATGTCGCCGGGCGATGTCCTCTTGACACACCGGGACACTGCGGACAGCATCGCACTGAGCGCGGAGCCGGGGATCCACACACCATGATGAATCGACGCCAGTTCGTGCACGCCGCCGCCGCGGGGGTCGTGACGCTCACCCGTGGCTCCACTGTGCTGGCGGCGGACTATGACCTGGTCGTCCGTGGCGGACGCGTCGTTGATCCGTCCTTGCGGGTCAACGCGGTGCGCGACGTCGCGATAACGGCCGGCCGCATCGCTTTGGTTGAGGCCGACATCCTGGTCGGCGCCGCGGACGTCATCGATGCCGTTGGCAAACTGGTCGTCCCGGGCCTGCTCGACGTCCATACCCACTATGCCCGAGATGAAGCCGGCCCATCGCTGGGCCTGGCCGGTGGGGTGACGGGGTGGATCGATGCCGGATCGGCGGGAGCGGATCAGATTGACCAGATGGCCGCCATTGCGCGGACGGCGCCACAACCGGGCCACCTGCTCATCAACATCGGGCGGGCCGGCATCCTGCCCGATGGCGACACCATGGACCTGAGCCTCGCCGATGTCGACGCCGCGAAACGGGCGATCATGCGGCACCCCGATGTCGTGGTGGGCGTCAAGGCTCGGTTGACGCGTGGGGTCGCGGCCGACGATGTCGAAGTGCTGCGCCGCGCGCAGGAGGTGGCCTCATCGTTCGACTTGCCACTGATGATTCACATGGGGCAAACGGTTTCCCCGCTGTCCAGCTTACTGCCGCAGCTCAAGTCCGGCGACATCGTCACCCACATGTTCGCACCGCCACCCAACAGCATCGTTGACGATGACGGCCACATGCGACCGGACGTACTCGCCGCACGGCGCCGTGGGGTATGGTTCGATGTCGCCAACGGCCGGACCGGCCATCTGCGATGGGACACCTTCGACCAGATCATCCAGGCGGGCTTTTGGCCCGACACCCTTTCGACTGACGGGAGCACGACCAGCCGCGACGCAGAAAGCGTCATCGACTTTCCCAACGTCATGTCCAAGTTCCTGAATTTCGGAATGACCATAGATCAGGTCGTCGCTCGCGCGACTGTCAACGCGTCGCGTCTCTTTCCGTTATTCCGCGACCGGGGCACACTCAACGTGGGCGCCCCGGCCGACGTCGCGGTCCTTGAATTGCGTGAAGGCGCCTTCGAGTTCGTTGACAACTACGGGAACACGCGGACCGGGCGTCAGCGACTGTTTCCGAGCGAGACCGTGCTCGGCGGGTCACTAGTGCCGGGGTAGGGTTTCCGAGCGCGGCGTCCGTCTGACGGCGTTAGTGTGTCGGTCACACCCCGCCTCCTGGCTGCTCGCTCCTTGCGCCTGACCAAACGAACGCCTCCCCCGGAAATCACCTTCGACGTCCCCGCGTAGAGGTCGCGTGGGGTTCACAGCGGAGACCTGCCTGAAGAGCTCGCGAATAGCATGCGGAGGCGCTACGGGACCATGTGCTTGTAGACCACCCCGCCCTTCATGACGAATCGGACATCACGGACGGCGCTGATGTCGGTGAGGGCGTTGCCGGAGACCGCGATGAGGTCCGCCTCGAACCCGGGTGCAAGCATGCCGATTTGGTCGGCGAGCCCCAACGACTCGGCGGCGCGCGAGGTGGCGGAAATGATGGCATCCATCGGGGCCTGGCCGCCGTCGCGGACCCGGTAGATGAGTTCTTCACCGTTCCGTCCGTGGGCCCCGGCCACGGCGTCCGTGCCGAAGATCACTTTGACGCCACCGTGCCTGATCGTGCGGCGAAACGTCTCGTACCCGGTGACACGCGCGTCTTCCATCAACGCGAAGCCCTCTTCGGTGTAATTGCCGCGGCCGAGAAAACTGGCCTTGTGCTCGACGTAGTTCGCCCAGAGCAGCCCGAGGTGCGGGTCGAGGTAGGTGCCGCGCTCGACCATCAGGTCGAGCACCGCATCGCTGAAGCGAGTGCCGTGCTCGATGCCGCCACACCCCGCCTCAATTGTCGCCGTGATGCTCTCGGTGCCATAGGCATGCGCCACGGTCCTCAGGCCCATCCGGGTCGCCTCGCCGCAGACGGCCCGTAATTGCTCGTCCGTCATCACCTGCGCCCCACCCTCGCGGATGCTGGCAGACGCAAAGATCTTGACGACATCGGCGCCGTCCTCCGCCAGCCGGCGCACGTAGCTCCGGATCTCGTCCGGGGTGCCAGTGCCCGCGCTGACGGCCCCCAGCGACGTCAGCACGCGGGGCCCAGGCAGACTGCCACGGGCGATCGCGTCACGAAGATACCGGTCGCGTGGACTGCCCAGGCTCTGAACCGTGGTGAACCCGGCCAGCAGGGTGCGATAGGCGTTCTCCGCCGCGTAGAGGACGGTTTGCTCCGGCGCCTCATCCTGGTCGCGGTGATTGCCGCCGTCCGCATCGAAGTGCGCCGTCAGATGCACGTGGGTATCGATCAGACCCGGCATCACGGTGAAGTCAGACAGGTCATAGGTAACCGCACCCCGAAGCCGATCCACCCTGCCGATCCGGGACCCGTCGAGCGTCAGACGGACGTTCTCGCTCACCCCGCCGGCGCCATCGATCAGACGACCGGCCCGGATGGTGATCGGGGCGTCCTGGGCGATTATCGTGGCCGTCACCAGAAGACCAAGAGCCGATACGAATCCCACTTTCATGCCATCTCCTCCGCCATCACGCACATGCCCCGGTATGGACCGAGACCACTGACCGGTTCGTGCCGAGAATGCCCGTGCCGAGGACTAACGTCAAGAGGGAAGCGGGACCTTTCGATCCCACCACCCCCTTGGCTCAAACAGTGCCACTCACGCGGAAGAGCCCGGCCAGTCCACAGTCGGCTGTCCCCGAGAACCTGCCACCGGTCGCCAATGCCCAGAAGATGTCAAACGTGCGGTGAAAACGGCGCGCGTCAAACTCGCCGTCACGCCCGACCGCGCCGACCGGGCCCTGCGTCAGCATCAGGAGTAGCTCCAGAACGGAGAGCTCGTCTACACCTGCACTACAACAACGGCGGCGACGTTGCGCCCCGGGGGATACACGGTTCGCGCTGACCACGCTCTCACCCCATTTCGCATCGCAGGTGTCGTGATCGGCGACGAGGAGCGCTAGACGACCGACTTGACCGTGGCGTTTGGTCTCGCCCAGGTCCAGTACCACTTCAAGACCGAAGCGCCGACGACCGGTCTTCGGTGCTGGCTCGAACACCTCGACGAGGCCGTCGACCGTATGGCCCGGAGTTCGGCCCTGCAGTGCAGGGGTGAGCATCTCTACCTGGTGGCTGGGCCCTACCTGGTGCGGACGTGGGACCGACTCGGCTACATTGAAACGGTGGAATTCGACGCCGAGGTCGGCGCCACAGCCGTGATCGCGGCGCCTGAGAAATAGCCTGGGAGGCTGGCCACGGATCGAGTCGCCCAGTATTCGAACCCGGGCACGCTCGTCCCGTGACTGTCATCCGCGCTCGTCATGAGTATCCGGGCTCCAGCGCCCTCCAAGAGTGCAACGACGGTGTCGCGTGCCATCCCGAACATCTCCATCCCCGACGGGGGCGGCTGGTAGAGTGGATATTTCAGCCTGCGGTATGCGTGCACTAGGCGCCGAGGCAGAGCACCCTTGAGCCGTCCACGCACCGGTGCCTCACAGAATGACCGCCCGGGGTCGAAGATGACGCCGGGCAATTGAAACACCAGCAGTCCGCCCGGCGCGAGCACCCTGACGAGCTCCGGGATATATCGGCTGACGAGCGTCGGTGGCATGTGTTGGAGCACAAGGCGGCTGTAGACGAGATCGAAGGTGCCGGTCTTGAATCGCCGCAGATGTGGTCGGCGGTTGACCTGGAAGTGACACCGCGCCGGGGTGGTGTTCTCGAGGCGGGCGCGGGCAATCATCGATTCCGCAACATCGACACCCTGCACCTCGGCGAAATGATCGGCCAACGGCTGGGTGAGACGACCCACGCCGCAACCGAAGTCGAGCGCTCGGCGCGTGACCAGTCCCGGGGCCCGACTCGCGATGGCGCACATCAGCCGCTCAACATCCGCTCGACCCGTCTCGAAGAAGTCGGCGACGTTCCATCCGGGCGCAGCGGAGGGTCGAGTCAAGACCGCACCGAGCGCATCACGTTGTCCGAGCGCATTCCATTGATGGCCAAGCCGCGCGAACGCGGTTGCTCGCTCCGACCGCACCGTACGGGCGAGCGCGACGCCGGCGTCGACGACCGGACCGACCGCGTCGGCGAGACGTTGCAGCGGCCACTGCTCCTCGGCGCTGAACGTTGCGTGCCGAACCGATTCGAGCTCTGACGACACTGCCATCCACCCTGTTGTCGGTGCGGCGGATGACAAGCATTACCACCCGCTCAGAGACACATTTCCCATTCTGCACGCGGTTGCATCCCNTGGCNCACCATTGCGCNTCGNNTGCACATNCCTGCNATGAACGGTCCTCCCTCCTAGACNATTCCAGCNCCCAACCCGCTACTGATTGCCGGCACTCNACGGTGGNACGACCNCGTTCGTCCGGGCGTAGGCGATGAGCTGGCCGAGATGCTCGTGCATGTCGGCCATGGCGGTCGCAATGCTGGCGTGGACCGGCATCGACTGCCCGAAGTACGAGCCGTTAGACAGTCGTTTCGACTCGGGCATGTCACGGACGATGTCGATCAGGAAACCGAAAGAAGACTCGAGCTCTCCGAGCATGTCGGCCTTGCCAAGCGACGCCGCGCGCCCGGCCTCTGCCATGAAGCCGCCCNCGGCGACGGCCGGCGCATCGTAGCCCCAACCAGTGGGGAACATATGGGCCTCCGCCACGGCCAGACCCAGCACCTCCTGCACCGACCGGACCCCTTCCATCGGGCGCCACGCGTAGTGCGACTCGTCGAACGCCTCGCCGAGTTGGATAAATCTGTCCCGCATCATTTCGATGTCCGCGACGAAGAAACAACACGGCATCACGTTCAACGCCACGACCGCGACCGAGGTCCCGGTGCTCGAGCCCCGGGCGATGGTCCGCAGGGGCCAGGCGGGCGCGGCCGCCGATGACGAGATGACGTCAGAGATTTCGGAACATCTACGTGAGGTCGGCGCCCGAACGTGTCNGGACGACGACGCCAGGGGCTGGTTGTACGAAGGCGCCCGCTCCCCTGACCCAGGCACCGACACCAGAAGATTTCTCAAAAGCGCCATGTGGTGGNNTTTACTGGCGAGGCGTTCGGCTGGCCAGGCGCGACGAGGGAGCATGCAGGCGGGTTGTGCCCCCCCCTGAGCCGGTGCCGCGACGTCCGCCCCCTGCGGGCGCCTCGCCGGGAAACCTAGCGGACCAACCGACCAGCCCGCACCCAGACATCGTCGTCGAGTCGAACCGTGGTGTCGGTAAAGAAGTTCCAGCGGACATACCCACCGGTGATGGCACCCCCGAGCTCCGAGTTGTCGCCGAGTGACAGCCTGACGACACCATCGCCGTAGCCGTAGTACGGAATCCACGGGTTNCGCTCGGGCACGGCGAGCAGCGGATTGAAGCCAAGTGCGAACTCGCGGAAGGCACGAGCCTNAGCCGGCACNCCGTCGAGTTCTGNNTGNACCGCATCGAGGCCGCTATCCGCTGTCACNCCAACGATCCGGCCCCGCTCGAAGGTGATGCGCAAGCCGATGACCGNACGACCATCCCACTGTGAATGAGGGAAAGCGACCACACCGTTCACCGTTTCCTCTAGAGGGGCCACGCGAATGGACCCCGCAGGTAACTCGATCTCCCGGTCAATCAGAATGACGCCTTGGTCGGTGCGCGCTTTCGACGCGTCACCGTCNTGCAGGTTTACGGGCCGATCGCCAATGCGAAAGCTGATGTCGGTACCGATGGGCGACGTGACGCGGACATCCGCGTCTCGCATGACCTGGACGAACTCGCGTTGCTTGGCCGCGAGCGCCTCGTAGTCGGTCTCGAGAAGCGCGCGCTGGTAATNCGCGTCGATAGCGGTCTGGCCGGGCAGCGGCTGTCCCGGTATCGGAAACGCACTGCCGTTCTGCGTCCAGTGAAAGTGGATGGTCCGCCCGACGTCTTCGTTCAGCCAATCCTGCAGCGCGCTATACGCCGGCTGCCCCGCGCGCGCNCCGGGCATCATGATGGCCCCGTCGACGTCCCGGAACANCTCCTTGTATGCGGCTCGCGCAGCGGCGTATCCCCGACGCAGCACCTCGGNGTCCCAGGCCTCCGGAAACGGCTCCTCCAGCACGTCGACCACGCCCAGGTCGACCGCACCGGCCTCCATGAGCGCATATCGCAGATGTGGCAGGATGTCGTCGAAGTTGCCAGGGCGTGCGAGGAGCAGGATCCGCTCCCCCGGTGTCGGGTCCAGCTGCGTGACCAGCCGTGCCGCCATCGCCGGCCAGTCCATCGTGAGACGGGGCTGCGCGACCGCCGGAGCCACACAGATCAACGACGAAATGATGAAGCCACAAGCGACACGCATGACATCCTCCTAGCCGACAGGCAGCACCGTCCTCAAAAACGCCAGAGGCGGTTCACCTTGACAACGAAGCCTCGATTGCGCAACTCGGAAAACCTGTTGGGCATCAGCGGATTCGTGTTGCGATCTTCGCTGTAAACGACGAACAGTTCGCTCCCCGGCGAGTACTCCCACCGCAGTCGGAAGTTGTTGCTGATGGAGTCACTGTTCGAGTTGTACTGCACCAGCGCGCTCAGGAACATGCGCGGCGTGACGGTGTAGTTGACACGAGAAACGACCAGGTCCGCCCGGAACGCCCCNCCCGGAGTGTCGATCCAGTTCACCGAGACGCTCGGCTCCACCGTGAACTGNTCCGTGAGTTCCACGCGTCCACGGTTGAAGCCGACCGACCGAATGTCGCCATTAAAATATTGGCCGGCTCGCACGGTAACGGTCCCGTTGAATGCATGCTGGGACCCACGGGTATACGTCGCCTCGACATCACGAAAACCATATCCGCCGATGGGCAGGGTCACGCCAGTCCCCGGCGAAAACGGTTCGACGAGAAACTCGTAGTTGTCGACCACCGAANCCCCGACCGTGTCACTGTTCTCGAACTCGGTCGAGAACCCGACCTGAGACTGCCGAGTTTCCACGATGCCGGTGTCCGCGGTCAGGATGTAGTCAAAACTTCCCTCAAAACGAAACTGTCGGACCGCNTCGATCGACGCGGGCCGTGGGCTGAAGCGTCCGGACGCGTAGCTTCGGCGNAAATTGTCGCGNCGCACGAAGCCGACTTCCGGCACGAAGTTGCGTTCCACCACGAGGTGGTCGGCCTGAATACCGTAGCGGTCTCCACTGTAATCAAACCGACCCTGATAGCTCAGGTCGTCCGTCTCGACATCAGGGGTCCGGGTCCGCGCCAAATACCCGAGCAGGCTGACGTTCTCAAAGAACGACAAGGTCGCATCCGCCCCGTAGGCTTGGCTCATACCGTCGCCTTCGAGCGACACGGACCGGTTCGTGAACAGACCGCCGACGCTACTGCGGCGCAGGATATCCCGCTTGACCCGGACCACCGTGAAGTTGGTCATCTCGGCCCCAGACACCTCTTCGGCGTCGGTCTGGATGCTCAGGGCGCCCACATCGAAAGCCCCGATCTTGCCGGTGACCCGGCCACCGCCGACAATCGGCACTACCGTCCCGTGGTCGAGACCGATGCGGCGCGTGTAGAACAGCGTCGGCGCGTTGCCACCGCCAAAAAAGCCGCCGCCGCCCGCGCTGCGCAGCGCCCCGCCGAACCCACCGCCTACGCCGCCCCGAGCAAAGTCGAAGATACCGCGCCCTTCGAGAAAGAACTCCCGCTTTTCCGGAAAGAACAGACTGAACCGGGTCAGGTTCACCTGCTGCTCGTCCACCTCGACCTGCGCGAAGTCCGTGTTGTAGGTGAAATCAGCCGTCAGGTTTCTCGTGATCCCGAATTTGACGTCGACACCAATGTCGCCATCTCCGACGCCAATGGTCGGAGGAGCGGGGTTGAGGTCGGTTGTCCGCCTTCCGATGGCATACGGCTTGATCTCCAGGTTTCGGCCGCCGTCGGGGACCTCCACCCCGACCAAGGTCGCCGCTCCCGAGACGCGAAAAATGCCCGCGGTGCCACCGCCGCCGCCGGCGGCCGAGATCGGGAGTGGCGTGATGTAGGCGTACTCACTCTTCCGACGAATACCCCGTCTGAGCTGCACGCCCCACACCTGGTCCGGTCCGGGGCGATATCGGAGCGACTTGAACGGAATTTCCATTTCCACCGTCCACCCACCCTCGAACCGCCCAGTGCGAACGTCCCAGACCGGATTCCAGTCGCCGTTGTAGCTCCCTTCGTTCGTGATCGCAAAATCGGACAACGCGCCAAGCGGGGTGGTCTGGAACGCCACGCCGTTCCGTCGGTCATAGAACGTGTCAAACAGGACGAGGAAATGATCGTTCTGGCGGAGCTGGTTCGAGTCGCGACGCATCTCGTTCGCGACCCACTCGCTGGGAGGCGCCGAATCCCAGATGCGACCCGAGACGTAGACGTTGTTGTCGTCGAACATGATCCAAGCTTCGGTCTGCTCCGTGGCCAGCGCCCCTTCGTTCGGTACCTGCTGGATGAAGCCGGTGATGGCCCGCTGGGTGCGATACACCGCTTCATCGAGCCGCCCGTCCAGATCGACCGCTTCCGTCACCCTGACGGCCCGCAGGGTAACCCCGCCCTGCTCGTTCCGCGACAGCACCTCAGGCGGTGTCGGGGGAGCGGGCCCGTCGATCACGCCGGGCGAGACGACCCGCACGCGGTTCGAGGGCGACATAGCCTCGGACCCACCGGCGTCGGCGGTAACCCCGACCGGGGGCCGACCGAGCGCCCCTGCCGAAGCGGCGGGGGTGACGCCCGCCGACGCCAGCCCTGCCCCCGTGATCCTGACGAGCTCAGCTGCGATCTGATCCTGGAGTTCGAAGAGGTTGCTGAACGCGCCATCGAGGGTCGTCCTCGCACGCACCGCACCCGTGTCGACGTCAACGATCCTTGCCGTCGTGCGCAGCTGGTCGCCGACCCGCTGATAGCCGCCAGTGATGAGCCACGTCGCCCCGAGTTGACGACCGCGGTCGCGCGCGGCCTGATCCGATCCATCGAGCGTCGTACTCGCGAGATCCAACGAACCAAGTGCGGGGGGGGCGATGACCAACACCCCGTCGAGTCGCGCGAGGTTACCGGCGACGGTCTCCGCGATGCCCACACCGATCCAGTCGTCCGCCGGCTGCCTGGAAATGTTCGCGAACGGCGCGACTACGATCACACGGGGCGGTATCGAGACCGCCTGTCCTCCGATCGTGGGCACGGGTTGCGCGAACGCGGCTGGAGCAATGGTCAAGCCCACCACGACGACCGTCAGCAGACCAGCCCGTCGGCGGTCAACCCGACGGCCGAGCAAGCGGATCGAGCCACGGAATCCGACGCACAGGGATGGCATGTCTGGCCGGTAAGAGGATGAGGGTGGCGTTTCTAACCTGCGACACAGCGAGGGCACGACCCCCACTGGCGTGGAGACGCCAGTCGCTTGAACGCCAGGACGTGATTCGTCGATGTTCGCGGGTGGTCGCCGATCACCGGGGAGCGTCGGCCGTATCCACACCGGGTCGCGCGAGCTCCCAGGGGGCGCCGGTGCCGGATGAACCGAGGAAGAGTTTGGTGCCGTCGGCCAACGTAATATCGCGGCCGTTCGCCCGGTTCGTGCCATCCTTCGCCTGATACCCGTCGACCAGGACATCCACGCCTGGCAAAAGCGACCGCCTCGTGAACCCTCGCCTGAATAGCACATTGGGAGTGCCGGCTTCGAAAGCCCAATTCTCGGTGGCGCCGCTGTCCGTCTTTACGTCGAGATGGATCCACACGTGGGGATTAATCCATTCCACCTTGGTGACGGTGCCGCTGAACTCAACCGGTCGGTCAGCATCGAATTCAGCCGCGAATGCGTGGTGCGCCGACGCGGGCACACCAGTTGCCATCATCCACAGACACAATCCGACGACCGCGCCCAGACCCGTGATCAGTGACCTTGTTCTCATGGCTGTAGCCTCCTTCGGCACTGGTCGGATTCCCCAGCGACGATTCGTTGACGCGAGTGATCGCTATCGTCGATACCATTCATGCAGGAGATCGCCAGGCGGGACCTTGCGCGTTATTTCCACCGTCATGGTCTCACCCTCCCACCGTTGGACCAACTGCTCTCGCCGGAGGTGCCCATACATGAACTCCTCGGCGAACTGGATACACGGGTAGTCCAGCACCGTGGCACTCGGCTCCAAACGCCGATACAGCGGCATCGCGATCGTCCAGGGTTCGGTAAAGGTCTCCGGATCGGTGACCGTGACTTCGTACCAGATGGCGTCTGGCGACAGCGGCGAAAAGCGCTCGGTCAGTCGCAAGGCCTCGCTGTGGAAATTCCCGGCTCGGTCGAACCACGTCCTGCCGTTGAACTCCGATACCTCCACGACCAGGGTGTCGCCTTCCCACCGCCCGACCGAATGCCCCATGTAGGTGTAGTCCGGCGGTCCGGTGACATCATTCATGTGGATGACACGTCCCGCATTCGAAAAGCCGAAGGTCATGTGAATCTTGTCCGTGCCCTGTGCGATCTGAAAGGGATAGGGCATGTACATCGCTCGGGGGATACCCGGCAGATAGCACTTGAGTTCAGGGTCACGGTCGATCCAATGCTCAGCATTTTCCTGCTTCGTACGGAGCGCGTCCGGGGTGTAGGGGATCCGACCATCACCCCCGACCACGCCCACCGACCCGGGCACCCCGGCGGCGGCTCCCAGCGCTACCACTGGCGCCGCTGGCACCTTGGAGAATTCGTAGGGATAGACGCCCTGCTGCATGACCATCCCAGCACGCGCTTCGTGGGCCTCCAGGTCCCAGTGGGCTTCGTTGTTGGCCTGCCACACCCCATCGAAATTCGGCTTTCCGTCGGGGGTCCTGGCCGGGCGCGCCCTCGAATCCTGCACCTGACCCTCCCCGCCGGTGCCCGTCACCGCCACCGCGATGACGGCCCCCACCGTGGCGGCGACGAGGGCCGTGATAGCTATCGAGCCTGTAAACCGGTTTCCCATCTGTGCTCCTTGCTCGCTCCGGGACAAATCGTCGGTCGCCCCTACAGGCCCTGTACGCAGGTCGCCGTGTCCATCGAGAACGGATTCGGACCGGTGCCGTTGACGAACGCTTCCTCATCCACGCGCCGGCCGACAAGCAACGCCGGGAGACCATAGTTCCCTTCGTGACACCGGGGTTCGTAGTAGATCCGGTTCTCCTCGTCGCTCTGGCGCTTCAATTCCTGCCGGATGGTCCACGGCGCCGTCCATACGGTCGAGTCTTCGACCGTCGCCTCGTAGCTCAGGGTGTCCTCGTCGACGCGCGTATACCGCTCGACAAGTCGCAGGTTCTCCCCAGCCCCGCGGAAGGGCCACTTCGGTGAGAAATTCGTGGTCTCGACCACTAGGGTGTCGCCTTCCCATCGGCCCCGAGAGTCGCCGTGCCGCAAGCGGACCTGGCTCGGGGGATGGCTGCCACTCATATTGATGACCCGCTGGAACCCCTGGCCCTGACCGGTGTCATAGCCCATCGCGATCGAATCAGCCCCCTGCACGATCCGTCGGAATCCGTTGAAGTCAGGGGTGCGACCAGACATGCACCGGTCGCCAGAGCTCTGGTCCTCCGGACCGTCGTGCCGGTTCATGCGTCCCGTGTTGTAGAACGGCGTCACATCGAACCTGCGTGGCGACGGTGACCCATACTCCCCGCCGCGGCACCCCGCCGCGCCAGACTGACAGGTCTCGGTGTTCCGCAGCAGCATCAGCGTCCACTCTCGACGCAGCTCGTTCCGACCTTGGGCTTCCGCGGTGAGCGCCGGAAGTCTCCCATCCGACGGGTCGACGACAAGCGATGTGCGCGGGCCCGCCGGCTTGGCCGACGTGTAGACGGCATTGTAGGCGCCAGCGACGTCAACCCGCCCATCGCCTCCCCGCACGTTCCGTCCCTGACTTCCCATACGGGCCTGATCCCGGGCGGCGCGCTCTTCAGCCGTCGCAAGCTCACGATCGCCGAACTCGCGTGAGCGTTCAAAGGGCGTAGAGTAGACATCGAGCCAGATGCCTTCCAGGTTCGGGTGTCCCCACACCGTGGTGTCTGGAGATTGGCCGCCGACCGGCACCGCGTTGACCAGCAGCGCCATGACCGTGGCGCACATCGTGGCGACACCGAACGACTCGAGCAATCGACGCGTCATCCTACCCTCCTGCAACCGTCATTCGCGGCGGGAACGTTGGTCTGCGAACGGCGGCTGTTTCTCCACCCCCCGCGGCCCTCCCCACCAGCTGATTCGTTAAGTAATTTTGACTATACGCGTGGGTTCACGCCCTGTCAAAGTGCTCCAGCGGAAGGTCATCGACAGACTCGCCCCTGTCGACCCGTCGTCCGCCGAGGGTGCCATAGTGTGCACCCGAGTGGTTACTAACTGGCGTGGTCTGAGTTACGACCGCCGTCGTCGGTGGGGGTCAACGCTCGCACGTGTCGGCCCAGCCCTGGCGACAGGCTCGCGCCCGGAGCGTCACGGGCGAGCGGTCGACAATCGGGCCTTTCGTGCCCCGCAGAATGATCGGATAGTCCGCCAACGTGGGGGGCGCATGCGCGAACGCGAACGGCTCTCGCCCAGCGGCGAGCCGGGTCAGATTCCGGCATGCGGACTCAAACCCCAGATCGCACCCGCGCCTGAACGCATCGTTGCCGACGACTCGGTCACGAGCGACACGACCAACCTCATTGCAGGCCCACCCAGAACCGCTGTCGCAGTACCTCCGCTGCAGGCCCGCGAGATAATCGCAAGCCGAGGACCGGTCTTCATCGCAAGCTGTTTGCCAGAATGGGACCCCCTGACCGGGATGGTCGTCGCCGACCGCCTGGAGTGTGCTCATGAGGGCGAAGACGCCGGCCCAGACCGCGGTGGAGGCAAGATAACGCCCGCGTCCAGCTAGGCCCCGGCCATAGCCCGCCGGGTCAATCGAACGAAGAGACCTCGACCGGGCGAGGCGGTCCAGCCACTGGATCGAAAGGTTCAGCAGCGGGACCTGCAACAGCTTGTCGTAGAACGGTGGCACGCCGGCCCGGTTCAGCAAGGCGTACAACGCCACCGTACTCAGGCCGTAGCCCACGCCGAACAGCAGGCGTCCCATCTGGGTCCGCGGTGCAGTGGACGGGTCGGTGAACAACAGATGCATACCGAGAAACACGGCGATCGGGACATACGAGTCGTAAAAGAAATAGACACCGGTGACGCTGAAATACAGAAGCCCGAACACATAGGTGACGACCACCGCCGACATCGTCATCGACGCCACACCGAAGAGATACTGTCCAGGGAGCGCGACAAGAAACAGCACCAGATAGACGTGCGGGGGGAAAAACTGGGCGATGGCGATGTCCTGACCCCATGTCAGATCGCTCGTGCCGGTGAGAATCAAACCCAGCGCGAACACCGCGAGCGGAAACGACGATGGGTTGAAGATGTGCACGCGTCGTCCGTCTTTGTCCCACCGGATCAATTCCTTGGCGGCGAACCCGATCCCGACTAGCAGAAACTGCAGATAAAACCAATCGTCCGCGAACCACAGAAAAAGGTTGATACTGAAGATGACGGGGAACGGCCCGAGCCCCAGGGTGTACGTATCCCGTCGCGACCAGCAAATCAGCATGTCGAACGCGTACGCGAAGACCAGCTGGGCGGCGATAAGAAAAGCGGCATCGTAGACCGGACGCCAATACCACCCCCAGTACGCCAGGAAGGCAAGCTGCGCGAGCGCCTGCACGAGGTGCTGCGGCCGAACCGATACCTCGAGGGTCAAGGGCCGCCCGATGCGACTGGCCGCCCCGAACACGGCACCGCCCCAGACGAGGAGCAGACCGCTGGCACCGAAGAACGACCACTGAAACGCCGGGTTCTGTCGAACGCTGTCAACAAGACCGACCGCGCCAAGACCCACCGCGAGAATCGCGACCAGACTGGCAGCCCTCAGCGGCGACACGGGCATCGCCGGTGCACGCACCGGCCTCACGTCGCAACCGTGTTCCGAACCGTGACGACCGTGTACCAGTACGCCCACGCGAGCAGCAGCGCCTGTATCGGGAAGCGCAGCCAAAGCAACAGAACCGGGGTCTCCGGATAGAGGTGATTGTTCGCCAGCATGTGGACGTGGACAGGGAGGAAGGCGACGAGCATGGCCACGATGCCCCAGGCGGCCAACCACTGCCCGCGCGGCCACAGCAGGAGACCACCTAGGACCACCTCGACAACACCGCTCCAGACGACGGCTGCGTCGTGGGCCGGAAGATAGGGCGGCATGATGTTCAGATAGAAGCCCGGATCGCGAAAGTGGTTGAACCCGGAAAAAATGTAGAAGGCCGCCATCACGACCTTGAGCACCAGCTTGATCATCAACCGCTCCCTCGTCGTACACGGTAGGTTTTCCGACGAGGCGCCCGTCTGGCCGCGTTGCTTCGTCGGTCACAGCCCACTGCCTGCTCCCTCCTCGCCACTAGCCAGACAGACGCCTCATTAGAAGAGACCCCTTCGGACCTTTCTCAGCGACCTGCTAGAACATCGCGATCGGATTTATGGGGGAGCCGGTGCCGTTCGGTATCCTGACCGGGCTCGCCATGATGAGGAATTCCCACCGCTGCAGTCGGGCCGCGGCCTCCGCCACCTCCTCGAGGTCGAGATTGTCCAGAAGATTCATTCCACGCGCAACGATGGTGAACTTGTGGACCACGGTGACATCGAACCCTGGGATGTTGTCACGGACCTCGTGCGCGGTATCGCCGCCAAGTAGTGCCACATCGCGCTCGGCGAGAAACGGCAGGAACGACGCGTCCATACCCGCGGTACCGGCCTCGTCCGGCAACGCGCTCCGTCTCGCCCAGCGACCGGTCCGGATGAGCAGCGCGTCGCCTGGTTCGACGCGCGCCCCGGTCTGACGCTCCCACGCTTCGATGTCCTCTCGATACACGCGCGTCCCCGGTTCGAGATACGGCACACCCCGCAGACGCGGCACGTCCACCAAAACCGCCTTGGTGACGACACCGGCCTTGAGTCCTGTGATCCCCAGGTGTGCACAGCCGTCCGCAGTCACGGTCTCCCGAAAGTCGTGCCCGTTGTAGACCTTTCCGTCATAGACCACATGACAGAGCGCGTCGAGGTGGGTAAAGAACCCGCCGTGGTAGTCGATGTCCAGTCGATCCCTGATTCGATCGGGATCGAAGGAAATGATCATGTCCAAGGTGAACGGACGATTCCCGTCACTGCCGAGGCCGTCAGCGAGGTCATGGCCGAGCGAAATGGTCTCGCCGGTCTCGACCAGAGACGCCGCCTGTAGACGCTTGGCCGGGGTGATCAGGTTGGCGGAGCCAAGCTGGTCGTCGGGACCCCATCGCTGCCAGGTCGACAGCTCGGTCATCCAGCGCTCAAACTGCGCCTGGGTCGCCCCCGGCGCATTGGTCCCACGGTTGGGCTGAGCGTACGCGGCGCCGCCGATGAGACTGACCACCGCCAGGGCGAGAGGGACGGCCGCACCTGTCATCGACATAGTCCTTCGCATGTCTCGCTGTCGAAGCGACGACGCCTTAGGGCGACCGGCCCATCGCTCGCTACGGTCCGGCCGGCTCCAAGAACTGGGTCGCGCGATCGACCTCACTCGCGACCTGGTAGATCGTGTCGGCCAGCCTGGCAATCTGCCGCTGGGCCTCCTCCCAGGCTCGTTCCTCGATCGCCTCGCGGACGCCGGGAAGCGTCTTCACCCCGTATCCCGTATAAAAACCGGGCGCATAGATCTGGTGAATGAACCAGGAACGTCCGGGCAATCCGTCGGGATGGGTCATCGCCCGCTCGGTACGAAATAGGATTTTATCGACCTCGCGAGCCTGGTCTGTAGACAGACTGTCGTCTGCAGCTACGAGGGCCCTGCGGGCAACGTCGTGCGCCCGGGCACTGGCAGCCAGGTCGACGAGCGCATTCCGAACCGGCGCGAAGTTGAGATGCGGCACCGGGTCATCCGCGTCGGGCGGCGCGTAGGTCTTGGTCGGGTCCGCCGCGAGCTCGAACCGGCCGTCGCGCAGGAGCCGATTCTGGCGCTTCGTCTCCTCCCGCATGTCGTCGGTGAGCGCGATCACCTCGTCGGCGTAGCGCGTGACGGTCGCCTCGAAAGCGGTGAAGTCCCACGGCAACAGTTCCGCATCCGCCAGCCGCAGTACGGCCCGGCCCGCCGTCTGGGCGAGCGCGATCCCATACTCGAAGGTCGGATCGATGAAGCGCGTATAGTGGTCGAACGAATCGAAAATCGAATGATACGATCCACCGCCGCTCTCGCCTCCGAACCCCAAATTGAGCGAAGCGATCCCGAGGTGCTGCAAGAACGGGGTGTAGTCGGATCCGGAGCCGAGCGCGTTGATGCGATGGTCTCCAGTCGCCGCGAGGTCGTCCGTGGCGCCGTTCGCCAGGCGCCGGGCGTGGCGCCGGTCGAACACACTCACACCGGTCTGGGGATCCGTCACGTCACGGGCCACCTCATTGATAAACCGTTGGAGCGTGTGTGAACCGGACATATTCAGGAACCCACGACCGTTTCCGTCGGTGTTGATATAGGCCACGGCCCGCTCGCGGAGTTCATCGGCGTGATGTTCGCCCCACTCGGTGGAGCCGATCAGCCCTGGCTCTTCGGCGTCCCACGCCGCGAAGACGATGGTACGCCTGGGCCGCCAGCCGGTCCGAGCGAGCGCGCCGATCGCCTTCGCCTCGGCCATGAGCACGACCATGCCGCTGATCGGATCGGCGGCCCCGTTGACCCACGCGTCGTGGTGATTTCCGCGCAGCACCCACTGGTCTGCCCGCTCACGACCCTCGAGCCGCGCGATGACGTTGTAGGCCGGCTCTAGGTCCCAGTTGAACGCCACTTCGAGATGCACTTGCGCCGGGCCCGGCCCAAGGTGATAGGTCAACGGGAGCCCACCTCGCCAGTTCCCCGGCGCCACCGGTCCGCCAAGCGCGGCCAGCAGCGGCTCCGCATCCGCGTAGGAGATCGGCAGCACGGGAATCTTCGTCAGCGTCGGGGCCTCGTCCAGATCGAGCCGCACCGCCGCCTCGGTGGCCCCCACATGTGGCGTCAAGGGATCGCCGGGAAACAGCGGCATGTCGGCCACTGAGCCACGCTGCGCGCCGTGGGCCATTCGATACGGTCCCTCCGGATACACATCGCCGCGCGCGTAGCCGTCATCGCGTGGGTCGGAGTAAATGAGACACCCAATCGCACCGCGCTCCGCTGCCACTTTCGGCTTGATACCACGCCAGGAGCCGCCGTAGCGAGCGATGACAATCTTTCCCGCGACGTCGATGCCACGCCGCTCGAGTTCGTCGTAATCGCCCGGCACCCCGTAGTTGACATACACGAGCTCACCGGTGACGTCCCCATCGATCGAGTAGGCGTTGTAGCTCGGGAGTTGCTCGTCGTTCTGACCCGACGTGCGGTCTTCGCTCAGCGCCGGCTCTGCGAGGGCGGCAGCGAAGCGGGTCGGCGCCACCATTTCGAGTCGCCGAACTCGCGGGGTCGGGAAGAGGACCTGATACGTCTCGACCGCCGTCTCGTAGCCCCACTCGCGAAAGCGCTCGGCGATAAATTCAGCCACCTCTCGCCCAAAAGGAGACCCCACGTGGTGCGGACGTGAACTGAGGTGTTCCATCCAGATGCGGAGGTCATCTGGGTTCAACCCGGCGTCGAATCGGGCCTCCAGTTCGCGTTGGACCTCGGTCTGGGCACCCGGAAATCCGGTAATGGGACCTTCCGCCGCGCGGGGGTGACCGATGGGGATGGTGACGACCAGGACACCAAGTAGGATGAGCGTTGCCACACGCATGGGGGGCCTCATGACGCCAATTCTAGTGTCCGGTCGCCATGAAACTGTTACTTGCCTGCCTGTACTGGCCGGCTGACCAGACGCGCGGGTAGCGATTTAGCGGCTCGCGGCCGCCGCTTTCTCCTCGGCGCGATGCCCGGCCAGGATCCCATCCATACTGTGGTTTCCTTCGTGGCAGGCGTATTCGAACATCGGGACGTCAGTGCGTTGCAACGGAATGGACGCGGTCCAGGGGCTCGTCCAAGTCTCCGGGTCCGTCACCGTGTACTCGTACTCAAGGGTATCGTCGTCGACCCGGGTATAACGTTCGACCAGAGTGAGGCTCTCGGTGGAATTCCGCCACCGTCTCTCGGTCTTGAAGTTGGATGTCTCGACGACCAGGGTGTCACCGTCCCAGTGCCCCCGCGCCTCACCCGACCACTGCCGCACGTCGTCTCCCGGAACCGGGCGTCCGTCAAGTGGCACCACCCGCACCGTGTGCACCATCTCTGTCACCAGCGCGACGTGGTCTGGCGTCTGCAAGATCTGGAGATTCTGGTTGTAGCCGCCGGGACTGAGCGGCGGACCGGCGTTGAACCCGAGGAGACACCGGTCCGACGTGGTCCGGTTCATCCAGGAGTCAGCCGGGTGCGCTTCCCGATAAGCCCGGCTGGCGTCGGCCCGAGCCTCGCCGGCCGGAGTCAGCGCGGGAACCCGCCCATTCGGCGGATCGATGATCTGTGATGTGCGCCGTGTCTCGACCGCGCGTGTCCCCTGATCCAACCAGAAGTTGTTGTAGAAGCCGGGGGTGCCGTCTTCGCGCCGGTCCACCTGGACGGCGGCCGTGGTTCGCTCGGCCTCGCGCTCCGAGAGCCGCAGGTTACGGTCGACGACCTCCTGCTCGAGATTGGCCGCCTCTTCCTCGGTCAAGAACGCCTTGTCGCCGAGTTCCTCGGGCCGTTCCAGGGGGGTGATGGTGCGGAAATCCCAAATCCCCCGCAGGTCGGGCTGCCCCCATTCGGTCGTCACGGCGGTGGGCTGGGCCGAGGCCGGGGCCGCCCCGGTCGAGATAAGTGCGATCAGCATGGCACTGGCACTCACGAACGCGATAGCTCGATGGCGCATGAAACCCCCTGAAATTGACTGGCGCGATGGACTGTCCACTTCGTGCATCCTACCGTAACAACATTCGACCAAAATAGCCCTGCCAGTTCAGAAGAGACGTCTCAGTCTGGCAGCGCGAATGTCACAAGCGAGTTGCCGGCGGCGATCGCGACGAACTGGCGGCCTTCACTGAGATCAGTGATCGGATTCGCGTACACCGAGCCACCGGTCTGGAACCGCCACAGGACGTCACCCGTCCGTGCGCCCGACGTGGACGGCCCGCTCTCGTCTTGAGCACACGCCGCCACCGGGGACCCGATACTAGCGCTCCGCGGCTCGCCGCTCAACGATGCGCTCGGCTCCCATGACGCCCTGAACGGCATGGTTCCCCTCGTGACAGGCGTACTCGTAGATGACGTAATCCGGTCGGCGGTCGAACGGCACCTCGACCGTCCAGGGTGCAGTGTAGACGTCCGGGTCCTCGATGGTGGCCTGCCAGTTGATGGTGTCCTCGTCGATGCGCGTGAATCGCTCCACCACCTTCAGCGCGTCGCTCTGTGGCACCCCATGCATGCGACCGGCAGAGGCGTTGGAGGAAATCCAGCCCTTCGCATCGAAGTTGGTGGTCTCGACGATTAGCGTGTCTCCATCCCAGTGGCCACGTGAGTCGCCCATCCAGCCCTGGATCTGTTTCGGAATGTGCGAACCGGCATCAAGCGGGATGATACGCACGTGCATCATCTCGGCCCGGATCACCACGAATCCAGGGATCTGGAGAATCTGGTAGCCATTGTTGTAGGCCTGCGGGAACATCGTGCCGGGCACCCCACGGGTGATGCACCGGCTGTAGACGCTCATGTTCTCGACGGTGTCGGTACGATGCTCGACCAGATAGTCACGACGGGCTTCAGCCTCAGCCCGGAGCGGCACGCGACCATCCGGTGGGTCGATCACCAGCGAGCTCCGTCGACTCCCCACGATCTGATATCGGGGCCCGAACCAGAACTGGTTGACCGAGCCCGTGTTGGCTCCCGCCGGTAGCAACTCGGTGCGCGGCATGCTCGGCGCGTTGGCCTGCGCCCGACGCTCGATTGCGGAACGTTCCGCCGCCACCGCATCTTCCTCGGTGATGAATCCCGGCTGGCCGGCCCGCCGCTCGAACGGCGTGATGGTCGTGTTGTTCCAGAGTCCCTGGAGGTCCGGCTGGCCGTCGGCGGTGCGCGGCGCCACCCAGGCCTCGGCCCCGGGTGCCGTCTGAGCAGACGTGACCGCTCGACCCAGCGGCACGGCGGCCATGGCCGCCATGAGGACAATGACACGTCGCCTGATCTGTCGTTGGTTCGTCCTCATCTCGGGCGTGCACCGCGCCTCTCTATTGGCAGGTGAAGTTCCCCTGCACCCAGTTCACGGAGTCGTCGGCGCCGCCGGCCGGCCCGGTGTAGACCGCCCGCTGGGGGACCGCGCACACGGGTCGTTCGTTGTCGACCACACCATCGGTCAGATGGGTGGCAATGAGGGCCTCCGGCTCCACGCCTCGCTCTACCCAGTCAACGAGCGGACGCAACCGGTCCCACGTATCCGGGCCGCTCCCGCCTCGGCAGTGCCCCATGCCCGGGACCATGAACAGGCGGGCCCGCGCGCGGGCGGCCGACACGTCACCCCCGAACGTCGTCTCGACGACGTCGTGGTAGTAGGCCAGCGTTGGCTGCGGCACCACGAGCGCATCGGCCCATCCGTGGTACAGCAAGAGTTTGCCGTCGTTCTCGACCAGGAATCGAGACAGGTCAGGGTCGGTCGCGTCGGTGATTCGACTCATGACGTCGCCTTTCCCCGCACTCACGTCGTTGATATCGAAATTCCACCAGGCCCATTCGGGTGGGAGACCGGCCGCATCTACTGTCCCCGACGTATCGAGCAGATTGGCGGGCGCCACACCTGGATCCTCGTCGTAGAACAGGTAATTCAAGTGGTCGCCACCCAATCCAACCGCACCTGGAGAGAATCGGTTGCCCGGATACGGGATGAACAGTCCGGGCCACTGCGACTCAGACCCCAACGGCTTGCCGGCGTAAATTTGACGTCCCTCCGAGTCGCGGGGACCAGCATGGAAATCGCGCACCGTCTGAATCTGCGCACTCGTCAAGCAGCCCTCGGCGTCCTTGTCACCGGTGCACCGCATTGCCACCAGGTCACGTCCGGGATCGAAGTCGCAGCGCGCAGGGTCGTCGATCACGCCGTCCTTGATGCCATCGGTATGGTCACAGGCTGCAAGCACGGCATCGGCCAGCATCTCCATCTTGCGCAGACTGTCGAGGCGCCCGTCCCCATCGGTATCGAACGCCAGGGCGCCCGCAAAATCATCGCGAAACATCCGCTGGAGCAGCCAGACCCGCACCGCGTTCATCGCCTGGTAATGGTTCGCCGGCGCACCCGCGACAATCCCATCAAAATCGCCCGGGTAGCGCTGCGCCTCCATCAGTCCCTGTCGCCCGCCGGTGGAACACCCTTCGAAGTAGGCGTAGTCAGGCGGCCGTTCGTAATACCGGCGCGCCAGCGTCTTCCCCGCGACCGTTGTCAGATGCACCGCCCGATAGCCGAAATCGATCTCGGCCTGCCGGTTCTGGTAGGCGAACGACGACCCCGGCTCGGCCCCGCTGTCGTGACCCGTATTGCTGTTGGCGACCGCGTAGCCCTCGCCGACGCGATGGTCGGCGAAGTCGAGGTCCCCATCTTTGCCGCCATCGCCCCACTTGATGAACCGTCCGTTCCACTGGCCGAGAAGCGGCAACTGCACGTGAAACTGGATCGCCGGCGCCAAGATACCCTTGACGTAGCAGTAGGTGATGCCGTCTCGGGTGCTGGCGATCCCCGCGTAGGTGATGGTGAGATTGCGGGTCTGCAACAGCGCCTCGCAACTCGCACGCGCGGACGCTGTCAGCGGCGCGGTCTGGGCTTCCAGCAAACCTGCCCGGCTCCAGACCATGAATCCGAACAGCAGGAAGGCGATGAGTAACTGGCGCATTCGTTCGATCTCGTGCCCACACACGCGAGGGGCCCCACTACCCGACGCATCGATCATACCTCTCGGACGCCGGTGTCACCGTAGTAACCGCTGTCCGAGGAAGCCAGATACAATGTCTCGCGTCTTTCGTTGATTGACATCCTCCCCACCCACGCTCGCGGGTACTCATGCAGCTGTGGGGTTCCCTGGTAATCACGCACCCTTCAAAGGAACGACTGTCCATGACCTATTACGGAGCCACTCAGTTGGCGGCCAGCTTTCGCACGGTCCGCCAGAACACGGTCCAGATCGCCGAGGAGATTCCAGAGAATCAGTACGGGTTCATCCCGGCCGAGGGCGCGCGGAGCATCGGCGACACACTGGTGCACATTGCCTTCGCACCGCAGTTCCAACTGTCGCTGCATGCCGGCGAACCGCGTTCGACCTTCGAGGGCTTCGATTTCATGGCGGTCATGAAGACGATGGCTGACCAGGAAGCCGAAGAGCGGACGCCCTCACAGATCGTTGAATTGCTGAAAACTGAAGGTGAGGTGTGCGCCAGCTTCCTGGAAGGCATGTCGGACGAATTCTTGGCCGAGTCGTTCACGATGCCAGCCGATTCCACCCCGGCTACGAAGAGTCGCTTTGAAATGCTGCTGTCCGTCAAGGAGCACGAGATGCATCACCGTGGTCAGTTGATGCTGGCCGAGCGCCTCATCGGACTCGTCCCGCATCTGACCCGGGCGCGCCTGGAGTACGCCGCCCAGGCACAGTCGTCGACGTCTTAGGTTTTCCGACGAGGCGTCCGTCTGGCGGTGTGGCTTCGCCGGTCACAGCCCACCTGGCTGCTCCCTCCTCGCGCCTGGCCAGACAGAGGCCTCGGCGCCAAGTCCCTCGATAGCAGCGTTGTCGCCCCTCAAGATGCCGACCACCTCTGCCGGCGTAATATCGATGGTCACACCGCCCGCCGGGCTCGTCGAGGTGTAGGAGTAGCCATTGCCCCCCCGCGTCGTCACGCTCACTGACGTGCCGAGCGCGTCCTCTATCTGTTACTGGGTCACGAACTGGGCCGAATCCTGCCCTTCGCTTCCGGCTGAGGGCCCAAGGGCGGAGGGGCCATACACAATCACATCGATGGCGATGATGGTGGGCCACGCAGGCCGAGACTAGATGCTTATAGGTCATCCTTCACGCCGTCGAGCACGCGCAGCCTACTTCTCATTGACGATCTGATCGTAGAACGCCACGAAGTCGTCCGGGTGCTCTCCAGCACGACACGCGATCGCGGCGCGGGGGTGAAGATTCATCTGCCCCGTGATGTTGTAGGGCACCAGCGGACCCCACTCGACAGTCTTGCGAATCTCCGGCATCTGTTCCTGCAACAGCCTGATCACCGGTCGTAGTTTGAATTTCGGATTGCGCAGGAACCCCAATAACAATTCCATCGGACAGTTGCCCGCCCCGCGTCCCAGCCCCGCCATGGTGGCGTCCGCTCGATTCGACCCCAGGATGATCGCTTCGAGGGTGTTCGCGAACGCAAGCTGCATGTTGTTGTGTGCGTGGATACCGATCTGCTTGCCGGTCCCGGCCATCGCGTCCGCGTACTTCCGGTANAACCGGTCGACCTGCTCACGGTAGAGATGACCAAAGCTGTCCACGATCACCATCGTCGATGCTNGCGTCGGCGCAATNGCCTCCAACACGGTCTCGANCTCTGATTCCGTGATGTTCGACACGGCCATCAGATTGGCCATGGTCTCGTACCCCTGCTCGTCAGCATGGTGGATCATGTCCACCGCCTCCGACACCTGATGAGCGTAAAATGCCACGCGAATCATCCCCAGGACGCTGTCCGAGGCGGGAATAATCGTGGTCTGCCAGTCGCTCTTGCCGGCATCCGCCATGGCCGCCAGCTTCAGACCGGTGCTCTGGGCGTCGTGGTCTCCCACGACACGTCGCATGTCCTCTTCCCGGCAGTGACGCCAGTGCCCGAATTGGTCTCTCGGAAACAGCCGTTCGGAGTTCTTGTAACCGATTTCCATAGAATCGATACCGGCCGCAAGACAGGTGTCATACACAGCGCGGACGAACTCATCGGTGAACTGGTGGTCGTTGATTAATCCGCCGTCGCGGACCGTGCAATCCAACACCTTCAACTCGGGGCGGTAGGTGATCCATGGGGTCTTCTCGGCCGAACTTTCGTTGTCACTCATGAGGTTCGTGTTCCTTGCACGTAACACCGCGAGGAGGCGCCCTGCCTGCCCGCGGTGATTCGAATTCCTGACAAACGGGAAATTATACCAGTCGACGGGTCGAGTCGGGGACACGGCGGAGTTTGAGAGGAGCTGTGGTCGGTCGGCCTCGACGGCACTCCGTCGCAAGCCTGGCGCCCCGCCACAACGCGCGGCCTGTACCCGCGCGGGTCAGTTCATCTATGCCGGCAACCAGAGGGCGATCTGCGGAAACGCAATCACCAATCCAAGGACACCCACTCGGACCAGCGATCGACCCGGTCCGTCACCCGACCGACGCCTACGCCGGCTCCTGCCCCTCTTCGGTCCGAGGTGTCACAGCGTGATGATCCCCGGGGTCGGACGTGCCCAGACGTGGTCCCACAGTTGCTGGTCCGTCCATCCTTCGTAGACCGCAGCCCGTGCCTTTGCCTCTTGCACGAATGCCGCGGCCGGCAGCCCACGAGCCGCGTTCTGGTCGATAAACCGCTGCTCGAGCGGCCGCACGGCCTCCACCCACTGTTGTCGCTCGTCCGGCGTGGGGTCGATAATCTCGACCCCACCCGCGACCAGCATGTCAATCGCGTCCGTCAAGGCCTCGCCACCGTAGAAGTTGCGGTTGGCCACCTGCCCGCGCACGCGGAACAGATCGTAGAGCTGTCCACGGAGATCCTCGGGCAACCCGTCGAACGTACGCGGATTCAGGCAGTACTGGATAACGGTGTGCGTGAGCCGGATCCGCAGGTAGAACTTTCCGGTCTCGTACAATCGATACGCCGCCATGTCCGGCGCGCTCACGGCCACCGCGTCGAGAATACCTCTCTGAAACGCCGTGTATGTCTCGGCCGCCGCCAGCACAACCGGAATGGCGCCCACCTCTCTGAGAATATCGGCCATCAGCCCGCCGGTCGAACGGACCTTGAGACCGCGCATCTGCTCAGGCGTTCGAATCGGCGTCTTCGACATGACGTCGTAGGCCGTGGTCGAGTCACAGTGGGCCAGGTAGACGCCCATCCGCTCGTACTCTCCCTTGAGATATTCCGGGTAGAGCTCTTCGGAGACGAGCGCGGCAACACCGGAGTTCTGGAAGAGAAACGGCAACTGAAGCCCGTGCGTCAGATGGAAGCTACCCGGCTGGTAGGTCGCGTAGGCGTGCGTGTAGTCAGTGACGCCGGTCGCCACTGCCTTGAATCCGTCGAGCGCTCCGTGCAGCAATCCGTCGACGTAGTGCTCCCAGCGAATCCGACCGCCTGTCTCTCGGGTCACGATCTCGCGCCACGGGATGAAACACTTGACGTAGAGCCCGTGCGAATTGGGCACGTGCGCGGTGTACCGCATCAACACCGCCCCGTCGGCCGCGTTTCGATCACCGCGCACGAAGGGCGCGATGGCACCGACCCCGAGCAGCGAGGCCAGCACGCGACGGCGGCTCCAGGTGGCTGAGGTGTCGTCGGTGGGAGACATGGCCGGTCAGCGGGACGAGCACGCAAGAGTCACTCGAGTATATCCGCTGGCGTCGACGCTGGTGCAGCGACGCAAATGGTAGGCGCCCCCCGGCCCAGGCGCCTTCGGCGCGAGAGCCGGCTGCTGTTATTCCGGCATCAAGGCAAAAGTCCACACCGAGCCGCCCGTCGGCACCTTCCCGGCGGCGTACCGGTTCGCGAGCAGACCACCCAGTCCGGACGTGACGCTCACATACTGCTGTCCGTCGTGGGTGTATGTAATCGCCGTCGAGTTGATGCTCGAACCGGTCTTGAACTGCCACAGCGTCTCGCCGGTGTCCTGGTCAAGGGCGAGAAACTCGCCAGTCGCCAGACCGGTGAACGCCAGCCCACCGCCGGTCGCCAGCATGCCGGCCGAACTGGGATACTCGGTTAACGGAATCTCCCAGCGTTTCTCGCCGGTGAGTGGGTCAATGGCCAAGAAGTGGCCAAGCACGTCGTCGGGCTCGAACTGCGGCGTTCGCCCGTTGATCCCGGTAGAGTTCGCGCCGATGACTTGCTCTTTGGGCGGCGCGATCTGCTGAATGCGCGGAATGTTCCAGGTGCTGGTGTAGATGAGGCCGGTGTTCGGGTTGAAGGCCGTGGGCACCGCGTTCGAGCCGCGCGACGGAAAGATGGCCACCTCTTCACCAGCAAGAAAACTCTCGTAGATGTCCGTCAACACTGGTCGACCGGTGGCCAGGTCGATGTGTGTGGCCCAGTTCACTTGAACGTAAGGAGGCGCGGCGATTAGGGTGCAATCGGTGCGGTCAATGACATACAGGAAGCCGTTCTTGTTCGCCTGAATCATCACCTTGCGCGGCTGCCCGTCCACCGCGATGTCGGCCAGAACATGCTCATCCGTGCCGTCCACGTCATAGACGTCATTCGGCGTGTACTGAAAGTGACANGCAATCTCTCCGGTCTTCGGTCGGATGGCGATCACGCTCGATGTGTAGAGGCTGTCCAACTCGCCTCGNGGCCTGGGATCATAGGGTTCCGCGTTGCCGGTTCCCCAGTACACGAGGTCCAACTCCGGGTCGTACGACCCCGACCGCCACGTCGGACCGCCGCCATACTTCCAGCCCTCGCCGTCCACGGGCCACGTCTCTGACCCGGGTTCACCCGGAGCGGGAATGGTGTGTCGGCGCCACAGCTTGGTGCCCGTATCGGGATCCCACCCGTCGAGGAACCCCCGCGTGGTCGACTCGCCACCGGCCATCCCGGAAATCAGGACGCCGTTGGCCACGACCGGGGCCCCGGTCGAGTAGTAGCCTTCACTCCGCTCGGCAAACTTCTGGTTCCACAACTCGGCGCCAGTCTCCATATCGAGAGCCAGCAGGTGGTTGTCATAGGTCACGCGAAAGAGCTTGCCCTCGTAAATGGTTGGCGCGCCTCGGTTGTATCCGGTGCGTCGCGTCTCTGGTTCCAGCGTCACCGGCGTCCGCCAGATCTGGTGACCAGTCTCTACGTCGATCGCAAAGGTCCAGCTTCCGTTGATCGCATACATCACGCCGTCGTAGATGGTCGGCGCCGCCAGCTCGCCGCCGTCGTTCATCAGACTGGTGCTCCAGATGGGGACCAAACGTGTGACGTTTGAGGCATTGATCTCCGCGAGCGGGCTGTAACTCTTGCGGTCGTAGCCCATGCTGTGAATCAGCACGTCCTGGGGGCTCTGCGCATCGTCAACCAGGTCTTGGGTTGTCTGAGACATGGCGGGACCGACCGATACCGCGAGGATGATTCCCAGTATCCAGATACTCGTTGTGCGCAACATGGTTGACCTCTGTGCAGAAAGGGGGTCGCTCTCTGACCGGCACACACCCGGTTACGGACCGCCAAAGCGGTCGGTGAAGAGTATGCGTTCCGCGATCTTCCAACCCTGTGGAGTTTTCTTCCAGGTGTTTCTATAGATACCCGACGCACTAATGAACGCGGCGTTGTCGCCCGCGGTCTGGTGGGTGATCAGCGCCATGTTTTCGGTCACGGCGGAATCGGCGGTGAGTTCCAGAAACACCAGCGCGGAGAAATGGTGCCGCGTTTGTCGGTCGGCGAGCCGGCCCTGGTGCGAGGTTCGCGCGTACTCGAGAATCGCCTGGTGCCCGACCACCCGAGAACCGGTAACCAGCGTGCCGCCGGGCCGACGGTCCATGGCGCCGTCGACCGTAAAGAGGTCCGCGAATCCCTCCGAGTCTTTCGAGTCCCACCGATAGGAATACTGAGCCAACTGTTCCGCGATGGCCAGGCGGTCTTGGAGCGCGCCGAGGTCTTGAGCCACGGCCCGGCCAGGGGCAAGCCAAGACAACACGCCAAGGACCAGCACACCCACTCCGACGAGGCGACTGACGCGGGCTGGGCGGTTGAGAAAAAACATCTACGTCCCTAGGGAGCGGGAACCCGTTGGGTATCGAGATTCCTCGCTCCGGCGAGGATACCGGCCAGGCCGATGTTGCCTTCGTGGCACGCGTATTCGAACATCGGTCCTTCCGTCCGCCTGAGCGGCATCAGCGCGGTCCACGGGCTCGTGTAGCCGTCCGGGTCTTCAACCGTGAATTCGTACATGACGGTATCGGGGTCGACCCGGCGGAATCGCTCGACCACCGAGGTCTCTCGGCTCGACCCCCCGAGACTCGTCTCGCGCAAGAAGCGCTTCGTCTCGACCACCAGGGTGTCTCCATCCCAGCGTCCACGAGAATCACCTGAGTATTGCGGCAGGTTACCGTGCGGACGGCCGTCAAGCGGGATGATGCGCGCGTTGTGCACCATCTCGTTGAGGATCACGACGTAATCCGGTGTCTGCACGATGAGTACGTTGTTGTTGTAGGCGCTCGAGACCATCGGCGGACCGGCGTTGAAGCCCAACAGGCACCGGTCAGAGAGACTCCGGTCCGTGTACGAGTCGGCAAAGCCGTTGCTGATATTGGCGCCGCGTATGCGTGCCGCCGCTTGGAATTCCGCGCGATACGGCACCCGGCCGTTCGGCGGATCGACGATCAGTGACGTGCGCTTGTCACGAGTGAGCTCGATGCCCCGCTCGTACCAGAACTCGTTGTACCCGCCGACGCCACCTTCGGCGCGCGACTGATATCGAACCCCTGGCGCGTGCACTTCGAGATTCTGGGTATCCCGGTCCAATTCGCGCCGACGCGCCGCCTCGTATTCGGCCGCTTGCTCCTCGGTCAGCGCCACACGTTCCGCGAGCAGAGCCGACGCGCCGGCGTCAATGACCGGACGCTGCAATGGCGTGAGCGTTCTGAACGTAAACAGGCCCTGGATGTCCGGGTCGCCGTGCGGCGTCTCAAGCACGGCGGTGTTCGTTTGAGCGGCAACCGGCGCCACCAAAGCAAGGCAAACACTCGCGGCCAACACGGTCACATCCATTCGAATCATTTGGAGACATCCCTTCCGTTCGACGCCCGATTATACCGTTCGCCGGATCGGCAAGGCCTCCGCGGA
>PAUN01000059.1 GCA_002712885.1 Acidobacteriota bacterium
GATGCGGCCTCGACCGAGACGGCGGCCAGGTGTTCGGCTCGGGACTTCAGGGTATCGGCCGATTCATGGGCCCGGGCGGCGGCGCGGTCGGCGGCCTCATTCAAATCCTCGGTCTGGCGGCGCAGGGTTTCCACCAGGTCCTCGGCCCGGGCCGAGGTGCGGTCCGAGGTCACCGTCAGGTCGCGGGTGTGCAAGCTAAGAACGTCTCCGGCTTCCCTGGCCCGGTCGGCAGCACGTTCGGAAACCGACTGCAAATCGACGGTCTGGCGCTTCAGCGCCTCGGCGACGGCATGGGACCTGAGGTCGGCGTCTTCCGACACCTTCGACAACTCCATGGCCCGCTGGTGAATCAGGCTGGAGATGGTTTCGCCCCGTTTCGCCGCCTCGTCCGAGGCCCGGGTCAGGTCGCGGGTCTGGCGGCGAAGGATTTCGCTAATCTCGTGGGCCCGGGTTTCGGCCTTGTCGGACGGATAGATCAATTGCCGCATGTGCCAGCGTAGCGCCTCGGTGTCGCGCCGGAGGCTTTGCCCCCGCTCCCAGAACGCAATCGCCATCCACAGAAGCGCCAGCGGCGTCAGGGCCCCGGCGGCCAGCCCGCCGACTTCGTGCGGCAGAAGCTCGGTGACGTTGTTCCAGCCCAGCACCGCCTCGACGTAATCGTGGACCCCCCACACCCAGGCGGCGCTGAGGATCAGCCCGCCGAGGGTGTAAAGCCGAAAACGGAGGTAAAAAGGCGCTTTCCACGGATCGGCGGCGTCGAGGCCGGTGTCAGGGAGGCCATCACGACCGGCGTCCTGGCCGGATATCCGATCGAAGACGTCACGGTGACGCTCTACGACGGCTCTTCTCACGATGTTGACTCGTCTGAGGTGGCGTTCAAGATCGCTGGCTCGATGGCGTTTCGTGAGGCCGCTCGCCGGTCGTCGCCCGTCTTGCTGGAACCGGTCATGAAGGTCGAGGTCGTGGTGCCCGAGGCCTACATGGGTGACGTCATCGCGGATCTCAATAGCCGCCGGGGCAAGGTGCGTTCCATGGAGGCGCACGGGGGGACGCAGATAATCAACGCCAGCGTGCCGCTCGCCGAAATGTTCGGCTACGCGACCGAATTACGCTCCAGAACCCAGGGCCGAGCAACGTACATGATGCATTTCGACCGCTACGAGCAGGTCCCGCGCGCTGTCAGCGAAGAGATCGTGGCGCGGATTCAGGGAAGGTAAGACGAGGTTATCGCCATGGCGAAGGAAAAATTTGATCGGTCGAAACCGCACGTGAATATCGGGACGATTGGGCATATCGACCATGGGAAGACGACGCTGACGGCGGCGATCACGTCGGTGCTGGCGAAGCGAGATCCGAAGAACGCGGTACGGTCGTTCGATTCGATCGACAACGCGCCGGAAGAACGGGAGCGGGGGATCACGATCGCGACGTCGCACGTCGAATACACGACGGAGAACCGGCACTACGCGCACGTGGATTGTCCGGGTCACGCCGACTACATCAAGAACATGATCACGGGGGCGGCCCAGATGGACGGGGCGATCCTGGTGGTGGCGGCGACCGACGGGCCGATGCCGCAGACGCGGGAGCACATCCTGCTGGCGCGGCAAGTGGGGGTGCCGTCGCTGGTAGTGTTCCTGAACAAGTGCGACGCGGTGGACGACGAGGAGTTGCTGGATCTGGTGGAGTTGGAGGTGCGGGAACTGCTGTCGTCGTATGACTTTCCGGGCGACGACCTGCCGGTGATGCGGGGGTCGGCGTTGAAAGCGTTGGAAGGTGACGAGGAAGCGGCGAAGGGGATCGACGCGTTGATGGCGGCGGTGGACGACTATGTGCCGATGCCGGAGCGGGACGTGGACAAGCCGTTCCTGATGCCGATCGAGGACGTGTTCTCGATCTCGGGTCGGGGGACGGTGGTGACAGGCCGCGTCGACCGGGGCATTGTGAAGGTCGGCGAAGAGATCGAGCTGGTGGGGTTTGCGGAGACGCAGAAGAAGGTGGTGACCGGGGTGGAGATGTTCCGGAAGCTGCTGGACCAGGGGCAGGCGGGGGACAACATCGGGGTGTTGCTGCGGGGGTTGGAGAAGGACGACGTGCAGCGGGGCCAGGTGCTGGCGAAGCCGAAATCGATCACGCCGCATACGAAGTTCAAGGGCGAAGTGTACGTGCTGACGAAGGACGAGGGGGGGCGCCATACGCCGTTCTTCAACGGGTATCGCCCGCAGTTCTATTTACGGACGACGGACGTGACGGGGGTGGCGACGTTGCCGGAAGGCGTGGAAATGGTGATGCCGGGGGACAACGTGGCGATGGAGATCGAGTTGATCACGCCGGTGGCGCTCGAAAAGGGGTTGCGCTTCGCGATCCGCGAAGGCGGGCGGACGGTCGGCTCCGGGGCCATCTCCGATATCGTCGAATAGCCGAAGGCCCNCGGGGATTCAGGGCGAAGCCCCGAGGAAAAACAACGAATGCGGGACATCATCTTGCTGGCGTGCACCGACTGTAAGCGACGTAATTACAGCACCACAAAGAACAAGAGAAAGGCGACTGGGCGGCTGGAGTTCAAGAAATACTGCCGTTTCTGTCGGTCGCACACGGTACACCGGGAGTCGAAGTAGAGGTAGGGGCGGGGGCCGCGCTGATCGTGGTGTGGCGGCACTCGCGTAGGCCAGTAGCTCAATTGGCAGAGCACCGGTCTCCAAAACCGGGGGTTGGGGGTTCGATTCCCTCCTGGCCTGCCAGTCACGTCGAGGCGGCCGGTGGGAACGCTGCGAGAGGTAGGCCCCATGGCGGGGGGCAGGGGAAAGCCCCGCGAGCAGGTCGCCCGATGCAGCATGTGGTGGCGGTTCGGGGCTCAGCCGCGCGAGAAGGAGGCCCGTTGGGAGCACCGCGGGCCAAGCCGCGNACNTGNGNGNCTCGCAGGCGCGGAGTGGGGCAGTCGGGGTTCCCGCGTAGCGACGGCGGGGGTTCAGGGCGAAGTCCCGTGTGGATAATGAAGGGGCCGGTCAGTCTGTGAAGACAGCACGACTTGAACATACAAGAGACACTTCGTTGCAGGTGACCGGATGGTTCAATCGGTCTCGTGTCTTCCTCGCTCAGGTCAAGAACGAGATGGAGCGGGTGACGTGGCCCACCCGAAAAGAGGTCTACGCGACCACGCTTGTCGTCCTGTTGACGTCCGCGTTCTTTGGTCTCTATCTCTCCGCGATTGATGTGGTCTTGGTGCGGATAGCCAGGTTCCTGTTTGACATGTTTGGAGTGCAATGACCGACGTCATCACCAAACAGTGGTACATCGTTCACACCTATTCGGGATTCGAGAACAAGGTGTCCGAGTCCCTTCAGCAGCGAGTCAACGCCTATGGGCTCGAGGCGGAGATCGGTGATGTGCTGATCCCGACCGAGGACGTGGTGGAGATGCGCGGCGGGAAGCGAGTAGTCAGCTCAAAACGATTCTTCCCTGGCTACATTCTCGTCGAGATGCAGATGTCGGACCACGCGTGGCACGTCGTGCGGAACACCCCCAAGGTGACCGGGTTCGTGGGCGCCGGGTCGAAGCCGACGCCGCTAACGNGGGAGGAGGTCGACCAGATTCTCCTCCAGGTGACNGTGGCCGCGGAAAAGCCCAAGCCGAAGTACACCTTCGACAAGGGCGACCAGGTTCGGATCAACGAGGGACCGTTCACCAGCTTCAACGGCGTCGTCGACGATGTGAATNTCGACAAGAACACGGTGAAGGTGATGGTGACGATTTTCGGCCGGGCAACGCCGGTCGAACTCGATTTTCTACAGGTAGAAAAGTTATAGAGGGCGCGCCCCTCGATGGCAGGAGCGGGGCTTCGGCCGCCGCGGTAGAGGTCGGACAACATGGCGAAGAAGGTCATCGGGATGGTCAAGCTGCAGATCGCAGCGGGGAAGGCGACGCCTGCCCCGCCGGTCGGCACGGCGCTNGGTCCGCACGGCGTGAACATCATGGATTTCTGCAAGGCCTTCAACGCCAAGACCGCCAGTCAGGAAGGNCTCATCATTCCGGCCGTGGTCACCATCTACGCGGACCGGACTTTGAGCTTTATCACCAAAACGCCGCCCGCCGCCGTGCTGTTGAAACGCGCGGCGAATATCGCGAAGGGGTCTGGCGAACCGAATCGGGACAAGGTCGGCAAGGTCACGTCATCGCAGGTCGAGGAGATCGCGAAGACGAAGATGCCCGACCTTAATTGNAACGATCTGGAAGGGGCGATGAAGGTTGTGGCCGGCACCGCCCGATCCATGGGGCTCGAAATCGAGGGCTGACAGCCGGTGAGGNAGCGGAGCGGGGCATCGAGCTCCCGCGGGCGACGAGCCGCGGTGTGTGGCCGAGCCCACATGGTATTGAGGAATACATGGCCAAGAAAGGCAAGAAGTTCAAAGCGGCGAGCGAGCAGGTCGAAGACCGGGAGTATCCGCTCGGCGAGGCGATGCCTTTGCTGCAGAAGGTGCGTTTCGCCGGCTTCGACGAGTCCGTGGAGATCGCTTTACGCCTCGGGGTGAATCCCAAGCACGCCGACCAGATGGTACGAGGNACCGTCATTCTTCCGCATGGGCTCGGTCGCNCGAAACGTGTGTTGGTTGTTGCCGGAGGCGAGAAGCAGAAGGAAGCAGAGGCTGCCGGCGCCGACATCGTGGGTGGCGAAGAGGTGGTCGATCGGATCCAAGGAGGGTGGCTAGAATTCGACGCCGTCGTGGCAACTCCTGACATGATGCGTGTGGTCGGGAAANTGGGAAAGGTGCTCGGGCCGCGCGGCTTGATGCCGAATCCCAAGACCGGCACCGTGACGTTCGATGTGGCCCAGGCCGTGAACGAAATCAAGGCGGGCAAGGTCACGTACCGGGTGGACAAGGCCGGGGTCGTGCACGCGCCGCTCGGCAAGTCTTCGTTCGATACCGACCGGCTGGTCGAGAACGCTCAGGCGCTGATTATCAGTGTCTTGCGCGCCAAGCCGTCGGCCGCGAAGGGCAAGTACGTGCGCAGTGCGACGGTGGCGTCAACCATGGGGCCTGGTATCAAGGTTGACATATCGAGTGTGGATACCTTGCTGCTGGCCGCGAGCACCTAGTGCGCGCTTCGAAAACATAGGAACCCAGTTCAGACCAGAGGGANAGACAGTCGAATGCCGGTCACCAGAAGCGTCAAGGAAGAAATGATCAAGGAACTGGGNGCGGCTCTCGCCNGCGCCGACAGCATGGTCTTGCTCGACTTCACTGGGCTCGACGTGCCGAAGGCCACCGAGTTGCGCCGTCAGGTGCGTGAGGCGCGAGCCAGCTACCGCGTGGTCAAGAATCGCTTGGCCAAGCGCGCGGTCATCGGGACAGTCTTCGAGCCGTTGCGTGACTCCTTCCAGGGCACGACAGCCATCGCGTTCAGCGACGACGACCCGGTAAGTTTGGCAAAGGCTCTGGTCAAATTCGCGAAGGACACCCCGGAACTCAAGGTGAAGGCTGGCATGGTGTCCGGCCGCGAGGTGGCGCCGGCTGACGTGGCGCACCTCGCCACGTTGCCCAGCAAGGAAGAGTTGCAGGCCACACTGCTGATGCAAATACAGGCGCCGATGGCCCAACTGGTCAGGGTGCTGAGCGCCGTGCCACGTGATCTGCTCAGCGTGCTCGTTCAAGCGAAAGAGAAGCAATCGGAATGACCCATCGCGGGTCGCACAGAGGTCGACCCGTAGGAAACCGTGCAGGAGTGACATGCCAATGGCTGACGTGACGCAGGAACAGGTTGTCGAGTACATCAAGGGAATCTCGGTGCTGCAGTTGTCCGAGCTGGTCAAGACGCTCGAAGAAGAGCTTGGAGTATCGGCGGCGATGCCGATGGCCGTCGCGGGTGCCGCCGCGCCGGGTGCGGTCGCCGAGGCGGCCGAAGAGCAGACCGAGTTTACGGTCACGCTCACCGAGGTCGGCGCCAAGAAGATCAACGTGATCAAGACCGTCCGCCAGGTGACCAGCCTCGGGCTCAAGGAAGCCAAGGACCTGGTCGAGAGCGCGCCTGCAGCGATTAAGGAAGGTATCCCCAAAGACGAAGCGGACGCGATCGCGAAAAAGTTCGACGACGTGGGCGCCAAGGCCGAGGTGAAGTAGTCGTCGTTGTGTGCGGTTGCGGCGGGTGGTCGCCCGTCGCATGAGTGGTGGCGTGACCGGTCCGAACGGAGTCAGCTCCGTTCCGTCGATCACGGCTTCGTCAAGACCCGGCGTGCTGGTCCGAGGGTGTTGCAGAATGCAGAGTGAGCCCAATAACGTCTACCGGGAACGCATCGATTTTTCGAAAATTCGAACGACGATCCCCATACCGAATCTCATCGAGATCCAGAAAAAGTCATACGAACGATTCCTGCAAATGACGCGGTTGGCGTCCGAGCGGGACGATGCCGGGTTGCAGTCGGTGTTCAAGTCGGTCTTTCCGATCAGCGATTTTCGCGAGAACTCGTCGCTCGAGTTCATCGAGTATTCGATCGGGAACTGGGAGTGCAAATGTGGACGTCTGTCCGGTTTGCACCAACTGCGCCAGCCTTGCTCGTCTTGTGGGACGACGCTCGTGGCCGAGCCCTACGGAGAGCACGACGTCCTGTGCACGCGGTGCGGTACGGCGAACAACGCACGCGGTGTGGTGTGCGACATTTGCGAGAACACTGTCGCGCTCAAACTCAAGTACGACGTCGAAGAGTGTCAAGAGCGCGGCATGACCTATGCCGTGCCGTTGAAGGTGACGATCCGGCTTGTGGTCTGGAACAAGGACCCCGAGACCGGGGTCAAGACGATACGGGACATCAAGGAGCAGGAGGTCTACTTCGGTGACGTCCCGCTCATGACCGACAACGGGACGTTCGTCATCAATGGGACCGAGCGTGTCGTCGTGTCCCAGTTACATCGGTCGCCGGGTGCCTTCTTCCACTCGGAGGACCGGCAACTCTTCGTCGCGCAGATCATTCCGTATCGCGGGTCCTGGGTCGAGTTCGAGTACGACGCCAAGAACCTGCTGTACGTGCGGATTGACCGGAAGCGCAAATTCCTGGCCACCGTGTTCCTTCGTGCGCTGGGATTGCGGGGCGTCGACGAGATCGTCCGGACGTTCTACGCCACGGACCGGATCTCGCTGCGAGAGGGGCCGCCGCGCTGGGCCGTCGGGCCGACATTGCTCGGTCGCCGGGTCGCAACGGAGGTCGTCATCGACAGCGCGCACAAGGTTGGCGCTGGCAAGAAAATCGGNAAGGCGGCCCTCGAAGCCCTCGAGAAGTCTGGAACCGAGTGGGTCGAGGTTTCGGAAGTGGAATTGGAGGGCGGTTTCGCCGCGGCCGACGTCGTGGACCCGGCAACCGGCGAGGTNCTCCTCGAAGCGAACGACGAGCTCACACCGCTACTGGTGTCNATGGCTCAAGAGAAGCAGGTCGAGGAACTCGAGCTGTTCTTTCCGGAGCGGGACGAGGTCGGCACGGTGTTGTCGGCGACGTTGCGCAAGGACACCATCCGGACGCACGAAGAAGCGTTGATCGAGATCTATCGTCGCCTACGCCCCGGAGACCCGCCCACGCTCGACAGTTCACGGTCGCTGTTCGAGAACATGTTCTTCAACTCGCAGAAGTACGATTTTTCGCGGGTCGGGCGATTGAAGCTCAACACCAAGCTGGGCCTGGAGACACCGCTCGACGAGAAGGTTCTGCATCCATCCGATTTCTACGCGGTCATCAAGTATCTGCTCGCGCTCCGTCGCAATCCGGTCAACGCCGACGACATCGACCATCTCGGCAATCGTCGAGTGCGCTCGGTCGGNGANCTGCTCGAGAACCAGTTCCGGATTGGCCTGGTGCGGATGGAACGCGCCATCAAAGAGAAGATGTCCGTCTACCAGGAGATGGCCACGGCGATGCCGCACGATCTGATTAATGCCAAGCCGGTCATGGCGGCGATCAGGGAGTTCTTCGGTTCGTCTCAGCTGTCTCAGTTCATGGACCAGACGAATCCGCTGTCGGAGATTACCCACAAGCGGCGGCTGTCGGCGCTGGGCCCCGGGGGGTTGTCGCGCGAACGCGCCGGGTTCGAGGTACGTGATGTGCACCCGACCCACTATGGTCGAATCTGTCCGATTGAGACGCCTGAGGGNCCGAACATCGGTCTGATTTCGTCGTTGTCCTGCTACGCTCGGATCAATGAGTTCGGCTTCATCGAGTCGCCGTATCGCCGGATCAAAGATGAGCGCGCCACGGACTTCGTGCAGATCACCAACGGTGGCGGCACCAAATACAAAGCGGGCGACATCGCGGAGTTGTCGGACGTCGAAGCGGAGAGTGCGGCCGCCAAGGCGCGGAAGAAGAAGGGGGCCGAGAGCGTGCCCTATTCATTCTATCTGTCGGCGTGGGAGGAAGATCAGTATCTCATCGCGCAGGCGAATGCCCGCCTTAATGACGCCGGCCACTTGATCGATCCGCGGGTCAATTCGCGGCAAGCCGGGGACTTCATTTTCGCGCCTCGCGAGAAGGTCGAGTTCATCGACGTTTCCCCGAAACAACTGGTCTCGGTGGCAGCTTCGCTCATTCCGTTCTTGGAGCACGACGACGCCAACCGCGCTTTGATGGGATCGAACATGCAACGGCAGGCGGTGCCCCTGCTTCNGGCACGTGCCCCGTTCGTGGGAACCGGCATGGAGCACATCACGGCGCGTGACTCCGGCGCTGTCGTGGTGGCCCGGCGGAGCGGAACCGTCGANTACGTCGACTCTCAGCGCATCGTCGTGCGGGTCGAGGGCGAGTCCGGCGAGATGTCGCGGGAGATGGGCGCCGATATCTACAACCTGATTAAGTTTCGCCGGTCNAATCAGAACACCTGCATCAGCCAGAAGCCGATCGTCAAGGTGGGAAACAAGGTCGCCAAGGGCCAAGTGCTTGGCGACGGGCCCTGCACGGANTTGGGTGAGTTGGCGCTGGGCCGGAACGTGCTCGTCGCGTTCATGCCGTGGCGTGGGTACAACTTCGAGGATGCCATTTTGGTGTCCGAGCGGATGGTCAAGGAGGACTACTACACCTCGATCCATATCGAGGAGTTCGAGACCGAGTCGCGTGACACGAAGCTCGGCCCGGAAGAAATCACGCGTGACATCCCGAACGTGTCGGAAGGATTTCTGAAAGATCTGGACGACAGCGGCATCATTCGGATCGGAGCGTATGTGAAGCCAGGCGATATCTTGATCGGCAAGGTCACCCCGAAGGGGGAGACGCAGTTGACGCCGGAAGAGAAACTATTGCGGGCCATCTTCGGTGAAAAGGCNGGCGACGTGCGCGATGCCTCCCTGCTGTGTCCGCCGGGTATCGATGGCATTGTCGTTGCGGTCAAGATTTTCTCCCGGAAGGGGATCGAGAAGGACGACCGAGCGAAGGCCATCGAGGCGGACGAGCTCGACTTGATGGAGAAAAATCTCCAGGACGAAATCCGCATTCTGCATGAAGAGGTGAAGAAGCGGATCGCGGTGATGCTCGACGGCCAGACCCTCGGGAGCGACCTGTTCGACGACCACGGCCGCGACACCTTGTTGACCAAGGGCGCGGCGTTCACTCAGGAGGTTGTCCGCGAGCTGCCGTACCAGGCGACAATGCGGATCAGACTGGCCGGCAGGAACCGGGATCTCGAGACCGCGCTGCGGACGCTCGAGGAGCGCACGGAGCGGCAGGTTGAAGTGATCACCCAGATGTTCGAGGAGAAGAAGGAGAAGATNCGTCGCGGCGACGAGTTGCCTCCCGGCGTGATCAAACTGGTCAAGGTGTATGTCGCTATGAAGCGGAAGCTGTCGGTTGGCGACAAGATGGCCGGCCGACACGGTAACAAGGGCGTGATCGCTCGAGTGTTACCGGAAGAAGACATGCCGCATCTGCCTGATGGCACCCCGGTGGAAATCGTACTCAATCCGCTGGGTGTGCCGTCACGCATGAACGTCGGGCAGATTCTCGAAACCCATCTGGGTTGGGCGGCCGCCGCGCTCGGGCTGCACTTCGCGACCCCCGTGTTTGATGGGGCGACCGAGTCGGAAATCAAGGAGTGGTTGACGAAGGCGGGTCTACCGACCAGTGGCAAGACGAAGCTCGTCGACGGGATGACGGGTGAGGAGTTCGAGCAAAGTGTGACGGTCGGCTACATCTACATGTTGAAGCTGTCCCACTTGGTCGACGACAAGATCCACGCTCGGTCGATCGGACCGTACTCACTNATTACCCAGCAGCCGCTTGGTGGCAAGGCGCAGTTCGGTGGGCAGCGTTTCGGCGAGATGGAAGTCTGGGCGCTGGAGGCGTATGGCGCGTCCCATATTCTCCAGGAGCTGCTGACGGCCAAGTCGGACGACGTTACCGGTCGAGCGAAGATCTACGAGGCGATCGTCAAAGGTGACGCGTCGTTTACCCCGGGATTGCCGGAGTCGTTCAATGTGTTGATCCGCGAGCTGCAGGCCCTCTGCCTGGATGTAGAGTTGCTCAAGACGCGGACTCCACCGCCATTAGTCGACGCGGAAGACCCCCTGGACGCCGCTGGTAACGCGGAAGGCGAAGTTGCTTCCGGCGGGACAACCGTGCCGGCCCTCGACGAGGCCTAGCTGTTTGAGAGTTTTGGTAGGAGTGAAGGGTATTTCATGGGACCTAGTTTCTCGGAACGCAGCGCACTGACAGCCGATTTCGACGCCATTCGGATCAGTCTGGCGTCGCCGGAACGGATCCGATCTTGGTCGCACGGCGAGGTGACGAAGCCGGAGACGATCAACTATCGGACATTCAAGCCGGAACGGGACGGGCTCTTCTGCGCGAAGATCTTTGGTCCGGTCACCGATTGGGAGTGCTTGTGCGGCAAGTACAAGCGGATGAAACACCGCGGGGTGATCTGCGACAAGTGTGGTGTCGAGGTCACTCAGGCGAAGGTGCGTCGCGAACGACTCGGGCACATCACGTTGGCCACGCCCGTCAGCCACGTGTGGTTCTTCAAGGGGCTACCGAGCCGCATCGGCCATCTGCTGGATATCTCGCTACGTGACCTCGAACGGATTCTGTACTTCGAGGCCTACGTCGTCATCGATCCCGGTGAGGGCGAGTTCAAAGAGAATCAGCTGCTGACCGAGGAGCAGTATCGGAAGGCGCTGGAGGACTACGGTCCGAGGTTTCGTGCCCAGATGGGGGCCGAGGCCATCAAGGAGCTTCTCAAGCGGGCCGACATCGAGGAACTTGCCGAAGACCTGCGTGACCGGATGCGCACCGAAACATCGGTGCAGAAGAAGCTGAAGTACGCCAAACGGTTGAAGGTGGTCGGATCGTTCAGGAAATCGACGAACCATCCAGAGTGGATGATCCTGGATGTGATTCCGGTGATTCCGCCCGAGTTGCGGCCGCTGGTCCCGCTCGACGGTGGCCGGTTCGCCACGTCGGACCTCAATGATCTCTATCGACGCGTTATCAACCGCAATAACCGTCTCAAGAAGCTGATCGANCTCAAGGCCCCCGACGTCATCATCCGCAATGAAAAACGGATGTTGCAGGAAGCGGTCGACGCCCTGTTCGACAATGGTCGTCGCGGACGTGTGCTGCGGGGCGCCAACAACCGACCCCTCAAATCGCTGTCCGACACGCTCAAGGGTAAGCAGGGCCGTTTTCGACAGAACTTGTTGGGCAAACGTGTCGATTACTCTGGNCGGTCCGTCATCGTTGTTGGTCCTGAGCTTCAGCTCCACCAGTGCGGGTTGCCGAAGAAAATGGCGCTTGAACTGTTCAAGCCATTTATTTACAACAAGTTGGAGAGCCGCGGCCTCGTCGCGACGATCAAACAAGCGAAGGAGATGGTCGAGCAGCAGCTCCCCGAGGTCTGGGATGTNCTGGAGGAGGTCATTCGNAAACACCCGGTCCTGCTGAACCGGGCGCCGACCCTCCACAGGCTTGGGATCCAGGCGTTCGAGCCGGTACTCGTCGAGGGCAAGGCAATCCGGATTCACCCGCTCGTGTGCACGGCTTTCAACGCGGACTTCGATGGCGACCAGATGGCGGTGCATGTCCCGCTGGCGCCTGAGGCGCAGATCGAAGCGTCGGTGTTGATGAAGTCGTCAAAGAACATTCTGTCGCCCGCCAATGGGGCTCCGATTACCACGCCGTCCCAGGACATCGTGCTGGGCTGCTACTACCTGACCAAGACCAAGAGCCAGGCGAAGGGTGAGGGACGTGTCTTTGGCAANGTGGAACACGTCCAGCTGGCACTGATGGCTGGCGAGGTCGAGACCCTGAGCCCGATCCGGTTGCGGATTAGCGGCGGCCTCATGGACCTGACCGCGGCNCGCGACGATCAGGACGTGCTACGCACCGAGGTCCAGGAGATCGACAAGAAGCTGATCAACACGACGGTNGGGCGNGCAATTTTCAACGCGGCGCTTCCACCGGAATTGCCGTATGTCAACGGGCTTCTCAAGAAGAAGGGGCTCGGCCAGCTCGTCCAGTACTGCTATCTCCGCCACGGTGTCACGAAGACGGTCGAAATGCTCGACGCGCTCAAGAAGCTGGGATTCGGGTATGCGACACGGTCCGGTCTGTCGATCGGCGTCGACGATCTCATCGTGCCGTCCCAGAAAGCCACGCTGGTGAAGGCGGCCAACGACGAGGTTCTTCGAGTCGAGAAGCAGTACCTGGAGGGGGCGATCACGAACGGTGAGCGCTACAACAAGGTCATCGCCATCTGGTCTGACGTGACGGAACGCGTTGCCGACGCGATGTTCAAGGAGATGGAGGGGCTCGACGACGCAGGCGGGGACTTCAACGCCGTCTACATCATGGCCGACTCCGGCGCCCGTGGCAGTAAGCAGCAGATTCGCCAGTTGGCTGGGATGCGCGGGCTCATGGCCAAGCCCTCCGGTGAGATCATCGAGACNCCGATCACGTCCAACTTTCGCGAAGGNTTGACCGTGCTGCAGTATTTCATCTCCACGCACGGCGCAAGGAAGGGGCTGGCTGACACGGCGCTCAAGACCGCGGACTCGGGGTATCTCACGCGGCGACTGGTCGACGTGGCTCAGGACGTCATCATCTCCGAGATCGACTGCGGGACACTGGACGGCATTGAGTCGCGTGCGATCGTGGAAAGCGGCGAGATCATCGAACCGCTACGCGACCGGATCGTGGGCCGCGTGACCCTNGAGGACATTCGCGACCCGTACTCCAGCGACCTGCTCGCNTCTGCCAGCGAGGTCATCAACGAGGAACTGGCCTCGGTCATCGAGGACGCCGGCGTTGAGAAGGTGAAGATCCGGTCGGTGCTCACGTGCGCCGCCCTACGCGGCGTCTGTGCCAAGTGTTATGGGCGCGACCTCGGGACGGGCGAACTGGCCGAACTCGGGCTCGCCGTGGGCGTCGTGGCGGCCCAGTCGATCGGCGANCCTGGNACGCAGCTNACGATGCGCACGTTCCACATCGGTGGCACGGCATCTCGGGTGTCGGCTCAGTCCACACTGGAGGGGAAACACGCCGGCACCGCCAGGTTCAACGGTATCCAATGGGTGAAGGCGAAGGACGGTTCACTCGTCGTCATGAATCGGACCGGTTCGCTCGTGGTGCAGGACGCGAAGGGACGCGACCGCGAACGCTACCCGGTTGTCTACGGCGCTCATTTGCGGGTGGCCGACGGGCAGGAGGTCGAGCCGGGCCAGACGCTGGTCGAATGGGACCCCTACACCTTNTCGATCATCACGGAGAAGGCCGGCGTCGTGAAGTTCAAGGACATCACTGAAGGTGTCACCGTACACGAAGAGGTGGACGAGGTGACCGGGTTGTCTCGCCTCATCATCGTGGATTCGCCGGACGAGAAGAAACAGCCGATGGTGGAAATTCGAAATGCCGAAGGCAAGCTCGATCGCAAGTACAACATGCCGTCCCACGCTCACCTCATGGTTACGGACGGTCAGACGATCACCGCCGGTGAGGTGCTTGCGAAGATTCCGCGTGAGACCACCAAGACGAAGGACATCACCGGTGGCTTGCCCCGGGTGCAGGAACTCTTCGAGGCGCGGAAGCCGCGGGAGACGGCGGTGATCAGCGAAATTGATGGTCTGGTGAAGATCGGNAGCATCGTCAAGGGGATGCGGAAAGTCATTATCGTCCCGGATGAAGACGGNGCTGAGCCACGCGAGTATTCGTTGCCTCGAGGCGTGCACGTCAACGTACAGGACGGCGACCGGGTGCAGGCGGGTGAGCANTTGATGGACGGTCCGAGTAACCCGCACGATATTCTGAGTGTGCTTGGCGAGAAGGCACTGCAGGGCTATCTCGTCAACGAGATTCAGGAGGTCTATCGTTTGCAGGGTGTGACCATCAACGACAAACACATTGAGGTCATCGCGCGACAGATGATGCGGTGGGTGAAGATCGAAGAAGTCGGGACCACCGACTTCCTGATCGATGAGCAGGTCGACCGATTCCGGTTCTTGCGTGAGAATGAGCGGGTCATCGCCGACCCGGACGGGCGCCCGGCCACGGGTCGACCGATGCTGCTCGGTATCACGAAGGCGTCGCTGTCCACTGATTCGTTCATCTCGGCCGCGTCGTTCCAGGAGACCACCCGGGTTCTCACGGAAGCGTCCATCTCCGGCAAGGTGGACCATCTGCGCGGCCTGAAAGAAAACGTGACCATGGGGCGGCTGATNCCGGCCGGNACCGGGTTCGACTATTACCGGCACGTCTCGATCCCGTCAGACGAGCCGCCGCCGCCGCCGCTGCCCACCGCCGAGGAGTTGGAGCTCGAGCGGGAGATGGACTATCTGGTCGAGCCGGAAGCCGTGCTGGGCCCGGACCGAGCGACCGAATAGGGGCCGATGAGCGGTGCGNAAATGTCTCCGGCGCTCGGTGCAGGCTGTTCGTGAACGAGGCNAAATTCGAGGAGCGTTGGTGGTTGAACGTCTTGCCTCGGTGGGCTTTACCGTGATAACATCGNAAGGTTCTGTCGGAGTTGGGAAACCCTATCTGACTTCGATCTGTCCGAAAGAGGCCGTGTGACCCACGGAGATGATTGTCACGGGAGTCGTGACGGGTCACAATAATGCGTAACTCGCCTCTTTCCTGCGTGGAAGCAGCCGGTTCGTCGCGTGGGCGAACACGGCGCTCCTTCACGGCGCGCACACACTAATAGGGTCAATCCGCCCCAGGTGCCAAGCTGATGGCTTCTAGGCTTGGGGCAAATTCGTAGGCGCCTGCGTCCGCCGGACGTGGCGTAGTGGCGTCATCGACGCAGGGAGTGCTCGTGCCGACGATTAGTCAGCTCGTTCGGAAGGGACGGCATCGGGCCGAATCCAAGACCAAGAGTCCCGCGCTGCAGCGCTGTCCACAGCGGCGAGGNGTCTGCGTCCGCGTGTTCACCCAGACGCCGAAGAAGCCGAATTCGGCGCTGCGGAAGGTCGCGCGTGTACGACTGACGAACCAGATCGAGGTCACGAGCTATATTCCCGGAGAAGGGCANAACCTGCAGGAGCATTCCCTGGTGTTGCTCCGTGGGGGGCGTGTGAAGGACCTGCCAGGTGTGCGGTATCACGTGGTGCGAGGGACGCTCGACACTACTGGCGTCGAAGGGCGCAAGCAGAGTCGCTCGAAGTACGGGGCGAAGCGGCCCAAGGCGTAGGATCAAGGAAAAATAGCCATGCCACGCAGACGTGAGGTTGTCAAACGCCAAATTCCACCGGATCCAATTTACAACAGCACCCTGGTGACGAAGTTTGTGCGCACGGTCATGAAGAGCGGTAAGCGGAGCACGGCCGAAGGGTTGCTGTATGGCAGCTTGGAGCTCGTCAAGGAGCGAACCGGCGAAGATCCGCTCAAGGTGTTCAAGAAAGCGTTGGAGAACGTCAAGCCGAGCCTTGAGGTGAAGTCGCGCCGGGTGGGAGGGTCGAACTATCAGGTGCCGATCGAGGTCAACCCGAACCGTCGAATGTCGCTCAGTATGCGTTGGCTGTCGGCGTACGCGCGGTCCCGCGGGGACGGCAAGACGATGAAAGAGAAGCTGGCCAACGAGTTCATCGACGCGTCGAATCTGCGCGGCGCTTCAGTCAAGAGACGCGAAGACACCCATCGGATGGCCGAAGCCAACAAGGCGTTCGCGCACTACCGTTGGTAGGCCCCAGTACAGACTAGGTTGCACGAGAACAGTGGAAACCGCAGAGTTGGTCGTCTCCTCGCCGGTCGCCGACGCCAGTGTCGCGAGGGGTAGACGGTCTCGAACGGACAAGGTGATGCCAAGACAGGTGCCGCTAGAGCGGTCACGGAATATTGGCATCATGGCCCATATTGATGCCGGTAAGACGACCACGACGGAGCGGATACTGTTCTACACCGGGATCACGTACAAGGTCGGTGAGGTGCACGACGGCACGGCGGTGATGGACTGGATGGCCCAGGAGCAGGAACGGGGTATTACCATCACGTCGGCCGCCACCACCTGCATGTGGCGCGACCACCGAATCAACATTATCGACACCCCGGGACACGTTGATTTTACGGCCGAAGTCGAGCGCTCGCTCCGGGTCCTGGACGGGGCTGTGGCGGTGTTCGATGCCGTGGCCGGGGTGGAGCCGCAGTCCGAGACGGTCTGGCGGCAGGCCGACAAGTATCGCGTGCCGCGCATCTGTTTCGTCAACAAGATGGACCGCGTCGGGGCAGATTTCGACCGTACGGTGACGCAGATTCGCGAGAAGCTCCAGGCCGACCCGGTGGCGATTCAGTTGCCGCTCGGGGAAGAATCCGGGTACGNCGGTGTCATCGATCTGGTGCGAATGAAGGCGCTCCACTATCGCGACGACACCCTCGGCGCTGAACCGACTATCGAGGACATNCCGGCCGACCGAATGAAGGATGCCTTGGCGGCGCGGGAGACATTGCTNGAGAAGGTCTGCGAANCGGACGACCNATTGCTGGGGAAGTATCTCCAGGGCACGCCCCTCGACGAGGCCCAGGTGATCGCCGCCCTGAGACGTCGCACGGTGGAATCGGTGCGGGGGGAAGACGCCCCTTTTGTGCCNGTGCTGTGCGGCAGCGCCTTCAAGAACAAGGGAGTACAGCCGTTGATCGACGCGGTGATCGACTATCTCCCGTCACCACAAGATGTGCTCCCGGTGGTCGGTGTCGACCCCGCCGACGAGAACACCGCGATCGAGCGACCTTCGAGGGACGACGCGCCGTTCTCCGCGTTGGCGTTCAAGATCATGACCGACTCGTATGTCGGTCAACTCGCGTTCATTCGGGTCTACTCCGGCGTGATGTCCACCGGCACCACGATCTACAACCCACGGCTTGGCCGTAAGGAACGGGTCGGTCGGCTTCTGAAGATGCATGCCGACAAGAGGGAAGAAATCGAGCAAGTGTACGCCGGTGATATCGCCGCTGCGGTGGGCTTGAAGAGCGTCGCGACCGGNGACACCATCTGCGATCTGAAGCACCCGGTGGTGCTCGAGAGGATGGAGTTCCCCAAGCCGGTCATCACGCTCGCGATCGAACCAAAGACCAAAGCGGATCAGGAGAGGCTCGGGCAGGGCCTGGCCAAACTGACCAGCGAGGATCCGACGTTCCAAGTGCGCACGGACGATGAGACCGGTCAGGTCGTCATCTCCGGGATGGGTGAACTGCACCTTGAGATCATCGTCGACCGGTTACGGCGAGAATTTGATGTCGCGGCGACGGTAGGAAGGCCGCAAGTCGCGTATCGCGAAACCTTGACGAAGGCGTCGAAGGCGGACTATCGGCATGTCAAACAGACGGGCGGGCGCGGGCAGTACGGGCACGTCAAACTTCGTGTGGTGCCTGGAGAGCCCGGCGGTGGCTTCGTGTTCAAGAATGAAATCTTTGGCGGCGCGGTGCCGCGGGAGTTCATCGGGCCCGTCGAGGCCGGTGTCAGGGAGGCCATCACGACCGGCGTCCTGGCCGGCTATCCGATCGAAGACGTCACGGTGACGCTCTACGACGGCTCTTCTCACGATGTTGACTCGTCTGAGGTGGCGTTCAAGATCGCTGGCTCGATGGCGTTTCGTGAGGCCGCTCGCCGATCGTCGCCCGTCTTGCTGGAACCGGTCATGAAGGTCGAGGTCGTGGTGCCCGANGCCTACATGGGTGACGTCATCGCGGATCTCAATAGCCGCCGGGGCAAGGTGCGTTCCATGGAGGCGCACGGAGGGACGCAGATAATCAACGCCAGCGTGCCGCTCGCCGAAATGTTCGGCTACGCGACCGAATTACGCTCCAGAACCCAGGGCCGAGCAACGTACACGATGCATTTCGACCGCTACGAGCAGGTCCCGCGCGCNGTCAGCGAAGAGATCGTGGCGCGGATTCAGGGAAGGTAAGACGAGGTTATCGCCATGGCGAAGGAAAAATTTGATCGGTCGAAACCGCACGTGAATATCGGGACGATTGGGCATATCGACCATGGGAAGACGACGCTGACGGCGGCGATCACGTCGGTGCTGNCGAAGCGAGATCCGAAGAACGCGGTACGGTCGTTCGATTCGATCGACAACGCGCCGGAAGAACGGGAGCGGGGGATNACGATCGCGACGTCGCACGTCGAATACACGACGGAGAACCGGCACTACGCGCACGTGGATTGTCCGGGTCACGCCGACTACATCAAGAACATGATCACGGGGGCGGCCCAGATGGACGGGGCGATCCTGGTGGTGGCGGCGACCGACGGGCCGATGCCGCAGACGCGGGAGCACATCCTGCTGGCGCGGCAAGTGGGGGTGCCGTCGCTGGTAGTGTTCCTGAACAAGTGCGACGCGGTGGACGACGAGGAGTTGCTGGATCTGGTGGAGTTGGAGGTGCGGGAACTGCTGTCGTCGTATGANTTTCCGGGCGACGACCTGCCGGTGATGCGGGGGTCGGCGTTGAAAGCGTTGGAAGGTGACGAGGAAGCGGCGAAGGGGATCGACGCGTTGATGGCGGCGGTGGACGACTATGTGCCGCTGCCGGAGCGGGACGTGGACAAGCCGTTCNTGATGCCGATCGAGGATGTGTTCTCGATTTCGGGTCGGGGGACGGTGGTGACGGGCCGCGTAGACCGGGGAATTGTGAAGGTCGGCGAAGAGATCGAGCTNGTTGGGTTTGCGGAGACGCAGAAGAAGGTGGTGACCGGGGTGGAGATGTTCCGGAAGCTGCTGGACCAGGGGCAGGCGGGGGACAACATCGGGGNGTTGCTGCGGGGGTTGGAGAAGGACGACGTGCAGCGGGGCCAGGTGCTGGCGAAGCCGAAATCGATCACGCCGCATACGAAGTTCAAGGGCGAAGTGTACGTGCTGACGAAGGACGAGGGGGGGCGCCATACGCCGTTCTTCAACGGGTATCGCCCGCAGTTCTATTTACGGACGACGGACGTGACGGGGGTGGCGACGTTGCCGGAAGGCGTGGAAATGGTGATGCCGGGGGACAACGTGGCGATGGAGATCGAGTTGATCACGCCGGTGGCGCTCGAAAAGGGGTTGCGCTTCGCGATCCGCGAAGGCGGGCGGACGGTCGGCTCCGGGGCCATCTCCGATATCGTCGAATAGCCGAAGGCCCACGGGGGCGGACGCAACAGTTTCTTGACGGCAACAGGCCGTCTGGCAGGCGGCCAAGCCGCGCACATGCGCGGCTTGCGGANGCGGAGTGGGGCACTTGGGGTCCCCACGTAACGCTCGCGGGNGTTCGGGGCGAGGCCCCGAGGTAAGAAAGAAGCGCGGTAAAGCCATGTCAATGTTCAGCGACAAGATCCGGATTCGTCTCAAGGCCTACGACCACCGGGTGCTCGATCAGTCGACGTCGGAAATCGTCGACACGGCGCGACGCACCGGCGCGCGGCTGGCGGGCCCGATTCCGCTCCCGACGGATCTGAACAAGTGGACCGTGCTGCGCTCGCCGCACGTCGACAAAAAATCAAGAGAACAGTTCGAGATACGTACCCACAAGCGACTGATAGATATNTTTGAACCGACGCCGCAGACGGTCGACGCGCTGATGAAGCTCGACCTGCCGGCCGGCGTCGACGTCGAAATCAAGGCGTTCGGCAAGGACGGCAAGTAGCGATGCCGCCGTACTCGACGGGTGAGACGAACGGAACGGACGAACGACCATGGTGACCGGTATTCTCGGGCGAAAGATCGGGATGACACAAGTGTTCGGTGACGACGGTGTCGTCATGCCGGCCACCGTCATCAAGGCTGGTCCTTGTGTCGTTGTGCAGCGAAAGACAGTGGCGCGAGACGGCTACGAGGCGGTGCAACTTGGCCTAGTGGAAGCCGGCCCGGCAAAAGTGAACAAACCGACAGCCGGCCACTACAAGAAGGCCAAGGTGCCACCGACCAGGNTCCGTCGTGAGTTCCCACTGGCCGAGGCCGGTGACGCGCCGGCCGAAGGTGACCAGGTCACGGCGACTCTTTTCGCGGACGGCGACCGCGTGGACGTCACCGGGGTCAGTCGCGGCAAGGGATTCCAGGGGGTCATGAAGCGCCACGGATTCTCGGGCGGTGGAGCCACCCATGGNTCGATGTTTCATCGTGCACCGGGTTCTATCGGCCAGTCGTCGTATCCCTCGCGGGTCTTCAAGGGTATGCGTGGACCCGGTCGCATGGGNGGCGAGCGGGTGACAGCGCGCAACCTGCCCGTCATACAGGTGAATGCCGACGAGCATGTGCTGGTGGTCAAGGGCGCGGTGCCCGGAGCGCCGGGTGGGTATGTAATGGTGCGCAAGGCAATCGCGGCCGGTCGAGAACCGGCGCCGGCGCCTGTGGCACCCAAGAAGAAGTAGCTCAAGCGACGGATGGATGTGCGCCATGACTGTGGACGTCGTTGATTCGCGGAACGAGAAAGTTGGGGCCCTTGAGGTCAGTGACGAAGTGTTCGGTGGCCGCGTGAACACAGCCGTGATCTGGGAGGCGGTTGTGCATCAGCTCGCTTCCGAGCGTCGTGGCACCGCCGCCACGAAGACCCGTGGCCAGGTCAGTGGAACTGGAAAGAAGCCGTGGCGTCAGAAAGGGACCGGGCGCGCCCGCGTCGGCGAGGCNCGCAACCCGCTTTGGCGTACCGGCGGTGTCGTATTCGGTCCACAGCCGCGAAGCTATGCCTATCCGCTTCCAAAGAAAGTCATCCGTGGCGGACTGCGGGCGGCGCTGACCCAGAAGTTCAAGGAGGCCGCGGTTCTTGTGGTCGACCAGCTCACCGCCGAAGAGCCACGGACGCGACACGCGGCGGAGCTGTTGAACCGCCTGGANTTGACGGGGAAGGCCTTGCTGGTCGATGTGAAGCCGGACGCGAATCTGTCTCTCGCGGTGCGCAACATTAGTGGGATTCGGATNTCGTCGACCAGGCGCCTCAGCGCTCGGGATGTCGTTGACGCTGGTNGGGTCGTCATGACCCGCGCTGCGGTCGAGCGACTTGAGCAGGTGCTGGCATCATGAAAGCAACGGAGGTTATTCGGCGACCGGTCATCACCGAGAAAACGACGCTTCAGCGCGAGGACGGACTAACCATCGTGCTTGAGGTGGCAATGCGGGCCACGAAGGTGGAGATCAAGCAGGCCGTTGAGCACCTGTTGGGTTCGAAGGTGGCGAGTGTGCGCACCGCGATCAATCACGGCAAGGTCAAGCGGCAGGGGCGTTTCTTCGGGCAGCGACCGGACTGGAAGAAAGCCTACGTGCGCCTCCGGGATGGTGAGAAGGTGCCTGAATTTCTCGAAGGTGCGTAGGTTGGCTGANAGGNTGGCAGTGTTGCACGTGTGACGGCCGCGACCGAACCAAGACCATGGCAATTCGAAAGTACAAGCCCACCTCACCGGGTCGACGTTTTCAGACGGTGGCGGTCTTTGACGAGATCACCGCCACCAAGCCACACAAGCCGTTGACCGAGCCGCTGACCAAGAGCGGCGGCCGGAACAGTCGGGGTCGGGTGACGATGTGGCAGCGCGGTGGCGGGCACAAGCGCACCTATCGAATTATCGATTTCAAGCGCGACAAGCAAGACGTGCCCGGCAAGGTCGCGACGATTGAGTATGACCCCAACCGGTCGGCTCGGATCGCGCTGGTGGCCTACGCGGATGGAGAGAAGCGCTACATTCTGCAACCGGTTGGTATGAAAGTGGGTGATTCGGTCGTTGCGGGGGAACGGGTCGACATTCTGCCCGGTAACGCGTTGCCGCTGAAAAACATCCCGCTCGGCACTCAACTCCACAATGTGGAGATGAAACCGGGNAAGGGGGGCCAGATTGCACGCAGCGCCGGCTCCTCGGTGCAGTTGATCGCCAAGGAAGGTAACTACGCATCCCTGCGGATGCCGTCCGGTGAGGTTCGTCGCATCTTGAAGGAGTGCCTGGCCACCGTCGGCCAAGTTGGCAATGTCGATCACGAGAACATTTCGCTTGGCAAGGCCGGACGCAACCGGTGGCTTGGCCGGCGACCCAATGTGCGCGGAGTCGCGATGAACCCGGTCGACCACCCGCTGGGGGGCGGCGAAGGCAGCACCGCCGGCGGGCGTCATCCCGTGTCACCGTGGGGCCAACCCAGCAAGGGATACAAAACCCGTGGTCGNAAACCGTCCGACAAATTCATCATCCAGCGTCGAAAGCAGCGGAAATGAGGGNCGGGTANCGGATGACGGTGACGAAGACGAGGCGTGTATGAGTCGATCGCTGAAAAAGGGACCGTTCGTGGACCTACCGTTGCTGGAGAAGGTGGAGCTCATGAACCGGGCCGGCGACCGTAAGGTGGTCAAGACCTGGTCGAGACGTTCCACGGTCGTGCCGGAGATGGTCGGACACACCATCGCGGTGCACAACGGCAAGAAATTCATCCCCGTGTATCTCACGGAAAACATGGTGGGCCACAAGCTTGGTGAGTTTTCGCCGACCCGCCTGTTCCGTGGACATACGGGCAAACGTGACAAGGCTGCACCGGTCAGGAAGGTCTGAGGGCGATGATTGAAGGACGGGCCACGGCCCGATATGTCCGGACGTCGGCCCAGAAGGCCGGTCTCGTGCTGGATCTGATCAGGGGGCAGAACGTCGACCTGGCACTGTCGACGCTGCGATTCGCGCGAAAGCGTATTGCCAAGGATATCGAGAAGGTGCTGCGGTCCGCGGTTGCCAACGCGCAGCAGAAGGACGGCGCGAGCGGCGATGCGGATAGGATGTTCGTTGCGAGTTGCTACGCAGACCAGGGGCCTTCGCAAAAGCGGATCCGACCGGCGCCCATGGGCCGTGCGTTTCGAATCCAGAAACGCACCGCGCACCTGACAGTCCACGTCGCGGAGCGGCCTCAGATCGTGGCCCCGGTACCGTCTCGATCTGCGACCAGCGGTGACGAGAGTGACGACGGTGCGACCGAGGAGGCGAAGACCACGATCCGGAGCAGGGCAGGTAAATCGTCGGCGAGCACCAGCGCCGCCGCGAAGGCCACGGCGACGACGGAGACCGCTCCCACGTCAGGGGCGGAGTCGACGGCCGACACGGCGGCTCAGACCAAGTCCGTCGCTAAGGAGTCCGACTAGATGGGGCAGAAGGTTCACCCGTACGGGTTCAGGCTGGGGTTTAACAAAACCTGGCGGTCACGTTGGTACGCCGATCGCGACTATGCGAAGCTGCTGCACGAGGATCTCGCCTTGCGCGCCGAGCTAAAGAAGCGTTTCGCGCACGCGGGCGTGTCGAAGATCGAGATCGAGCGCGCCGCCAACAAGCTAAAGATCGACATATGCACTTCGCGCCCAGGCATCATCATCGGACGCAAGGGTACCGAGGTCGACAAGCTGAAGACGGAGATCCAGAAACGAACCAAACGCGAGGTGTTCATCAACATCCAGGAGATTCAGAAGCCTGAACTCGATGCGCANCTCATTGGCGAGTCGGTGGCCCTCCAACTGGTGAAGCGGGTCGCGTTCCGACGCGCCATGCGGAAAGCGGTGGAATCCGCGCTTCGGTTCGGGGCGCGGGGCATCAAAATTCGAGTTGGCGGCCGGCTGAACGGGGCGGAAATTGCTCGGAACGAGTGGTATCTCCACGGACAACTCCCGCTTCAGACGCTGCGGGCGGATATCGACTATGGGTTCGCCGAGGCGCACACCACGTATGGGCAGCTTGGCGTGAAGGTGTGGCTCTACAAGGGCGACCGGCATGAGCCGCAGCTGGCGCGCGACGAGGAATATCGGGCGCCGCGTCGGGGCGGCCGACCATAGCGTGCGCAGCGATTACGAGGGTATTTCGTCATGTTGATGCCAAAGAAGGTCAAGCACCGGAAGCAGCACCGTGGTCGCATGACCGGCAAGGCCTGGCGGGGCTCGTCGGTGTCGTTCGGTGACTACGGGCTGAGGGCGATGGAGCCCTGTTGGCTGACCGACCGGCAGATCGAAGCCGCTCGAGTCGCCATGACACGCTTCATCAAGCGCGGCGGGAAGATCTGGATCCGGGTGTTTCCGGACAAGCCGATCACGAAGAAGCCTCAGGAAACGCGTATGGGCAAGGGCAAGGGCTCGCCTGAGGGGTGGGTGGCGGTGGTCAAGCAAGGCCGGATCCTGTTCGAGATGGAGGGCGTCGCGGCGCCNGTCGCCCGGCAGGCCATGAAGCTGGCCGCGGCGAAATTACCGATTCAGACTAGATTTGCCACGCGGTTCGGCGAGGGCGAAGTGNCATGACCAAGATTGCTGATTTGCGAGAGCTTGGCCTACCCGACCTCGAGCGGCGTGAGGACGAATTGGCTGAAGAAATCTTCCGTTTNCGGCTGCAGCATTCGATGGGGCAGCAGGAAGCCGCCCGGAAACTGACCGAGAGTCGGCGCGATCTGGCCCGAGTGAAGACGTTACTGCGGGAGCAGGCGATGGCCGCCGCGTCGATATCGGCGCCCGAGACCAACGCGTAACCGGACGGCAAGAGATATGGGAACNAAGGCAGAAGTGCAGGGCGTCGTGGTGAGCGACAAGATGGACCAGAGTGTGGTCGTCTCGGTGGAGCGCCGGGTGCGTCATCAGTTTTACGGAAAGATTCAGCGCCGCACCACGAANTTCATGGCGCATGACGCATCCAACGACGCCAAGGTGGGCGACGTTGTGGCTTTGGTTGAAACGCGTCCGATGAGTCGCCGCAAGCGTTGGGCGGTGACCCGTGTCATCGAGCGGACCCAGGAGTTCTAACCGATGGCCCCCGCACGCACAGCCAGCAGAGCGAGACTGACATGATCCAGATGCAGACGACCCTTGAGGTCGCGGACAACTCCGGGGCTCGAAAGATCGCGGTCATCAACCCGATCGGCGGCTCGACCGGACGGTTCGCGGGCCTCGGTGACGTCGTGTCCGCCGCCGTCAAGGAGGCGGCCCCTCGGTCCGCGGTCAAGAAGGGCCAGGTCGTCCGAGCAGTCATTGTCCGTACCACGAAGGGGTATCGGCGACGGGACGGCAGCTACATTCGCTTCGACCGCAACGCGGCAGTGTTGGTGAACGAGGAGGGCGAGCCGGTGGGTACCCGCGTGTTCGGACCGGTGGCGCGTGAGCTGCGAGAGCGCAAGTTCATGAAGATTATTTCCCTCGCGCCGGAGGTGTTGTAGACGAAGAGGGCGGAACGTCTTCCTCTGACTCCTGGAGCGTAACGATGTCGAGCATTCAAACACCGATCCGGAAGAACGACAACGTGGTCGTCGTCACCGGAAAGGACCGTGGCAAGCGGGGACGTGTCCTGCGTCTGGTGCCGAGCAAGAACCGGCTCATCGTGGAGGGCGTGAACTTCATGAAGCGCCACACGAAACCGAACCCCGGCCAAAACGTGAAGGGCGGCGTCGTCGAGAGCGAGGCGCCACTGCATGCGTCCAATGTGCAGCTCGTGTGTCCCGAATGTAGCGCGCCCACCCGGATTGGGCGTCGTCTTCTTGGCGACGGTCGGAAAGTGCGGATTTGTCGCAAGTGCGACGGAGTCGTCGATCGATGAACCGATTGCAAGAGCGGTATCAAGAGACGGTCGTTCCGGCGCTCACCAAAGAGTTCGGGTACCCCAACGCGATGGCGGTGCCGAAGATCCAGCGGATTGTGGTGAACATGGGAATCGGCGACGCGACACAGAACGCGAAGCTGATCGATATCGGCAGTGGTGAACTGGGCCAGGTCACGGGTCAGAAACCGCTGACCACCAGAGCGCGGAAGTCGATTGCGCAGTTCAAAGTCAGACAGGGGCAGCCCATCGGCGCGATGGTGACGTTGCGCCGGGATCGGATGTATGAATTTCTCGACCGGCTGATTGGGATTGCGTTGCCTCGTGTTCGCGACTTCCGCGGCGTGTCGCCGCAGGGCTTCGACGGACGTGGCAATTACACGCTGGGCCTTCGTGACCAGTTGATGTTTGTGGAAATCGACTACATGAAGGTGGACAAGTCACGGGGTATGAACGTGTCGGTGGTGACGACCGCACGAACCGACGAAGAAGGGCGGCGGCTCCTCCAGTTGATGGGGATGCCGTTCCGAAAGAACTAGGCTGGGGCTGATATGGCTACGACCGCGAAAATCGCCAAAGAGAAAAAGACGCAGAAGTTCAAGGTGCGGTCGCGAAACCGGTGCCATCTGTGCGGCCGGCCGCGGGGTTTTCTACGCAAGTTTGGCTTGTGCCGTTTGTGTTTCCGCAAGTTGGCACTTGAGGGCGACATCGCCGGCGTGACGAAGAGTAGCTGGTGAGAGGAAACGGTCCGCCGGTTCGACGTGGGTGGTACAGCCCCAGGACGGCAACTACGAGACCTGAAGAGTTATGACTGATTCCATTGCCGACATGTTGACGCGAATTCGCAACGCCACGGCCACCCAGCGCAAACGCGTGGATGTCCCGGCGTCTGGGCTCAAGGCGGAAGTCGCGCGCATCCTGCAGCATGAAGGCTACATACACGGGTTCAAGAGCGTTGACGTCGTCGTGGAAAAGGGACAGATGGCCCGCCCGATGATCCGTATCCAGCTCAAGTACGGCTCGCGTGGCGAGAATGTTATTTCCGGCATCCAACGGGTCAGTCGGCCCGGACGCCGGGTCTATTTCGGCCGCCACGATGTTCCACTGGTTCTCGCGGGGTTGGGGACCAGCATCCTGACGACGTCGCGTGGCGTGATGACGGGACGCCAGGCCGTGAAGGCCGGTGTTGGCGGCGAAGTCTTGTGCAACGTCTGGTAGGGGTCACGCCATGTCGCGAGTAGGAAAGCAACCGATTCCGATCCCGAGCGGGGTCACCATTCAGATCTCGACCGATGCCGTCGAGGTCAAGGGTCCCAAAGGGACGCTGCGGCAGGCGTTGCCACCGGGCGTGACCATCGAAATGACGGACGGGCAGTTGCAGGCGAAGCCTGTACGAGACGCGCGCGCGCTGCGAAAGTTTCACGGCCTCGCGCGTAGTCTCGTTGCCAACGCGGTGACGGGCGTCACCGACGGCTTCAAGAAGGAACTCGACATCGTGGGTATCGGGTTCCGGGCTGAGGTGGCTGGTCAGCAGCTGACGCTGGCCCTAGGCTACTCTCACCCCGTGGTCTTCCCGATTCCCGACGGAATTGGGATTGCGGTGGCCAATCAGACCCATCTGGTCGTCTCCGGGATCGACCGGCAGGTGGTGGGCCAAGTCGCCGCAAACATTCGAAGTCTTCGGAAACCGGATCCGTACAAACAAAAAGGGATCCGCTATACCGGCGAAGTGCTGAGGAAGAAAGTCGGTAAGACCGGTGCCTAGGTAATAGCAGACGGATTGAACGGGGCATGAAGGTAAAGACAAAGAAAGATCGACGCCGACGGATCGCGCTCCGAAAGCGCAAGATCATCAAGGGGACGAGCGAGCGACCGAGGCTGGCCGTGTTTCGCAGTTTGTGCCACATCTCGGCGCAGGTGATTGACGACATGGCCGGCACGACCGTCGCGTCGGCGTCAAGTACCGAGCCGACGGTCAAGGCCGGTTTGGCCGCCGGGGCGCGCGGGGGCAACGTGGCCGGGGCGCAGGCCATTGGCCAGCTCGTGGCGGAGCGGGCGCTCGAGAAGGGCATCACCAACGTGGTGTTCGATCGTGGCGGATTTCTGTATCACGGGCGCGTGCGCAAGGTGGCGGACGCGGCACGCGATGCCGGTCTCAAGTTCTGAAAGACGACGGTACACTGTCATGAAGCAGACGCGAACGAAGATCAACCCCGGGGATTTTGACCTGAAGGACACGGTCATCACGATCAATCGTGTCACCAAGGTGGTGAAGGGCGGCAAGAATCTCAGTTTCAGCGCCTTGGTCGTGGTCGGAGACTCCCACGGGGTTGTGGGGTACGGCATCGGGAAGGCGAAAGAGGTGCCGTCGGCGATCAAGAAGGGTATCGAGGCGGCAAAGAAGGCGCTGGTTCGGGTGCCGCTGAGCGGGACAACGATTCCGCATACGATCGTCGGCCGATTCGGCGCCGGGCGGGTCCTCTTGAAGCCCGCGCCAGAGGGGACCGGCATCATTGCTGGTGGCGCCGTACGTGCGGTGTTGGAGGCGGTCGGGATTCAGAACATCGTGACCAAGTCGCTGGGCACCGACAATCCGCACAACGTGGTACATGCAACGTTTGCCGGGCTGGTCGAGCTCAAGGATCCGGCGCTCGTGGCCCGGTTGCGTGGTGTTGAACTCGAGAGTCTGATGAGACAACCGACCGTGTAGGTGTATGCGCGGGTGGGTCGATGAGGCAGGTAGGAAGATGACGAACACAGCGAGCGCCGGTCACCTAAAAGTGACGCTCGTGCGCAGCACGATCGGGTTCGACAGACGTCAGGCGGAGGTCGTCAAGGGGCTCGGTCTCCGCCGTCTCGGTCACACCGTTGAGCTCCAGGATGTTCCGTCCATACGCGGGATGATCCGGAAGGTCCGGCATCTGGTGTGTGTGAGCGAGGTCGAGGCCTGATGATGAATCTCAGCGATCTCAAACCACCGAAGGGCGCCAAACACGCCAAGAAGCGGGTCGGGCGGGGATATGGATCCGGTACCGGGGTCACCTCGGGACGCGGAGACAAGGGCCAGAAATCCAGGTCCGGCTACCACCGCAAGCGTGGGTTCGAGGGCGGGCAGATGCCGCTCCACCGGCGCCTGCCGAAACGCGGATTCTTCAATCCGTTCCGTGTCGAATACGCCGTCGTCAATCTCGACACGTTGAACGAACGATTCGAGGCGGGTACGGAAGTCACGCCAGAACTGTTGCGAGAGCGTGGCGTGGTGCGGTCGAATAAGTTGGTCAAAATCCTCGGACGCGGGGAGATCCAGGCAGCGCTGACCGTCAAGGCCCACAAGTTCAGCGGGGTCGCGGCCGAGAAGATTGCCGCGGCTGGCGGACGGATCGAGGTGTTGTCTCGTCGTGGCGCGGTCACGCCGTCCGTTGCTGTCGTGGACCCTGGTGACTCGGCTGACCCGGCTGACGATGACAACGCCGATGGCGGAGCGGCCTCCGACGTCTAAGGTGCGAATCGATGCTTGACGGCCTGCGCAACATTTTTACCATCAGCGACCTCCGGACGCGTGTGTTGTTCACGCTCACGGTTCTGGCGATCTACCGTGTCGGCGGCGTCATACCAACCCCTGGGGTGAACACCGACGCGCTGGCTGAGCTGGCCCGGCAGGCTGAGGGTACGATGTTCGGGCTGTACAACATGTTCTCGGGCGGAAACCTGGCGCAGGTGACCATTTTTGCGCTGGGCATCATGCCCTACATCAGCGCCTCGATCATCATGCAGTTGCTGACGGTCGTGTGGCCGTATCTCGAACGGCTGAAGAACGAGGGTGAGCTGGGTCGTCGGAAAATCACCCAATACACGCGATACGGCACGCTGCTGCTGTGTGTCGTGCAGGCGACGGCCATCGCGTTCTGGCTCGAGAGCCAGGCCAACCTTGGCGGCGCTGGGTTGCCGTTGGTCTTCAACCCTGGATGGGGATTCCGTCTCATGGCGGTGCTGACCCTCACGACGGGCACGTGCTTCATCATGTGGCTGGGCGAGCAGATCACCGAGCGGGGCATCGGCAACGGCATGTCGCTGATCATCTTCGCCGGGATCGTGGTCAACTTCCCGGCCGGTGTCTTGAACACGATCGACACGCTGCGCACCGGCCAGATCGGCCTGTTCCGTCTGCTGTTGCTCGGTATCGTCATGATTCTCGTGGTCGGGGCCGTGGTCTTCGTCGAGCGCGGGCAACGCCGGGTCAATGTGCAGTATGCCAAGCGGGTCGTCGGCCGGCGCCAGTACGGCGGCACGAGCACCCATATCCCGTTGAAGGTCAACACCGGCGGCGTGATCCCGGTGATCTTCGCGTCGTCGTTGCTGGCGTTCCCGGCCACGATAGCCGCGGCACTCCCCCCCGGCGGGATTGCGCAGTCGATTACGGACGGGATGGCCAACGGGATGCCGCTGTACTACCTCCTCTACATGGGGGGCATCATCTTTTTCGCCTATTTCTATACCGCGATCATCTTCAATCCGGACGATGTGGCTGAGAACATGCGGAAGTACGGCGGGTTCGTTCCCGGCATTCGGCCTGGGAAACGCACGGCCGAGTATATCGACACGATTCTGACCCGCATCACGTTGGTAGGGGCGATATATCTTGCGCTGATCGCGGTGTTGCCCGATGTGATGATTGTCGGGTTCCGCGCGAGCGCACTGCCGATTGTTGGCGAAACGTTGGACGGTGCTCTGCGGAGTAGCGCGCTCACGAGCTGGATCACGGATGGGCTCGGGATCACCTTCTATTTCGGCGGCACGTCGTTGCTCATCATCGTCGGGGTGTCGATGGACACCGTGCAGCAGGTGGAGTCGCAGCTGATCATGCGGCACTATGACGGGTTCATGCGAAAGACGCGGATCAGAGGACGCCGAGGGTAGAACGGACGGGCTTGCTGACTCGGGAGCCCCAGTTGAAGCCGGTCAAGCAGATGACAACGGAAGTGACGCGCGGTCCGATCAACCTGGTCGTACTGGGCCCTCCGGGGGCCGGCAAGGGCACGCAGGCGGTCGAGTTCGCCCAGCGCCATGGCACCCCGAAGATCTCGACTGGGGACATCCTGCGCGAGGCGGTGCAGTCGGAGACCGACCTTGGCCGACTCGCGAAGGTGACGATGGATGCGGGCGGCCTTGTAGACGATCAGCTGATGATTGCCATTGTTCGTGAGCGCCTGACCCGTGGCAATGTCGAGCGGGGCTTTGTGCTCGACGGGTTTCCGCGGACGGTGGCGCAGGCGATCGCGCTCGACGAAATCATGACCGGACAGGGGTGCCTGATCGTTGTCGACATCGCCGTGCCAGAGGACGCGTTGGTCGAGCGCCTTGCGCGGCGCCGCGTGTGTGGTCAGTGCGGCAACGCGACCAGCGTGGCGGCTGGTGAGGCGCGGGACCGGTGTGAGAAGTGCGGCGGTGAACTGGTGTTCCGCAGCGATGACACGGAATCGACTGTGCGCGAGCGCCTCCGTGTGTACGCCGAGGCCACCAAGCCGCTTGTCGATTTCTATTCGAGTAGGTCGACCTTTCGCGCGGTAGACGGGCAGCAAAGTCCCGCCGCTGTCGGGGACGCGCTGTCCCAAGCCGTCGAGGAGATGCGGGCGGTCCAGTCAGCCGAAGACTGCGGTGTGGAGGGGACTGCCGGATGATTACCCGCAAGTCACCCCAGGAGTTGGAACTGATGCACGCGGCCAACGGGTTGGTCGCCTCGGTACTTGCAGAACTGGGCCGGCTCGTGGCGCCCGGTGTTTCGACGCTGGACCTTGACGAGGTGGCGGAGCGGCACGTCCGGGACGCCGGCGCGGTGCCTGCGTTCAAGGGTTACCACGGGTTTCCGTCCACGCTGTGCGCCTCAGTGAACGACGCGGTCGTGCACGGGATTCCGTCGGCGACGCCGCTCGTTGAGGGGGATATCGTCTCGCTCGACATGGGTGTCGTGCTCGACAGGTTCTATGGGGACTCGGCGATCACGGTGCCGGTGGGGCACGTTGCCGACCGAACCATGGACCTGCTGCGCGTGACACGCCGCTCGCTTGAGCTTGCCATCGAGCAGATGCGGGTCGGGGGGCATGTGTCGGATATCGGGCACGCGGTCCAGCGGCATGTTGAAGCGAACGGCTTCGCGGTTGTCCGAGAATTCGTCGGTCACGGTATTGGGGTGACGCTTCACGAGGAGCCACAGATCCCGAATTATGGGGAACCGGGTCGCGGGCCGGCCCTGGCCTCCGGGATGGTCTTCGCGATCGAGCCGATGGTGACCATGGGGGGACCGGCGGTGAAAGTGTTGCAAGATGGGTGGACGGCGGTGACCCGTGATGGCAGCCTGGCCGCGCATTTCGAGCACACCGTGGCGGTGACCGACGTGGGTCCGCGGGTGCTGTCTCAGACGATGGAGGCCGACGTGGTGGCGGATATCATGACCCGCGAGCCAGCGTCATTGCCGCACGGGTGACCGGAGCATGGAACGGGTAGCCCGGGGGCGGACGGCGACCCACGAGGGCGTCGTGGTCGACCAACTGCCGGATGCACTGTTCACCGTGCGCCTGGATGAGTCGAATCGTCGGATTGTCGCGCATGTCGACGCGGCGCCACGGCGCAACTTTGTGAGGCTCCTCCCCGGCGATCGCGTGACGGTGGAGTTAACGGCCCGGAATCGAGCGCGGGGACGAATCACCCGGCGTGGGAGCACGGAATGAAGGTACGAACGTCAGTTAAGCGGATGTGTGACAAGTGCAAAGTTGTGCGGCGCAAGGGCGTGGTGCGGGTCATCTGCCTGAACCCGAAGCACAAACAACGGCAGGGGTAAGGCGGAACCATGGCTCGAATAGCAGGCGTCGATCTTCCACGAACCAAGCGCATTGAAACGGGTTTGACCTACATCTATGGCATCGGTGATCAGCGCGCTGGTGTGATCCTGGGCGAGGCGGGTGTCGACCCGAACGTTCGTATCAAAGACCTGTCCGAAGACGAGGTACGCAAGATCAGCCAAGTCATCGAGGAACAGGGACGCGTTGAGGGAGATCTCCGTAAGGAGGTCTCCATGAACATTAAGCGACTGATGGAAGTTGGCTCCTATCGGGGCATGCGGCATCGCCGGAACCTTCCGGTACGGGGACAGCGCACGCACACGAACTCTCGGACGCGCAAGGGCCCCCGGAAGGGCGCCGTGGCGAAGAAAAAGACCAGCTAGGTCGCATCGGGTTGGTCGGGAAAGGACTGTTCGCGAATGGCAAAGCTGGAAACGGTTGACGCGTCGATTCCGCCGCCGAAGAAACCTGCGGGGAAGCGGAAGAAGACGTTCAAGAAAAAGCGTGAAAAACGAGTTGTTCATCACGGTATCGTCCACATCCAAGCGTCGTTCAACAACACGATCATCACGATCGCCGACACCGAGGGCAATGTGGTGGCTTGGTCCAGCGCCGGAGCCATCGGGTTCCGAGGCTCGCGAAAGGGCACACCGTTCGCCGCAACACAAGCGGCGGTACGGGCCGGTCATGGCGCCAAGTCCGTCGGCATGCGCACTGTGGAGGTGCGGGTGAAAGGCCCGGGCGGCGGCCGCGAATCAGCGATTCGCGCCTTGCAGGCATCGGTCGGTCTCAGCGTGAAGTCGATCAACGATGTGACACCCATTCCGCATAACGGGTGCCGGCCGCCGAAGCGACGGCGGGTCTAGCCGCGACGTCGAGTGTAGAGGAGAACGAATCAGCATGGCACGATACGCAGGACCCGTGTGCCGGCTTTGCCGGCGAGAGGGCATGAAGCTCTTCCTGAAGGGCGAGCGCTGCTACGCGGAGAAGTGCGCGATTGAAAAGCGCAATGTTCCTCCGGGCCAGCAAGGCCGCCGTCGTCGCCCGAACAAGGTGATGGGGTACGGCCAGCAGCTTCGCGAGAAGCAAAAGGTTAAACGCACGTATGGCGTGCTGGAGAGCCAATTCCGGCGCTATTTCGCTGCCGCCGACCGCCAGCGCGGCATCACCGGTGAGACGTTGCTCCAGCTGCTTGAGCGCCGTCTCGACAACGTCGTGTATCGCCTTGGGTTGGCGACCTCGAGACCGCAGGCCCGTCAACTGGTTCGCCACGGGCATGTGCGCGTGAACGGCAAACGTGCGGATATCCCGTCGTATTCGCTGAAGGCGGGAGACGCGGTGAGCGTGCGGGAGCGCAGCGCCCAGAAGGCGTCGATTGTGTATGCCATGGAAGAAGTCAAGGGCCGGGGGATCCCGGACTGGCTGGAGTTTGATCCGGCCGCTCTGACTGGTCGAGTGGCGTCGCTGCCGACGCGTGAACAGATCAACCTGCCCGTGCAGGAACAGCTGATCGTCGAGCTGTATTCGAAATAGTCGAGACACGTGTGCCGTCCGGGCAGTCGATTCGCCTGGTACCGGATAGAGAAAGGATTGACTCGATGTTGTGGAAAGGCTTCCAGCGACCGAAGCGGCTGGAGTTCGATGCCGAAACGTTGACCGAGCGGTTCGGCCGATTTCATGCCCAGCCGTTCGAGCGCGGTTTCGGGACGACCATCGGGAACGCGCTGCGACGCGTGTTGCTGTCGGCCATCGAGGGGGCTGCAGTGACCGCCGTGAAGATCGATACGGTCCTGCACGAATTCTCACCAATTTCCGGTGTTGTGGAGGACGCGACCGATATCATCCTGAATCTCAAGGAGATCCCGATCAAGCTCCACACGGACCAGACGAAAACTCTGTATATCCGAGCGGACAAGTCCGGCGAAGTCACGGCGGCGGACCTTGAGACGGACGGGGACGTCGAAATCCTCGAGCCTGGTCTGCACATTGCCACCGTCGCCGACGGCGGTTCGCTGCGCATGGAGATGCGAGTGAAGCAAGGGCGCGGCTATGTGGCGGCCGACAAGAACTTTGATGAGGATCTGGGCATCGGATGGATTCCGGTCGACTCGGTGCACTCGCCGGTCCGCAAGGTCAACTACTCCGTCGAAGCGGCCCGTCTGGGCCAGACGACCGACTACGACAAGTTGTCCGTTGATGTCTGGACCGACGGCACGGTGACCGCGCGCGACGCGATCTCCTTGGGCGCGAAGCTCGTGCGTGATCACTTGAGTATTTTTATCAATCTCGAGGATCCGGTTGACGTGCCACTCGAGCAGGATGCTGACGTTCTGCCGTCAGAGGCGAACGAGCATCTGGACAAGAGCGTCGAAGAACTCGAGCTCTCGGTGCGGTCCTACAACTGCTTGAAGAACGCGAACATTCGAACGATTCGTGAGTTGGTGCAAAAGAGCGAGGCGGAGATGCTGCGCACCAAAAATTTCGGCCGCAAGTCGCTCAACGAGATCAAGGAAATCCTCCAGAATATGGGTCTCGGCCTCGGTATGCGACTCGACGAAGCGGCGGTCGCGGACGTCGAAGCGGAGGCGTAGTTATGCGTCATCGAGTAGCGCACCGCAAACTGGGGCGAGTCACCGAGCATCGGCTCGCCTTGCTCCGCAATCAGTCGACGATGTTGTTGCGTCACGAGCGCATCGACACCACTCTGGCCAAGGCCAAGGAATTACGTCCGTTCGTCGAGCGCTTGATCACCATGGCCAAGCGAGGCCTGGTGGATGGGGCCGACACGACTCGGGCGCTCCACGCCCGCCGGCTCGTTGCGCGGGAGCTGGCCGACAAGAAGGTGGTCAGCAAGCTGTTCGATTCGATCGCGCCCCGGTTCGCCGATCGTCCGGGGGGCTACGCCCGCGTGTTGCGTTTGGGTCGGCGTCAAGGGGATTGCGCCGAGGTCGCGCAGATCGAACTGGTCGGCAGCGAATACAATGCAGCTGCCGACCAGGCGGACAACCCGACTCAACCGGAAGCCGCAGTCTCAAGTGGGGTCGGTGGCCGTCTGAGGTCCGCCGCCAAGCGGCTCACCGGCGGTAACAAGGACAAGAAGAAGGACACACCCGACGCGGATGCCGCCGACGACTAATCTGCGCAGTCAGTCCCCACGGGCGGTTAGCCGTGGCGACCGGCTACGCCTCGCCGTCGTCCGAACGTCCACTCTCGGCTTTCGCGTCGGCGATGACCTTGTCCCTGACGTTGGACGGGGCCTCTTCGTAGTGTGAAAACTCCATGTGGTACGAGCCGCGGCCGCCTGTGGCTGAGGTGAGCTGCTGCTCGTAGGTCAGCATTTCTGCCATCGGCACTTGCGCCTTGATCGCGGTGGACGTGCCGCGGGTCTCCATCCCGCCGATACGGCCCCGCCGGCTGTTCAGGTCTCCCATGAGGTCGCCGGCGAAATCACTCGGGGCATAGACCTCGACGCTCATCACCGGCTCGAGAATCGTCGGTTTGGCTCGCGACATGGCGTCCCGGAACGCCAGCCGACCGGCCATCCTGAATGACATCTCGTTGGAGTCGACGGGGTGGAATGATCCGTCATAGAGTGTGACGGCGAAGTCCACCATCGGGTACCCGGCAAGAAAGCCGCTGGTGCGCGCATCCTGTATGCCCTTCTCGATCGCTGGGATGAATCCGCGGGGGATCGACCCGCCGAAGATCTCGTCGATGAACTGAAAATCCTCGCCCCGATCGAGTGGCTTGACCTTGATCTTGCAGTCGCCGAACTGTCCGTGCCCGCCGGTCTGCTTCTTGTGGCGACCGTGAGCCTCGGTCGCGGCCCGGATGGTTTCCCGATAGGGGATCCGGGGCAGCTTGAGATTGACCTCCACGCCGAAGCGGCGCTTGAGCTTGGCGACCGTCACCTCGATATGGAGTTGTCCCTGACCGGACAGCAGGAGCTGAGTGGTCCGCGGGTCGCGCGCGTACCGAATCGTGGGGTCTTCCTCTCCCAGCCGTTGCAATGCGGCGCTGATTTTCTCCTCGTCGCCGCGACTCTTAGGCTCGATGGCGTACGACAGCACGGGCTCCGTGAATTGAAATGGCGCGAATCGCCAAGTTGTGCCCTTGGCGGCCAGGGTGTTGCCGGTCCGGGTGTCTTTGAGCTTGGCGACCGTGCCGAGGTCCCCCGCCATGATCTCGGTGACGGTTTCCTGGGTCTTGCCCTGCATCAGGGCGACACCCCCGATTCGTTCGTCGACGTCCGTGCTGACGTTGTGAATGACCGAGTCAGCCTTCAATGATCCGCTGGCCACCCGAAACATGGTAATGCGTCCCGCGAAGGGGTCCGCGATGGTCTTCCAGACCATCGCGGTTGACGCGGCCTGGGTCTGGTCATGCGAGGAGGCCGGCGCGCCGTCGCCATCTACGATGGGGAGCGCGCGCTGCTCGGGAGACGGCACATAGTTGAGGATGGCGTCGAGGAGCGGCTGAATACCGAGATTCGACGTCGCCGACGTGCACACGACTGGGAACACATGTCGCCCGGCCGTGGCGGTCCGCAGGCCAGCCTCGAGCTCTTCTTGCGTGAGCGTGCCCGCTTCGAAAAATTGCTCCATCAGGCTGTCGTCGGCCTCGGCTACCAGCTCAATCAGCGCCTCCCGGGCGGCGCGAGCCTCGTCCGCCAGTTCCGCTGGCACCTCGCCGACGGCCGCCGTGCGACCGTCACCGTCGAAGGTGACGGCCTTCATGGCGACCAGGTCGACGACCCCGCGAAAGTCGTGTTCCGCGCCAATCGGCAACTGGATCGGCACCACCGTGCGTCCGAATCCGGCCTGCAGCGATTCCAGCGAGCGTTCCAGACTGCCGCGTTCCCGGTCGAGTCGATTCAGCGCCACGAGACACGGAAGGTCGAGCTCGGCCGCAGCCGTCCACACCTTCTCGGTGATGACCTCGGAACCGTGAACGGCGTCGACGACCACCACGGCGGCGTCCGCGACCCGCATCGCGGCACACGCGTCGCTAAAGAAATTCGCCATCCCCGGCGTGTCGACCAGGTTGATTTTGGTTGTCTTCCACTCGGCATACGCGGTGCTCGCTGACAGCGTGTGCTTGCGAGCAATTTCCTCTTCGTCGAAATCGGTGACGGTCGTGCCGTCGTCGACATGTCCCAGTCGGTTCACCGCATCGGTGTCGAACAAGATGGCCGACGCCAGCTGGGTCTTCCCTGAACCACTGTGCCCGACCAGCGCCACGTTGCGGATGTGCTGTGCATCGTAGACCTTCATCGTTCGACTATCCTCCTGGGGCGCGCGGTGTCAGGCAGTCCGAGCGTGCGAATCCATCATCGTATGCGACTCGGGGGTGGGGCTCAAGGGGGGGCTACCTCCGCTATTCGTAGCGTAGCGCCTCGATCGGATCGAGGTTGGAGGCCTTGACGGCGGGGAAGAGGCCAAACACGATCCCGACGGTGGCCGAGAAGCCGATGCCGAGCGCGAATGACCACCAAGGCAATGAGACCGGAAATCCGGTGATGTAGTGCACGGCGAGTCCGATCCCGCTACCGAGGAGGCTCCCCAGCACTCCGCCGATGGCCGTTAGGAAACTTGCTTCGAGGAGAAATTGCCAGAGAATCTCTCGGCGCTTCGCTCCGATCGCCCGGCGGGTCCCGATTTCTCGGGTGCGCTCGGTCACGGAGATCGTCATGATGGCCATCACGCCGATACCACCCACGAGTAGAGCGATTGACGACACAACTATTAGGGTGAGGAATGTCGCGGCGCTGATCTGATCCCAGAGCCCGAGAATTGCATCCTGGGTCATGACATCGAAGTCGTTTTCTTCGTGGAGTCGTAGCCGGTGTCGGATTCGCATGACCCGCTCGATTTCGGCCAGCGCCACGTCTCGGTCGACGTCCTCGTGCGGCACGGCGCCGATCATCACGGCCCGCATTTCGCCACCCTGCATCCGTTCTGCGCGAATACCGAACTGTTTCTGGTAGGTCGTGTGGGGAATCACAACGAACTCATCCTGCCCGGCATTAAATCCACCTGGGCTGGGCATTTCGTCCGCGACACCGATGACCGTGTAGCGCCTATTGCCAACGCGTACGCGTTTGCCGATTGGATCGACATTTGGAAACAGTGCCTGTGCCGGTGTCTGACCCAGTACAACGACGGCGGCTCGACGCTGGGTCTCACTCAGCGTGAAGAAGCGGCCTGCCGCGAGTTCCGCGTTGAATACCTGCTGGTAGTACGGGGTCGAACCGAACACGGTGAGCTGCCTGGTCCGTTCCGACCGATAAAAGACCCTGGCCATGGTCGGGAGGCCGCCCTGCCCGAGTACGATGTCGACCCAGGCCAGCGATTCAGCTTCTTCGTCGATTGCCGCAGCGTCGTCAGGAGTCAGGTTGGGCCGGCGCAACAAGTCGATGAAGTCCCGTCCTGAGCCCAGGCTTGTGAACGAGAACTTCGTAATGAAGATGGTGTCTGACCCCATGCTTCGAATGCTGTCGCGGAGAGACTGGTCGAGACCGCGGATGAGCGAGGTGCTTCCCACAATCGACATAATCCCAATGACGATGCCGAGGATGGTCAGTCCGGAACGGACCTTCTGCTCGCGAATGGTGTTGACCGCCATCGAGACGATTTCACCGAAGAGGCCGCTACGGAGGTTGTTCTCCATGATGGTTAGGTCCGACCCAGGGCCGAAATTGGGTCGAGCGCCGCCGCCTTGGAAGCCGGATAGAGGCCGAAAAACACCCCGACTACGGCGGTCAGTGAAATACCGAGCACAACCGACCAGGGGTGCACGGCGGCTGGAACCGGGGTCACCGAACTGAGACCAATGGCGATGCCTGAGCCGAGCGCGGTTCCAAGGATGCCACCGACGACTGAGAGGATGACGGTCTCAGCCAGGATTTGCCATAGCAGGTCTCGGCGTCTGGCGCCCAGGGCTTTGCGCAGTCCAATCTCTCGCGTCCGTTCAGAGACCACCATCAGCATGATATTCATGATGACAATGCCCCCAACGACCAGGGAGAGGCTGACGATCCCGACGAGCACGGCGAAGATCCCGCTGGTCGCTTGGTCGTACAGGTCTAGCGCGGTGCCTGCCGTGAAGAACCCGAAGTTGTTGTCTTCTCCAGGACGTAACCGTCGTTCGATTCGTAGTGCGACGGTCGCGTCGTCCATCGCGAGGTCCATTTGTTCGGGCGTTTCCGGACGGGCTCTGAGCTCTATCGACGGTCGCGCGCCGAAGAGTTTACGGAAGCGACCCATGGGGATAATGACGAATTCATCTTGAGACTGCCCCATGAATGAGGGTGACGATTCGCTGACGCCGACTACGCGGAAGTTGACACCCTGGATTTTGATGACTTTGTCGATGGGGTCGACGGTGTCGAAGAGTCGTTCGGCGGTTCCGTATCCGAGCACCGTGACACCCCGGTCGCGTTCGACCTCGGTGGGACTCATGAGCCGACCACGCTCGGCGGTGAACGCTGGAAAATCGACGTAATCCTCCGTGACCCCACGAACCCCCACACTCTCAAGTAATTGGCCTCGGTAGCGGACCTCCCCGCTTTGGCCTGCTTCGGCCATGACGGCCCTCAGGTTGGTGCCGTTCCGCTGGACCGCCTCAGCATCGTCGAGCGACACGCGCGGGTTGTTGCGCGTTGCGTCTTCCTCTGCCTCGGTCAACACGAGACCCGTTCGCTCGATTGTGAACGAATCTGACCCGAGTTCAGAGACGATGAGGTTTGAGACCTCGGCGTTCACGCCCTGGATCAACGAGACGACCGCAATGATCGATCCGACCGATACGATGTTGCCGAGAATGGTGAGCGTGGACCGGAGTTTACTTGACCAGATAGCGCCCAGGGCGATGGCGGTGAGATCAAGAGTACGGCGCATTGGGTTCCCCCTGCATCAGTGTCTGGATGAACTCGAGTTCACCCACCAATGCGGAGTCGGAATCCACCCTGTGAGTCGGTGTCTGAACTGTTCCCTGGGCCGCCTCTGCTTTGTGCACCTCCGACTACCCTGATCGCATCGCCATCATTTAGGTTTCGGACCTCGCTGAACGGGCCGGTAATGACGAGGTCGCCCTCAACGACCCCGTAGAGTGCCTCGAAGTGGCGTTCACCTGCGATTCCGGTCACGACCGGCAAGAAGACGGCTTGGCCCTGGCGTGCGACGAAGACTCCTTCGAGTTCTTCCCCTTCTGCGTCGTCGTCACGAACGGTCTCGTCCTCGACGGCGCCATCTCCCCCAAATCGCATGCTGAACCGCATCCCAATCGGGTTCCCGTCGAGGGTTTCCTCTTCGTCTTCGCGGATCACCTGCCGTACCATCTGCCCGTTGGCGTCGAGTATGACTTCGCGGACGGTCGCCGATTGAATCGGAATCGCGATCGCGTCGTCGCGGACGGCGGTGGTGATGTCGGCCGTGCAGGTGAAGCCCGGACGGACATTCGGGATTTCGTCATTAAGCGTGACCACGACCTTGAAGTTGGTGGCCTGCGTGCCGGCCCCTTGGCCGGCCTGGATCGGGCTGTTGCCGATCTCGGTCACGATTCCCGCGAACTCTTCGTCCGGCAGCGCGTCAATGGTCACCACTGCCGATTGCCCCAACCGGATGCTCGGAATGTCTGTCTCGTCCACTTCTACCTCGGCCTCGATTACCGAGAGATCGGCGATGGTGGCGAGTACGGTGCCAGCGTTGTTCATAGTGCCGATGACGACCGTCTCCCCCTCTTCGATGTTTCGTCGGGTGACCACTCCCGCGAAGGGCGAGGTAATCGTGACCTTCGTCAGATCGTAGCGGGCGCTGTCGAGGTTCGCTTCTTCCTGGCGGATCCGTTCAGTCTGCGTTTCCACGTCGACCTCACGCGCTCGCAGCTCAGTCTCGCGAAGCGTGACGTCGGTCAGGGCCTGCTCGTAGGCTTCTCGCGAGACCAGTCTGAGCTCCCACAGGTTCTGCTGCCGCTCGAGATTGTCGCGGGCCAACTGTAGGGTGACCGTCGCCGTTTCGATCGCGACCTCGAGCTGCCGTTGAGAGGACCGCGACGCACGCAGCGACGCTTCGCCCCGGTCAACCGCCGAGCGCAGCGTTTCCGGGTCGATCTCCATGAGGAACTGGCCGCGGTCGACACGGTCGCCTTCGTTGAACGCGAGACGGGTCACTCGTCCCATCGTGTCGGCGCTGATGTCGACGGTCAGTTGCGGCACGATGGTGCCGGATGCGGACACGACCGCCTTGAGCGCTCGACGCTCGATGCGCTCGACGTCCACCTCCGGACCCGTGGGCCGTGCGAACGTCAGGTTGACGTAGACGAGCGCGCCACCGATGGCCAGCACAACAATCACCAAGAGCACCTTGCGAAGACCGGTCAACGACTCAACCTCCCATCCGGGACAATGCGAACCCCCCGCCGATCGCGATCACGGCATACAGGAGGTAGAAAGCGGTGGCGATCGGTCCGGTGCGCTTCCCATAGAGGACGGCGGTTCCGATCGACAACACAAAGAGTTGCCACACGACGAACAAGTCAATGAGGCCCAGCGTCCGGTCCGCGAAGGAGCCCTCTTCGAGCATCGGAAAGAAGGCCGCTACGGTGGTCGGATTGCCCATGGCACCTCGCGCGTAGTTCAGCGGGACGACAAACAGTTGCTGCACGATGTTGATGGCCCCGGCGTGCGCCACCAGCGCATAAATGGCACGGAAACTGGCACCGGCGCCGAACGCGACATACCCCACGGTCCAGACCACGCCGGCGATGACGAGGGTGACGACGGGAATCGAGACCAGAACCCCGCCGCCGGTGAAGTACACCGCGCCCTCGAGTTGGCGCTTGAGCTGGCCATAGACCTCCTCCGAGACGGTCATCCCGAACGCCTCCATGGCGCTGACCTGTTGCTCCAGCAGCATCTGCTGGCCGAGATCGGTGCTCACGAGCCAGCTGCTGGCGCCGGCACCGATCAGCGCGATGGCTAGCAACGCGCCTAGCCACCGCGGCTTCTGCACGACGACCTCGAACGTTCGCCGAGGTGAGAAAAGCACGCCGACCAACCGTCC
>PAUN01000060.1 GCA_002712885.1 Acidobacteriota bacterium
CCGATGCTCCGGACCAACGACGGCACCACGGCCTTGATGGTCGCGGCCGGGGCCGACTACGTGGATGGTGCCGACAAGTACGGCCGCCGCTGGTTCGGCGACAACCTTCCGTTGCAAGAAACTGCGCTGGAGACGATCACCTACCTTCTGGGACTAGGTCTCGACATCAACGCGACCAACGACTACAACCAGACTCCGCTGCACGGCGCCGTGTACATGGGCGGCACCCTCCTCGTTCCTTACCTCATGGACCGCGGTGCGAACATCGACGCTATCAACGCGCGAGGCCAGACGCCGTGGATGATCGCGGCGGAGGGCGAGTACCGCTCAGGCTCCTTCTATACGCAGGAAGAGGTGGGCCACATCCTCGAACGACTCGGCGCCGACACCACCCTCGGCGAAGACCTCGGCAAGGATTTCAAGCGGCTGCTGGCCGCACGCGAGCAGCAGTAACCGCGTTCCCTCTTGTCAGACAGCTGGTCAGCCGTGAGCAGGAGGCAGGTAGCATGGACAGACGATCATTCTTGAAGCTCGCGGCTGCGAGCCCGGCCCTGGTGAGCCCCGCCTACGTCCGACGTGCACACGGGAACGCTCAAGGCTACACGCTCGGCTCGCAGGCACCCACCCAGTCCGACTTCACGTTCTACTCCCCTCTCGCGGAGGCATGGCATCGCGACGGAGAGTACTTCGAGTGGACGTCGACGACACGCAACAACCAGGGCCGTCGAGTGCAGGTCTTCTACCGGACCTTTGGCAACCGTTCCAACCCGGCGCTCGTGCTCCTCCACGGCTATCCCACGTCGAGCTTTGACTTCCGGGAGATGATCTCGTTCCTGGAAGAGGATTACTTCGTCGCCGTGCTCGACTTCCCCGGGTTCGGCTTCTCGGACAAGCCTCAGGATGGGTATTCGTACATGCTGGAGGACGACGCGATGCTCGTCGACCACTTTGTACGCGAGATCGTGGGCCTGTCGCGGTTCCATCTCCTGACCCACGATCGTGGCGGGAGCGTCGGCTTCGCCTTGTTGGGCAACTACCTTGCACAGGCGGAGAGGCAATACGAGATCACCTATCACTTCATATCCAACGGCGGGCTCTTTCTCCCTCTGACCAACCTCGGCCAGGGCCGGTACCAGAGAGAGGCGCCCCAAGGCGGGCGTCTCGGCCACATGCTGGGAGCGGCGGCCCCGGAGCGACCGGCCCGACCCCGGGTGACGGAAGGCACGCCCCGGCAGGTCGCCAACGCTGACATCCAAGAGTTCAACGACGGGGTCGGCGCGCGCTTTTACGTTGGTAAATACCTGCTGGAACGGGCGGCCAATGAGTACCGCTGGCTGGACAACCTTCGCGAGAGCCCGATCCCCACCGCCCTGATCTGGGGCCTTCAGGACACGCCGAACCCGCCACGAATCGGCAATCACATCTGGTACAACTACCTCGACAAGAGGCCGGTGGAGAGCAGTTACTGGCTGCTGCCGACGGCCGGCCACTACCCGCAACGGGACGAGCCCGAAGAGATGGCCGGCATCGTCCGCACCTGCCTCGAGGTGGGCATCCCGGCCCCGAAGGACGAGGACGCGTTCATGCGGACCTTGGCTCAGAACAGGACCGCGTCGTCACCCGTCTACATGGGGCGATCCATCATCGAGAACGTCTACTTCCCTGGGGCCGTCGCATACTCACCGGACGGCTACAGTTTCTGAGCCGCTCAGTTACTCTGACTTTTCGCCCATCAAGAGGACCGCTACGAGGTCAGGCTGGCCAGCAGGGCGTCGAGACCAGCTTGGGCCACCACCTCGTCCTGGTCTGGCGAACCAGAACTGCACCCGATACCAGCCACGATCTCGTCGTTGACGAACACCGGCAACCCACCGGGCACGATCATGAACCGGCCCTGATTGCTGGTGTGAATGCCGAACGCGGGCCCCCCGGCCGCGCCCGCCACCCCGTAGTCACGAGTCGACTTGCGCGCGGCGGCAGCGGTAAACGCCTTGCTGATCGCGACGTCTATGCTGGTGATCCGTCCGCCATCCATGCGATGGAACATCAGCAGACTGCCGTTGTCGTCGGTGANCGCAATGTCCATGTCCACGCCNATTTCNACCGCCTTGGATTCGGCGGCGGCCATCATCACNCGCGCATCGTCGAGCGTCAGTTTCTGTGCCGTTCTCATAGTCGNTTCGACCTCCGGGGCGAATTATAGGGCCCAATCGNCGTTCGGCTCTCACCTCGCCGCCGTTGCTTCCTAATGAGATGGACATACACACCGTTCAATGCCCCTACTGCGGCGAGCACCTCGAGGTCTTCATCGACCGCTCGGTGCCCCGGCAGGAATACATCGAAGACTGCCAGATCTGCTGCCGGCCGATCACCCTCACCGTGACGCTCGACCTCGATGACGACACCCAGGCCCACGTCGAGGCCCGATCCGAAGAGGAGTAGCCGTGTCGGGTGCCGGTCCAGAGGTGATCGCCGGCGGCACCCGCATGGTAGGATTCGGCATTATGAGACAGCAGTGCCGGAAAGCGGCTCTTTACGCGATTCTGGCGGCGGTGATGCTGGGATTCCCGACCCACGCGATGCAATCAAGAACCCCCGTCAACGTCGCTTCACTCGGCCCCCAGGTGGGCGAATCTGTACCCAACTTCACGCTGCCTGACCAGAACGGGCGGGAGCGGACGCTTGAGTCGATTCTGGGACCGAACGGAGCGATTCTGTTGTTTCACCGGTCGGCCGACTGGTGACCGTATTGCAAAGCGCAGCTCGTGGAGCTGCAAGACCGGGCGGAAGAGTTGCGAGGTCAGGGTCTCGGCGTGGCGGCGATCAGCTACGACTCCGAAGAAATCCTGTCGGACTTCGCNCAGCGCNGCGGCATCAGCTTTCCGCTGTTGTCAGATGACGANTCCGCCGTCATCACGGAATTCGGCATCCTGAATACGGTCGCGGCTGAAGCGGTCGGACCCAACAAAGACGACCCANACGTGGTGGCGGACGCTAGGCAGTATGTCTCGGTATTCGGGGCCAGCCAGATGATTGTCGGCACACCGTTCCCCGGCACCTTTATGCTGGATGCCCAGGGTCGCGTCACGTCACGCTTCTTTGAGGAGTTCTACCGCGAGCGGAACACCACCGCCAACGTGATGCTGAAGCTGGGCGCCGGACTGTCGCCAATTGCGGCGATAGAAGGCTCGACGGCCCACATGAACATCACAGCCTATCCCAGCAACCCGAACCTCACCGTCGGCACCAAGTTCTCGCTGGCCGTCGACATCGAACCGAACGAAGGGATCCACCTCTACGCGCCGGGCGCCGAAGCGATGGGTTACCGCGTGATTGGACTCACGATCGATCCGGTGCCACATATCCGCTTCGAGCCGGTCGAGTTCCCAGCCTCTGAGATCTATCACTTCGAACCACTCGACGANCGGGTTCCGGTGTATCAACAGCCCTTCACATTGCTGCAAGAGGCCGTCGTCTCTGGTGAACCCGAGGCGGAAGAGGCACTGAAAGAGCTGGACGCGGTCACACTGTCTGGAACGCTCAACTATCAGGCCTGCGACGACAAGCTGTGTTTCGATCCGGTCGCGGTGCCGTTGTCGTTCACCCTGGACGTGGAGACCTTGGACCGACAGCGGGNAAATCGGTAGGAGGAGCCTCGTGGAAGAGTTCAGCCTGGCGACGCTGTTGCTGACCCCGGCCACGCACGAGCCGTCACACGACGGCCGCGGGCCGCTCCGAACCCGCGCAGGCATACGTTGACCACTTCGCACAGACGACGGCCGTCCCGCCGACCGCTCGTGGCGCCGGTCGTGGTCGGGTTGTCGATATCACTCGGCTTATTGAGCCACGCGTCCGCGCAGGTCGGGCAGTCAGACCCGGCCTTCACCGAACACGTTGAACCGTTGCTCGCCGAATACTGCGTGAGTTGCCACAACGACGAACTGCAAACCGCCGACCTGAGTTTTGATCCATTTCTGGCCGGCGCCGATGTGTCCGAAGCATCGGCGCTGTGGCAGCGGGTCTCCGAGCGCCTGCGGGCCGGCCAGATGCCGCCGCGGGGACGCCCACGTCCAGCGGACCCAGCCGTGGAGCAAGTCCTCGCCTGGGTCGACGCACTCGTTGGCAGCGCCGCGACTGATGGGACGCCCAACCCCGGTCGGGTCACCGCCCGCCGACTCAACCGGACGGAGTACAACAACNCCGTACGGAGCCTGCTCGGGGTGCACGGCAGCCCCGCCGATGAGTTCCCAGCCGACGACTCGGGCTACGGGTTCGACAACAACGGAGACGTGCTGTCGATCTCGCCCCTGCTGATGGAGAAATACATCGCGGCAGCTCGCAGTCTCTCGCGCGATGCCGTGTTCGGGCCACCGCTGCCGGACGAGCCGTTCCAACTCGCACACTACATGGCGCGCCGCTCGCACGACGCCGACGGCAGTCTCGACGACGCCGACACGCTCCCGTATTCGATGCGAGGCGCACTGTACGGCTCGCACCTGTTTCCCTGGACGGCCGATTACGAGTTGCGCTTCCGGGTGGCGAACTATCGCCAGCGGGCGCCCCGACCAGAGGGCGCGCCACGCCGCCCTCGCGACGCACCACCGCTTCCGCCTGAGCAGTTCCTGGAGGAGATGCGGCTGGCAGCGCCGCCGGTGCCGGTGGTGGCGACCCTCGACGGGGAGGTCTTTGNCGAGGCGATCATCGAAGGCGTCAACGCGTTCGGGTATGAGCGTGGCGAGCTCGTGACCCGGGTGACGGTCGAGGCGGGCGAACACGACTTTCGGGTGTCGTATCCCCATATCGCCGATATCGTCGACCCCCGCGAGAACATGCTGCCAGACGGCCGTCGCGTGATGTATATCGACTATCTGGATATCGTCGGGCCGTTCAAGGTGAGTCCGGCCCCTCCGGCGAGCTACGACGAGATCTTCATCTGTCGTCATCAGCCTGGCGCCCATAACGAGAGCTGCGCCGGCGAGATCGTCACAAATCTGGCCCGCCGAGCGTATCGGCGCCCAGTCGCGGCGCACGAAGTGGAACGTCTGACCGGCCTGGTCACCCAGGCCCAAGATGCAGGCGACTCATTCGATGAGGGCGTTCGCGTGGCGGTACAGGCCGTATTGCTCTCACCGCACTTTCTGTTCAGGATCGAGCGTGACCCGGGGACGACGTCGGACAACGCCAGTGCCGACGCGCACCTGATCAGTGACCACGAGCTCGCGTCACGGCTGTCCTACTTCCTGTGGGCCGACATGCCGGACGACGANTTGCTCGGCCTGGCCGACACGAACCAGCTGGGNCGCCCTGACGTNCTCGAATCACAGGTCCGGCGTATGCTCGCCGACCCGCGCGCGGCGGCGCTGGTTGACACGTTCGCCGAACAATGGCTTCAGCTCCGTAATCTGGATCGGGCAAAACCGGACCCGTTCCGGTTCCCGGCGGTCGACGACGAGTTGCGTCATGCGATGCGACGCGAGACGGATCTGTTCCTTGGCGCCATCATCCGAGAAGATCGGAGCCTCCTCGACCTGATCGACGCGCCCTTCACTTTTCTGAATGGCCCGCTTGCTCACCACTACGGCATCACCGGAGTCACCGGTGAAGCGTTCCAACGGGTAGAGCTAGACGGCTCGCAGCGCAGCGGCCTGATGACGCAGGCCAGCATTCTGACCGTCTCGTCCTATCCGACTCGCACATCGCCCGTGCTGCGCGGCAAATGGGTGCTGCAGAACCTGCTCGGCGCCCCNCCACCCGACCCACCCGCCGGCGTGCCGCCACTCGATGTAGCGGCGGTCGGCACCACGGTGTCGCTGCGAGCCCAACTCGAGGAACATCGCGCCAACGTGACGTGCGCGGTCTGTCACGACCAGATCGATCCGATCGGGTTTGGGCTGGAGCGCTATGACGCGACCGGTGCCTGGCGCACGCATGACGGACCGTTCGAGATCGACGACTCCGGCACGTTGCCAGACGGCACCACGTTCCGTGGCTCACTCGAGCTCAAGGGTATTCTGCGGAGCCAGCATGACGCGTTCACGAAGAATCTNACCGAGAAGCTATTGACCTACGCGCTGGGGCGCGGGCTNGAGGCCTATGATGCGAAGGCCGTCGACACGATCACCGAGCGAGTCGCCACCGCCGACCACCGATTCTCCAGCCTCGTCCTGGGCGTGGTCGAGAGCCAGCCGTTCAGGATGCGCCGCCCGGAGTAAGGACGCTGACGATGATTTCATCCAAACATCTGCCCAGACGAGCCGTCCTCAAGGGGCTTGGCGCCACGCTGGCGCTGCCATTTCTCGATGCCATGGTGCCGGCGTTCGCCCGAGCCGCGCAGGTGCACGCCGCCTCGCCGACACGGATGGCGTTCGTCTATGTGCCAAACGGCATCATCATGGACGAGTGGACCGTCGCCGGGCTCGACGGCGCGTTTCCGTTGCCGACCGAGTTCCCCAGAATTCTCCAGCCTGTTGCCGGGTATCGGGACCAATTCTCCATCCTATCGGGGTTGATGCAGGACGGCGGCCGGGCGCATGGCGACGGCCCGGGTGACCATGCGCGCGCGGGGGCCAGCTATCTGACCAGTGCACACCCGAAGGAGACGGCCGGGGCCGATATCCAGGCTGGCGTCTCGATGGACCAGGTTGCCGCACGGCACATCGGTGGCCAGACTCGTTTCCCCTCACTGGAACTCGGGTGCGAGGAAGGGCTGTACGGCGGCAATTGCGATGGCCGCTACAGCTGCGCCTACAGCAACACCATCTCGTGGCGCACGCCGTCGGCGCCGATGCCGCAGGAAACCAGCCCGCGTGCCGTGTTCGAACGGATGTTCGGCAGCGCCGATCTCGATCCCGATCCGGTACGCCGCGCCCGGCGAGCCGCGTACGACCAAAGCGTGCTCGACCTCGTGCTGGACCAGGCCAAGACGTTACAGGGCACGCTCGGCGCCACCGACCGGCGAAAGCTGGATGAGTATCTGTTCTCGATACGAGACATCGAGAAGCGAATCGTCCAGGCCGAACAAGCCGCCGACGTCGCACCGCCCGAGTTCGCGCGCCCCAGACCTGGTGTGCCGCAAAGTTTCATCGCACATGCGCGCTTGATGTTCGATCTGATGACGGTTGCCTTCCAGACGGACATGACCCGCATCATCACCTTCATGGTCGGGCTCGAACTCGGCAACAAGGTGTACGAAGAGGCCGGGGTCTCGGAGGCTCACCACGGATTGACCCATCACCGCGGTGACGCCGGAAAGATCGAGAAGATCACCCAGATCAACCGCTTCCATGTCGAACAGTTCACCCATCTGCTGGAACGGCTCTCGACGACCAACGACGGCGACGGCACGTTGCTGGACCACTCGATGGTGGTCTATGGGGCCGGCATCTCAGATGGCAACCGCCACCATCACCACGACCTCCCGACGCTGCTCGCCGGTCGGGCTGGAGGGCGGATCACACAGGGTCGACACATCTCCTACGCTCCGGAAACCCCGATGGCCAACCTGTTCCTGACGATGCTCTCGTATATGGGCGCGGAAAAGGAGTCGTTGGGTGACAGCACTGGCCGCGTGGCTATCTAGTCTAAGGTTTCCGCGCGAGGCGTCTGTCTGGCTGCGTCGGTCACAGCTCCCCGTTGCAGCCGTCATCGGTCGTACTATGACTCGTCCATCGACCCGTCGCAGTCAGTTCCGAGACAGCCGTTGACAGTATCGCAGCCGGCCCCCTCGGCCGAACGTCTCCGCATGACCCAGCGACTCGAAGCACGCGCGGTCGCGACATCACCCTCCGGTTCCTCAGTATCTACCGCGCGTCCGGATTGAACCGTCGACACCCTCTCGCGCATAATTGGCAGCGCGGATATGACACCGCGTGGCAGGCGACAGTAACGGGCGAATGAACCATGAGACGCCAACGTGTGTACGGCATGATGCCGTCGTTGTCTGTGCTCGCACTGTGGCTGGCTTCGAGTGCGCCCGCCCAGGGCCAGACCCCGCGCGACTCTCCACACACGACGTTCTACGTCTCGGCCGACGCCAGACCCAACGGCGACGGCGGTAAGCGAACCCCGTTTGTCTCGCTTGCTCAAGCAGAGGCGGCGTCAGCCGCCGGCGATACCATCTTTCTGCTCGCCAGTGAGCGCGGCTCGGTACTGGACGGCGGCATCGCGCTCAAACCGCGGCAGAAACTTGTCGGCGTGAACGCCGATGGGGAGCTGCTCGAGCACGCGGCCNACCGCGTGCGACTGACCAACTCGACCCCGCTCCCGGGTGGCATCATGGTACGGCTGTCCACACAGAACGAAGTGGCCGGTATCCATTTCATGAACATGGGCCACGCCGCCATCTCCGGGGCCGGCACCAACTACTCCGGTGCGTACATCCATCACGCGACGTTTACGGGACACGCGACGGAACACATCGAGGACGAACGCGGACTGGTGTATGCCATCTCCTTTGATGCGTCCGAGGGGACCATCGACGGGGTCGCGGTCGAAGACAGCAGCTTTTCCGATGGCGAAGACCTTGGGGCCATCCGGGTATTTCAATCGGGTCAGAGTCGTGGCCACTACCAGTTTCAACGCAACGATTTCTCGGACCTCGGTGGCCGCGCCTATTTCGTACGCACGCAGCACACCAGTCGGGTGGAAACCATCATTCTGGATTCGACCGCCGACAATATCGGCCGGGGGGAGAGAAACTCGGACAGCATCATTCCCTATCTGATGGGTCAGTCCGAACAGGTCATGCTGATTCGCGACTACCGGTTCAAGAACACGCGGCAGGAAGGCAACCGATCCAATACGGCCATTGAGGCCTATATGTTCGGCTCCCCTCGACCGGACGAGGCGAACTGGTGTACTGGCTGCAAGCTGACGCTGAANATCGTCGATAGCGTCATCGAAAACTCGGTGACGGACCCGATTCAGTTTTCCAACTCAGGCATGAACTCGGAACTGTCGTATGAGATCAGAAACACCAGGATCATCGGCGGTGATCCACGACAGGGCGGCGGCGGAATCTCGCTGAACCTCCAGGGGGTTCCTGACAGCGGCGGCAGCACCACGCTGCTCGTCGAAAGCAGCTCCATCATCGGCACGACCGGCTACGCGTTCACACTGAACAATCGTGGCGGGGGCGATGGACATGCGGTGACCGTGGACCTCGGCGGGGGCGCGCTGGGTAGCCGCGGCCACAATCGATTCATCGACAACGAGAAAGGCGCGATACGACTGCCTCCGATCCGGATGACCGCGCAGCACAACTGGTGGGACGGCGGGACACCCACACTCTACGACAACGATGACCGACCGACTGACGACGCCCACGTCCTTGTCGACCCGGTGTTGACGGCCGACCCGCGCTGACGGTTGCGACGCCGACCTATCGGGCGCCAAGGTCCAGGGCGACGATCCGCTCGCGATCGCGAGCGTACAGCGTGGTCCCGACCAATGTCGGCACGGTCCAGGTGCGGGTCGCGAACAGCGGTGTCGTGGCGAGCGCCTCGAGCCCGTTGGGACTCAGCCGCACCAGGGACAGATCGCCATCTTCTTCCATCAGAATCACCTTCCCGTCACCATAGACCATGCTGGCGCGACTGAAGCCGCGCTCGCGCCACGCGGTTTCGCCAGACTCCATATGGGTCGCAGTCAGAATGGCGGTTGCCCCCTGGCCGTTGGTGCCGTAGATGAAATCACCGATCTTGAGAACGTTGAGGAAGGTGAAGCGCAACTGGCGGTCGTCCCACAGTAGCTCGGTGTGCACAACGTCGCCGTCAGGCACCAGCCTGATCGCCTGGCTGCCCCCGATGTATCCGGACGAGAAGAACAACACGCCGCTGCCCTCGTCGTAGATCGGAATCTGGAAGTTGAAATCGTTGCCGGCGTCGTGGGCATGCGCCCACAGCACCTCGCCAGTATCGGGATTCATCCCGAAGACACCTTGGCCCGCGAAGACGACGGCGTGTTGGCGACCGGCCACGGTAATCAGGCCCACCGGTGCGTGAGACACCAGGAAACTGCCGCTCTTCCACACGACGGCACCGTCGCTCTGACGCAAGGCCATCACCGACTGCCCGGGGCCACCGACCTGCAGCAGAATGGTGTCCTTGTAGGGGATTGGTGTGATGCCGGAGCCCGGCTTGATCATCGAGCGGATGAGCAGCGGCGGGGACCCGAAGTCGGNGATCAGNTTCTTCGACCAGAGTAGCTCGCCAGTCTCCGGGTTGAAGACGTGCAACTCCTTGTTGCTTCCCATCGTGAACAGGCGGCCGTCGCTGAGCAGCGGCGTGGCATGAGGACCTGCCCCCTGATCGAAATCTTGATTTTTCGACGCGTAGGAGTACTCCCACAGGGTGTCGCCGCTGGAGGCATCCATGGCGATCACGCTCTCGCTCGGCGTCCACGGCTCGCCGCCACCCGACCCGGACTCACGGTACATCGTGAAGAGGCGTCCATCGGCCACGAGGATCGATGTGTGACCGGCCCCCAACGAACGGCTCCACAGTTCCGGCGGGCCGGTCTCGGGCCACGTCTCGGCCAGACCCTCGGACTCCACCATGAAGTCGCCCCGTGGTCCGCCCCACTGCCGCCATTCGCCCTCTTGGGCGTTGACGGATAACGGCGAAGCGAGCCAAAACAGTAGGAGCGAGGCGGTCAGCGGCGCGGGTCTCGAATGTCCCATGGTGTGTGTCGTCTCGGATGAGAGGTCCTACCGTGCTCCCTGCGGAAAGTCCTTGCAGGGCATCGCCCACGCCTTGCATGGCCCGACCGGAGGCGCCATGGTGTAGACAAGTCGGTTGTGGGTCTCGCCGTCGGGCGTCGTGGTGTCTACCTCAATGGTCAGGATGCTCCCATCGGCGCTCAGGGACATCACCTCATGCATGGTCATCTCGCCCTGGGTGCCTTCGGCCACGAGCCGGTTCCCGTCCCACCGTGATGAGGCCATCATCGACGTGTCCCGGCCGACTGGAATACTGAGCTCTCCTCGGCCGGGGGTAAACGACCAGGCCTTCACACCGTTGGTTTCGGCGCCGATGACAACCGTGCCATTGGCGGCGTGCGTAATGAACAGGCGCTCAGTATGGCCGCCGCCGCGACCGCCACTGAACGCCGGCGGCGTCACTTCGCTGGCGCCCTCGTCCAGCGTCCACATGCCAGAGAAATCGGGACGTTGCGCGGCGGCCGGACCAGCCAGCGAGAGAAATAGCAGTGCTGCGGTCAGCACCTGAACACGTGGCACATCCACCTCCAAACCTTCGATCAGCTTATCAGTGTGCTGGGTCGGGGCCGGTTCTGCAACCCCGACCAACGAAGCCCGTGACCCACTATAATTACTGTTTTCCCGTTTGCGCGCGACGACGCGTAGATCATGGACTTGCCGGTCACCATCGGCGCACAGGAGAATCTGACAACCTATGCTCACTCACATGCTGCACGCCTACGACCTTCAACTCAACAATGCAAAGCGGCAGGTCGGGGACATCCCGGACGCGCTGATGTGCACCCAGCCGGCCGGCCTCGTGAACCACCCCACCTGGAGTCTCGGGCATCTCATCATGTCCGCCCACGGCGTCGGAGAGTTGATCGGCATCGAACCGGACGCGCCGGAGGGGTGGGCCGAGCTGTTCAAGACGGGTGGTACCCCGAGTAGTGACCCGACTGGCCAACCCACCAAGGCCGAGCTGCTCGCCGAACTCGAGAAGGTGCACAACTCGTGGAAGGCCGCGCTGCCCGGAGTCGATGCCGCCGTGCTCGACGCCGAGCATCCCAACGAGCAGACCCGGGCGTACTTTCCCACCGTCGGCGCCATGGTCGCATACATCATGACGTCACATGAGATGGATCATCTCGGACAGGTCGTCGCATGGCGCCGGGCCGCTGGACTCGGACCCGCGTAGTCGTCGGCGCAGATACGTCGTAGTTCTGGCAACGGCCTCCGGTTGAGGTCGTTGCGTTTTCTTCGTCTCGTCGCCCCGCCGGCGGCCGCAGGCCGCCATCGGCGGCACGGCGAGGCCTTTGCTACGTAGCCCTACCGTGACCCAGCCTGAGCTGCCGTCGGCCGAACACGACACCCAACTGCACGATGCGCTGAACCGCTATTGGGGGTACCGCGAGTTCCGACCGTTGCAGCGCGCCGCCATCGACGCCAACCTGCAGGGACGCGACAGTGTGGTGGTGCTGCCCACGGGCGGTGGCAAGTCGCTCTGCTTCCAGATGCCAGCGCTCGTACGTCCGGACCGCGGTCTGGGTCTCGTCGTCTCGCCCCTCCTGTCGCTCATGAAGGACCAGGTGGACGGCCTCGTCGCGAGCGGGGTGTCGGCGGCGGCCCTGAACAGCTCGCTGGGCTCGGACGAGCGCCGAGAGGTCTACAACGACCTCGACGCGGGACGCTGCCGACTGTTGTATGTGACGCCGGAACGCCTGGTCGGCAACGGCGGCGAGTCGTTTCGTGCCCGACTCCGTGAGTGGGGCGTCAGTTTCGTCGCGGTCGACGAGGCCCACTGCATCAGCCAGTGGGGACACGAGTTCCGCCCGGAGTATCGTCGCCTCGCAGAGCTCCACGACGATTTCCCCGACATCTCCATCCACGCGTTCACCGCCACCGCTACGCTCCAGGTGCGCGAGGACATCGCGAACCAGCTCGCGCTGCGTGACCCCGAGTTCCTGATCGGCGCCTTCGATCGCCCGAATCTCAACTATCGGGTGCTCCTGCGCGCCAGCCTCAAAGATCAGATCCGCCGCGTCGTCGACCGGCACCCGAACGAGGCCGGCATCATCTACTGCGTCTCTCGCAAAGAGGTCGAGAAGCTGGCCGGCTGGCTCGATGAACTAGGCCATAGGGCGCTGCCGTATCACGCCGGACTCCCGGACGCGACCCGACGCCGCAATCAAGAATCGTTTCTGGACGAGCGGGTCGACGTGATGGTGGCCACGGTGGCGTTCGGTATGGGGATCGATCGGTCAAACATCAGGTACGTGATCCACGCCGGCTCGCCACGCTCGATCGAACACTACCAGCAGGAGTCGGGTCGGGCGGGTCGCGACGGCCTCGAGGCCGAATGCATCTTGCTGTACTCCGGTGCCGACTATGCACGGTGGCGCCAGATGCTGGAGCAAAGCGGCGAGCTGTCGGACACGGCGCGACGCCTCCTGCGCGACATGGAGCGCTACGCGGCCGGCAGCCGTTGCCGTCATCGGGTGCTGGTCGAGTACTTCGGTCAGACATTCGATCGCGACGACTGTACAGCGTGTGATTGGTGCCTGAAAGAGCTGGAGCGGATAGCTGACCCCGTGACCCTGGCCCAGAAAATCTTGTCCACGGTGGTCCGCACCGGTCAGAGCTGGGGCGTGGGCCACGTCATTGACGTCTTGCGTGGACGCACGACCGACCAGGTCACCGCCCGCCGGCACCACGAACTGACCACCTTCGGTCTGCTGGCGGAGATGCCGATCCCTGAGCTGCGCGGCTACGTCGACCAGTTGACGCAACAGGAATTGCTGCTTCGTACCGACGGACCATACCCGGTCCTCCAGCTGACTGATGACGGCGTGGCCGCGCTCAAGGGCCTCACCGAGGTCGCGCTGTTTCGGCAACCGAGACCGACACCCGCCCAACGAAAACGGCGGTCCCAAGGCGACCCGGCGGCCTGGGACGGCGTCGACCGCGGACTGTTCGAAGCGCTCCGACAATGCCGAACAGAGGTGGCGCACGCGCGCGGCGTGCCGCCCTACGTCGTCTTCCACGACAACACGCTGCGCGATCTGGCGCGTCGACGGCCCACGACACCGCAGGAACTATTGGACTGCTACGGGATCGGCGCACGGAAGGCGGAAGATCTGGGCCCGATCATCCTGGACGTCATTCGTGACTTCCAGGGAAAAGGGGACACGGCCGAACCCGATGACCTCGCCCCGGCGACGTCGCCCTGAATTACCCGGTTTCGAGCACCTGCGCCACTGTAACGCCGGGAGCAGCGACCCCGCTTTCACAAACCGCAGCGGTCTTGTCGAGGAGAAACCCGTTGTGAAGCGACCATCGTTTCGAGTTGCCCTCGCGGCGCTGTCCATGGTCGTCGTCGCCTGTGGCTCCGCCCAAGACGGCGACGCCCCGGCCGCCGGGGAGCCCGCTGCCGAAAGCGCTTCCCCCTCGCCCCGGCAGACCTGGATCACGGCGCCGGTCTACCGACCGCCGGCCCCGCCAACGTCGGCGTGTCGGTGATGTTCCTGGTCGAAGAGGGAAAGGCGGCGCTGGACGATCCGCTCTCGAAGTTCGTGCCGGAGTTCGCCGATGTCACCGTGCTCATGGCGGACGGCGACCGGGTGGCGCCGGACGGCCCGA